>JAEUVZ010000021.1 GCA_016786665.1 Flavipsychrobacter sp.
AGGGCAGCACCAGCCATATGCTTTCGGCGGCGCTGCAGGAGTCGGACTACCGGGTAGGCTTGTACACCTCACCCCACCTGGTGGACTTTCGCGAACGTATCCGCATCAACGGCAAACCCATCAGCAAGCAATGGGTGGTAGACTTTGTAGATAACCACAAAGCGCTGATAGAAGAAATACAACCTTCCTTCTTTGAGATAACGGTGGCTATGGCTTTCGTAGCTTTCGCTGAAGAGAAGGTGGACTTTGCCGTGATAGAAACCGGGCTGGGAGGAAGACTGGACAGTACCAACATTGTTGTTCCCATACTTTCCATAATTACCAATATCAGCTACGACCATAAAGACGTGCTGGGCGAGACCCTGCAGGAAATAGCCGCAGAGAAAGCCGGCATTATAAAAGAAAATACCCCCGTGCTCATTGGCGAGCTGATACCCGAAACAGAGCGGGTATTCTTTGAGCATGCCATGCACAAAAAGAGCACGGTGTACTACGCCGACTCTATGTGGGACCTGGTACGCACCCGGCAAGACTTGCAGGGGCAATACTTTAAAGCCATTAACCGGGGACGGCGCGAGATGCATGAGCTCTTTACCGACATGCGGGGCAATTACCAATACCACAACATTAAAACCGTACTGGCTGCCGCCGATATACTGATAGCCAACCAGGGCATTCACCTGCCCTTTGAGAATACACTCCGCTCTCTGGGAAAGGTGAAGAAAATGACCGGGCTCAGGGGCCGGTGGGAAATACTGCAACAGCACCCCCTGGTAATAGCCGATGTGGGGCACAATCCCGCAGGCGTGAAGGAAGTGCTGAAGCAATGGCACGATGCAGCAGCCCGCAAGAAGCACATTATTGTGGGCTTTGTAAAAGACAAGGACGTGACCGAAGCGCTCTCTGTCTTTCCGAAGGATGCGGTGTATCATTTCTGCAATGCCGGGATACCACGCGCTATGCCCGCCGCAGAACTGGCGGCCGTAGCCGAACAAAACGGCCTCGGCGGCCATGTGTACGACAGCGTAGCTGCCGCTACGCAGGGAGCTCTGCAAGCCATGCAAAACGATGATGCCCTGCTTATCACCGGCAGCTTCTTTGTGGTGGGTGAGGCAATAGCTGCGCTAAGTGCTTCGGAGCAATTGGCACAAACGGAATAAAAGTCTAAATAGATACTTCCCCTTTAAACACAAACTTCGCCGAGCCGGTGAGCACCACGTTGCGGGCGCTGCCTGGTGCGTCTTTGGTGAAGGAAACATTCAGCTTGCCGCCGGGTGTTTCTATGTGTGTACTGAACGCGCCGAGTGCGCTACAAGTATTGGCAACGGCCGCGGCAGTAACCCCTGTACCACAACTATAGGTTTCGTCCTCCACGCCGCGCTCGTAGGTGCGCACGTAAATGCCCTCATCCATCTTCTGCACAAAGTTGACATTGATGCCCTTGGGCTCAAACTCCGCCTGGTGGCGGATAGAACGCCCCTTTTGAAATACATCTTCACCCTTCGCATCATTGGTCCACAGCACGTAGTGGGGGGAACCTGTGTTGAGGATGCAGTGGTCGGCGAAGACCTGTATATCGTTTACATCCTGCATGTGCAGGCTTATGGTATCGTCGCTATTGATGGTAGCCTGGTGAGGGCCGTCTATGGCTATGAATTTTGCTTCGCTAGTAATAATGCCCAGGTCTCTCGCAAAGGCGGTGATGCACCTGCCCCCGTTTCCGCACATAGTACTTTCAGAGCCATCCGAATTGAAATACACCATCCGGAAATCGTAACCCTCCTCGCGCTGCAGCAGCATCAGGCCATCGGCACCTATGCCAAAGCGGCGGTCGCACAAATGCGCCACCTGCCCGGTGGTAAGTGTTATGTTCCCGTCGCGGTTATCGAGCAGGATGAAATCGTTGCCGGTGCCCTGGTATTTATGGAAGTGTATGTTCATCGGTTTCGCAAATATTGTTCGGCTTTAGAGTCCATTACTCCGCCGCGCCTTCCCGGGTAGAGGCTGGTTCTCCAGTTAAAATCTTTCACCTCACCGGTAACGGTAGAGTGCAGCAGGCGGTAGTCGTTTCCGGTATTAGCGGGCTGGTAAAAGAGGAACACTCCATCCTTCCCCTGGTTGGCCACCTGGAAGTATTGCCATATTTCATAGGGCAGGGCGCCTTCCTCGTTGGTCATCACAATGCGTTCATTCGGCTTACCGAACTTCAGGTAGGTGAAGCCCCGGTCCGTTTCATATCCGGGCACCTGCGTGCCACCAAAGAGCTTGTTCACCTCCCGCACCCGGTCGGCGTAGGCATCCCATTCTTTTTCCGGTTTGTCGGCATTTCGGTTCAGCCAGAAGTTGTACACCAGGTAGCGTGAATACAGCTCATCGGGGTTCTTGAGGAAGGCCTGTATATTTTGCTGTTCGGGCACGGAGGCTATCGGCAGCAGCATCTTCATTATCGCTTTTATCTGCGCGTGGGTGTACTTGGCTACAAAGGTCTTGTTGATGTTAAAGACCACTATGTTGTTGCTGGTATCCAGCAAATCGGGCTTTTCCGTAGAGTCAATTACCGGCGTCTCTTTTTTAGGCGGCATTTTGTTCAGCCGCTGAAAAAAGAGGTTGGTCTGCGCCAGGCGTTTGCCGGAACTGCTGAACAGCGACGCATTGATGTAATAATTCCCCGAGGAAAGTTCGGCGATAGGGAAACTACCGTAGTGCGGCACTACCCTACCCGGCACTATGGTGTCGCTGCTGATGTACTGCGGCATTACATTCTCATTCTTTTTTCTGGAAAGGAACGTCTTGAGTACCAAGGGTGCCTCGGCCCTGAAACTATCGGTACCATACAGCTCAAAATAATAATGGAGCATACTTCTGCCCTGGTCGTAAAAAGGAACGGAGAGCGGTATGTGCATCATCGCGTTTCGCTGAAACATATTCTTCTCTTCGCTGCGATATGCGGTGTCTATCAGTTGCACGCCACTGGCGAAACTCACCTGTGCGTCAGCTACCGTCAGCGAGTCGGAGAAAACAAAGGGCTTGCCCACCGCTTCCTTAAAGGTCATTTCTATTCTTACTACTCCCGGCGGAACATGAAAACGCTTAATGTCAATCAGCAACTGGTTTTGCGCTTCCTCGCGGGTGGCGGCCGGTGGCGTGCGCAATACAAAACGCTCTTCCACCAGCTTACCGGTATCGGTAGTAACCGCTAGCTGCACGTCCATTTTACTTACCCATCCGCCATCCTCCTGGGTATAGTGCAGGCTGGCGGCGTCAATCTCCCAAAACATCTCTACATAAGGAGCGAGCACCTTGCCTTCGGGGGCATAAAAAAGCGTGTGCGTTACAAACACATTCACTGCCCGCCCGCTGAACGATGCCAATAGCAACAACAAAAAGCCTATGCCTGCCCGCAAACCCATTTTCCGTTATTTGTCTGCAAATTACTTTATTTGCACTGTATGTCTTTCATCGTATCGTCGTTTATGCCGTTTCCGCCGGTGAGCTGGTGGAAAGCCGTGTCCCGGGCTTCGTCAGTAATACTGGACAAGGCCGAGCATTTTGAAAAAATGTCGTACCGGAATAAATATTATATAACGGGTGGCAATGGCATGATAACGCTGAGCATCCCCCTGGAGAAAGGAAGGGAACAACGCAACCCCATGCACGCGGTAACCATATGCAATACCGGCAAATGGCAGGTGCAGCATTGGCGCACGCTGGTATCGGTATACCGGAGAGCGCCCTTCTTTGAGCATTACGAGCACTCACTGCAACCGCTTTTTGAGCGGCATTATGAACGGCTTATTGATTTCAACCTGGCCAGCATACAGTGGCTGCAGCAACAGCTAAAGCTCGCCGCCGCCCTGGATACCACGGAAGATTACCAGCCACACTATGAACACGCTACCGACCTGCGGAATATGAAGCGGAGCAAAGAGCAGTATGATAACCTGCCCGTATATTACCAATTATTTGAAGAGCGCAACGGCTTTATACCCAACCTGAGTATGCTGGACCTCCTCTTTGCGGAAGGACCGGCGGCCAAGAGAATACTGATACAGGAAAATTAGAATTTGCGCATCTTCCATACTCCGAAGATGGCTTCCTTGATGATGCCTTTGGTCATTTTAGAAATACCTTCCTTACGGTCTACAAAGGTGATGGGTATCTCCTTTATCTTGAAACCCAGCTTCCAGGCGCGGTATTTCATCTCTATCTGGAAAGCGTAGCCTATAAAGCGTACCTCGTCGAGCGGAATGGTGCGCAGTACCTTGTCGGTATAGCACATAAAGCCGGCGGTAGTGTCTTTTACCGGCATCCAGGTGATGGTGCGGGTGTAAAGCGAGGCCCCCTTTGAAATAAATACGCGGTCCCAGGGCCAGTTTACCACCTTTCCTCCTCGTACATAGCGCGAGCCAACGGAAAGATCGGCGCCATTGCGACAGGCATCATACAGGCGGGAGAGGTCGTCGGGGTTATGCGAAAAATCGGCATCCATTTCAAAAATGTACCTGTAGTCTCTCGCCAGCGCCCACTTAAAGCCATGTATGTAAGCCGTTCCCAGGCCCAGCTTACCTTTGCGCTCCTCCATATGCAGGCGGCCGCCAAACTCCAATTGCAGCGCGCGCACTATGGCCGCCGTACCATCGGGGGAGCCATCGTCCACTATCAGCATATGAAAGTCGCCCGGCAAGGACATGACCTTGCGGATGATCTTTTCGATATTTTCCTTCTCGTTGTAAGTAGGAGTGACTACGAGCTTATCCAAACAACCTGATTAAAACGCCAAAATAATAAATAAACTACTAACTAACTGCTAAATAATGCTTATGACTTCATACCCAAGCCTTTCAGCTTCATTCGGTTAAGAATTTCGGAAATCTTTTGCTTGGTGTGCAGCGCAAAGTCGGCCTGCATCATCCAGTCGTAATACTGCGGCTCGCGGGTGAACACGTCCTCCACCTTCAGGCCTTTGTTCTTCCCAAAGTTGAAAACAGGGTGGCCATCCTTCATTACTATACGCCGGGCGTAGTCTACATACTCGTCCTGGGTTGTATAGTCGTGCAGTTCCTTTACATCGCGGCTAAGGGCATCGTACCGGTCCAGCTGGGCTTCCAGCACCTCTATAGTGGCCATTATGTCGGCCTCGGCGCTGTGAGCGTTCTCCAGCTGCTTGCTGCAGTAGAAGTTATACGCCGCGCTCAGGGTGCGGCTTTCCATTTTAAAGAATATCTGCTGCACGTCTATCATGTGGCGGTCGGTAAAGTCTACGTCTATATTGCTGCGTAGAAATTCCTCCGCCAGCAGTGGCAGGTCGAATTTGCCGGAGCTGTAGCCCCCCATATCGCAACCCTTCATCCACTCATACACCTCGTGGGCTATGTGCTTAAAGAGGGGCGCATCTTTTACGTCCTCATCGCTGATGCCATGTATTTCGGTAGAAGACGGAGGGATGGGCACCCCGGGGTTTACGCGCTTCACATATTTCTCCCGGCGGCCATCTGGCTGCAGCTTCACCAGCGCCAGCTCTATTATACGGTCTTTGGCAGGGTCGGTGCCGGTAGTTTCCAGGTCAAAAAAAACGATCGGCCTCTTCAGTTGCAGCTGCGCCATGGGTGGTGGTATTTAGTTGTTTGGATGCGAACTTACAGTATTCCAGTCAATTCCGTCAAAAGTTCCGGAACTCATCAACAGCAGGCATACCGGCCGTGCTGCCTCCTTCAGCAGGGAGCCTACCGCCTGCTGCAGTTTTTCCTTTTCGTCCCATACCGAAACGTCGGGGCGCTTAAAATATTGCTGCACCGTAGCAGTATCGAGCGCAGGCAACCCCTTCAGCGAGAGTGCGTGATGGCTGAAATATACAATAGCCTTATCGGCCGCATCCATACTATGGGCATACTCGCCCAGGAACTGCTCGTTCAGGCTGCTGTAGGTGTGTAGCTCAAAGCAGGCTATTACGTCGCGGTCGGGGTAGGCTTCTTTTACCGCATCGAGCGTGGCCTTCAGCTTAGAGGGGGCATGGGCAAAATCGCGGTAGGCCACGAAGCCATCCGTTTCTATAATTTTTTCCAGGCGCTTTGCCGCCCCGGTAAAGGTGGCTATAGCCTGGTAACAGTCGCCGCGGCTGATGCCCAGCTCCATACATACCCCTATGGCAGCCTGCATATTCAGCAAGTTGTGCCGGCCAAAAACCGACACAGCTACATCTCCCTCGCCGGTATGTACTACCGCTTCGCCATTGTGGTAGGTGAACAGGGGCATGTTGTACGGCCGGGCCGAAAGGTGGCCACCGGCGGCAGCTACCACGCGGCGCACTTCTTCGTCCTCGTTGTTGTAAAAGAGGGGCGCGCCCGCCTCTATGCCTTGCAGGTATTGCTCAAACTGGTTGAAATATATCTCGTAGGTAGGGAATACATTGATGTGGTCCCACGCTATGCCGCTGAGCACGGTGATATGCGGATGATAGAAGAATATTTTGGGGCGCTTTTCTATTACCGACGCCGGGTATTCGTCGCCTTCCAGTATAATGAGGGGGGCATCGGTGAGCTGCACGCTCTGCTCAAAACCCGCCACCTTAGCCCCCACGAGGTAGTCGAACGCTACGCCCTGGTGGCGGAGAATGTGCATGATCATGGAGGTGATGGTGGTTTTGCCGTGGCTGCCGGCCACTACTACCCGCTTCTTGTTTTTGCTCACCTCGTATACATACTGGGGGAACGAATAGATAGGGATACCCAGCTCCTGCGCTTTTACCAGCTCGGGATTATCGGCTTTGGCGTGCATGCCCAATACTACGGCGTCCAGGTTTTGCGTTATACGTTCAGGATGCCAGCCGGGGGCGGGGGGCAATATACCCGCGGCGGCCAGGTTGCTTTTGGCGGGGTCGTTGATTTCGTCGTCGCTGCCGGTTACTGTATTACCCTGCCGGAGCAGCGCCAGCGCCAACTGGTGCATTACCGCACCCCCCATGGCAATGAAATGTATATGATTCATAAAAATTCCGTAGCTTTGTACAAAAGTAACAGAGCTTTTTAGTTTTTAATCAGATAGAAATATTTATGCAAATGTTTTCATCCTTTCGTCGTGTAGCACCTATAGTGGCTATCATCGCCCTGGCCATTATGGCCTCTTGTACGCCAGCCAAGAAATATGGCTGCCCCGGCGGACTGAAGATATCTTCAGCCACCGGCCGATAATTTTACTGAACACACAAAAAACATGATACAGGTTGACAGGGTACTCTTGTCAACCTTTATTTGTATGTACCGGTATGATGCGTGAATGGCGAAAGGGGTAATGACCCCGCGCCTGGCCGCTTCCGATATACTGCTACCGGCGAACGCTATTGCCCCCCGCTGGCTTTTGCCAGCGGGGTATTTTTTGTGTGGATAAGTGCGGCGAAGCTAAAAATACAATGTGCTGATAGTCAATACGATAGGATTTTTTTAGTTACATTTTACTATCATTTAGTTACATCTTAGTTACATCATGGCGCCATACAATTACATGTTACCGGCAGACACTTACAGCATACATTCAGACAGTTACATACAGGTTCATTTTAGTTACATCGACGTTTTAATGTATTGATATTGTTTGCTTTATAGTTGCAATACAAATATACTAAGACTAGTGGGCGCTGGCAAAAAATGATATGCACAGTGGGGCGGCACAACTTTGCCGACTGGTTATGCTTTTATAATTTAGAAGGCGGGATGGTTGAGGGCGCGGAGGACGAAGCGAGACGCTTCGACCAGACGGGGGATTCGCTTTGTCTCTTTGCTGCCGGGCGCAGCCCTTCGTTTTATTGGAGGATTTAAGTTGCGCTGAGGCTAAACTTAAACCAGTGTGGGGGGCGCCGGCCTGAGACCGGTTATCTAGTGTAGGCGCAGGTCTCCCTGCGGAATACCTGCGCCAGTGGGGGGGTGTACTAATTTCCAAGTATTTCAAAATATAACTGTGACCAAAAAATTCAACATTCGGTTTTCCTCTAGGGATAAACACAAATTACCAATTTCGTATAAACTAGTTGAGTATCTTGAAGATTTCGTCATTGAAAACATTTTAAAGGAAAAGAAAATCATTATACATGCGAAATCCAACATACTTTTGGCTTTGATGTTTATCGGCCAATCAAAAGAATATGAAAGTAATCTTGTTGAGAGTGTATTAAAGCCCTACTACGTTTCATCTGAAAACTTAAAAACATACGATTACATTTTACCTTATTATTCGATTAAAGAAGCAACAAATCCAATAGAGAGAATACTTGAATTGGTTTTTGATTCACTGAAATTATTTTTTTCTGAATACTACAAGAAAGTAGATGAGGCTTTCTTAGATGAAACCTGGAAAAAACTTGATAAAAATTATTTGCTTGGCATTCAGTATCCAGCTGTAAATAGAGATATTAAGAACGCTTACACGTATCATGGGTATTAAATCGCATAGTCTATTTTATCAATACGAACAACGATTTTAACCCTTCAATATGAACCCAAAACTCTCCCTCATCCACGAGCAACGCTCTCCCCTGTTCCGTATTGTGGCTGTCTATAACGCAGGAGAGCAGGGTAAGCGCCAGTTTGAGAATAATGTCTGCGCCTTTCATTTACCCCGTATAGAATATAGATATCCCCATTTGCCTATACTGAATACTCCCGTAAACTCGTCGCCGACTTCGTAGCGCGTATCCACCGATACTTTCAGCGTTCTGTCCAATTGCGTGTCTGTAACGTGAACATACCAAGAAATAGGTTCTGTACCGTACCGTCCGCTATTACGCGCCTCTTCAAACTTAGCAACACTCCCATGAATAGTAATTTTCTTGCCATCGCCCAGCACTGCGTTTAATATCTCTACCGAACAAGTAATATCATACAAAGTAATGAGCGTGGAAAAAAAGGAGATAAACGTTACGCCCAACAACTGAACGAGGAAATTTAACAACCGATTCGAGGGCACTATTCTCTTAGTGTAAACTTTAAAAACACCATAAGCCGACAGCAATGTTATTACTATTGCTATTGGCCACTTATAACCCGACACAACTTTCGAAACCCGGCTAAACTCAGAAAAATCGAATGCAAAACTGTAAGCACACAAAATAGCGAACTGGGACATGATGGCAACAAATAAAAACCAGCCAAATATTCGCCGTTTCTTTTGTCTCCGTTCATATGAGCTTTCTGATTCCAATGCTTAGCTGTGTACTACAATATAGCACAAAAAAGCAGATGGGCTTAACGAAGATTCGGCTTTGTCTCTTTGCTGCCGGGCACAGCCCTTCGTTTTATTGGTGGATTTAAGTTGCGCTGAAGCTAAACTTAAAACAGTGTGGGGGGACGGGAAATATTCATAAATTAGCACTACGAGCAATCAGTATCCTCAGTAAGTACTTTAAAACATGAATAGGAAGTTCAACATTAGATTCAGTGCATACGATGAGAACAATCTACCTATATCGGTTAAGGTTAACGACTATCTTGAAGATTTTATCAGAATTAACATCCTTGAACCCAAGAAAATAATTGTCAACGCCAAAATGAGTGTTGTACTAGTCATGCTGTTAAAAGATGATGAGCCAGGATATCGGGAAATGGAAGTAGTTGATATACTTAAGCCGAGAAAAGTCAAAGAAGAAAACATCAAACTGTTCTGGTATATTTTACCACTCACCCGTATTAATGAGTCGAAAAATGAATTACATAAGTTAGTGCAACTTACAATTCAGGCTGTTAAAATGTTTTTTACTGAGTACTACCATAAGGCCGACAAACAATTTCTGGAGAATGTATTTAATCGAATTGATTACTCGTATCTATCATCTATAAAGTATCCTGCTGCAATAAGCGAACAGGAAAAAGCGTATATGGGATAATGTGTTTGGTTTTCACCTCACCGTGAGATACCATTAATATTTGTTTAAACAACATTACAAGTAATATAATCGTTTTAAAAAAATGAAGATTAAACAGGCACCCCAAACTCTCCCTCATCCACGAGCAAAGCTTTCCTCTGTTCCATATTGTGGCTGTCTATAACGCAGGAGAGGAGGGTAAGCGTGCGGTAGTGTTACAAACAGTATTCCGGTGCGTACTCGTTGCAGACGAAGACGAGTTGGGGGGAACTCAATAAGTTAAAACAAATTATGACAAATGAATATTGCTGGAATTATGATAAAGAGAATAAAACTTATCGGAGTAGCAATGTTTATTATCATATTCTCTTGTAAGAATGTTGATAATCAAACACTTACTACTGACAAATTTTATAGCGTGGCGGCAGATTTAGCTGGTATTCGGTTAGATACTTTTCAACGTGATTTCAGGTTACAGGATAGTGCTCAAATTCACTCTTTAGATCTCACTTTTTATGAATTTTCTCCAATAGATTACTATCCAGCAGAAAAATATACCATCTACAACTTAATAATTCAAAAAGACGGAAACAAATATCTTCTTCAGAGATGTAACCCTGGCGGATGGTTTGTAGAAGCAGAACAATTTTTCTCAAAAACAATGAATTCAGATTTAATCCCCAGAAAGGTGGATTGGCTAAGGATTGAACAGATTCCATTGGAACTGAAAATTGAAAGTATTCTGAATAACTCTCCACGTTCAGTAAAAGATAGATATAATAGAAAAACTTTGGACAGCTTTTTCAAATATTCAATTGCTTACCCGATAGCTTCGAAGCCGGGAAAATACAGAAGAAATGTCCTGATCAGAACAAAAAAAGAGCTCGATGAATACTTTAGTTCCCCGTCAATTGACAGGCCGGGTCAAACAGAAGAGTATCGAAATGAATTCAGAGCTTTTTTAGATTCCAATCTCCTCAAAGAAAATTTCTTTATTTACAAAAATGCGAATACAGACGATTTCGTTGTCATTACAATTAATGAAGAATTCCAAGATGCAGCAGCAGGTGAAAGATTTTATTTAAATTATTCCTGGAATGACATACTGTTTATAATCCGAATCTACACATATAGGATGTAAGTTATCTTAGGCGTTTTGATTAAATCTCATGCACTCCAAACTCTCCCTTATCAACGAGCAAAGCTCTCCCCTCTACCGTATTGTGGCTGTCTATAACGCAGGAGAGCCAATCATTAAATAAAATGATACTGTAAATGGTTTCTTAATAGACTCTTACTATATTCACACAGGCTAGCTGATACATAATAATAGCCTATTTATGAGCGACACTACTATAAACAGCTTAAGGGAAGCGTTAGGACATTCACCCGACAACAGACCACTCCGGCACTTGCTGGCTAGCACCCTGCTAGACATGAACAGGCTTGATGAAGCCGAGGTAGAGTATTCCATATTGTTGAAAAATGCGAATGACATACCGGCAAAGATGGGATTAGCTAAGGTTTTCTTTATGAAAGGAAGCTATTCTGCCTGTAACGTTGTCCTGGAAGCATTGATCGAAAGTGGGATACATGACAAAAACGCCTTTACACTGTATGCAAAAGCGCTACTGAAGGAGAACGCCTATGCCAAAGCTATAGAAGCATATAAGAAAGCATTGGCAATAGATCCCGGACACATTGACGAAGAACTGGATAAAGAGCTAAGAGTTAAAGGTGCTGTAATGATGCCTGAAGAAGAAGAGGTAGATAGCCGCTTCCTGGAAAAGCCCGCCATTAATTTTAAAGATGTGGGAGGTATGGAGTCTGTAAAAAAGGAGATAGAGTTAAAGATCATTAAGCCACTGCTTCACCCGGAGCTCTATAAAGCTTATGGTAAAAAGGTAGGCGGAGGTATATTATTGTACGGTCCACCGGGGTGTGGCAAAACATATATCGCTAAAGCAACGGCAGGCCAGGTAAACGCAAAATTTATTAATGTAAGTCTTAATGACATCCTGGATATGTGGATGGGGAATAGTGAGAAGAACCTGCACGATATTTTTGAGCTGGCCCGCGCAAATACACCTTGTGTATTATTTATAGACGAGATAGATGCACTTGGCGCCAACAGAAGTGACATGAAGCAGTCCAGCGGGCGACAGCTGATCAACCAGTTACTCACAGAGCTTGACGGGATCAATGAAGCCAATGAGGGTGTGCTGATCATTGGCGCAACCAATACACCGTGGAACCTTGACCCCGCGTTCAGGCGCCCGGGCAGATTCGATAGGATCATTTTTGTTCCGCCACCCGATGCTGCAACCAGGGACTCTATATTGAGACTAAAGCTGAACAGCAAACCTGTGGGGGCCATTGATGTTGAAAGTATTGTTAAGAAAACGGAACATTATTCCGGTGCGGATATAGATGCCATCATTGATATTGCTATCGAGCTTAAGCTTGAAGCCTCATTTGAGGACGGTGTGCCGAAGCCGCTGGAAACAAAAGACCTTACCAACGCAGTGAAGAGGCACAAAGCCAGCACACAGGAATGGTTTTCTACTGCCAAAAATTTTGCGATGTTCGCTAATGATTCAGGTTTATATGACGACATCCTGATGTATCTAAAAATAAAAAAATGACTAACGACCCTAAACTCTCAAAGATCGAGATACTGATACAGCAGAAGAAATTTTCGGCTGCTGAGACTGCATTGCAAGATATCCTTTCAGCTGACCCAAATAATACGCACTACATCGCGCTGTTGGCTGAAGTTAGTTTGCAACAAGACAAATTTGATGTAGCTGGTGCGCTGATCTCCAATGCGATAGGCCTGAAACCCGATTCTCCGTATCTGTTCTACATCAAGTCTCGTATTGCTATTCAGCAAGACAAACTGGAAGAAGCAGAACAGGACATAGAGATGTCCATTAAGTTGGATCCTTATGATGCAGATTATCATGCCGTGTTGGCGAATATTAAACTCATACGTAAGCAATACAACGAAGCGTTGGATATTGCTGATCGTGCACTGGAGATGGATGCGGAAAATATAGTAGCATTGAATACCCGCAGCACGGCGTTGATTAAACTAAACAGAAAGGAGGAGTCTTATGCTACGATTGAGGGTGCATTGCGGGAAGACCCCAATAACGCTTTCACCCATGCCAATTATGGATGGGGTTTATTGGAAAAAGGCGATCATATTAAGGCGTTAGAACATTTCCGGGAGTCGTTGAGGAATGACCCGCATCATGGGTATGCACAGGCAGGAATGCTGGAAGCTATTAAAGCAACTAACCCTGTATATAGGGTGTTTCTCAGGTATGGATTTTGGCTCGGTAATTTAACGGCAAAATACCAGTGGGGCGTTATCATTGGTTTTTATCTAGTCTCAAGAATACTTAAGACTATAGCAAAAAATAACCCAAATCTTCAACCCTATCTAACTCCTTTGATTGTGGTACTTGCATTGATCGCATTTTCCACATGGGTAATAAATCCTATCAGTAATCTGTTTTTGAGGTTTAATAAGTATGGACAATTGTTGCTTGACAAAAAGGAGAAGATGAGCTCAAATTTCGTTGCGCTAAGTTTCGCTACATTTTTGATCGGGATAGGATTGTACTTTGCTTTATCTGATCAGAAAATACTAACAATCGCAGTATTCGGTTTTGCTATGATGGTGCCGTTCAGCGTTATGTTTACCGCTTCCAAGCCCAGGAATGCTTTATTAGTATATGCTATGGCGATGGCAGCAGCAGGGATCTACGCTATCGCACAAACCTTTTCGTCGGGGGAACTATTTAACCCAATGACGACCGTATTTTTATTGGGTTTTGTCGCATTCCAATGGGTTGCTAATTTTCTTATAATAAGGGAAAATAATTATTGAGTGCATTGCGGTTAGCGACAGATGCAAATTCAACTACCTTATGTCTCCGCACTCTGTTCTACCCTTGTCCATTCCAATTACTAACAATACCGTTGACATCGCCTACACTGGACGAAGCTATACTAGTAGAAGAAGAAAGCACTACCGGCAAGCCGAATCACTTTGACCAAGTAAAGAGTTCGGTACTGCGGCACAGCAAGTATACCGTGTATTACTGTACCCAATACATTGAACACTACGGGATAAAGGGCGCTACTATCACCCCTCACATGCAAGAGGAGGTATCTTTTAAGGCCTTTGCAGCCGGTACGGACCCGTTTCTGGAATTGATCAAAAACTCCAAAGATTGATGGAGAGGGAAAATTAAGTATCCCTCCCTACAAGAAGCTAAAGCCTGCATGCAGCTGTATGGTGTTTTGCTGCCAGGCGCCGGAGGTGCTGGTGTTGTTGATGCTGGAGAGGCCAAACACATAGCGGGCACCCACTACCACCTTTACCGGGGTTTTGAGTTCCAGGCCCACTACGCCGCAGAAGTCGTTGTTGGTAAAGAGGGCTTTGGCGTCCTGCACGAGTTCGTCGGCGTCGCGCACGCTTACAATGCCGGAGTATTGCGGCCCCGCCTGCACCCATAGCATGGGCAGCACCTTAAACTGCAACAGCAGGGGTATATTGATGTAGCCCACCGAGAAGCGCCCGTTCCGGGAAGAGTCAACGGGCTGGCGAAAGGCGACCCTGGGGTAGGTGGTGTAGAAGTCGGGCCCGGTAGTTGTGTAGGAGGTTTGGCTGAAAAAAGCTTCGGCCTGCACGCCAAACTTCTTGAAGCGTATGCCGGTAAACATCCCCGCCAGGAAGTTGGCTTTATAACCGTTCTCCCAGCTATCGCCCCTCAGCTGTGCAAAGTTGGCCCCGGCCTTCAGGCCCAGGTCTATATTGGGCTTAGGGGGTAGCTGCGCGCCGGCCATAGCGGGCAAGAGGAAGAGTGTAACTGCCAGTAGTATGTTTTTCATAGAATGCTTCATTTTTAATAACGCCTGCAAAGATAACTGTGCCGCTAAAAAAGTGTGCCGCAAAGTCAGCCCTCCTCTTCCAGCACAAGGAAGGCGGGATGGAAGGGGCGGATAGCCTCCTTCAGCACATTGAGAAAGGCGGGGCCCTGCTGCAGGTAGTAGGCGGCGAAGTTGTCTACCCGCTCCTGCAGGGTGCCACCGGGAAACAGGGCCGCGCGCAGGCGCGAGATGCGGGCAAGCTGCACTTCCATTTTGCGTTTTTCGGCACGGAGCATTTTCTTTTCCAGCACCTGTAGCTGGTGCTGTATGCGCGCGAAGGCGGCCCCGGCCGAGGCGGCCAGTGTGGGGTCTACCGCGGCGGCCTTCTGACGCAGGCGGTGCAGGATGGCTTCCATTTCCGCACTTTCGGCATCGGTTTGCCAGGGAGCGGTGGCCTGGGTGGCCATGTATTTTTTCACCAGTTGGGCCTCGGGCAGAAAAACATCGGCGGTGGTGAGGCCGAGCTGCCGGCGCAGGCGCACGGCGCTCCCCGGAACCCACAGCACCGACTGGCGGAGCTGTATAGCCGGGTAGAATACCCCGTAATGGCTAAACAACCCACGCAACTGCATCCAGTAGGCCACCTCAGCACCGCCGCCTATGAAGGCTACGTTGGGCAAGATGGTTTCCTGGTAGAGGCCGCGCAGTATCACGTTGGGGCTAAACATTTCCGGAGTTTCGTCTATGGCCTGCAGCAGTTGCTGCTCTGTAAAGCTGATGGCGGTATTGAGCACCACCCATTTATCGCCGCTTTTCTCTATGCGCTCGCGGGTGTTATCCGCCAGGTAAAACAGGTTGATGGGGCGGGGGTAGGCCTGCGATCTATAATTTGCCTCCAGCTTTTGCACCTCGGCCGATACGATGCCGTAGGCGGAGTGGTGCAGTACATCGTCTTTCATCACCGGGGCGAAAGCCGCTTTCAGCCTGCGGTCGTCGGGGTTCAGCACGATAAGGCCAAAGCGGCCGAAGAGCTCATTGACGAGGTATTGCGTAGCCGAGGCTATAGTATCGTGGTGGAGGTAGGCCTGGGTGAGTATATTTTTCAGCTCGGTAAAGTGCTCGCCCGGCGGCCCCATAATGCGGAAAAGCTCGGCCAGTAGCGCCTCCAGCCCTTCGGGCTTCATGCGGCCTACGGCGCCAGCCTGCCCGGCGCCATCCCATACAAAGCGGCGCCCCTCGTAGCGAAAGGTGCCCAACTCGGCGAGGTCGTTGTCTTCGCTACCCATGTAGTAGACAGGGACAAAGTTCTTCCCGGGACACTCGGCCTGCAGGTCTTCGGCCAGCTTTATGGCGTGGAGTATCTTGTAGATAAAATAAAGGTAGCCCGTGAGCAGATTGGGCTGGTGGGCAGTGCATACCGTGTAGGTATTTTCGTTCGCTAGCAGGGCCAGGTTGCGGTCTACCCGCTCGTGGCGGGCCAGGTTGCGGTACTGGGATTGCAGCACATCGGCCAGCAGTGCGCGGTCTACCGGGAAGCCTTGCCTCTGGCGTACCGCGTCCAGTATGCCTTCCTTGTCCGGGCTGAACGTATAGAATGGCTTCAGATCGTCTTGGGCTGCCAGGTAGTCGGTCACCAGGCGGGAGAAATAGCCGGTGCGCTCATAAGGCAGGTATGTACAGGCAGGTTCCAAATACGCGTTCGTTTTTTATTGAGAAGACGAAGTTACTATTACCGGGCGAAAACAACTTTATATGTTGATAGCGGAAAACAATCCACATTTTTCGGCGGGTGGCGGGCCAGGGCGTACATTTGGGAAACGGCTATGCAATTTAAAAGCATCAAGAACTGGCAGGAAGACGAGCGCCCAAGGGAAAAGACGCTGCAGAAGGGCATTGGGTCGCTTACCGATGCGGAACTGCTGGCGATACTTATATCCAGCGGCACGCGGGAGAAGTCGGCCCTGGACCTGGCGCGGGAAGTGCTGGCGCAGGCGCACCACCACCTGAACGAGCTGGGGCGGCTAAGCGTGAAGGAGCTGCAGCAAACCAAGGGAATAGGCGAGGCACGGGCCATAACCATAGCCGCAGCGCTGGAACTGGGCCGCCGCCGCCAGCAAAGCGCCGGGCTGGAACGCCCGGTGATAAGCGGAAGCGATGACGCCGCACAGATAGTATTGCCGCTGCTGCAAGACCTGAACCACGAAGCCTTCTGCGTGCTGTACCTGAACCAGGCCAATAAAGTGCTGCGCCATGAAATAATAAGTAATGGCGGCATGACCGGCACGGTGGCCGACATACGCCTGATACTGAAAAACGCCCTGCTGCACAACTCTAACCAACTGATAATAGCCCACAATCACCCCTCGGGCAACCGCCAGCCCAGCAGCGCTGACCGGCAACTGACCCAAAAGCTGAAAGAAGCCGCCGCCCTGATGGATATAAAGCTGCTGGACCACCTGATAATAGGCGGGAACGAATACCTGAGCATGGCGGATGAAGGCATGATTTAATGCCTATTTTATGCTAACTTGCACCGTTCCAATATATAAATAATAATACCATACTATCAGGTATAGCAAGATGCTGAAAATAGGAGTATTCGGGGCCGGACATTTAGGCAAGATTCATATACAGCAGTGGAAGGAAGTTCCCGGTGTGGAACTGGTGGGGTTTTATGACCCGGACGACGCGCACGCACAGGCCACCGAAGCCCAGTATAACATTCCCCGCTTTACCGACGAGACCGCACTGGTGCAGGCTATAGACGCCGCCGATATAGTTTCTACCACCACTACCCACTACGAAGTGGCCAAGAAATGCCTGCTGAACGGTAAGCACCTCTTTATAGAAAAACCACTGGCACACAGCATGGAGGAAGCGCTGGAACTGGTGACACTGGTGAAAGAAGCGCACGTAAAGTGCCAGGTGGGACACGTGGAGCGCTACAACCCGGCCTTCCTGGCGCTGAAAGACCTGCCGCTCAACCCCATGTTTATAGAAACGCACCGGTTGGCGCAATTTAACCCACGGGGCACGGATGTATCGGTAATACTGGACCTGATGATACATGATATAGACATCATCCTTCACCTGGTGAAGTCTACCGTAAGGCGGGTATCGGCCAGCGGGGTAGCGGTAATGAGCGAAACGGCCGATATAGCCAACGCCCGTATAGAATTTGACAACGGCTGCGTGGCCAACCTGACCTCCAGCCGGATATCGCTGAAAAAAATGCGGAAAATGCGCCTTTTTCAGCGTGATGCCTACATCAGTATCGACTTCCTGGATAAAAAGACGGAAATAATACGTCTTAAAGACGATACCGGCCCCCGGGGGCTGATGGACCTGCCGCTGGAAATGGGCAACGGCGACAAGAAAGTAATATCGGTAGAGATGCCGGAAATACCACTCAGCAATGCCATCCGCAGCGAACTGGCGGAGTTTGCCGATGCAGTGCTAAAAGATAAACCCGTGCGTGTATCGGTAATAGACGGGTACCAGGCCATGGATGTGGCCTACCAGGTACTTAAAAAAATGAGCATGCACAATGAGATGCACAATGTTTGAGTTTTTAAGATAGACAGCGGTTTATTTTTATTTTGACATGAGATTTGTAACACTATTCATACTACTGGTTGCCACCCTGCTGCATACAGGCTGCAACATCATTAACCCTACGGAAGAGGTGCCTACCTATGTGCACATAGATTCGTTTACGTTCACCTCTACCCAGCCCGACCTCACCGGCACCAACCGGCAGGCTATCACCAGTGTGTGGGCCTACCTGGATGGCGCTAACGTGGGCGTGTTTGAACTGCCGGCCGACATACCGGTATTGCTGAGCCGCAAAAGCCAACTGCAACTGGCCCCGGGGGTACGCAACCAAGGGCTGAACGACTACCACATAGCCTACCCGTTTTTCGAGTTTTACAACGTAGACCTGGAGCCCACTCCCGGAAAAGTAATAACCCTGCAGCCGGAAACCCGCTACATCGCCAACCTGCAATACTGGAAAGAGAGCTTTGAGAACGGCGGAGGCCAGTTCATAAAGCTTTCCGGGGATACGGCCATACGCCGGGTGCAAAGCGCCGACTCGGTGTATGAAGGAGGCGGAGCCGGGGTGATAGTGCTGAACGGCAACTACCCGACTTCAGAAAACATAGCCACGCTACCCATTACCCCCGGTACGCAGTGCTGGCTGGAGATACACTACCGGGGCACACTCGCCTTCCAGGTGGGTGGGCGCGCCATCTTTTCGGGCAATACCCCCTATGCCTACCTGGCCGGTGTAAAGCCCAAGGAAGAATGGGGAAAGCTGTATGTAGACATGGCCCAGTTCACCCGCCTGCACCCTAATGCGCTGGCATACTCTGTTATCATCAAATCGGAGCTGGGCGAAGGACAAAGTGACGGATACTTATTGTTGGACAATATTAAAGTAATATCTTACTAGCCCCTTTCCAGGGAACGAAGTTTATGCCCCTTGCACCTTTAAAGAAACGAGCCATACGCCAACTGGTGCTGCTGGATTACCTGGCGGCGACGATTGCGTGGATGATAGCTTGGGGCTACCGGCACGAGTTTCTGTATGACGAGCGCTTTTTTAAAACACTGGGGCTGCTCCATACCAAAGATTACATAATGGCCTTTGCCATTATACCCGGCTGGTGGCTGGTGCTTTACCTGCTCTCCGGCACCTACTTCGACCTCTACCGTAAATCGCGGCTGAACGAGGTAAACCGGACGCTGATATCGTGCATACTGGGCACTATTATCGTGTCGCTGTTCGCCTTTACCAATGACACTACCGACTACTCCGCTTATTTCATAAAAATGACCGGCCGGTACCTGTTCATACATACGGCGTTCGCGCTTACCTTCCGGATGTTTATACTGAACCGGGTGAAAAACAACCTGGTAAAGGGCCGGGTAGGGTTTAACACGCTGATAATAGGTGGCAACTACATGGCCATAGACGTGTATAAGCAGGTGACAGAAAGCCCCAAGGTGCTGGGCAATATCTTTAAGGGCTTTATATACTCTAACAAAGAGGCCAGCAATGGTATGAACCAGTACCTGAAACAACTGGGCAACCTGGACAACCTGGAGCAGATAATAGACGAGCACGAGATAGAAGAGGTAATAGTAGCGGTAGACTCATCGGAACATCACCTGCTGGAGCATATAGTAACACGGCTGAGCTACCGCCCGGTAGTGGTAAAGGTACTTCCGGATATGTATGATATCATTTCCGGCTCGGTGAAAACCAGCAATGTGTATGACGCGGTGCTGATACACATACATCCTGACCTGATGCCCGACTGGCAGCGGGTATGCAAGCGCGCCATAGACATTACCTGCTCACTACTGGCCATACTGCTGCTGATACCTGTGTACATCTTCTCCGCCATTAAAGTGAAGCTGTCCTCTCCCGGACCTATCCTGTATCGCCAGGAGCGTGTAGGGCTGTTTGGGAAGGCATTTTACATTTACAAATTCCGGTCTATGTTCGTAGATGCGGAGGTGAACGGCCCGGCGCTTTCCAGCAAGGAAGACAGCCGCATTACCAAGTGGGGGAAAATCATGCGCAAATGGCGCATAGATGAGACCCCGCAATTCTTCAACATACTGAAAGGTGATATGTCGCTGGTGGGCCCACGGCCTGAGCGCAGGCACTTTATAGACATCATCAGCCAGAGCCACCCGCACTACCGCTACCTGCACAAGGTGAAACCGGGCCTTACATCGTGGGGGATGGTGCAATATGGCTACGCCGAAAACGTGCAGGAAATGATAGCGCGTATGAAATACGACCTGCTGTACATTGAGAACTGCTCGCTGGCGCTGGATATCAAAATCATGCTCTACACCTTTATGGTGATCTTCCAGGGACGAGGGAAGTAACTCCTAAAAAACTGAAGGGGTTTTATCCCGTTTTTCGTGAGAAATATGAGTGACGCATGTGCAGCCCCCTTTTAGGGGTTGGGACGAACACTTACATAATTATCTATCGGCAGGCGTTTGGCTATGGAGCGCGCCAGGGTCATTTCATCGGCATATTCCAGTTCACCGCCAAAAGAGATACCGCGGGCTATGGTGGTAATCTTTAGCGGGCTGCCGCTGAGCTGGCGGGCCAGGTAATATACGGTGGTGTCGCCCTCTATGGTGGGGCTAAGCGCCATTATCAGCTCCTCCACCGTACCCGCCGCCACACGCTCCTGCAGGGAGCCTATGTGTAGCTGCTCGGGCCCTATACCATCCAGCGGGGAAAGTATTCCGCCTAATACGTGATAGAGGCCGTTGTACTGCTGGGTGCTTTCTATAGCTATTATGTCGCGTATGTTTTCCACCACGCATATTTGCGCCTTATTGCGGCCGGGGCTGGCACAAATACCACACACATCGGTATCGGAGATATTATGACAGGTAGTACAGAAACGAATCTGGTGCCTCATAGCCGACAAAGCACCGGTAAACCCATCTACTTCTCCTTTTTCCATCTTCAGCAAATGCAGCACCATGCGCAAGGCTGTCTTCTTACCTATCCCCGGCAGGCGCGAAAACTCGCGCACCGCATCCTCTATCAGTTTTGATGAAAAAATCATTGAGGATAAAGTTACTGCTTATCAAGATAATAAAACAAATACGGTGAGCCACGTGGGCTCACCGTATCAATACATTCAGTAAAGAATTACTTTTGGATAACTACTTTTCCGATATACTTAGTGTTATTTACAGACAATTCTACAATGTAAATACCTTGCGTCAGGGAACTTGTGTTTATAGTCGCCTGCTTAGCTCCATACACCTGTCCTAAATCTTCCTGGTATACTTTACGCCCGGTAATATCTGTGATAGTAACGGTTGCGCGACCCGGCTCAGAAGCTTCGTAGCTGAAACTAATTGAGTTTACAGCAGGGTTAGGATATATTTCCATACGGCTCACCCCAGGGCCATTCTTTGTGCTGCCGAATGTTTCAGAAATGCTGGTAGTAAGGTTTAATATGTAAATAGAAGAGCATAACTTGTTGTTGCTCATTACTGGATCTGCGATAACAACGCTATTCACATTTTTAGCCCAGATACTGTCGCACCATTGGCCCGGGCCAGTAGCAGGGCCTGAGGTAAAACCTACTGTATCAAGAAAGAAAACAGTATCGTTAACTGGAAGACCAGTTCCTGGTAAGGTCAGCTTAATAGTTTGGTAGGGAGTGGCAAGAAATAATGTATCAGTTGAAGTCAACGCATTGGGGCCATAATTAGTAAAACCAAAAACTAATGCGTATTGAGGAGGGTTAGTAGACATGATCTTAATTGTATCTCCATTTTGAACATTGTGGAGAATAGCTAAGTCAGCCTGTGCGAAAGAAGTGAATGCGGAAAACAGCGCCGCGACAAAGAAGTAAATTTTTTTCATAAAAAACTATTGATTTTGCTCAAATATAATAATAACATTTCATCAAATCTATACTAGAACCAAAATAATATCAACATTTTAAACCTTATGTAACTAAAAATATAAACTAAATGAACAATTACAACTATTGGTTATAAAGGACGTTGTATAGTACCACAAATACTATGTGTTTTAGCTGCTGTAAAGGGATTCCCTTTCAGCAAAATGGCCTATCTTGTGCGCTCTTAAAAAAAATAATTTATTTACGATGAGAAAACTATTACTCGTATCAGCGGCATGTGCAGTAAGCTTTGCCGGCTTCGCACAAAATGCGCAGATCAAAAATGGCGTAAGCCCTATCAAGAATGTAACCAGCGAACGCACGGCACGCGTAAACCTGGAAGGCCAGACTGCAAACAAGTCTACCGGTGTTACCGATACATTCACTTACCTGACCAACTACCAGATAGGACAAGCGTTCGACTCTGCTACCATCTACTCGGTTGCCGGTGTTGACAGCGGCCTGTTCTTTGGTACGAACGCCTATGGCTTTTCCGCTTTCGGTGAGTACTTTGGTGTTAACTACCTGGCTGATACTTCTGTAAAAATCGCCGGTGTATTTACCCTGTTCGTAGGCCGTGTGCAAACGTCTTCAACCAAAACCATCAACTTCAAAGTATGGAACGTGGACGCAGACTCTACCCTGTTCTCTACTAAAACTTACCTGATAGAAACTCCTGGTACGCAACTGTACTCTCAAACAGCTTCTATCCACGATTTAGGCCTGGTACTGGACACTCCGTCTATTAAGTACACAGCGTTCAACTCACTGGTAACTACTGACAGCAGCTTCTACCTGGGTTATGACATCAACTACCAATTCGCTAACCTGGGCGGTGATACTATCGGCCTGGCGTGCACCAGGGACACTTTCGGATGGGGACACGGCCAAGGCTACGTGAACAACACCACGCAAGATACTTTCCTGTTTGCACAGACGGTAATGCGCATGGGTACTGAGTGGCTGGAAGCTTACTGGAGCGCGGGACTGGACGTAAACATGTCTATCGCACCGTACATCTTCTTTGAAGGCGGCAACGTATTCCCTGTCAGCGCTGCGAGCGTTAGCAACAGGAACCTGACTATTTTCGGTAACTACCCTAACCCTGCTTCTACCTCTACTATTATCAAGTATTCACTGGGCAAAGCGGACAACGTAACTATCCAGATAGTAGACCTCACCGGTCGTGTAATTAACACTATCAGCGAGAACAACCAGTCTGCCGGAGAGCACACCGTTGCTGTAGACGTAACGAACATGGCTGCCGGTAACTACGCTTACATCATTACTGCTAAAGCAGGCGGTTCATTAGCTGCCCAGCTTTCTGTTATCAAATAAGCTACTACTTAGTTATTCTACAGAAAATCCCCCTGGCCAGGCCAGGGGGATTTTCTATTTCAGCTTATCATTGTCGCGGTGCCGCTCCGTATCGCGCCGGGTTTTCTTTTCTACATTCTTTTGCAATGCATCGGCCAGGTCTACACCTGTCTGGTTGGCCAGGCATAGCAATACCCAGAGCACATCGGCCATTTCGTCGGCCAGCTCTTTGCCTTTGTCGCTTTCTTTATACGATTGGTCACCATACTGGCGAACCATCAGCCGGGCCAGTTCGCCGGTTTCCTCCATAAGGATACCCAGGTTGGTGAGTTCGCTGTAATAGCGAACCCCTATCGTTTTTATCCATTCATCTACCTGCTGCTGCGCTTGCCGAATCGTAATATCCATTTAGGCTAAATTTGTTTGTTTTGACAAAATAATAGAACTTCCACGTTAATATAACAAAGCACAGAAAAAGATGCAGTCATTCGCAAATGATACCGATGCGGCCAGGGCCCTGAAAACGAAGTATGAAGAGATAAAGAGAGCGATAGGGACCGTAATAGTAGGGCAGGATGAAGTAGTGAGCAACCTTATCATTTCCATTTTGTGCAACGGCCATAGCCTGCTGGTAGGTGTGCCGGGGCTGGCAAAGACCTTGCTGGTGAAAACCGTGGCAGATGTGCTGGACCTCTCCTTTAAACGAATACAGTTTACGCCCGACCTGATGCCGAGCGATATAACCGGCGCTGAGATACTAAACGAACAGCGGCAGTTTCACTTTATTAAAGGCCCCATTTTCGCCAACATAATATTGGCAGATGAGATAAACCGTACCCCGCCTAAAACACAGGCAGCACTACTGGAAGCCATGCAGGAACGCAACGTAACCACCGGGGGCATGCTGCATAAGCTGCCCGCGCCCTTCTTTGTACTGGCCACGCAGAACCCGATAGAGCAGGAAGGTACCTACCCGCTGCCGGAGGCGCAACTGGACCGCTTCATGTTCCAGATATGGCTGGACTACCCCAGCTTTAAAGAAGAAGTGGACATAGTGCGCAATACCACAGGGGCTATTGAATCGGTACTGCCAAAGGTGCTGGGTGGTGATGACATTATTTACTTCCAGGACCTGGTGCGCCGGGTACCCGTACCCGACAATGTGCTGGAGTATGCCGTTGGCCTGGTACACAAAACCCGTCCATCATCGGCGGGAGCACCTGCCGCCACCACGCAATACGTATCGTATGGGGCAGGGCCACGCGCCTCTCAGTACCTGATACTGGGCGCTAAATGCCACGCCCTGCTGAACGGTAAATTTTCTCCGGACATAGAAGATGTGCAGGCTATGGCCATACCGGTGCTTCGCCACCGCGTAGTGCGCAACTACAAAGCCGAAGCGGAAGGGATAACCCAGGAAGGACTGATAAAGCAGTTATTATAGTACCGGCCCGGCTACGACTTAGCACAGTTGGCCACTAACATTGGTATCTATGGAAAATATAGAGGCGAAGAAAGCCTGGCTGAAAGATGGCTACACGCCTAAGCTGGCAGAACTGAAACCCGATGCCGCCCGGCTATGGGGAAAGATGAATGTGCAGCAAATGATAGAGCACATGGCCGACTACGTGCGCATAGCCAGCGGACGCACCCCAATGGAAACCGTGACACCGGAAGAACACCTGCCCAAAATGCAGGCCTTTCTGCAAAGCGAAAAACCATTCCGGGAAAATACGCCCAATGCACTGATGCCCGAGACGCCACCAGAACCACGGCACCCCGCCACTACCGAAGCCATAGAAGAACTACAGAACGAACTTCAATACCTTTTTGATACCTACACCGCCAACCCCGCACTGGTATTAGCGAATCCTTTCTTCGGGGAGCTGGGCTTTGACATGCAGGTACAATTGCTGCACAAGCATGCCTGGCACCACCTGAGGCAGTTTGGCATCGCGGAATAAAAGCTAGTGGAGCGAAATACGCCCGTCTACGAAATACATATCCATCTCGCCCTTGTTCTTAACCGCAATTTTGCCCCGGGGCGTGCAGGTAAAATAGTCTTTAACCAGCCGGTAGGTGGTATCGGATATATTGATGCGGCCCTCTTCGCTGCAGGTTTGCAAGCGGTTGGCCACGTTCACGGCATCGCCCCAAATGTCGTAAATGAATTTTGACTTGCCCACCACACCAGCCACCACATCACCCGTGTGCACACCAATGCGTACATCCCAGTAGGCCCTGCCCTCAGCCAGCTTCCGGCTGCGCACTTCTTTTATATAGCCGGCCATTTCCATAGCGGCCAGCAGCGCACGCTCTGCGGCGTATGCATGGCTTTCGCCGGCGTGCTGTATGCCGCCTACGCACATATAGGCATCGCCCATGGTCTTAATCTTCTCTAAGCCATGCCTGCCCGATATCTCATCAAATTTACCGAAACATGCGGCCAACTCTTCAATCAGTTCCTGTGGAGTGAAGAGCTCAGAAAACTGGGTAAAATCTTTAAAATCGGTGAAGATGATAGTGGTATTCTCGTGCAGTGTAGTGCTTGTTTTGCCGGTCTCGGTCAGCTCCCTGGCCACATGGGCGGGAAGGATATTGAGCAGGAGGCTATCGGCGCGGCGCTCTTGCTGCGCTATCGCCTGGCGCCCCTTGTTTATCTGCCGTACAAAATATTGCATGGCCAGGTAGGAAACCAGTATAGCTGCGGCGATGTTAACCGTAATGAGCGCCAGCTTTTCCTGCTTGTCTATAAAGTGGCCCCACTGCTCAAAAAAGCCACTAAAAACACCCATGGCCAAGGTAGCCAGCACTACCAGCACCATATAGAGGCGCGCCATCTTTACCTGCCCGAAAACGAGGGCTACCAGGGGCGACAGGAACGCCCACAAGATCATGACGCCCCCTTTCAGAAGGCCTCCGGCCAGCCACTGCATTACCACCGGGCACAGAAACGTAGCCGCCAGTATGGTATGAAACAGGAAGGTATCGCGCTTAGAAACCGATAAAGAGATAGCGCCTGCTACCAGCAGCGGGAGAAACAGCAGCGGAATATATGCCGCCTCGCGGAGGCCGGCAACATAAGAAAGCCAGGCCCATACAGGGGCGGCCAGGCAGCAAGCGAGCGCTACGAGCAGCAGGTTGTGCTTGCGTTGCAGCTCCTCCCGGGTGTCGGTGGCTTTTACTCCTATGTCTTTCAAAATGGCTATCATACAGCGCTGTTCCTATATTTTATCTATAAATGCCGCAAGGCTGCTTTCTGTTTCTTCCAGCCCCAGCTTTGCATGCAGCCGCTTGCGGTTCAGCCGTACCGACTCGGGGCTGACACCCAGGGCGGAGGCTATCTCGTTGGTAGAAAGCTTCATTTTACTGAGCATTATAAACTTCATTTCTATCGGGCTCAGGCCGCGCACTTTTTCATTCAGCCGCTCGGTAAAGCCCTTATGTACTTTATGGAACATCTGCACAAATCGCTCCCACTCCTCATCGGTTATTACATTGGCCCGCTGCAGGTGAGTAAGTGTTTCATCGGCCTGGTAGAGTTTCTCTTCCGAAAGGTGGCCGCGCAGGCGCTCCAGTTCGGCCGTAAACTTCTCTATCAGGTCGTTCTTTTCGGTGATATTCCCCACCAGGCCACCCAACTGCTGCGTGGCCACCTGCAGCTCTGTTTCTACATGCCGCTTTTCCGCCTCCAGTTGCTGGCGGTAGAACTTATGCTTCAGCCGCTGGCGGTTGTATACCAGTATAGCTATGATAACAATAAGCACGATGGCCGTAATCAGCACATTGCGCAATAGCTTATAGTTACGGGCTTCCTGGTCGTATTTTTCCTGCTCCATCAGTCGCTGGCTGGCGCTCATCTTGTGCCCTACGCCGGTAAGTATGTGTGCGTTGGCCTTTCTGCTAATGCTGTCCTTAGCTACCATACCGGAGTCCAGGTAATGGTATGCGCTGGTCATATCGCCGTTGGCGGCAGATGCCTTGGCCAATCCCAGGTATATCAGGCTGGAAGCCCGCTGATTGCTGTTGAAGCCACCATTGGCCTGCAAAATTTCATAGGCTTTCCGCGCCAGTTCCAGTGCTTTCTCCTTCGCGCCCTTAGTGATATATATTTCAGCCATCACCGCGTAGGAGTTGGCTACATTCATGGAAGCCTTATTGCGCAGGCTGCCTATTTCCTGGCCAAACCAATACAGCGCCTCGTCGGGCTTGTTCAGCTTGTGGTAGAGCATGCCCATGTTACCACTCACTATACCCATCCAGGTAGTATCGGCCTTGCGCTCGGCGAGGGCATATACTTTCTTCATGTAATACTCCGCGGTATCCAGTTCATCGGTATAGAGGTAACAAAGGGAAAGCGTATTGAGGAGCGTGAATATGTAGCCGTCTTTTTTGCCGGGATTAGCCAGGTAGCCGGCCTTGATGTACATGGCCGCCGTAGTGTAGTCTTTGAAATAAAAATACCGTCCGCCGAAATCACGTAAGTATTCGGGCTTGGCCGGGAACGAGCTAAAGGCGAACTTATGGTAGATGTTGTAGGACGCTATGTGCTTTTCAAACGACTCCGGGTAACGCTCTGCCCGCCAGTAATAAATACCTAGTATATGGAGCGCCTCGGCCTTTAAGTCGTCCATGCCCTCTTCTGTCAGCTTTAGCAAAAGGGCGGAAATCCGCTTCTCGAATCCGGAAGTATCTCCTATATTCCGTTCCAGCGCCGCAGACAGCGAAACAAGCTGCATGCCGTACCGCAAACGCAGGTCGTCCTTCTGCTCCGCCCAACGCTCTAACCCTGCCAGGATGGCCACCTTTTGGGTGTCGGGCATATCCTTCAATTCCTCCAGCAGAATTTCGTAGCGATAGGTCCATTGCGCTCCGTAGCTCTTCAATAAGATGCGCTCCGGGTACACATACCCCGCCGCACGTGCTGCACACGCGGTAAACAGGAAGAACAAAATGAACGAAATGACCCGCATGCAGCAGTTACGTATAACACATAAAAGTAACTAATAGCGCAGAAGTATTATAGCCTGAACGGAAAAGAAAAAGAGCCCTGTGTAGGGCTCCCTCCTGTCTGCATGGTTATAGTAAAAAAAGATTGTTTGATGTATAGCCGCTAAACAGGAGCGAATCTATAAATAATTTTAATGAAATGACAATAGTCTCAATACTATTTTGCACGCGGGGCACTAATAAGAAAGCCGGCCCAATAGTGAGCCGGCTTCTTTTATCTAAGTGTTTAACCAAAATACTTACCTGATAAGGGTAACGTTTCCTTTATACGTACGTATATCACCATCAGGAACCGTTACGCGGATAATGTATGTGTAAACGCCCGGGTCTTGCGGCGCACCATTGTAGGTACCATCCCATCCGCGGTTCATGTCTTGCGCACTGTACACTTCCTTACCCCAGCGATTGAACACGCGGAACTCTACCACACGCTGGTACTTAAGGTTCACAGCGCGGAACAGGTCGTTCTTACCATCACCGTTAGGCGAGAATACCGATGGTATAAACTCGTTCATGGTGTAGTCTATATCTACCTGTACATTAGCGGTATCGCGGCAGCCGCCGTGTTCGTTCATACCTATTACGGTATATACAACCGGCTCTGTAGGCCTGCCTATAGGATTGCTGATGTTCGGGTTATCGAGTGTCGCGGGAGGAGTCCAGATGTAATATAGTACCCCTTCAGCGTTCAGCTGTATGGTTTCGCCATACTTTATCATAGTGTTCGGCGTTACATTCACCAGCACCGGCTTAGGCTGAACAAAGAGCGTAAGTGTATCGCTGGCGGCGCAACCCATTGGGTAGCCTACCGCGTTGAGGATAAACTGGTACGTTCCCGGCACTTCTGTAAAGAACTGTGTTTCCGGACCATTCGGGCTGCTGGTTAAGTCAGCGGTTGGCGACCAGGTATAGCTGATACCACCACTGAAATAAGGAGGAGCGAAGGTAGTAGAATACAGCACCATTGGGTCAGTAAGACATACCGAAGTATCCTTAGGGCCAATTTCTATATCCAGCGATGCCACTACTATCGGGCGTATCTCCACATTGGTACACGGTACGAAGTCAACGATAGTCAGCTTCGCATCAAAGATGCCATCGGTAGTATAGGTGTGCGATGTATTAAAGGCTGTATCGGTAGTGCCATCGCCAAAATCCCATGCGTAGCGATAACCGGCAGTACCAATTGAATTATTGGTAAAGACAATTGTCTCTCCATTACAGATACTGTCTTTGCTTACTGTAAATTCAGCATCGAGGGGGTGAACCAGTGGTATTGTTACCGACTTGGAATCGGTACAGAAGCCATTGGTACCGGTGAGCGTAACGGTAAACACACCCTGCGTCATGAACACATGCGATGGGCTGGCCAGGTTGCTGGTAGTGCCATCTCCGAAATCCCAGGCGTATTGAGTGACACCCACGGAGAGATCGAAGAAATTAACCGTATCGGCTACACAACTAAAACGTACCGTAGTATCAAAGTCAACGGAGAACGGAGGCTCCACGAAAGTGAACGGACCAAAAGGACCGGTCTGGCAACCAAACATGTTCTCAAACACGATGTTATCATATGTGCCCGGGCCAAGATTAGACAGCACTACATGCCTGCTTGCATCTGAGTTCAGGTTGGCTGGTGGCTGAGGCACGCCGTCTTTGTTGTAATTAACTATATATCCCGTATTGGGCAGGTCAGCGTTCCAAAACTTGATGTATCCATCGTTGGCCCCGCATATGGTGGGATTAACAGCGGTAACTGAATCAAGATCAAATGGCGGGTCCGTCAACACCACGTTCACCGGTGGCGTAGCACATCCGTTATTCACCGCCCAGAGGGTGTAGTTACCCGCACCCAGGTTCGGCACATTCACCGTGCTATCCAGCGGAATGATCACCTGGAATGGCGGGAACGGATTACCATTGTTAGTATAGTTCACGATAAAGGTATCGCCGGGAGAAAGGCCATGTAATTGAATACTGCCATCGAGGAACCCGCAATAGGAAGGCTCAACGTAGGTAGTATAGTCTATGGAGTCGCCTACGCCTATTTCTACGTGACAGGTATCAAAGATAGTATCGGCACACTGGGTCACCATTGCATAATAGGTAGTGGGTACGGTAGGGCTCACGGTAATGGAGCTACCGGTACCTACCAGGTTACCATTGGTAATGGGGCCATTGAACCACTGTATGTTACCCGCGTTATTGATGGGTACAGGCAGGTAAGGAATAGGATTAACGATGTAAGCGCCGGCTACATACTCGAAGCGGTGACCGCTGTTAATAGCACCCCATATCTGCGGAAAGTTACGGCCTGGCACAGGTGTAGCCAGGGTAGCATTCGCATTCTGCACGCCTTCTATCGCATAGTCGCCATTCCAGGTACAGCCAGTGGTTCTTTCACCCAGGTGTACTTCAATGAAGTTCGTGGTTTCGTACAGGATGATCTGTGTAGTAAGCAGCCTGTTGGAGCAGCCGAAATAAGGAACACCACACCAGGTAGCTATAAACTTACGGTTGGGCGCTACGCCGGTGGTAGCATAATTGATACCGCCACCCGTTCCCGGGTTTACGTCCATCCACGGGCCCATGATGGCATTCACCATGTTTGCGTTGCCGGGAATAGCTCCGTTAATGGGCCAGGTGCAATAACCGCCTGCATTTGTCAGGTTAAAATTCAGTACTGCATTAGACCCTATTACCAGCTGCGTATAGTTATTACCATAGTAATTGAAGGTAAAACCTATATTGATAACACCCGTGTACGCATCATCCGAAAGGAACTGCTGGGTGCCGGTAGGTGAGTTTAATTGTGCTGTAATAGTGAGTTGTTGCCCGCAGATAGTGGTATCGTGAGGAATAACGACTAGCTGGGCTTTAGACGTTTGTGCTGCGAACAAAAGCAAGGCCGCAGAAAAAACTTTTAGTACCGTACGAGTAATACTCATGGTGATTTATGATTGTGCTTATTATTAACTAAATATACCTAACCCGCCCTTTCAGACACACGCTGAACGGCACAAGGTTGGCTCTTCAACTGTTATTATTAATACAAAGCTGAAAATCCTGCATCAAATATAGCAAAAAAAGAATTACTTAGCCTCGTAATTTTTGTAAAATTCTTTCAACGACCGCAGGCGGATGATGACGTGATTGTAGGGTAGTTCCGCAAAATAGGACTCTACATCCGTCAGCAAGTTGAGCCGGCGGGTGGCATTGGCTTCCGTCACGTTCCTGCGGAGCAAAATATCGCCGGAGCGTTGCATCGCATTTTTTATAACGGTTTTATCCTTATTTAACATCCTGGAAACCAATCCAATAATATTATCGTGGGTGATACTTTTTAGCGCATCGGCATAGGGGAAGGCGCCGGTTTCCTGCAGTAACTGTATCACGAGCAACTGCCGTACCAGGGCCCGCTCCGATTCCAGCTTTTCCTTTTCCTGTGCTATGGTATCCGCATGGCGGGGTGCCGGTACCCCGGTCAATGCTTGCAGGAAGACAATAATACGAAGCCAGCAGATTCGCTGGTAGTCCAGCAATGCCAGGTCGGCATTGGGCTGTGAGCGCTCTACTTTCAGGTGATCAATCGATTTTTGACAATAGTCCAACAATTCGATAGCCGTCTCTTCCTTACGCCCCCCGGAAACGTATACCTTCTCAAATTCAAATATTATATTATCATAATACTCATCGGAAAGAATAAAGGCCTTAGCCTCGGCAGGAATTTTATTGAGGGGAACGGCAGCGGATTTCCCAGACTCCTCGCCCGGATCGGTGGCAATAGTATCTCCACTGCTTTCAGCACCTGGCGCTACGGTAGCGGCCTCGGAAGCCTCGGCTACCGCAACTTCTCCGGGCTGTTCAGACGGACTATGAGCGCCATCTTTCAGCACAGCGGTACCCTTTTCCAATCTCGCCTTCGCCTGCTTTTCGCTCAGCTCCAGCTCTCCGTTACTAATCTGCAAGAAGTATTTCCCTTCACGCTCTACAATTACCATTTACGCAATTTTAGCTTTGAATTACCTGAAATACTCTTATCCCTAATGTCTCTTGAAGCGCCGAAGATACAAAATGTTATGCAGATAATTTTTCTGCGAGTATCCGGTCCGCTATAATGTATCTAAAAACGATGCCGTGGCCGCTACCGTGCGGTCAATATCCTCTGTACTCAGGGCATGGCTGATAAACCAGGTCTCGAAGGCCGATGGCGGCAGATACACGCCCCACTGCAGCATGTAATGGAAATACAGGTTGAAACGGGCATTGTCAGCGGCGGCGGCGGCGGTAAAATCAACTACCGGGTGACTGCTGAAGTGTACACTTATCATAGAACCCATACGGTTGATGACATAGGGCACCCCGCTCTTGGCCAATACCCGGTCAAGACCCTGGTGCAGGTATTCCGTTTTCCCGTCAATATCGGTATAGATAGCTGGATTGTCTTTCAGCGTCTTCAACATGGTATATCCCGCTATCATGGCGATGGGATTGCCGCTCAGCGTGCCCGCCTGGTAGACATTACCCAGCGGCGCTATGTGCTGCATTATTTCTCTTTTTCCGCCAAAGGCACCCACCGGCATACCGCCCCCTATCACTTTGCCATAAGTTACCAGGTCGGCCGCTACACCCAGCTTTTCCTGCGCGCCACCGGCGGCAAGGCGGAAGCCGGTCATTACTTCGTCCATAATAAACACAATACCTTCCTGGTTGCATAGTTCGCGCAGCCCAGGCATAAAGCCTTCAGCGGGCAAGATGCAGCCCATGTTGCCGGCTACCGGCTCTATAATGATAGCTGCTATTTCGCCTTTGTTCTCTTCCACCAGCCGGCGCACTGCCTCCAGATCGTTGTAGGGTGCGTTAAGAGTATCGGTGTAGACACCTGCCGGTACGCCGGGCACGGTCTGGATATTGAACGTGGCCACCCCACTGCCCGCCTTCACCAGGAAAGAGTCCGCATGGCCATGATAACAACCTTCAAACTTGATGATCTTGTTTCTGCCGGTATAGCCACGCGCCAGCCGTATGGCACTCATGCAGGCTTCGGTACCGCTGCTCACCATGCGTACCATATCTACATTGGGTACCATGCTCACTATCAGCTCGGCCATTTCTATTTCCAGTTCCGTAGGTGCTCCAAACGAAGTTGAGTCCAGCGCCTTTTCCTGTATAGCCCTTACTACCGGCTCGTATGCGTGGCCCAGTATCATTGGCCCCCATGAGTTGATATAGTCTATGTATTGCCTGCCTTCCGCATCATACATGTAGGCGCCTTTAGCGCTCTTCATAAATATGGGCGTTCCGCCTACACTTTTAAAGGCACGCACGGGGGAGTTTACACCACCGGGTATTGTCTTCTGCGCCCTGTCGAACAGTTGCTGGTTCTGGCTCATCTTCGGTTTTTCGTTTGTTAGTTTATGCTCCTATCAGTTTCACCGCCTCTTTGGCAAAATACGTGGCTACCAGGTCGGCACCCGCTCTACGGATACCGGTGAGTGATTCCAGTATCGCTTTTTCTTCATTCAGCCAGCCCATTTTGGCCGCTGCTTTTATCATGGCATACTCCCCGCTTACGTGGTAGGCGCTCACGGGTATTGTTACTGTATTCTTTACTTCGCGTATTATATCCAGGTAGGCCATAGCGGGTTTTACCATTACTATATCGGCTCCTTCTTCCACGTCCATCAGCACTTCCTTTACCGCTTCAGAACGGTTGGCGTAGTCCATCTGGTAGGTTTTCTTATCGCCAAAACCCGGCGCGCTATCCAGCGCATCGCGGAAGGGGCCATAAAAACACGAAGCATATTTTGCGCTGTAGCTCATTATACCCGTCTTAGTAAAGCCGTTCATTTCCAGCGCATCTCTTATCACGCCTACACGGTTGTCCATCATATCACTTGGCGCTACAAAGTCGGCGCCGGCCTGTGCGTGGCTTACGCTCATCAGCGCCAGTATATCCACCGTAGGGTCGTTCACTATCTCTCCGTCTTCCACTATGCCATCGTGGCCGTAGGAAGAAAAGGGGTCCAGCGCTACATCAGTCATCACACACATATCGGGGCAGGCATCCTTTATCGCCTTTATGCCTCGCTGCATCAGCCCGCCAGGATTCAGGGCCTCCGTGCCTTTGTTATCTTTCAGTTCGTCTTTGCATTTTATAAACAGCAGTACGCACTTAATGCCCAACGCCCAAAGTTCTTTTACTTCCCGCACCGCCAGGTCTACGCTGCGTCGATAGTATTGCGGCATAGACGGAATCTCTTCCTCTATACCCTGCCCTTCAATAATAAAAAGCGGCGCGATAAAATGTTCCGGCCGCAAAATTGTTTCGGCTACCATAGCGCGTATCGCCGGGGACTGCCTGAGAATTCTGTTTCGTCTGATCAAATGCATAAGGTGTATGTGTTTAAAATGGTGATACTACTTTACCCATTCACGCGGCTCCAGGAAAGCCAACAGTTGCGCTTCCCTGCTGCCCGCTTCCGGTGCATAATCATACTCCCACCTGGCCCTGGGAGGTAAGCTCATTAAAATACTCTCCGTGCGCCCGTTCGTCTTCAGGCCAAAGAGGGTGCCTCTATCGTGTACCAGGTTAAACTCTACATACCGGCCTCTCCTCATTTCCTGCCAATCCACTTCCCTTTGCCCGTAAGCCCTGTCCTTCGTTCGCGCTACTATCGGCAGATACGCGGTAAGGAACGCGTCCCCGTTCGCCTTCTGGAATGCTACCAGGCGTTCGGCGTCCTGCTCATCAGCCGGGCGGAGGTAATCGTAAAATACGCCTCCTATTCCGCGAGCTTCATTGTTGCGGTGTTTGTTGATAAAATATTCGTCGCAGTGCTGTTTGTAGCGCGGATAAAGTTCAGCGCCAAAAGCATCCATCGCTTCCTTGAATGTAGCATGAAAGTGAACCCCATCCTGCTCATCCAGGTAGTAGGGTGTCAGGTCCGCCCCTCCACCAAACCAGCTATCTATTTTCTTACCCTCCTTATCATACAGCTCAAAATAGCGCCAGTTGGCATGCACCGTAGGTACATGCGGGTTGAGCGGGTGAATTACCAGCGACAGGCCGGCAGCAAAGAAATTGCTTTCGCCTACGCCAAACGCCTGTTGCATGGCAGCAGGCAGTGGCCCATATACTACCGATGTATTGACACCGCCCTTTTCAAAAACGGCACCATTACTTATCACGCGGGTTTTACCGCCGCCACCTTCCGGGCGGTCCCATTTATCTTCCCTGAAAACGGCTTTGCCATCCATATCTTCCAGGCCCGCGCAGATGGTATCCTGCAGTCCGTGTATATAGCTGGTAAATTGTTCTTTAATGGTCATTACGCAATAGTTTCCGCGGCCTGGTATTCTTTCACTGCTTCTACAAATGCCCTGGCGTGGTCTACCGGCACATTGGGCAGTATTCCATGGCCCAGGTTGGCTATATAGCGGCGGGTACCAAAGCCATCAATCATTTCTTTCACGCTCTTTTTTATTTCCGGTATCGGGGCCAGCAGCCTTGAGGGGTCAAAATTTCCCTGGAGGGTAATGTTGTTGCCGGTAAGCTCCCGGGCCATTTTCGGGGTTACGGTCCAGTCAAGCCCCAGGCCAGCGGCACTGGTTTGCGCCAGGTCGCTCATTGCATACCAGCTACCCTTGGGGAATAATATTACCGGGCAGTGCCCGCTCAACGCATCCGATATCTGCACCAGGTAGGGCTGGGCAAATACTTTAAAATCGGCGGGGCTCAGCATACCGCTCCAGCTATCAAATACCTGCACAGTATCAGCACCGGCTTTTACCTGTGCTTTCAGGTACTGTATGGTTACATCCGTTATCTTCTGCAACAGTTGGTGTGCCAACTGTGGATTGGTGAAACAAAACTGCTTGGCTTTGTCAAACGATTTGCTGCCCTTGCCTTCGACCATGTAGCAAAGGATGGTCCAGGGGGCACCGGCAAAGCCTATCAGCGGCACGCGTCCGTTCAGCTCCTGCCTGGTAAGCGCGAGCGCCTTCATGACATAGTGCAATCGTTCTTCCACACCTGTAGTAATGAGGGCATCCACATCGGCTTGCGTATGCACTGTTTTTGGCAACAGTGGCCCCTTCCCTTCTTCCAGCAGCACCTGCAGGCCCATGGCCTGGGGTATCACCAGTATGTCGGAAAAAATAATGGCGGCATCCACCCCTACCTGGTCTATGGGCTGCAGGGTGATCTCTGTCGCCAGTTCCGGTGTTTCTACCCGGGTGAAAAAGTCATACTTCTGCCGCAGCTTTATGTAGTCGGGCAGGTACCTTCCTGCTTGTCGCATCATCCACACCGGCGGGCGCTCCACCTCTTCTCCTTTCAGTGCTCTCAGGAGCAGGTCGTTCTTCAGTTCGTTCATTATCTGTTAATTATAATAGGCCAGCAGCATATCCACCAGCTTTTCTTTCTGCGGAGGATGCGCTACCAGCACGGTATTGGCAACAATGTTCTTTATACTGTCGGCAGTAGTATTGCCTATGGCAAAACAGACTGCTTCTTCGTTTATTTTATTCTGTCGCAGGTAGCTTTCTACCGCGCTGGGGCTAAAGAACAGGATGGCGTCGTAGTGGCTATCTACCCGGGATGGGGTAGCTACCGTATGATACACTACTATTTCGTGTACGGCAATATTGCTGTTTACCAGCATCCCCGGCAATTCATCGCGCCGCAGATCGCCGCAAAAAAACACCACTTCTTGCACATCACCACTGCCGGTAATCACGTCCGCCAGCTCCGCACCCGAAAAAGCGGTACCGGCAAGGCGCTCCGCGCCAAAATGCGCTGCTACCGACTTGCTGGTAACGCCCTCTATCGAGAACAGTTTCCAGTTGGGCGCTATTCCGCCGGTAGCCGCCGCCACTGCTTTCACCGCATTGCCGCTGGTGAAAACCACGTGGAGCTGCCGGCGTAGCAATGCTTCCAGCTCCGGGCGCAGCACCTCCGGCAACACCGGCTCTATACTGATAAAAGGAACTACGTTCACCTCGTGATGTGCTGCTATGCGGGCTTCCAGGGCCTTATCCAGCAGTCCGGTTACAAGTACCTTTTTCCTAATTGCCTGCATTTCTGATGCCGTCCAGTATTTTTTGCCCCCCGGAGCGCAGTAATGTCGCGGCGGCTTCCTTACCCAGGTCATGCGCCTTGTCCACGGGGGCCTGCTGCTCCACATCTACCCGTTCGGTTCCATCTACGCTCAATATATTTCCTTTAAAGATGACCATGTCTCCCGACACCTCCGCCAGTGCACTGATAGGGGTAGCACAGCCACCCATCAGCGCCCGAAGGTAGTCGCGCTCCAGCGCCACGCAAAGAGCGGTGTCCGCATCGTGAAAACCGCTGCAGGCAGATAACACCGCTGCATCATCTTCCTGGCACACCACCATTATGGCCCCCTGTGCGGGTGCCGGCAGCATCCACTCCAGGTCTACCGCACTCTCTGGCCGCAGCCCTATGCGCTCCAGGCCGGCGGCTGCGAATATCGCTCCCTGCCACTCACTTTCCCGCACCTTACGCAGGCGGGTATTTACATTACCGCGAAGGTTATCAATAGTATGGTTACGATACCGGTTCAGCCACTGCGCTTTACGGCGGGTGCTGCTGGTAGCTATCGTAGCGGTGGAGTATGTATCGCCCATAAAGGCCACATCGGCTTTGGGCACGAAAATATCTTTGTAAGAGGCACGCTTCAGTACCGCGGCCTGGGCTATGCCTTCCGCCAGGCGGGTTGGCACGTCCTTCATGGAGTGGACGGCAATGTCTATGGCACCTTCCAGCAAGGCTATATCCAGCGCCCGGGTAAAGATACCCTGTACACCTATCTCATACAGGGGTGTCTTCAGGTCGGTATCGCCTTCGCTCTTTATAAACACCAGTTCCGCCTCGTGCCCCTGTCCTTGCAGCAGGTCTTTCACCAGTGTGGCTTGCCATACGGCTAGCTGGCTATCGCGCGTACCTATCTTGAACACCCTTCCCATTTAGCCTATGAAATCGTTGATGGCGTCTATAAAAATACATCCTACCGTATCCTGGCGGCGCATTTTAGCGGCCATGTTATTAATCACCTTCTGTATCTTTTCGTCGGAGTGCATGCCGGTAACGGGGCAAACCATTCCATTGGGCGAGTGCGCCTGCAATGTTTGCAATTTGTCCTTGGCCTGCTTCAGCGCCGGTACATGCTTACGCATTTCGTACCAGTCCATAAACTCTTCCACGTGCTCCATAATCAGCGCCTCTGCTTTGGGCACTTCGGCCTTGCGCATCTGGAGGGTCTCGTCTTTTATGCGCGAAAGTTCATCCACGTTCAGGAACCGGACATTGGGTAATGCCTGCGCGGCCTGCTCTACATTGCAAGGGATGGACATATCTATCACCAGCTTCTGCCCAGCGCCTTCCAGCTGGTGTGTAAACAGGGTAGGTTCCGCGGCGTTGGTAGCCACCAGTATAATATCTGCTTCTTCTATTTCCTTATCTATTTCCGCAAAAGGAGCTACCTGCAGGCCCAGCTCACCGGCCAGTATCCTGGCTTTTTCTTCAGTGCGGTTTACCAGGGTTATGTTGCGGGTGTGCAGGTAGTCTACCAGGTTTTTGCAGGTATTGCGCCCTATCTTCCCGGTGCCTATCAGCAATATCTTCCTGCCCGATATATCGGCTATGTGGTCGCGGATGTATTGAATAGCGGCGAAGGATACCGACACGGTTCCCCCGCTTAGCTGTGTATGTGTCTTAATGGCTTTGGAGGATTGTATCACGCAGTTCACCAGCCGCTCTACAAACGTACCGATGCGCCCTTTCTCTTTAGAGAACTTTACTGCGTTCTTGATTTGGCCCAGTATTTCAAAATCGCCCAGTATCTGGGAATCCAGCCCGGCGCTAACATGGAACAGATGAACCATTGCCTCCGCCCCGTTCTTCACATAGGCAAGCTTCTGGAACGTATCCATATCGCCATCGGCCTGGCTACAAATGAGCGCCATGAGTGTTTCCGCATCCGGGGCAAAGCCATAGGCTTCCGTCCGGTTGCAGGTAGAAAGTATAAACAGTTCGGGCACGCCATTAGCATGCGCCGCAGCCAGTATCGCTTCATACTGTTCGCTGTTTACAGCAAATTTCCCCCGTACACCCGCATCACTCTTCTTGTAATTGATCCCTACTACCCAAAAATTTGTAATATTCGTTCTATCGTACTCCTGCATTTTGATTACTGGAAAATCTCTCCCGCAAAGGTAATTTCCCGCTTCCCGATTGGCTAATTATCATGTCATAACTCCGTCATTTTCAACAATGACATCCATCAGTCATTTATTATTCTATTCTTTAACGACCTTTGCGAAAAGGGACGAACAATCCCCTATAAATTACACTTTAGATTAATGGCTGAAGCAAAGAAGGCAGTTCTCCTGATGAACCTGGGCTCCCCGGACTCTACGGAGGTAAAAGACGTAAAACGTTATCTTGATGAATTCCTGATGGACGAACGGGTAATAGACAAACCATTTCTGCAGCGTTTCCTGCTGGTGAAGGGCATCATTACCCGCTTCCGGGCACCAAAGTCGGCAGAGGCTTATAAATCTATCTGGACCAAAGAAGGCTCCCCGCTTATGGTACTCACTTACCAGCTACAGGCAGCCCTGCAGGCCCAGATAGCCGAGCCCGTGGAAGTGGCCATGCGCTACGGCACACCATCGCCAAAGCAGGCGTTTGACAAACTGCGGTCCCAATACCCTGGCCTGGAGGAGGTTATACTGGTGCCGCTCTACCCGCATTATGCTATGTCCAGCTACGAAACAGCCGTGGTGTATGCGGAAGAGCTGCACAAAAAGGGCGGCTACCCGTTCCGGCTCACCACCATCAAGCCTTTCTACAATGTAGATGCCTACATCAATGCCCTTGCCGAAAGCATCAAGCCCTACCTGCAGCAAGACTACGACCAGATACTCTTTAGCTACCACAGCATTCCGGAACGCCATGTAATGAAAGGCGACCCAACCGGCGCGCATTGCCTGAAAGCCGAAGGCTGCTGCACTGTCAACTCTGCAGCTCATAAATACTGCTACCGCCACCAGTGCTATGAAACCACGAGACTGGCCGCCGAAAAACTAGGGATACCCCAGGATAAATATGCAGTGAGTTTCCAATCGCGGCTGGGGCGCGCCGAGTGGCTGAAGCCTTATACCGCGCTGCGCCTGGCGGCGTTGCCCGAAGAAGGAGTAAAAAAACTACTGGTGGTATTCCCGGCATTCATCAGCGACTGCCTGGAAACGCTGGAAGAGATAGCGATAGAAGGACGCCACATCTTCCTGAATGGTGGCGGCCAGGAGTTTACTTCCATTCCCTGCCTGAACGTACACCCCGAGTGGGTAAAGGTGCTGGCGAGCTGGGTGCAGGAAATAAATGCCGGCAAGAAAGATATGCTACTGGAAACCTACTAGCCGGATGAACCCTTACATACAAGCGCTACATATCATCTTTATTGTTACCTGGTTCAGCGGCATGTTCTACATTGTGCGCCTGTTCATATACAATACAGAAGCGAACGAAAAGCCCGAGCCGGAAAAAAGCATATTGCAGCAGCAGTTCGGCATTATGATAAAACGGTTGTGGCTGGGCATTACCTGGCCATCGGCCCTTCTCACGCTGGCGCTGGGCCCTATCCTTTGGTACCAGATGGGCGCTACACCGCAATGGCTGCACATAAAGCTGGCCTTTGTAGTGGGGCTATACATCTATTTCTATACGCTGCATGTACTGTACCGCCAGCAAATGAACGGCCTATTCAAATACTCCTCTCAAAGGCTCCGCCTCTGGAACGAGATAGCCACCATCTTCCTGGTAGCCATAGTGATGGTTGTGGTGGTAAAACAGAGCATGAGCTGGTTCTGGGGACTGGCGGGCTTGCTGGCCTTCATCATCCTGCTGATGAGCGCCATAAAAGTCTACAAAAACCTGCGAAAAAAATAAGGCAGCCGAAGCTGCCCCTGGTATAACCAAAACCAAAAAATTACTCTTAGAAGCGGGGGCACATTACCTTGCCCGTAGCCGCGTCGTTGTTCGGGAAGTTGCCTGTTTTTATCAGCATTATCTCGTAGCCGCCGCGCATATTGCTGGCCGCCTTCAGTTGCGAGGTATTCACGTCGTAGCTGAAGCCAAAGGAAAGGTCCTTGTACCTGAGCTTAAACACGGGCACCACGGCATCTTTGTGGCGGTAGAAAGCACCGGCGTATATAGTGAACACGCTGTTGATAGCGCCTTTCACTACCGCGTTCCAACCCAGCAAACCACCTACCATCAATTCGCGGAACTGGCCCTGCTGCGCATAGTTTGCATGAAACTGGTACACAAATTCATCACTGGCCTGCTTGCTGAAACCCAGGTTGGCATTCCAGCGCACGGCCAGGTTCATATCCAGCTCGTTGTAAAAAGAATTGCGCGGACGAGTGATGTGATAGGCCGATACGCCGCCTATGTACATTATATCCTTGTTCTTTCCGCCTATGGTATTAAAGTTGAGGCCTACGCCCATATCCCACACACCGAGACGGGGCTGCGGCAGTGTCTCTCCAATCACACCGGGGTTAAACCCATTCTGGTACTGGTTGTTAAAGGTGGCTTTGGTAGGGTCAAAGCTATACTGGAGATACCCTCCTGTGAACCCGAGCGAGAGGTAAGTACTGCGGTCGGGGTTAATGCATTTGCTATAGTTCAGCGCCGGGTAGAATGCGGATATTTTCCGGTCTACACTGCCTGCCTTATCGTAATAGCCCAGCAAGGCCACACTTACAAAGTCGCTGGAGGCATGACTTACGGGGAAACGCCCCTCCGCCGTCAGCATAGCAGTCTGGAAGGGATGCGAGATGGTGCTCCACTGGTTGCGGTACACCAGGCCTATTTTATAGTCCTGTTCGTTTACCCCCACCAGGCCCGGGTTACGCAGTACCGAGGTTTCGTATAGCTGCGAAAAATGGACGTCGGCCTGGCCGCTGGCAGCAGCCGGTATCACCAATGCGCAAAGCGCGGCAATTTTCTTCAGTATTCTCCTGTTCATACTCCTCGTAGTTTTAACGGATTATAGTTACGTCACCTTTAATAAACATCGGCTCACCTGTATCGCAAATGGCCTCCATCATATACACATACACATCCGGGCGGGCGATATCCCCTTTAAAGGTTCCGTCCCACGCCATGGTCTCGTCGTTCAGCAGGAAGTTGGTCCGCTCAAACACCAGCTCACCCCAACGGTTGTAAATACGGAACGATTTCACACCGCTCACGCCCTTGCCCCTTGGGTAGAACACGTCGTTCTGTCCATCCGCATTAGGGGTAAATACTGTTGGTATAAATATCTGGCTCTCTTCACACACCACGTTCACCCGTATATCCGCCGTGTCTACGCAGCCAAAGTCTGTAAAGGCGTAAACGATGTAATTGGTCGTGAGTTTCGGCGTTGCTATGGGGTCTAAACAACTATCGCAGCTCAGCGATGAATACGGCATCCAGGCTACCTTGTCTATATTGGTACCCGTGGCCATTAGCTGCGCGCTGCCACCGCCGGATATCTGTATATCGGGGCCCAGGTTCACTACCGGCAGCGGGTGCACGGTTACTGTTACGTAGTTGGTATCGGGTATGCACGAGCCCTGGTTGGATATTACCGTGTAGGTGATGGTGGTATCGGGCCATGCAAACGGATGGCCTACCGTGGTATCGCTCAATCCATAGGATGGCGACCACGCCCACACAGCCGCATTGGTACACGATAGCTGAATGGTATCGCCGTAACACATGGCACTGTCATTCACCAGGCTTTCTGTTTTTGTTTTCAGGGAGATACGGGTGGTATCGGTATTTTTACAGCCGTACACATCGGTACCCTCTACGGTATAGGTAGCCGGTACCGTGGTGGTAGCCAAAGGCGAATCGCATTGCGAGCAGCTGAGCGTGCCGTCGTTCGGGGTCCACACATACGAGACTCCCCCTTCCGCATACAGGGTTGCGGGGTCGCCCACGCAGACAACCGTATCAGGGCAGGCTGTTATCTCCGGAAGTTCCCGGATACGCACGTCACCTTCCAGCGTATCAATACAGCCGGTAGAGCTGGTAACTACCAGTGTAACCGGGTAGGTACCCGCGGGGCCATACAGCATAGACGGGTTCTGGTTGGTGCTGGTAGTTCCGTCGTGGAACTGCCACCACCAGGAGGTGATAGTGGTAGAAGTAAACAAGCCTTTAGAGGTATCCACGAAATCAGCCACACTGTTGATGCACGGGCTATTGGCGTAGAAGCCCATAATGAGCGAGTCCACTTTAATGGTATCGAGGCCCAGGTTCGATGTCTGGCAGCCGGTACCATCGCTGAGAATAAGCTTGGGCAGGTAATAACCCGCTACCGTATAGGTATGGCTGATAGTATCGGTAGCCGAAACAGTAGCTACAGTACCATCGTTAAAGTCCCAGGTAATACTTGGTACATTCGACAGGTTGGCCTGGAACATCACGGTATGCGGCACGCAGCCGTCGAGCGGAGTATAATTAAACGCACCACCGAAACCGTAGACCGTGGCCACATGCACCGCAGTGTCTTCACATCCGTACTGGTTGGTTGCTATCAGCGTAATGGTGTACGCACCCGATGTAACATAGGTTACCGATGGGTTGAAAGCAAATGATGTATTACCGTTACCCAGGTCCCACTCATAGAAGAAGGCGCCGGTAGAGGTATTCTGTATATTGGGCAGCAACGGCGGACATACCGCTATGGAATCGAGCGTGAAGGATGCTACCGGGCTGGCCACTACCAGGTAGTTGACAGCGGTAAAGGTATCCTTACATCCGTTTATGTCGGTAGCTATCAATGTTACGGTATAGGTACCCGGCCCGTAGGCATGCTTGGGGTTCTGCAGTGTAGAAGTACCGCCATCGCCAAAACTCCATTCGTAGGTAAGGTTGTTGCCTACGCTGTAGTTGGTGAACTGCACGGAGTCATTCACACAGGGGCGCGTATTGGCAGTGGCAAATGCCACCTGCGGCTGATAGGCTGAAATAAGGCCGGTAGCGGTGTCTTTACAGCCCACGTTATCGGTCACTATCATTACTACGCTGTAGTTACCACCGGTACCATATACGTTGCCCACGGTAGGGACGGTCACGTTAGCCGTGCCATTACCAAAGTCCCATTCCCAGTTGGTCAGGAATGTGCCGGGCTGGTCGGTACTGTTGTCCGTAAATATGACCGTTAGCGCCGCGCACCCATTGGGCGGATTGGGCGTAAAAGCCGCATTAGGTTTCGCCACCAATATATACCCTTGTTTACTCACCGTGTCAAAACAGCCGTTAATATCCCTGGTAATGAGCATGATATTATAATAGCCGGGATCTTCAAATACGTGGGTAAAGATGGGCGTATTGTTTTCAAACGTACCATTTACATACCAGAAATATTCTTCGGGGAACCCACCGGAGTTGATGGGCGTAAAGGTGACGGTATCGAACGGACATATGGCCGTATCATTGGCCGCAAAGTTGGGATTAAGGTCCAGTACATGCAATGTGACGACATCGGTATCGCGGCAGCCGGATGCGGCATTGTACGTAGCCAGCTGCACCACCCATATACCCGGCCCCGGGTAGTTGTGCGTGCCATCGTTCACCGTAGAGGTGGTACCATCGCCGTATATCCACATAAAGGTAGTGGCTCCCAGTGAGTTGTTATCAAAATCAATGAGCGTACGCGGGTTACACAGGTGACTAAAGGCTATATCGGCCATAGGTGAATCTACCTGTATCTGCAAAGGGTACACAAAGGTATCGGGGCAGCCATTATTGTACGCTATAAGCGTGGGAGTAAACCAGCCCGGTAGCACATAGTAGTGGGTAGGGTCTATGGTACCTATCTCGTCCTCTCCATCACCATATAGCCAGAGGTAGCCGGTGGCATTCACCGATGTGTTGGTAAAGTGGACACTATCATTGTAGCATATATGTATAGGTGCTGCGGTAAATCCGGCTTCAGGAACAATACCCGCGCGCACCTCTAACGTATCCGTAAAGGTGCAGCCATTGGCGGTCTGCACGGTAACGGTCACCTGGTAAATGCCGGGGTTCACATATGTATTGCTGGGGGTAGCCCCGGTTCCGGTATTACCATCCCCAAAATTCCAGCTATAGCTAACAATAGGCGATGGGTATGGTATCGCATATCCGTAAGGCACCGTAGTAGCATGACTGACTGAAAAGTCGACAGGCAGAGGGGCACAACCCGAGTCGGGCTGGGCGTCTATAGTAAGTATACTGTTGTAGATAGTATCGGTGCGCACGATGGTGTCCTTACACCCAAAGGGAGTGGTTACTACCATCGTTATTGTTTTTACACCGGTGGTATTGTAAGTATAGGTAGGGTTGGGCGCTGTAGAAGTACCCCCGCCAAAGTCCCATTGGAAGGTAGAACCGGGAGGGGCCGTGCTGGTGAACTGGAGCGTAGATGGCGGCGGACAGGCGATGCCCGGGCTGATGGTAAAGTTAGATGGGGGTTGCGGCAGTACTACCAACGGATGAATCGCCGTATCTATACAAGGGCCGTTCACTATTACCAGCATCACGTTGTAGGTACCGGCGGTAGAATAAGTGTATGTAGGATTGTTTTGCGTAGAGGTGCCGCCATCGCCAAAGTACCAGGTGCGTGACTGGTGCGCGCTGGAGGTATTGGTAAAGCTCACCGCATTGTGTACACAAGCGCTGTCCGGCGCGGTAAAATCCGCATTAAGGCTCAGTACATTTATGTAGTTGTTGTATACCGCCGTATCCTTACAGCCGTTGGCATCGGTGGCTATAACGGTAACCGTGTACGAACCGGTATTGAAATATGTATGCGTGGGCGTGGTGCCGGTACCCGTGTTGCCATCACCAAAGTTCCATGAGTACGTAATGGGTTGTGTACCCGTGGTGCTATTGGTAAAGTTCACCACCGCAGGCGCGTTACAAAAGATAGTAGAGTTAGCCCCTATGTTGATAGCCGGCGGCGTAAAAATGTTTACATAAGCTGGCTTTACGAGGTTGGCGGTACAACCCTGTGAGTTAACTACGAAGAGACTGATATTGTAGAAACCGGAATTGTAGAAAGTATTGCTGGCATTTTGCTGCGTGCTCGTAACACCGTTACCAAAATCCCAGAGATAGGTGGCCGGCCCTGATACGTTCAGCACCGACTGGTCGGTGAATTGCACGGTAGTGCCGGGACAGCCCGACAAGGGACTCCCGGTAAATTGCACCGTAGGCGGCGGGTACACCGTAATGGTTTGCGTACTGGTACTGGTGGTGTTGTTAGGGCCGTATGCCGTTAATGTAACAGTGTACGTTCCCGCTGTGAGGTAGCTGGTCTGCGGATTCGTCTGGTTGGTTATGGTACTGTTACCCAGGTTCCAGCTATAGGAAGTGGCACCCGTAGATGTGTTGGTAAAACTCACTACCAGGGGCGGACAACCGTGCGTGGGCGTAAAGGTAAAACCGGCTGTTACCTGGGCTTGGGTGCTGGCGCTGAAAAGTAACAAGAGTCCGGCAAATAGATGGCGATAAAAGGATGACATATTATATAGGTCTTAAATGCTTACTAAAGTAAAGAAAAATAATGTTAAAAAAGTAAATATTAATACTAAAGAAACATTTTTTCCGTTCCTCACCGGATAGACAGCAAATTCAGCCAAAAGGCTTGCCTTAGCTATCTATTCAATTCTCTCGGTCGATTATTAACCATTGGTTATTTTTTAATACAAAAAGCCCGTGAGCTAGTCGCTCACGGGCTGGGAAAATTAATTTTCCGGCAATAATTAGTATCCGAATATCTCTTCCAGGCTTAGTTTCTTCAACGCGCCCAGCTTTTCCATATCGCTAACATTCACCTTTTTATCGGAAGCCACTACGCAATAGGTATAGGGCTTGCCCGACATATTTTCCTTGTGGAACGTATTTAGTGTACGGTAGTCCAGTTTGTCAGCGCTTTCGTAAATTATCTTACGGATGTCTGTCTTCAGGTTCTTCCGCTCAGCAGCCAGGTAATTGTAGATGATGCCATCTTCCGTTATCCTTTCTGTTTCTATATCCTTCTTAATACCGGCACGGGCATTAATGATGTTGTTTTCCACCTCGGGGAGCCCGGTCAGGAGTTCGTTCATAGCGGCTATTGACTCGTTGAATTTATCAGCCTGGCAACCAACATATGCGGAGATGTAGTAAGGGTCTTCCTTTTTCTGCGGCGTCACCACGTAGGCGCTGGTAGAGTATGCCAGGGCCTTACTTTCCCGTATCGTCTGGAAGACGATGGTACCCATGCCACCACCAAAGTAGTTGTTGAACACGTCTATGGTCGCCTGGCGGGTAGGGTCATATCCCGGCACGTTGCGCACCCAGCGTATCTCGCTCTGCACCATATCGTAGTTGGCGAACAGCACTTCGGTCTTTGCCTGGTTGCTGAAGGCGAAGTTCTGCATAGCCGGCGCCGGCGTAAAGGTACCGGGAACAGTGTGGGCCTTAGACAGGGATGCGGTAAGCGCATTCAGTTCCTGCGGGCCGTAGTACAGTATGCGGTGCTCGTAAGAAGAAAGGTTGTGAAGAATCTTCACCAGTTCTTCACCGGTCAGGCTTTTCATTTCCTCGTTGCTCAGCACATTGTTGAACGGATTTTTGCTGCCATAGCGCGCGTAGCTGATGAGGCCCTGCATGATAGCGCCCTTATTGTTCTTGGCATCAGAGCGAGCTTTAGCCAGTCGGCCTTTCAGCGCGTCCAGCGCTTTCTCGTCGGCTTTGCAATTCTTCACGAGGGTTTCGAAAAGGCTTACCGCCTGGTCAAAATTCTCCTGCAGGCCTTCAATGGTTACGTTGGTATATTCGTCGCTGGCGTTTACCGTAAAGCTACAGGCCAGTTTGTAGAACTCTTTCGATATGTCCTCGGCGCTCATCTTGTCCGTACCCAGAAACTGCAGGTACTGCGCGGCTACTCCCATTTTGCGGTCATTCCAGTTACCGGCTTTGTACCGGTACGTCATACGGAAAAGGCCATTGGTAGGGTTGTGTACATACAGCACTTCTGCCGCACCTACTTTACCGCGTTTCAGGTCCTTATCATAGTCTACCCACACCGGCTTCATATCTGAAACGGGCATATCATTGATCATCTTCAGGAAGGGAGACTCTTTGCCGGCATTGGTTTCCACCGGTGTAATGGGCGGCTTGTCTACTTTCAGCACGTTCTTGTCTTCTCCTTTGCGCTTGTAAACAGCTACATAATTGTTGCCGAAGTATTTATTGGCAAAGTCCATGATGTCTTTCTTGGTATAGCCCGACATGCGGTCTATGTATTCTACGTCCGTCAGCCAGTCTTCTTCACCGGTAAAGGCGCTCATCAGTATAGAGGCCCGCGCGCCATAGCTTTCGGTTTGCTGCATCATATACTTTTTCATGTTGTTCACTATGGAAAGCTGCAGCGCGTCGTCGAAGTTGCCTTTCTTCAGGTTCTCCACTTCGTTCAGTATCAGCGATTTCACCTCGTCAAGTGTCTGCCCCTGGGTTGGTGAGCCCTGTAGGTACATAAAGCCGTGGTCTACCAGTACGCTGGCACCGGCTACGGCACGGAGCAGCTTTTGCTTTTTTACCAGGTTGAGGTCTATGAGGCCCGCCTTTCCGTTAGAAAGTATCTGGCCTACGAGGTCGGCCAGCACAGCGTCTTTTGAGTGTACTCCCGGCAGGCGGTAAGCTATGGAAACAAACTCCGCATCTGGCCCTACCACTTCTTTTATTACCGGGGCTGTAAGGGGCGCTTCCGGCTGGAACTTATACTCCGGCACGGGCTTCGATTTCATTACAGAAAATTCCGCGTCTATTTTCTTTATCAGCTCATCGGGGTTAAAGTCGCCCGACACGATAACGCCCATGTTGTTAGGCACATAATATGTATCAAAATACTTGCGGATAGCCACCAGCGAGGGCGACTTCAGGTGCTCGATGGTACCAATAGTAGTCTGCTTTCCGTAGTTGTGGTTCAGGAACAGGTTGGCCATCATCAGCTCATTGGCTTTACGGCCATCATTATCCAGCGTGCGGTTTTTTTCTTCATATACCGCTTCCAGTTCGGTATGGAAGATGCGGAATACCGGGTTGGTAAAGCGCTCTACCTGTACTTTCAGGAATTTATCGGCGGCGTTAGAGGGAATATCTTCGGTGTAGACCGTCTGCTCATACGAGGTGAAGGCGTTGGTTCCCTGCGCGCCCATTGACGACATCATTTTGTCGTATTCATTGGCAATCGCATACTTAGATGCCAGCCCCGATACCGAATCGATAACATGGTACAGTGCCGGGCGCCTGGAGCCAGGTGCCTCGTTGTACTCTTCGTACAGGCGCTCTATCATATCCAGGTAAGGCTTCTCCTTACCCCAGTCCAGCGAACCGTATTTGCTGGTACCTTTAAACAGCATGTGCTCCAGGTAGTGGGCCAGGCCGGTATGATCGGCGGGGTCGGTCTTGCTACCGGCTTTAGTGGCAATGTACACCTGCATCCGCGGGTCTTTACTGATGGGGCTGAGAATAACCGTAAGGCCATTCTTCAGCGTATAGAACCTTGCCTGGAAGGGATCGTTGGTAACATACTTGTACTTGTAGCCGGCGGAGGTTGCTTCCTTCCACTCATGCTTCCCCTGTGCATAGCCCGAAATCGACAAGGCGATACCGGCCACCAGGAATGCGGATTTGATCCAATTCATAATTGATGTATTGATATAATTATTATTCAGTAATTAATGAGAACTGCGAAATTACTAATAAATGTCGTCCATATTAGAACAGGATTGTATTATTAAAGTCATTCTATTACAACCCATTCGCTTTATGATTTGCTCAAAACTCTCAATAACTCTATTTTAGCCGCCTAAACCATCAATAAATGCCGGAAGTTCGTCACGACTGGACGTTAGAAGAAATCAAAGGAATTTACGACAAACCACTGCTGGGCCTCATCATGGAAGCGGCCGCCGTGCATGCGCAGCACCACAAACCAGGTGAGGTGCAGATAAGCAGCCTGCTCTCCATAAAGACAGGCGGCTGCTCGGAAGACTGCTCTTATTGCCCGCAGGCCGCCCGTTTCCATACCGACATTAAGGTACAGGCGCTAATGAAAACCGACGAGGTGATTGAAAACGCCCGCAAAGCCAAAGCAGGGGGCGCGAGCCGGTTCTGCATGGGAGCGGCATGGAGGGAAGTGCGCGACAACCGCGACTTTGACCGCGTGCTGGATATGGTGAAGGAAGTAACCAAGCTGGACATGGAAGTGTGCTGCACACTGGGCATGCTTTCCGAATCGCAGGCGCAGAAGCTGGCCGATGCCGGCCTCTATGCTTACAACCACAATATCGATACCTCCGCTGACCACTACGAGTCGATAATAACCACCCGCACCTACGATGACCGCCTGAATACCCTGGAACACGTGCGCAACGCAGGTATTTCGGTATGCAGTGGCGGCATTATAGGCCTGGGCGAAACGGATACGGACCGGGTAGGCATGCTGCACACGCTGGTAAACCTGCCCAAACACCCGGAGTCGGTGCCTATTAATGTGCTGGTACCCGTAAAAGGTACGCCACTGGCAGAAAACAAACGTGTTCCTTTTTACGAGTTGGTGCGGATGATAGCCACCGCGCGCATTATTATGCCCAGATCGGCAGTGCGCCTCTCCGCAGGCAGGCTGGAACTCTCTATGGCCGAGCAGGCACTGTGTTTCCTGGCGGGTGCTAATTCCATCTTTGCCGGTGATAAATTACTGACCACCGCTAACCCCGAGTTTAACGAAGACATGCAGATGTTCCAGATACTCGGCCTTACCCCCAAAGCGGCCTTTGCCGATAAGGAGGTACTACAAGAAGCATAAACATGAATCCTGTAGACATATACATCAACCAGAAACTACAGGAACGCACAGAAGCAGGCAACCTGCGCACGCTGAAAACACAGCGCGCGCAGGTTGATTTTTTTTCCAACGACTACCTGGGGTGGGCTACCAATAATGTGCTGCGTTCCGCCAGCGCGGGTACCGGTTCTACCGGTTCCCGGTTGCTCTCAGGCAACTCTGCGGAGATGGAAGCGCTGGAATCAACAATCGCGAAGTTCCACCATGCCGAAGCTGCTTTGCTATTCAATTCCGGCTACGATGCCAATACGGGCCTGTTATCGGCCCTGGCCAATCGCCATACCACCGTATTGTACGATGAGCTCTGCCACGCCAGCATTATAGATGGTGTGCGGCTGAGCCTCGCACCACGGCAGTACAAATTCCGGCACAATGACACGAACGACCTAGCGAGAAAGCTGGAACAGTTTGCCACAGCAGGGCCTGTCATCGTGGTAGCCGAGTCGGTATATTCTATGGATGGCGACACGGCACCGCTGAAAGAGATAGCATCGCTGGCCCATCAATACCACGCGGCGTTTATTGTAGACGAAGCACATGCCACCGGCGTATTCGGAGAGAATGGCGCGGGACTGGTGAGCGCGGAGAACCTGGAGCAATACGTATTTGCCCGTGTTCACACTTTTGGTAAAGCACTGGGCTGCCATGGAGCCGCGGTAGCAGGAAGCAACCGGCTAAAACAATTCCTGGTCAACTTCGCCCGCCCGTTCATCTACACTACCGCACTGCCGGCGCACAGCATAGATACTATCAGTAACGCATACGACCATCTACTGAACAGCGGCCATACCAACCAGCAACTGCATGAGCTGATAGCCTACTTCAGGCAGCAGGTCGTTAATTGGGGTGGCGGCTGGAAAGACAGCGCCAGCCCGATACAGGCACTGATACTGGGCAGCAACAGTAAGGCATTGGCAGCAGCAGCCGCTTTGCAGCAGGCAGGGCTGCAGGTGAATGCGATCCTTCACCCCACGGTAGCGAAAGGCGAAGAACGCCTCAGGGTTTGCCTGCACTCGTTCAACACGCGGGAGCAGGTAGATTTACTATTTCACACACTCAAATCGGTAACATGAAGACAATAGCTATAGCGGGAATACATACCGGTATCGGTAAGACCATCGCTTCGGCGGTGATTGCAGAAGCCCTGGGCGCCGACTACTGGAAACCCGTACAGGCAGGCGACCTGGAACACAGCGACACCATTACCGTGTCGGGACTGCTGGCCAACGGTGCCAGCCGGGTTCACCCGGAAGCCATCAGGCTTTCCCAACCACTTTCCCCTCACGCTGCGGCTTTAATAGACAACGTGCAGGTAAACTATAAGGACTTTACCTTTCCGCATACTGCCAATGCACTGATAGTAGAAACTGCCGGAGGCGTTCACTCCCCTATTAACGATACGGATACCATGGCTGACTTTATCAGCCACTACCAGCTACCCACCCTGCTGGTCTCCAGGAACTACCTCGGCAGCATCAACCACACGCTGATGAGTATAGAGGTGCTGAAGGCCAGGGGCATCCTGCTACCGGGCATCATCATCAGTGGCGACCGCAACGAAGAATCAGAGCGCTTTATAGAGCGATACGGGGGTGTACCCATTATAGCGCACATACCACAATTCAGCGAGCTGGCGCACGAACACATAACACAGCAGGCACTAATAATACAAAACGCGCTTCGGCAGAAACTAGGCCATGAGTAATATACGGCAACGCGACAAAGAAGTTATCTGGCATCCGTACACGCCCATGAAACTGTGGCCGGAGGCTATAGGCATTGTAAAAGGAGAAGGATTGTACCTGGAAGACGAAGACGGCAACCGCTACATGGATGCTATATCCTCGTGGTGGGTAAACCTGCACGGGCATTCCCATCCACACCTGGCCGAAGCCATACACCGGCAGTTCCGGACACTGGAGCATGCTATATTTGCAGGATTCACGCACGAGCCGGCCGTAGAACTGGCGGAAAAACTGCTGGCAATACTGCCCGGCAACCAGCGCAAAATATTTTATTCAGACAATGGCTCCACGGCGGTGGAGGTGGCGCTGAAAATGTCGCTGCAATACTGGGCCAACAAGGGCACCCCTAAAAAGAAATTCGTAGCGCTGGAAGGCGCTTACCACGGAGATACCTTCGGAGCCATGTCGGTGAGCAGCCGCAGCATATTTACCCAGGTCTTCGACGACAAACTCTTTGATGTTGTATTCATCCCCTTCCCCGATGGAACAGGCGACAGCACCCGGCAACTGGAAGCCCTGCTAGCCCAGGACGACGTTGCCGCCTTTATAGCAGAGCCCCTGCTACAGGGAACCGCCGGCATGCGCACGTACGCCCCGGATATACTGGAGCAATACTTCCGGCTCTGCCGGCAACGGCACACACTTATAATAGCCGATGAGGTGCTTACCGGTTTCGGCAGAACGGGCAAATTATTTGCCTGCGACAATGTAGCCACCCCACCCGATATCATTTGCCTCTCAAAGGGGCTTACCGGCGGGGCGATGCCCTTTGGCGTTACGGCCTGCGGCCAGCACATTTTCGATGCCTTTTACGACGACGACCGCGGCAAGACGCTCTATCACGGGCACTCCTACACGGCCAATCCCCTGGCCTGCGCGGTAGCCATCGCCAGCCTGCAACTGCTGCTGGCCGATGAATGCTCCGCCAGCCGGCAGCGGATAGAACAGCGCCATACCGGCTTCCGCGATAAAATAGCGGCACACCCTAAAGTAACCAGCTCCCGCGTATGCGGCACCATGCTGGCCATAGAACTGAACACAGGGGGCGCCACCTCATACACCAACGAACAGCGGGATTTTTTATACCGCTTCTTTATAGAAAGAAAGATACTTTTGCGCCCGTTGGGCAATATCATATACCTGCTGCCCCCTTATTGCATCACCAACGAGGAACTGCAATACATTTACGCCACTATTGAAGAACTACTAACGATACTGTAACATGAGCGAAGCGACACAACGACTAAAGGAAATACTGGAAATAATAGTTCCCTCCGCCGAACTGCACGGCAAATGGCTCAACAGCCTCTCTATGATGGAAAATACCGGGGCCCGGAAAATATCGCGCTACGAAGACCCCGTATATACCGACATAATTGTACTGAAACATGCCGCCGAAGAAGCCCGCCATGCCTACTACCTGAAAAAACAAATCGGCAAGCTGGAAGGTATTTCCTGCCCCGACTACAGCTTTCCATATTTGCTGGGCGCGGTAAGCAGCTACCAATACCTGCACCGCCTGGACGCAGCCGCCTGCCGCTACCTGAAAGAAGAACTGGGCCTCCGCGGGCGCGATGTGTTTCACGGGGCATACCTGCTGGTTACCTATGCGATAGAAGTGCGTGCCGACAGCCTCTACGGCGTATACCAGGAAGTACTGACCGCACACAACCAGCGGGTAAACGTAAAATCGATTATACTGGAAGAAGAAGGCCACCTGGAAGAAATGACCAAAATGCTCTTGGGCTTCCGCCCCGACTGGCAGGTACTTGCCGACAGGATGTGCGCGGTAGAAACAACGCTCTTCAACGAGTGGATAGAAGCCGTGGGGAAAGAAGTGAACAGATACTCACTTATTTCCTAACTTTAAATCATGGCATACTCATTCCAGGTAACGACGTACGACGAATACAAAGAAGCATATAAGAAGAGCATTGAACACCCGGAACAATTCTGGGAAGAGATAGCAGCCACTTTTACCTGGAAGAAGAAATGGAACAAGGTACTGGAATGGAACTTTGCCGAGCCTGACGTACAATGGTTTGCCGGTGGCAAGCTGAACATTACCGAGAACTGTATAGACAGGCACCTGCCCGGCCGGGGAGATAGCCCGGCCATCATCTGGGAACCCAACAATCCCGGGGAAGCTTCCCGCATCATCACCTACAACGAACTGCACCGGCAGGTATGCCTCTTTGCGCAGGTATTGAAGAACAACGGCGTGAGCAAAGGCGACCGCGTATGCATCTATATGGGCATGATACCGGAGCTGGCCATTGCTATGCTGGCCTGTGCGCGCATAGGGGCTATACACTCCGTGATATTTGGCGGTTTCAGCGCTCAGAGCATCTCCGACCGTCTGCAGGATGCAAATGCCGAATACATTGTTACCTGCGACGGCGCCTTCCGCGGAGCTAAAGACATTCCCCTGAAGAACATAATAGACGACGCACTGGTAAGCTGCCCGTTTGTAAAAAGGGTGATCGTATGCGAGCGCACCGATACCCCGGTGAGCATGATAAAAGGCCGCGATGTATGGTGGCAGGACGAAATACTGAAAGTACAACAGCAAGGCAGCCCCGACGTGCCCGCCGAAGAAATGGACAGCGAAGACCCTCTCTTTATATTATATACTTCCGGCTCTACGGGAAAGCCCAAAGGCGTGGTCCACTCCATTGCCGGCTATATGATACACACCACCTATTCTTTCGTGAACGTATTCCAGTACCAGCCCGGCGATGTGCATTTCTGCACCGCGGACGTAGGATGGATAACGGGCCACAGCTACATACTGTACGGGGTGCTGTGCGCAGGGGGCACATCGCTGATGTTTGAAGGGATACCCACCTGGCCCGATGCGGGGCGCTTTTGGGAGATAGTGCAAAAGCACCAGGTAAATGTGCTGTACACCGCCCCCACTGCCATACGCAGCCTGATGTCGTTCGGCACCGCCCCGCTGGAAGGCAAAGACCTCAGCAGCCTGAAGGTACTGGGCTCCGTGGGTGAGCCCATCAACGAGGAGGCCTGGCATTGGTACAACGAACACATAGGCAACAAACGCTGCCCGATAGTAGACACCTGGTGGCAAACAGAGACGGGAGGCATACTTATATCCACGCTGGCGGGAGTTACCCCCATGAAGCCCTCCTTTGCCACGCTGCCGCTGCCGGGCGTGCAGCCGGTGCTGGTAGATGAGAACGGGAAGGAACTGGAAGGCAACGATATAAGCGGCAACCTCTGTATCCGGTTCCCATGGCCCTCGGTGATACGCACCACCTATGGCGACCATGAACGCTGCCGTACCGCCTACTTTGCCACCTACCCCAACCTGTACTTTACCGGCGATGGCGCCTATCGCGATGAGCAGGGACTCTACCGCATTACCGGCCGGGTAGACGACGTGCTGAATGTAAGCGGGCACCGCATAGGCACCGCAGAGGTGGAAAATGCCATCAACAGCCACACCGGCGTGCTGGAAAGCGCCATAGTAGGCTTTCCGCACGACCTGAAAGGCCAGGGCATATACGCCTACGTGATACTGGATGAACCCAAACACGACGCGGAACAGACCCGAAAAGACATTTTGCAGACAGTAACCCGCATCATCGGCGCTATAGCCAAACCCGACAAGATACAGTTTGTAACAGGCCTGCCGAAGACGCGCAGCGGCAAGATCATGCGCCGCATCCTGCGGAAAATTGCCGAAGGTGAACTGGAGCAACTCGGCGATACCTCTACCCTGCTGGACCCCGCCATAGTAGATGAGATAAAAGAAGGCAGACTTTAATATATTTGCACCCCCTTGTAGCGCCTCCTTTTAAGGGAGGATGAGAGGGTGTCTATTATGTATCAACCGGTAACAAAAGAACAGTTATTGTCAGTGGCCAATGAATTTGGCACTCCCGTTTATGTATATCATGCTGAAAAGATAGCGCAGCAATTCCACAAGCTGCAGGATGCGTTCAAGGGCCACCCTACCCGGTTCTTCTACGCCTGCAAAGCGCTGACCAACATCAACATCCTCAAATATATAAAACAGTTGGGCGGCAATCTCGACTGCGTGAGCATCAACGAGGTAATGCTGGGCCTTAAAGCGGGCTTCGAGCCCCGCCAGATACTGTTTACGCCTAACTGTGTTGATTTTGCGGAAATACAACAGGCTAAAGACCTGGGCGTAAACCTGAACATCGATAACATCTCCATACTGGAGCAGTTCGGGAACAAGTTCGGGAATAGCTACCCGGTGTGCATCCGCATCAATCCGCACATAGAAGCAGGTGGCAACTACAAAATATCTACCGGGCACATCGACAGCAAGTTCGGCATTTCCATACACCAGCTCCGTCATATAGAGCGTATTGTGAAGACCACCGGCCTCTGGGTACAAGGGCTGCACATGCATACCGGCAGCGAAATAAAAGACGTGAACGTATTCCTGCAATCGCTGGATATTATGTTTGAGCTGGCACGCCACTTTAAGCAATTGGAGTTTATTGACCTGGGCAGCGGCTTTAAGGTACCCTATAAAGAAGGCGACCCGGAAACCGACGTGTACACCCTGGGCGACCGCCTGACCACCGCTATGAAAGAATACGAAGAAGAATATGGCCACCAACTGGAGGTATGGTTTGAACCGGGCAAATACCTGGTGAGTGAGTGCGGTTACTTCCTGGTGAAAGCCAATGTCATCAAGCAAACCACGGCTACTGTGTTCGTAGGGGTAAACTCCGGCTTCAACCACCTGATACGCCCTATGTTTTATGATTCGTACCACCACATCACCAATATTTCCAACCCCGCCGGGGCGGAACGCATCTATACCGTAGTAGGAAACATCTGCGAAACCGACACCTTTGCCTGGGACAGGGTATTGAATGAAGTGCGCGAGGGCGATGTTATCGTGTTCCACAACGCTGGCGCTTATGGCTTTGAAATGAGCAGCAACTTCAACTCGCGGCTGAAACCCGCCGAGGTACTGATAAAAGACGGAAAGGCCGTACTCATCCGCGAGCGTGACGAATTTGAGGACCTGCTGCGCAACCAGCTGGAAGTTCTTTAGTAATAATGGAGCAACAGGGTTTGCCCCATTATTATAACACAGGTATATTATATTAGCAGTTCAATACAAAAGCAATGAAAAGCGTAGTGGTATTTTGCGGCGCCAGCCGGGGCGATAATATGGTGTATTACGACCACGCCTACACGCTGGGCAGAATATTGGCCGGCAGCGGCATTACCGTAGTGTTTGGCGGTGGCAAGGTAGGCCTTATGGGGGCCCTGGCCGAAGGGGCTATTCATCACGATGGCAGGGTGATAGGCGTTATACCGTCGTTCCTGCGCACGAAGGAGATAGCCAACGAGGAGGTGAGCCAACTGGTAGAAGTAGAGACCATGCACGAGCGCAAAATGACGATGCACGGGCTCAGCCAGGGAATCATTGCGCTGCCCGGCGGATGGGGCACCATGGAAGAACTGTTTGAAATGATGACCTGGGCGCAACTGGGCATACACCAGAAGCCCATAGGAATATTGAATGTAAATGGCTTCTACGATCCCTTCCTGGCCATGATGAACACCATGGTTTCCGAGGGCTTCCTGAAACCGGAGCTGATGCAGATGCTGTTGGTAGACACCAAAGTGGAAGACCTTATCCGCAAGATGCAGAACTACACGCCACCTGAGGTTACCCGGTACGCCGGTAAGGAAGAAGTATAACCGGCGACTGACGCCGCGCCCCCTTTAGGTTTGGGCTTAAACCGCTATCTTCACCCGGTAATATTTCTACATGGCACTGAGCAGAATATGGGCGGCATTCATCATCATCGCTATCACCGTTGGGGGGTATAAGTGTTTTGTAGCCGGCGATGACGCCATATTCACCCGCATGGTCACCGGCAAGAGCGACGATGCTTACAAAACAGTGTACTACGCCACCACCGGTTGGCCGCAAACCACCGGCGGTAATGAAGACCCCGCCGCTACCCTGGCCGCTTATGGCTATATACCTGCCGACTCGGCCCACGCGCCCGGCGTGATTATTACCGCGAACCCGGCTTCTGCCGACGCAAAGGCCTTACAGGCGGCTTACCCATCCGCGGAGGTACACACCTACGAGGCGCTGCGCCCCCGCCTGGTAAAACATATGGATGGCATTATAGAAACCTGCCTGGTGGCCGTTAACCTGTGCATCAAGCTGATTGGCATCATGGCGCTTTTTATGGGGCTGATGAGCATTGCAGAGCGGGCAGGAGGCATACAGGTGCTTTCCCGTATCATAGGGCCCTTCTTCGGGAAACTCTTCCCGGGCGTACCCAAGGGGCACCCGGCCATGGGCCACATGATGATGAACTTTTCCGCCAACCTCCTGGGGCTTGATAATGCCGCCACCCCCTTTGGCCTGAAGGCGATGGAAAGCCTGCAGGAATTGAATACAGAAAAGCAGACCGCCTCCAACGCACAGATAATGTTCCTGTGCCTGCACGCATCCGGCCTTACCCTTATACCGGTATCTATTATCGCCGCCCGCTCCGCGCTAAACGCTACCGACCCTACCGACATATTTGTCCCCTGCATGATCGCCACTTTTGTAGCTACCATGGCGGCTATGTTCATTGTTTCGTTCCGGCAGAAGATAAATGTATTTCAGCCGGTAATACTGGCTTGGGTAGGAGGCATTTCAGCTATCATCGCCGCGCTGGTCTATTACCTGCATGGCTTGCAGGAGCAGGAAGTAACCCGGTTCTCAGCCTTGCTCAGCAATGGGCTTATACTCTTTATTTTCCTGGTAATAGTATTGGGGGCGCTGTACAAAAAGATCAACATTTTTGATGCCTTTGTGGAAGGCGCGAAAGGTGGCTTCGAAACAGCGGTGCGTATTATCCCTTACCTGGTAGGCATGCTGGTAGCTATCAGTATGCTGCGCACCAGCGGCACTTTTGATGTAGCCATCAATGGTATGAAGGCGCTGTTTGGCGCGCTTGGCGCCGACACCCGTTTTGTAGACGGGCTGCCCACCGCGCTCATAAAGCCCATGAGCGGAAGCGGCGCGCGTGGAATGATGATAGATACGATGAAAACTTTCGGGCCCGACTCATTTGCCGGCAGGCTGAGCTGTGTATTGCAAGGCTCCTCCGACACCACTTTCTACGTGATAGCGGTTTACTTCGGTGCGGTATCGGTCCGTAACACCCGCTACGCCATTGGCGCTATGCTCCTGGCCGACCTGGTAGGCATTATCACCGCCATTACGCTCTGCTACATGTTCTTCGGGAACGTACTGTAACAACAAAGGCTACTTTTCAGTAGCCTTGTCAGTATTTATATCGGCGGCGCTGGTATCGCCGGTTACCTGAGTGGTGGTAGTATCGGCCACTATATTGGGATTGGTATCCGGATCAACCACCACGTCCTTGTCGCCAAACATGTCATCCTTGGTCATTTGCACATACCACTGCCCTTCCTGCCGCACCAGGAATATGGTTTGGTCTTCCTGTATAGCAGAGGTAGTATATATCACGGTGGCCTTACCCCCATCTTCCAGCACTTCTTTCACCTTCACTTTTATCTTTTTCGCTTCCGCCAGCGCCGAATCGGAAAGCACCCGCTCCTCCAGCATGGCGAACATCTTCAGCACATCAATAGTTTCTTTGGTGGAATACTGCTCCGCAGTTTCGTAGTCCAGGTGCCAAAAGGCCGTCAGCCACTTCTCGGCCACTTTTTCCGCATCTCCCGCGCCGCACGACACCAGGAACATCATAGTAAATAATATAGCAACAATCCCTTTACGCATAGCTTGATATTAGCCGGTAAAGTTATTACTTAAACGCTTTCTGCCAAACCGGGCTGGCCCTGCCATCCCGGTACAGGTTATCTACCGGCACGTACACTACACCCCGCCGCCGTGCGGTAGGTATATAAGCGTTATCGTGCTTCACTATATTCATTACTTTATATACCAGTTCCGTGCAGTACACCTGCTCATCCGTTTCCAGGTCGAAACCGGTGTCGTAGCTTACACTGCGGCGGTAGTAACGCGCTATTTCCCGGCGCATCGCCGCCTGTTCATCCGGCGTTAGCGCATAGCGCCATATACCGGCCGCCCGGCATTGCGCCGGCGAGAAGAACCGCGAAGCCGAATCGCGCCGGATACCTCCCGCCCCCTGGCCATTATCCACACAGTGATACACCCAGGGGTAACCATTTTCTACCTGCACCAGCCCGCAATGCGAGTAAGAGGAGTCTTGCTCGTTCAGGCGGCTGATCATATAGCTGGTAATATCTCTGCCCATCCGCACCGCCAGGTCGCCACTCTGCAGCAGGGCGATGCCGGAGTCGGCGGTTCCCGCTACCGCATTTGCAGGTGTATCCATCCCGGTAGCGGGGTGGTGGGCACACCCCGCCAGCAACAGGCTGTGCAGGGCCAGCAATATAGTCCGGGCAGCGTATATAGCAGGCATTCCGAGGCAAATCTATATTCTTTTAAAATAAAACGGCCCGAAGGGTATTATCGGTATTTAGGGTTAATTTTATCGTTTATTAAAACCAGGTAATGAAGAACCTTATACTACTGGCAATAGCCCTATGCAGCGCGGGCAATGTTTCCGCACAGAAAGCACGGCTCTCGCCACAGGCAAAATTATTCATGCTCCGCACCCCGGAAGAACGCAGGAAACCCATAGAAGGCTACGTGTATCAACTGGATGCAAACCACAATCCCTACATCAGTACGCTCATAAAGGCCGGTACTGTTTCAGTAGCGGACCTTACTGCCATAGGGGCACGGGTAGGCACACGCGCCGGCAATATCTGGACTGTTTACGTACCGGTGGGGAGCATGGACGCTTTCGTTAACACCAGCGGCATTGAATACATAGAAACCGACCAACCCGTATTTGCCGATATGGACACTGCCCGTATAGTAACACGGGTAGACTCCGTGCACCAGGGCATAGGACTGCCCATGCCCTATGCCGGCAAGAATGTGGTAGTAGGCATCATAGATGCGGGCTTCGACTTTACTCATGTCTCCCTCTTCGATACCTCCGGTGTTACCTACCGGGTAAAGAAGGCGTGGTCGCAAAAGACACCCGGCATACCACCTTCCCAGTTTTTCTACGGCAATGAAATGGTTACGGCCAACGCTCTTTTTAACGCCAAGACAGACGCTTACAATTTCTCTCACGGCGCGCATGTAGCCGGTATAGCCGCCGGTTCCGGCTATGGCGGAGACAATACCCACAGCAAGTACCGCGGCATGGCCTACGAAAGCGACCTGGTACTGGTGGGCATTACCCCTACCGAAGAGTCGTGGACGGGTACAGGGCTGGCAGAGATAATAGACGGTATCAACTATATTTTTTCCTACGCCAATGTAAACGGCAAGCCCGCCGTTGCCAACCTGAGCTGGGGCTGCAGCATGGGCCCGCACGATGGCTCATCGCTCTTTAGCCAGGCATGCGATAACCTTACCGGCCCCGGTAAAATATTCGTTTGCTCCGCAGGGAATAATGGCCAGGAACTGATACACTTCAACAAAACCTTCAACCCTACCGACACCATTGTAACCACCACACTGAACGTACCCCTGGTGCAGAATAAAAAGCGAGCATGGGTAGATGCCTGGGGCGACAGCACGCAGTCGTTCTGTATACAGGCCAGCCTGTACGATGGCGCCAACCTGCTCACATCGCTGAACACGTATTGCACCGGAGATGCAGGCACCGGCGCTTACGACCTGTACATGATAGGGCAGAACGGGGACACTTGTTTTATTTCAGTAGCTACCGACTCTGCGGCCTTCAATGGCAAGCCGCGCGCCTTCCTGGACGTGTACAACAAAACCAACGACATGATAGTGCTGACCCTAACCGCAACCGGGGGCACCGTAAATATGTGGACGGGCCTGGTGAACAACAAAACCGGCTACTACGGCAGCTTTACCCACTACCAGGGCATCAGCCATATGCAGGCGGGCAATACCAATACCACCATCAGCGATATATCGTCCTCGCAGTCGGCTATTGCCGTGGGCGCATATGCCTCCCGCACGGTGTTTACCAACATACTGGGCAATAACGTAAGCTATACCAACTATGTGGTGAAGGGGAATATCGCTCCGTTTTCCAGTCGCGGCCCATCTATAGATGGCCGTACCAAACCCGACATCACCGCTCCCGGCCTGGTACTTGGCTCTGCTGTAAGCAGTTACGATACCAATATGGCCAACACTACCGGACCAGGCTATCCCAATGTGGTGAGCAGCTACTACAAGCAGCAGAACAACCGCACCTACCAGTATGCCATGCTGATGGGCACATCCATGTCTTCGCCGGCGGCGGCCGGTATCATTGCGCTCCTGCTCCAGGTGAAGCCTACACTCACCCCTGCTGAGATACACACCCTGCTGAAGGAAACTGCCATACTGGATAACTATACCGGCAACATCCCCTCACAGGGAAGCAACACCTGGGGATGGGGCAAGATAAATGCCTACCAACCCATATATATACTGCTACAGGAGCTGGGAATAGAACAAGTGTCTTCATCGGGCGAACAACTGGCCTGCCTGCTTTACCCTAACCCCAACAAGGGCACGTACAACCTGGAATACAATACTGAAGCAGACGAAACGCTGCAGGTAGAGGTGCTTTCTGTAACCGGGGCTACACTTCTGCACCGCGAGTGGAAAGCTACCCGCGGGGGCAACCACACTACCATCAGCCTGCAATCGCTCCCAGCCGGTTCTTACTTTACGCGGCTCAGCAACGGGAAAGGTTCCGTGGTTATAAAAATGTTGGTACAATAGCCTAATCAGCAATATTTATTGAAAAGTCACTGCGCACGCGCAGTGACTTTTGTTTTATAGCCCTCATCATTCCGTAACTTTACGAGCTAATTACAGACATGGCATACAGATCATTAAGGGAATTTGTAGATAAACTGGAAGCGGCGGGCGAACTGGTACGCATCAAGACTTTTGTAGACCCCGTGCTGGAGATTGCGGAGATAACCGACCGGGTATCAAAAACACCGGACCGCAACAAAGCACTGCTTTTTGAGAACACCGGTACCGACTTCCCGCTGCTCATCAACTCTATGGGTAGCGAAAAGAGGATGTGCATGGCCCTGGGCGTGAACGACCTGGACCAGGTAGCCAGGGATATAGAAGAACTTTTCAAAAAGCTGACAGGCCCCAAAAACGGGCTATTGGAAAAGCTGGCCATGCTGCCCCAGCTAGGCAAATTCTCCTCGTGGATGCCCAAGGTAGTCAGCGGGCGCGGAGCCTGCCAGCAGGTAGTAATGGACCAGCCCGACCTGGATAAAATACCGGTGCTGAAATGCTGGCCTAAAGACGGAGGGCGTTTCATAACCCTACCCGCCATACATACCAAAGACCCGCACAACGGTACCCGCAACATAGGCATGTACCGTATGCAGATATTTGAGAAAGACCTCACCGCACTGCACTGGCACAAGCACAAAGTATCGGCGCGCCACTTTAATGAGTACAAAAAGCTGGGGATAAAAAAAATGCCCGTAGCGGTGGCCATAGGCGGAGACCCCATCTATACGTACAGCGCTACCGCGCCACTGCCGGAAAATGTAGATGAATACATGCTGGCGGGCTTCCTGCGCAAGAAGCGCGTGGAACTGGTGAAGTGCATCACCCAACCGGAAATAGAAGTACCGGCAGACGCTGACTTTATCATAGAAGGCTATGTAGATGTGGACGAAGAGCTGATATGGGAAGGCCCCTTTGGCGACCATACCGGCTACTACTCGCTCCCCGATTGGTACCCTCGTTTCCACGTTACCGCTATTACCCACAAGAAAGACGCTATATACCCGGCCACCATCGTGGGTATCCCTCCCCAGGAAGACGCCTGGCTGGGAAAGGCAACGGAACGCATCTTTCTGGCACCTATAAAAATGACCATGGTGCCCGAGATAAAAGATATGAATATGCCCGTGGAAGGAGTGTTTCACAACCTGGTGATCACGAGCATAGAGAAAGAGTACGCAGGCCAGGGGCAAAAGGTGATGAATGCCATGTGGGGAGCGGGACAAATGATGTTCAACAAGATACTGGTACTGGCCGATGGCGACCAGGATATCAGCAACTACAAAGAACTGGCACAGAATGTGTTTAATAATCTGAACCCGGCTACGGATGTGTACTTTAGCCAAGGGCCTATGGATGTGCTGGACCATAGCTGCAGCAAACTGGGCTTTGGCGGAAAGATGTGTATAGATGGCACCCGCAAGTGGGAGGAGGAGCTCTCTGAGCCGCTTACCCCCTTTGTATGGAACCAGGCTTTTGATAAGGCTGGCATACTGGCAAAGTTCCCGGCCATAACGGCGATTAATGAGCGGCTGGCGAGCGAAATGCAGATACCGGTATTGCTGGTAGGGGTGAAAAAAGACCAGCCGGGACAGGTAGCACAGCTGCACGAGCAACTGTGCCAAATACCGGAAATATCATCCATTAAAATGATATTGTATGTAGAACATACTGTAATTGTGGAAGATATAGCCGACGTTCTCTGGCGGCACTGCAACAACCTGGACCCCAAAAGGGACCATTTGTACGCCGGCAGCAGGAAAAACATACTGGGGCTGGATGGCACCCGTAAAACCAAAGCCCTGGACGGATTTGACCGGCCATGGCCCAATATAATAGCCGCAGACATGGAAACCATTGCTGCAGTAGACCAAAAATGGCCGGAATTAGGACTGGGAGTTAAAATTATTTCCCCATCTTTGAAGTATATGACCCAACTATATGGGGTAGAAGCAGCTGTCTTAGATAGTGAATAGTTGGAAAAAATCAGTAACTTTATAAAAATTTGAATAAATGAAACGCTTACTATTAGCTTGTTTTCTCCTTACAGCCACCTGCGCTACCACTAACGTTATGGCTCAGGGTACTACAACAACGCAAACCCCCAAAGCGACCTTTGTAGCCACATTCAACCAGATGGACCAGCATCTGCTGAACAACCAGGTAAACCTGGCGAAGCAGGACTTTGAGTCTATGAAGCCGATGTTCATCAGCAACTTTGCCGTGGGTAAGTCAGCAATACACAGCGAAACCAATCCTACTACCAAGGCATCGCTCCTGAACACCTACACACAGAAACAAAATATCTACACGCAAATCATTCACCTGGCACAAGACCTCGCGGCTAACCGCGTAGCGATTATGGCCAAGTTCAATGAATATGCCGACCTGTACTAGCAGCTAGCTAACATACCATACTGAAACGCGTGGCCCCGGTCACGCGTTTTTTTCATGAATTAAGTATTTGCTAACTGGCAACTAATCGGTCATTTTAGCGTAATTTCACCCTCTCAAAAAGGCATTGCCTTTAGTGGCCTTGCCTCAAAACAGATACTTGTGAAAGCAATTATACCCGTGGCAGGTGCAGGCACCAAACTCCGCCCGCTTACATATACACAGCCCAAAGCACTGATACCCATTGCCGGCAAAACCATCCTCAGCGTTATTGTAGACCAGCTACTGGAGGCAGGGGTTACAGAATTCGTATTTGTAATAGGCTACCTGGGCGAGAAAATACAACGCTACATCGCCAAGACCTACCCTGACCTGAACTACACGCTCATTACCCAAAGCGACCGGAGAGGCACCGGCCACGCCATCTACCTTACTAAAGAAGTAGTGAACGACGACGAGGTAATGATAGTGCTGGGAGATACCGTGTGCGACTACAACGTGCGCGAGATACTGAGCAGCAACATATCGCAGATAGGCGTTCGCAAGGTAGACGACCCCCGCAGTTTCGGCGTGGCCGAACTCAGCGACGACGACCGGGTGCTGAAAGTGGTGGAAAAACCACTGATACCGAAAAGCAATATGGCTATGGTAGGCATCTACTACATAAAGGAGGCCAAACAACTCTTTGAAGCGCTTTCCCGGCACATGAACGACCGCATAGATGCGGAAGAAGGAGAATACCACCTGACCAATGCACTGGAGTATATGATAGAGCAAGGCGTCCATTTTAACGCCTTCCGGGTAAACAACTGGTTCGATTGCGGCAAGAAGGAAACCCTGCTTTCTACCAATGCCACCCTGCTGAAACAACAACAAGACGAAGCCACGGAAGAAGTAAAATACCCCTTCGATACGACCGTTATCATTCACCCGGTAAGCATAGCCGAGGGATGTAAAATATACAACTCCATCATAGGCCCTAACGTAACCATAGGCGAGCACACTACTATAGATTCTTCCATCATTAAAGATTCCATCATCGGCTCCTATGCCGAGTTGGAAGAGGTAGTGCTGCACTCATCTATTATAGGCAACGACGCCTACATTCGCGGCCTTAGCCAGAGTTTGAATATTGGGGATAATACGGAGATAGACCTGGGGTAGGTTGGAAGCGGGATATTACTGATTTAATGGATGTGCCGGTGGCCTAAGTTTTTTAGTCCACTGGCCCTAGCAAATGCCTTGGACCAAAAAAATAGCCGAAGTATGTACTTCGGCAAAAACAAGGTTCTCTTTAAGCGGGACTGGGGTTAATTCAAGTGTATCTGCTCGGCTTCCTTCTTTATAGTTAGCTCCCAGCGCCAGGCGGTATCCATCATTTCGTGAAGGCCATACTTTATCTGCCAGCCCAGCACTGCACGGGCTTTTTCATTATCCGCATATACTTCTACCACATCGCCGGGGCGGCGCGGGCCTATCTTGTAGTTTAGTTTTTCACCGGAGGCCTTCTCGAACGCCTCTATCAGCTCCAGCACCGTTACCCCGTTGCCGGTACCCAGGTTATAGATATCGCACTTATACTTGTTGCGGCCTTCCATAATGCATTCCAGCGCCTTGGTGTGTGCATTGGCTATGTCCATCACGTGTACATAGTCTCGAACGCAGCTACCGTCGCGGGTATCATAGTCGTTACCAAACACCATCATCTCCATGCGCTTGCCTACCGCCGTTTGGGTAATCATAGGTACCAGGTTCTCGGGTTTCTCCTGCAGCTCCCCTATTATGGCTGTTGGGTGCGCGCCAACGGGGTTAAAATAGCGCAGCAGAGAGACATTAAAGTTCCTGTTCTGCGCGGCAAAATCGCGGCATATCGCCTCGCCCATTTGCTTGGTACGGGCGTAAGGTGATTCCGGTTCGCCTAAAGGCGCTGTTTCCTTTACAGGAAGTTCTTTAGGATTGCCATATACGGAGCAGGATGAAGAGAAAACAAAATTATTTACACCGTAGGTTTGCGCGCACTGCAGCAGGTTTACGAGCGAGTTAATATTATTCCGGAAATATTTCAGTGGCTGTTGTACCGACTCCGGCACCGACTTATACGCGGCAAAATGAATAATGCCTGCTATGTCAGGATTCTCTATAAATATTGCTTCTGTGTCTTCCAGGTCGCAGAGATTGACCCGGTAATTCTTCACCGTTTTGCCGGTGATCTTCTCAATACCCTGCAACATGCGCAGCGAGCCACGGGAAAGATCATCCACAGAAATCACACTATATCCGTTCTCCAGCAAATCAACTATGGTATGGCCTCCTATGTATCCGCAACCGCCTGTAACAAGGATTTTCTTCATCACAACTATTTAGAGCAAATATACTGCATCTACCGCACCTGCTGCATCTCCACCAATTTTTTATATAGCCCGTTATTTTGTATTAACGTTGCGTGTGTGCCCCGCTCGGCTATCGTTCCATTGTTCAGCACTATTATTTCATCGGCGTGCTGCACGGTAGAAAGCCGATGCGCAATAACGATACAGGTACGGTGTTGCATCAGTTGGTTAATAGCATCCTGCACCATGCGTTCACTTTCGGTATCCAGGGAGGAAGTGGCTTCATCCAGTATCAGTATCGGTGGATTTTTCAGTACGGCTCTCGCTATTGTTACACGTTGGCGTTCGCCACCACTCAGGCGGCTGCCGCGGTCGCCTACTTCAGTAAGGTAACCGAGTTCCTTCTTCATGATGAAGTTATGTGCATGAGCGATCTTTGCTGCTTCTTCTACGCGCTCTTGTGTTGCGCCGCCGGTACCAAGTGTGATGTTATTATAGATGGTATCGTTAAAGAGTATCGGGTCCTGGCTCACCACGCCCATCAGGCGGCGCATGTCATCCAGCTTATACTCTTTCACGTTCACGCCGTCTATCAGTATCTCACCGCTGCTTACATCGTGAAAGCGCGGTATCAGGTCTACCAGTGTCGATTTACCCGCCCCTGATGCACCCACTAAGGCAACGGTCTTTCCTTTTTCTATTTCCAGGTCTATGCCGTTCAGTATCTTTTTGTCGCCATAGTTGAAGTGTACATTCTTCAGCTCTATAGTGTGTTCAAAAGACTTGATGGGTTTTGCGTTTGGCATTTCCTTCACTACATTCTCTGTGTGCAGCAGGTCTTCTATACGCTGCAGGGCTGCGGAGCCTTTCTTCACGTTGTAGAAAGCCGTAGAAAGGTTTTTGAATGGATTTATTATCTGCGTGAAATAAACGATGTATTGCAGAAACAACGCCCCCGCCAGCTCCCCCTCATTAGACAATACGAGCCGGCCGCCATACCAAAGGATAATGCTCACCACCAGCACGCCCAGGGTCTCCGATACGGGCGATGCCAGGTCTCTGCGGGTGGTCAATGAATTCTTGGTACGGAAAAGAATATTATTCAGCTGGAAGAAACGGAGGCGCTGGTGCTTTTCTGCATTAAATGCTTTCACCACGCGCATACCGGCAATGGTTTCATCTATCAGCCCCAGCATGGCGCCGGTTTGCTCCTGCGCCTGCGTAGATATCCGCTTTAATGATTTGCTGATGCGGCCTATTATCAAACCGGCCACCGGGAGAAATACCAGGAGGAATACGGTAAGCTGCGGACTGATGCTCACCATCGCCACCAGGAAGAATATGATCGTTAATGGTTCACGGATAAATACTTCCAGTACACTTACTATGGAGTACTCCACCTCGCTCATGTCGTTTGTCATTTTCGACACCAGGTCGCCTTTACGCTCTTCCGTAAAGAAACCGATGGGCAGCGAAAGTATCTTATCAAACATCTCTTCCCTCAGCCGGCGCAGGATAGCGTTTCGCAAAGGCGTAAGCACGAACATAGATAAATACAGGAACAAATTCTTTAGCAAGGTAAACCCTACCGCGGCTATACATATGTACGCCAGGGCATTGGTCTTACCTTGTTCTGTCACTACCTGGTTGATAGTGCCGAGAATACTGCCCAGGAAGCCATCTGCCTTCTGTGCAGTCTCCCCCATTACGCCGAAGATAACAGCCATAATAGGCGACAACATCCCCAGCGAAAAAAGAGAGAACAACACAGCCAGCAGGCTGAATACAAAATACAGGATTACCTTGCCCTTATAGTCCTTTACATACTGCAGTATCCTGGATATATTCTTCATCTATTCAATGGTATAAGTAACCGTTCCGTCTTTTTCGTCCTTCAGCATAACGCCGGCCTCGGCCAGTTTGTTGCGTATCTGGTCGGAGGTGGCGAAGTCCTTCCGCACTTTGGCGTCTTTCCGTATTTCTATCAGCAGGGAGAGTACGCGATCCAGCTTGCCGCTGTCTTGCTGCATTTGCAATCCCTGCATTCCCAGTATATCTTCTACGTAGGTCTTGAAGGCAATTTTCATCATGCCGAACGTGTCTGCCGAAATAGCTGCCGCGCTGATGTGCCCCGCCTTGATGCTGTTGATAACAGGCACCAGTTCAAAGAGATTGGCAATGACCTTCGCAGTGTTGAAGTCATCGTTCATAAAATCGTCCAGCTCTTTGCAGAAGGCAACTACCTTAGCATCCAGTTCTTTATCCGTTGCGTCAGCATCTCCGTTCCGTTCCAGCTTCTGCAGCAACTCATGCGCTTCCCACAGGCGGCGGAATGCTTTTTCTGATGCCTGCAACGCCTCATTTGAGAAATCGAGCGTGCTGCGGTAATGCGTTTGCAATATGTAGAAACGAACGACCATCGGGTGATACGGCTGCTCCAGTATCGGGTGATTACCGCTGAATAGTTCCGTCAGCTTTATCACGTTATTGTAGCTCTTCCCCATCTTCTTGCCGTTGATGGTAATCATGTTATTGTGCATCCAGTAGTTTACCGGTGCGTGGTCGTGCGCTATGGTTGACTGGGCTATTTCGCTCTCATGGTGCGGAAACTGCAGGTCCATACCACCACCATGTATGTCGAAGGTCTCGCCCAGGTACTTGCGGCTCATGGCCGAGCACTCTATATGCCAACCGGGGAACCCTTCGCCCCAGGGGCTGTTCCAGCGCATGATGTGCTCCGGCGGAGCGCTCTTCCACAGCGCGAAGTCTACTTTATTCTTTTTCTCTTCCTGGCCGTCCAGCTCCCGGGTCGTTTCCATCAGGTCTTCCAGTATGCGGCCGGAAAGCTTCCCGTAAGGATAGCCGGCGGCGTACTTCTTTACATCAAAGTACACGGAGCCGTTCACCTCATAGGCATATCCCTTGTCCATGATCTTCCGGATCATGTCTATCTGTTCTATTATGTGGCCGGTGGCGGTGGGCTCAATGCTGGGGTCCAGGTTGTTGAACAGGCGCATACCCCAGTGGAACAGGTTGGTGTACTTATGCACCAGCTCCATGGGCTCCATGCGTTCTAGCTGAGCTTTGGCCGCTACTTTATCCTCTGCTTCGCGCCCCTCTTCCTCAAAGTGGCCGGCATCGGTAATATTGCGTACGTAGCGAACTTTGTAGCCCAGGTGTTGCAGATAGCGGTTCACCACATCAAACGTGATGTAGGGGCGGGCATGCCCCAGGTGCGATTCGCCCGATACCGTGGGGCCGCACACATACAGGCCTACATGGCCGGGGGTTATCGGTTTAAATTCTTCTTTTTCCCTGGTGTAGGAATTATATAAAAATAATTTCTGAGTCACGATGGTATATTTTAACGGATTCCTGCTGATCATCATGCGATAACCTGATATAAAAATCCATAATTGATGTGCAAAAATAAGGGATGGCGGTCACAGTACCGCTTTTACATACGGTTATAGCCCGCAACAACACGAGTAAGACAATTGGCTATGTACCAGGTAGGATATCATTGCTTGTTTATACGAATATACGAAAAAGGTAACCCTGTTACCAGTCCGGCTGCAAGCCACAAGCCCGCTCCCTACTCCTGCTCCACCGGCTCCAGGATACGGAAGTTAGCTATTACAGGGTTATGGTCGGACATATGGGTGTAGTAGGAGCGGTACGCCAGCGCTTCCAGCGCGCGGCTGTCGTACAGTATGTTGTCTATCCGCAGGGTGGGGAATATCTGGTTGTAGGTGCGGCCGATCCCCACGCCTTTATCGCAAAAGGCATCGTTCAGGTTGCCGCGTATTTTGGTGTAGGTGTAGGAGCCGGGCAGGTCGTTGAAGTCGCCGCACAGCAGCACGGGATAGGGGCTTTTGCTTACTATTGCGGCAATGCTATCGGCCTGGCCCGCACGAATCGCCCACGAGCGGTTGAATTTCCCTATAAACGTCCTGGATACCCCCAGGTCGCTTTTTATCTCGGTATTGTTGTTACGCACCTGTTCTATATAGTTCCGGTCGTTATCGCTCAGCCCAAAGGAATACAGGTGAATAAAGAACATCCGCATCGTTTTGTTGCGGGGCAGCTGTACATCCGCCTGCACCAGGTATATCATATTGCCCAGGTCGTAAGAGGTATAGTTGGAAAGCGGGTACCGCGAAAATAATTGAGTACCCAGTATTACATGGTAGCCATAGGTATTGTCGGTATTAAACTTGTACGCCTTATAGCCATTCTCTTTTGCCAGCTGCAGGGTGTATTTTTCGGTGCTGCCGTCCCGCATCAGGGAGTATTCCGGCAGGCAGAGGATATCGGCGTCTTCGTCCTTTATCACCCGTGCTATGTTCTTTTTGTCTTCTTTGTTCAGCGGTTTGTTAAAAAGGCCCAGCCCATGCACATTCCAGCTCATCACCTTTACGCGGTCTTCCGCCGGCTTCCAGTCGTTCCGCCCGGCCAGGTTCCAGCCAAAGACCACCAGCACTAACTGGTAGCACGCCAGCAGCGCGCCTATGGAGAACAGGGAAAAAAGCCGACGTGTAGTGAACAGCCAAAACACGGCAAAGCCCGCATTGAACAGCAGCGCGAACGGTATGGTCAGGCTGCAAAGCGCCAGGTATTTCACCTCCCGCGGGCTGGTATAAGAAGCCGCCAGGCAGAGCAACAGCCAGGCCACCACCACTACATTGGCGGAAACCAGCGCTCTTTTAGCCAGCCTTCGGAGTATGCGGGGCTTCTTTTGCAAAATTGTTTAGTCGCTTTCTTTACTGGCGCGCAGCAGGATATCTTTCTCTTCCTGCGTCAGCGAGTTGTATCCTTTCCGGTTTATTTTGTCCAGTATATCATCCACCCGCTGCGCGGCCTGTATCTTCTGGCGGCGCGCGGCATTTTCCACTTCGTCCCGGCGGTAATGGTGCTTTTTGTAGGCTTCCTCCCTGGGTGTTACGGTATTGCCCACCCTGCGAAACAGCGAGTACCACAGCTCTGCCAGGTTATACCCCCTGCGCAGCAGCAGCACATACAGCACGCCGGAGAGGCCTCCCCCCGCTATCAGCAACAGCGGCACTACCTGCATACCGGAGTACAGGAACATCAGCACACCAAAAATAATCCCCACCACGTAGAGCGGTATACTGAAGTGCGGCGTAAGGTAAAAGCGGTAACGAGGCGCTATGGTAAGCGATGCCGCCGCCATGCCGGTAATACCCGCCTGCGCACCGCCGATATACCGGCCGGCCGGCACTGCCAGGCCCGGCACATACTGCACCAGCAGGTACACGATGCCACCCATTACCACGCAGTAGAAGAACATAGGCATTATGTGCCGGTGCCCTATAAGCATCTGCACCACGCTACCGAATGCATACAGCCACAGCATATTGCTGAACATAGCCCAAAACGCCGGCTCAGGCGATAGCACGCCCTGCTTCATATGAAACAGTCCGTAGGTAAGTACCGTCCACACCTTCCACTTAAGCGCGGCCAATGCCGGCAGCGTGGTATAGGCCACTACCGAGTCCAGTATCTCCTGCTCCGGGTAGCGCATAATGCGCATAATGGTAATAGTGAAGTGAAACAGCACAAAAGCCGAGGACAGGGCTACAATCAGCTGCAACACCGCGTTGTTCTGGTAATAGCGCACAAAAGGCGAGTTGGAATATTTTCCGGAGGTTCGTTGCATGTCGTTCTTAATAAAAATAATTCCTGTTTCTTTTGTTCCAGATTTTCAGCAGTATAAAGGCGAAGAGCATACCGCCCAGGTGGGCGAAGTGCGCTATGTTGTCACCCGGCCGGTTCTGGAACCCGGCTATGAGGCCCAGCACCACGAGGGCGGTTATCGCCCATTTTGCCTTAACGGGAAACAGGAAGTACACGTATAATAATTGATTGGGGAATAAATACCCGAATGCGAACAGCAAGCCATAAATAGCCCCGGACGCACCAACTGTCACGGTATCAAACAGGCCGGGGAAATGCTTGCCAGTTTCTCCATTAGCGCCTCCATAGATGTATTCATAAATCAGCTTCTTGGAGTAGTTGGCATGCTGAATGGAAGAAGGGTCTTGTAGCCATTCCAGCCGGAAAGCCTTCACTCCCGCTGGTTCGTAGCCTACATACTTGTGCACAAATTGCTGAAACTGGTCTGCCGTAGCATTCTGCTGGTACGCATTAAAGGCATTGTTCACCGCCTCAAACTCAAACGCCTGCACTCCCATATGGCACAGAGCCGCACCCAGGCCACACACCATGTAGAAAATAGCGAACCGCTTAGGCCCCCACATATTTTCCAGCGTGCTGCCAAACATCCACAGCCCGAACATATTGAACAGGATATGCGAAAAATTGCCGTGCATGAACATATGCGTCACCAGCTGCCAGGGCTGAAACAGCTCCGACCGCCAGTAGTGAAGCCCCAGGTAATCATCCAGGTCTATGTTCATCCCGGCAAAAGCGTATTTCGCCAGGAAGAACAACACATTAATGATCAGCAGGTTTTTAACAACCATGGGCAATACCTGGAATCCTCTGGGCCTCAAATCTGTCATATGCTATTATTTCCTGTTTTAAATTCTCAATCAGCTCTGCCGTGTAAAATTATGGCTTTTAAAACTTTCGTGCCCCACGGGCTATGAGCGAGGCCGGGAACGCAGGCGTCAATAGCGTTTAGCCCGCTTTCAGCAATTCTATCACGCCTTCCTTCTGCAGTATTTTGTAGCCTATACGGTCGTTGGAAATGCCCTCCCGCAGGTGGTAGGTGAACCGGAAGGTATCGCCCGCCATCTCGGTAATGAAGTGCGCAAACTGTATTTCCCGGCGGTCGGCAAACTGCTGCGCTACCTCATAGAGGTGGGTGGACAGGATCATCAGGTGGCCGCTGCGGTGGAGCAGCCCTTCCATTACCGCCGATGTACATTCGCAGGCATCGTGTACGTTCGTTCCTTTAAAGAGTTCATCCATCAGCACCAGGTTGGGGCCGCGTTGCAGCAGGCGCTCGGCGGTCATCTTCATCCGCTGCACTTCCGCAAAAAAGTAGCTTTCACCCTTCAGTATGTCATCCTCTATGTGCATATTGGTAATGAGGCATTGCAGAAAGCTGATTTCCAGCGTTTGGGCGGGCACCCCCATGCCCAGGTGGGCCAGCAGGGCGGTGACTCCTATCGACCGCATAAAGGTGGTCTTCCCCGACATGTTTGCCCCGGTCAGCAGCAGGAAGTTCTTTTCCTTGCTGAAAGCGATGTCGTACGCTACGGGTGAGGGCAGCAAGGGGTGGTACAGCTGGGTTCCTTTAAATGTAACCGGGTAAGAGGGCTGCAATACCGGGAACGTCCAGCCGTGGAGGATAGTGGCGCGTGCCATCGATTGCCAGGCATCCAGCCGGGCGTAGTGGTGCATCAGCCGGTAAACGGTATTTTTCATTTCCCTCCGTGCGCGAAACGAGAGCCGTGTCTGGTCGGCATAGGGTGTTTTCTTGTTTATCTTCAGCAGGTCAGGGGTCAGGCGGTGGGCCAGTTCCTCTTGCATGGCTTCCAGTTCCCGCTTCAGCAGTGCGGGCACCCCGGGCTCACCGGTTATTCCGGCCAGTTTCTCGCAGCCGCGGAGAAAATCGCCCAGGTGGGTGAGGGAGAATTCGGTAAAGAAATACTGGTTGCGGTTGAATATCTTTTGGAGGAACGCGCCTATGTTGAGCGCCAGCCCGCGCGGGGCTGTAGCGCTGTCGGCCGACTCAAAGAATTTTTCCAGCATCAGCAGGGTACCGTTCGATATTTCCGTGGGCCACAGGTGCCCGTGATTCGTCCAGAAACGGACCGTGTCCTGCAGCTCCTGCAGCGCCTCATACGTATCGGGGGGCGAGGCCACATGCCGGCGCAGCACATCGCGCCCGGCATGAGTAGTGGTATGGTCCAGCAGGCCAAATACCCCACCCCCTGCCTCTGAAGTGAAAATGGAAAGATCCTTTAATGTCGTCTTGTCGTTCTGCATTACCTGTCAAATGATAGCCTTTTTCCGCGGACGGTATCGTTTACTTTGCCGTCTTCGTAAGCCACCTCCCCGTTCACCATTGTATAACGGATACGTGCTGGAAAATCGTGCCCTTCCAGCGGCGACCAGCCACAATGGTAGAGTATATTGTCCTTACCCACCTTTGTATGCCCGTCCAGGTCAGCCAGTACCAGGTCGGCCCAATAGCCTTCCCTTATAAATCCGCGCTTTTCCACCTGGAAACAACGTGCCGGGGCGTGGCTCATTTTCTCTACCACCTTCTCAAGACGTATTTTCCCGGATTTTGCATATTCCAGCATCAGCAGCAGCGAGTGCTGCACCAGGGGCAGCCCCGAGGGGGCTTGCTGGTAAGGCTGTTGCTTTTCCTCCCAGGTGTGCGGCGCGTGGTCGGTAGCTATTATATCCAGGCGGTCGTCCAGCAGCGCCTCCCACAGCGCATCCCGATTATCAGGTGCTTTTATGGCGGGGTTGCACTTTATGAGGTTGCCCAGGCGGGCGTAGTCATCGGCGGTAAAGTGCAGGTGATGTACGCACACTTCCGATGTAATGCGTTTCTGCTCCAGCGGCATCATGTTCGTGAACAGCTGCAGTTCCCGCGCGGTGGAAATATGCAGTATGTGTAGCCGCGCATTGGTCTGCTTCGCCAGTTGTATGGCCGAGAACGAACTCTCAAAGCAAGCGTCCACATCGCGTATCAGCGGATGGAACGAGGCGTCGTCCGCGTCAGGATATTTTTCTTTGTTGGCCTTTATCACCCGCTCATCTTCACAGTGGGTAGCTATCAGCAGTTCCGACTCTGAAAAAATCTTGTTCAGCGTCAGGTAGTTATCTACCAGCATATTCCCCGTGCTGGAACCCATGAATATCTTTACCCCGCACACGTCCTTCTTTCGGGCGTTGGTCTTCAGCACCTCGTCGGCGTTATCGTTGGCCACTCCCATAAAAAAGGAATAGTTGGCCACCGATGTACGGGCGGCAATCGCATATTTATCTTCCAGCAGTTCCTGCGTAAGGGCCGCGGGGCTGGTATTAGGCATTTCCATAAAGGAGGTAGTGCCCCCCGCTACTGCGGCGCGCGCTTCGCTGC
>JAEUVZ010000064.1 GCA_016786665.1 Flavipsychrobacter sp.
GGTTCCACCCGACGATGAGCACCACCGCCCGGGTAAAGAACTTGCGGATATTGGCGGGTAGCGCCTCTTGTATTCTTTTCACCTGTGCCTGTATCATATAATCTATTTTTCTGCGTTTTGCTGGTTCTTTTTCCTTTTGTCTGCCACTTTCTTAATGCCGTAACCTACCCCGGCAGCCGCCAGCAAGCTGATACCGCCATCCAGCGGCACATCGTTGCACCCGCCATTGTTGTTGTTGTTATTGTTGTTGTTCCACCAGCCCCAGCCCGATGCGAATGCTGCAGGAGCGGTCAGTAACGCGGCAACGAATAAGATCATCGCCTTTTTCTGCATGTTCTTCATGATTCTTTGTTTTAAGTAAACGATAAAAAAAATGGTTTGTGTGTCTGCTCAGGACATTGCAAATATGCGGCGTGTGGAAAGAAACAGGAAAACAAAGCGGGTGAATAACACCGTGTTTACACCCCGCTAACAAACAGATAAGATAGCACCGGGAATGTTGATATGTAGTGCATTGTATAAAAGAAGATTTTCGGGCAACTGGGAAAATGGAGCTATTTTTGCGCGGGAACGGAGATGCGGCCCTTACGAAAAGTACCGCTCCAAACTGTTCGGCAAACAATGAAGATATTACCATCCATCGCTATCGCAGCGCTCATAGCCGGCTCGGCCACGCTCATGAGCTTCGACGATAAAAACAACCAGGGCTCTCCCTGCGCCATCCTTAAGTCGGGCTCTTATAAGATAGGAGACGCCGCCGACACTACGGCTTATATTGTATTCACCAGCAGCAGCCAGACGGAGTACTACAACTTTAAGCGCCACACGATACGCTCTTCCATTAAATGGCTTTCCGACTGCGAGTTTGAGGTAACGGCCCTGTCGGTAAACTACCCGGGGCTCATCTGCAAACGCGGCGAAACCATGAGCATACGCATACTGAATGTGGAAGGCGACATAGTGAACTATGAGGCGCTGGTGGACGGCAGAAGGGAACGGGGAAGATACATCAAAATGACCAACTAGCTGTGTACCGTCAAGTTTGGCGCATCAAAAAAAAATATTTCAGAAAAAAAGTCCGTCTTTGATTTTTGAATAGAAAAGTTGAAGTAATTTGAAGCAGCAAAACCATCTGCAAAAACGAAAAAAACATACCAAACATGACACACGAATTATTAGAGGAAGAGTTGATTATTCCTATGCTCATGACAGCGGGCGATGACGACGACATAGAAGACGACGACGATGATTTTGACGACGAAGAACTGGACCTGGACGAGGACTTTGACGATGCAGAAGACGACGACGCGGACTTTGAGGAAGAAGACTTTGACGAGGACGACGAAGAGGACGACGACGACGATATCTAAAAACACCAACTAAACGATATTTCAGAAGCCTGTGGAGACACAGGCTTTTTTCATGCGGGGCAATCGACAGCAATACGTGACAGGAACCATACTACCGCCGCTTACCTCAGGCTGTTGTAACCAAACAGGTAAATGACCCGGACAGCGAACATGTTATTGAACTGCTCGGTGCGCCCGAACCGGGGATCTATGTTCTTGCGCATAGGTGTGAGCGAGTATTGGAAACGGAGATTGAAAAAAATGCCCTTCCAGCAGTGCAGGTTGGCCCCCACCAGGAAGTTGTAGTCCATCTTGTTTACCGGGAAGTCCCGTTCAAAGTCCGGCACCGATACACTCTTGGGTTCCACATCGGCCCTTTCGTTCATCGTGATAAGGCGGGAGACCGAAAGGCCGAACCCGGCATGGCTCTTCCGCTTGTCGAAAAACTGGAGCATCACCGGCACCTCGGCGTAGTTCAGGTTCAGCCGGTACTTTTGTATAATGAGCCCGGTAAGCCCGGCGTTCTTCACTATGTTGCTCACCGCCCCCTTTTGAGAGAAGAGTATTTCCATGCTGGCCGCCACCTTGGGCGCCATATGCATATAGAGCACACCGCCTACATTAAAGCCCGGCTTGCTGTACCCTGCGTAATTATCACCATCTACCTGGGTAAAATTGCCGCCAAAAACCGGCCCCGCATAGAAGGTACGCGGGTCTTCTTCGTAATAACTACTCTGGGCCGACGAGGTGACACATAATCCACACGCTATTAACGTACCCGCCACAAGTGCCGCGAAATGCCTATTTTTAGCCATCGAAACCTAAACTTGCTAATGAGCTTCAAATATACGCCAAACACGCTGAAAAAACTGGAACAACTCTATGAGGAGGCTCGCTACATCATACGGTACGAGAAGGGTAATTTCAACTCAGGCTACTGCATACTGGAAGACAAACGAGTGGTGGTCATCAATCGTTTCCTGGCTATAGAAGGCCGCATAAACGCACTGGTAGAGATACTCCCTTCCATAAAGGTGAACCCGGAAGAACTGAGCGGGGAAATGCAAAAATGGTATGACGAGCTGCGCAAGCAACCCAACTACAAAGAGGGAACTGAAGACTCCATACAAACAGAAATAGGACTATAGCCGTGAAAGTCACCTTCCTTGGCACCGGCACTTCCCAGGGCGTACCTGTAATAGGTTGCGACTGCGCCGTGTGTACTTCTCCCAATCCGAAAGACCGGCGCCTGCGCACCTCGGTATGGATAGAGGTGGAAGGTACCAGCCTGGTGATAGATACGGGCCCCGATTTCCGCTACCAGATGCTGCGGGCTAATGTCCGCCGGCTGGATGCTGTCCTGTTTACCCACAGCCACAAAGACCATATAGCCGGCCTGGATGATGTAAGGGCCTACAATTACTTTCAGCAGAAACCGATGGAGGTATATGCCAGCGAGGAGACCCAGCAGGGCATCCGCCGCGAGTTTGACTATGTTTTTAACAATAAGTTCTACCCGGGCATACCACAACTAAACCTTAACACTATTGATAATCAACCGCTTACCGTTAACAACGTAAGTATTACTCCAATTAAAGTACTCCACTACAAGATGGAGGTGTACGGCTTCCGCATGGGAGACTTCACCTACATTACCGATGCCAACTATATAGCACCTGAAGAACTAAAAAAAGTAAAAGGCTCTAAAGTATTAGTAATCAATGCGCTAAGACACGAACAACACATCTCTCACTTCACACTCTCCGAAGCAATAGAAATAGCCCGCGAAGCCGGAGCAGAACAGACATACCTCACCCATATGAGCCACCAGATGGGCCTGCACCAGGAAATAGACAGCCACCTGCCACCCGGCATCAACCTGGCCTACGACGGGCTGGTGGTAACCTATTAACATAAGACGAAACAAGACTCCCTGCGCCTTTCAAGAGGAGCCGTTGCGAGCCGGCTTGTCCGATGATACGGGGGTGCCCCCTCCATTTGCAGCGGCTATTTGCTACGAGTCTATGAACGTAAAAAAATGAAAAAGCAATCTCACTCGGTAAGATGAATACAAAACCGATTTACCCCCCCCTGGTAGAATGGCCAATTGCTTCCGGAAAATTAATCTACATTAGCGCCGCTAAAAACCACATATGCATAGATTCCTGCTGGTCACTTTAACGGCCCTATACTTTTTATATAACAATTCCGTATCCGCACAGAATTTTGCCGTAGGCAGGCAAGAAGTAGGCGTTAGCTATGGCTACTGGACATCCGAACAAGTGCTGATTAGCCTGGAACAGCCCTATCATACCAACATGATAGACTATACAAATTCGTCACTCGACTTTCTCAAGGCGGAGAAAATCTTCGGAGTTCCCTGGAATCAACCTGTAACACTTACCGGGAGGAACCGGAGTGGAGCGATATTCGCCACCTATCTGTTCAAACCTATAGAACAATTGGGGGCGGGTATCGGCATGGGGTTCCAAACGGAGTCTGGCAACTTTATCACTACCTACCCCGGTAGCACCTCGCCACTAAAAGTGGGCACTTACAAAAGGACCATTGTGACACTCGCACCCGAGCTTCGGTTATCATATGCTTACAACGACTGGTTCCATCTTTATGGGTTGCTGGGCCTGGGCAGAAGTTTTTACAGGGAAACCGTGACCAGGGACAGCGACGGAGTTACAGAAACTATAAATGGCGGCTATTGGATGTTCCAGGTAAGTCCCCTGGGCATCAAAGTAGGCAAAAAAATAGCTGGATTTATAGAAGGTGGCTTTGGATATAAGGGGCTGGCCCGCGGTGGCGTAGCCATCAACTTTTAATGTAAATACCATTAAATCAGGAGTAGACAGCTAACTGAAAACTGCTAACCGCCAACTGAAAACCGCCCACTCAATTTGCACTGCGAATTCCCTAACTTTACTTTTTACAACCGGAAACAACAAAATGAAAAAGTTACTGATAGGGGCGCTGCTGGCACTGGGCAGCTATAACGCCCACGCGCAATACGAAAATACGAAAGTGAAAGTGGGCGAACCCGCGCCCGAACTGGCCTACCAAACGCCCGACGGAAAGGAAATAAAGCTATCGGAACTGAGCAAGAACAGAATAGTGCTGGTCGACTTCTGGGCCTCGTGGTGCGGCCCCTGCCGCCGCTCTAACCCGGGACTGGTAAAGCTGTACAAAGAGCACACGGAAAAGAAATACATCAAAGAAGCCAAAAAAGGATTCACAATACTGAGCGTATCGCTGGACGACAATAAAGACAAGTGGGTGGCTGCCATAGCCAAAGACAGCCTCACCTGGGATAACCACATCAGCGACCTGGGCGGATGGCGCTCTAAAGCGGCGGAAACCTACGGGGTGCAATACATACCCCAGGCCTTCCTGGTGCTGAACGGCAAGGTACTGGGCAAGTACAATACCGCAGAAGAGTCGGTAGCCGACATAAAGAAGCTGGAAAAGCCGGGCAAAGGCAAATAAATATAATATTTAACAATGTGGCCGGCATATTTGGTATGATATAGATAATATACGTACCTTTGCCACCTCAATTTATCAGCATGGCCAAATCCATGCACTAAAAAGGCAATAAAAATGAAAAAAGATATTCATCCGCAGAGTTACCGTTTAGTAGTATTCAAAGACATGTCGAACGAACAAGCGTTCCTGACCCGTTCTACTGCTCCATCTAAAGAAACCATTATGTGGGAAGACGGAAACGAGTACCCCGTAGTAAAAGTGGAAATCTCCAACACTTCTCACCCCTTCTACACCGGTAAGTCGGTATTCGTAGATACAGCGGGCCGTATCGAGAAGTTCAAGAAGCGTTACGAAAAGAAAGCGTAAGCGCCGATACCATACTTGCTTTATGCACTTTAAATCCCGACTTTTGTCGGGATTTTTGTTAGTCTTTATCTGCCTTTATTTTCCAGGATATGAGCTACATTCTGTTTGACGACCATACGCGCCACCAGTTGCTGCCCTTTACCCATACACGGGCGGCAGCCGATATACGCTGTGGTATCTTCACCCTGCGGGAACGCTGGGAATACCTGCTGCGCAGCAAGACCGACACCCTGACCGAAGAGTACCTGCAAGGCGTATATACCGATAACCACCTGGGCAACGTGCTGGAGCACGTAATGGGCATGCCCACCCATATAGCACACATCTATATTAACGGCAGCATCTTCGCCACCGCCGAGCTGGTGAAAGCCATAGGCAAGCTGCACGAAGGCGAAAAGCTGGTGCAGGGCGATGTATTGATTGCCGCCTACAGTGACAAACAACTCAGCTACGGACATATAGATTCAGGGGAACTGAACGCAGTAGCGTACACCGGCGAGGTACAGCAGCTAAAAAACACCTGGGACATATTCTCGCTGAATGGCGCTGCTATTACAGCCGATTTCGTGCTGCTGACGCACAACCGTAAAAGCGCTCCCCTGCCCCCACACGTAACCGCAACAGGTATGGAAAACATATTTGTAGAAGAGGGTGCGGAGCTAAACGCAGGATGTATTATTAATGGCAAGAGCGGCCCCGTATACATAGGCCGCAACGCCGTACTGCTGGAAGGCGCCCTGCTGCGCGGCCCCATAGCCCTATGCGAGGTAGCAGTGGTGAAGATGGGGGCCAAAATATACGGCGGCACCACACTAGGCCCCGGCTGCAAGGTGGGCGGAGAGGTGAACAACGTGGTCTTTTTTGCCAACAGCAACAAAGCGCACGATGGCTACCTGGGCAATGCCGTAATAGGCGAATGGTGCAACCTGGGCGCTGACACCAACTGCTCTAACCTGAAGAACAACTACGACCAGGTGAAGATATGGAACGAGTACACCAACAAATCGGTGAATACCGGGCTTACCTTCTGTGGCCTCTTTATGGGCGACCACTCTAAGTGCGCCATCAATACCTCGTTCAATACCGGTACGGTAGTGGGGGTATCGTGTAATATATTTGGCAGCGGCTTCCCGGAGAAATTCATCCCATCGTTCTGCTGGGGTGGCAGTGAGGGGCTGAGCACCTACGATATAAACCGTGCCCTGGAAACCGCCGGACGCGTATTCGCCAGGCGCAACCACGAACTGAGCGAAGCCGAAAAGAATATATTGAAGCATGTGTTTGAACACACAGCCGCACAGCGAGCCATCTTCGCGCACGCATCAAAGCAAACCTGACGCACCCAGTAAATATAGCCAAAGACTCTCTACTAACGACTAACTACTAACAACTAGCTACTAACGACTAACTACTAACAACTAGCTACTAACGACTATCTACTAATTACTAGCTACTAACAACTAATTACTAACTACTAACGACTATCTACTAATTACTAGCTACTAACGACTAATTACTAACTACTAACGACTAACTAAACATGCGTAAAAAAATAGCCGCGGCAAACTGGAAAATGAACCTGCTGCAGAACGAAGGAAAGGCACTGATAAACCAACTGCTGGCTACCCTCCCCCCACTTTCTGAAGCCCGGCAGGTGGTGATAGCGCCGCCCTTCGTGCAACTGTCACAGGCGGCCCAGCTACTGAGCGGCCACGCCCATATACATGCCGCCGCGCAAAACTGCGCTACCGAGCAATCGGGCGCTTACACCGGCGAAGTATCGGCGGGTATGGTAAAGGATGCCGGAGCGGCTTACGTGATAATAGGCCACTCGGAGCGCAGGGAATATTACCAGGAAGACAACGCCACGCTGGTGAAGAAAAGCGATATAGCCCTGGCCAACGGCCTGCAGGTAATTTTCTGCTGTGGCGAGCCCCTCAGCATACGCGATGAAGGCACGCAGAACAACTATGTGGAGACACAGATACGCGAAGGGCTGTTTCACTACGATGCAGCGCAACTGAAAAACATAGTGATAGCATATGAGCCCATCTGGGCGATAGGCACGGGCCGCACGGCCTCGGCCGCACAGGCTCAGGAAATGCACGCGCATATACGCTCGGTAATAGCTGGCAAGTTTGGGCACGATGCAGCCGCGGATATGAGCATACTGTATGGCGGAAGTGTAAAAGCCGCCAACGCAAAAGAACTCTTCTCCTGCCCCGATGTGGACGGCGGACTGGTGGGCGGTGCCTCGCTGGTGGCCGAAGAGTTTACAGGTATTATAGATGCGATGGTAAATTGCTAAAAAAAACTTTCGGAAAATTTTGAGGAAATGTAAAGTCGTCTTATCTTTGCACTCTCAAAACGAGATGGCGCGTTGGTCAATCGGCTAAGACGCCTCCCTTTCACGGAGGAATGACGGGTTCGACTCCCGTACGTGCTACAAAAAGCCTCGCAGATAGCGGGGCTTTTTTATTGGAAAGTGTATTTTTGCACCCAGTTAGTTTTTTGTTTTATGGCCTCGTAGTACAATGGATAGTATAAGAGTTTCCGAAGCTCCAGATCCAAGTTCGATTCTTGGCGAGGCTACTAAGCTCACCGAAAGGTGGGCTTTTTTTATATATCGAAAGCCTTCCACCTTCGTGACCTATCCGGCATATTTGCACCTCTTATCAGCAGGAATTAGTTTCACTTAACTGGTAATACTAACAAAAGGAATGCGCTGCGCATTCCTTTTGTTGCTTAGTGATTGCCGTCAGCATACCTACCGCCGGATGATTAACCGCCCATATGCGGCGGAATTTGGGTCGGTGAGTTTTACTATGTATACGGCAGGTGGCCAGGTGGCCGTGTGGAGCGGCAGTATCTGTGTTCCCGGCGCTACGTTCACTTCGCTGGTAGAGAGAAGCTGGCCCCGTATGTCGAATACTTCCAGTCGTTTGCGGCCTCCTTCACTATTATCCAACTGCAGATAGGCGTCCCCGCTGGCTGGGTTGGGGTATATCCGGAGCGATGCCCCGGCAGCGGCACGCTGCGGTATCCCGAGGGTAATACTGTCGCCGGGGTTCAATAGGTTGTTCGCTTTGTAATAGACAAGTATCGCCGTTTCATTCTGCGGAGCGGATACGCCCCAGCCCGGCACATTAGCAACAGGTATATCATTGCCCTGCGCTACATTGTTCACCGCTTTTTGTCGTCCCACGCACACTACGCCCTGGCTGGTCTTGTACACACCGAATATTTCGGTGTTATCGCCTCCCGCCTGTGTCAGCGTATCCCACTGCCCCACTATCAGTGAGCTGTACAGCGGCACCTGCAGCGCCGGATCGTATACGCGCACAAACGAGTTCCACGCACTCAGTCCGCCGTAGTAGGGCTTCACCATTTTCTGGTAAGCGTTCGCCGTAGTTATCGTCCGCCTACCCACGGCAAGTATGCATACCTGCCCGCTGCTGGTCACCTTCATATTATTGCGCGCCAGCCTGGTAGTATTTACATCTGGCCAGCCGGTGTTCGGGTTGGGCCATCCGTCCAGGTTCGGGTCGGGGTGAGGCGTTCCCAGGTTACCGGTACCTTCGGCCAGCTCGGCCACATAGGTGCTGTGCATTAATGCGCCATCAGCGAGCCGCAGCTTTCCCAGCCACGACTCATGAATGTTGCCATTCGTTCCCGTAAAACCATTCTGGAAGCCATAAGCCGCCGTGTTCGCCGTTATCGTATTCCCTTCCCACAGGTTCTCTACATTATTGCCGTGTGTTCGCGCCCCTACTACCAGCTGGCCATTGGCATAGTCTATCGCCAGCGCGTCTACATATTGGTCGGGTTCCGATTGCATGGTATCACCCGCTGGTGTTATTTCGTGGTACAGGCGGCTCCACCATACCAGGGCACCGGTAGAGTCCATTGCTATTACAGCCGGCTCAAAGTCGGGGGCGCTCCCGGTGTAGCTCTTCATGTTCATGCCTATATACACACTGCCATCCAGCCTGTTGACACATACCGATGTGCCTCCAAAAACGGGGCAACAGGCCTCCGGGGTGTATCCGGTATATCCTCCGCCGTTGGCGGTAGGTGCATTGGGGTCGCAAGGCCCGCTGAATAGTATATCCACCGGCCATTTTCCTTTCTTATACCCTCCGTTGCCATCGCTGGTGTATAAATTGTAGTCGACTTGCGTCCAGGAGCGCAGTTCGCAGCGGCCGGTGATCTTCAGCACAATACCGCTGTAATTAACCGAGTCGATGCCGCCGGGGTATGCCGTGGCCGGAGTGCCTCGCCATTCACTGCCGTTGTCCAGCCAGTGAGTGCGCCAGTTGTTCACCACCTTTCGCACCCCATTGGGTGCCAGGCAATAGACGGCGCTCCAGTCATAACCATGAGCCTCCCCCGAAATGTAATACACTTCTCCTTTGGCCGATACATCCCAGGGATGATAATCCTTAGGCCCCGACTTCGCCCATACAGTCTGCTTCCACACCAGCGAAGCCGGAATGCCGTTGATGAAATTTTTATCCAGTTTGGCAATGATGTACCCGCCATTATTCGGGTCGGTATCTGCCGTATTACAACTGATGAACAGGTCTCCTGTAGGCTGGTAAGGCAGGCTGTTGGTTTTTATGAACCGTACATCCTCCACCACCCCCACCGGGAAATGGACCACGCGCAACACCTGCTGCATATCGGCGGAGAGGTGCAGTATTATTCCGTACCGGTTGGTTCCCTGGCTGTTGTTGATACCGGATGTATTGGCTAATTGTATTTTGGGTATAGCGTTACTGAGCCAGTTCAGGTTGTCGGCATAGCCACATACCAGGAAGGTTCCGTCCGTTATCTGCATCACGTCGTAAAACGTTTCCTTGCCGGCATTACCGGCGTATGTCACGAGATTGGCCTGCCCATAGGCTACATTGGCGCAGAGCAGTAGTGCGAAAATCCACCTAATCATAAAAACCAGTTGATTACAAATATTACAAAAAACAAATGAAATACGCAATGCAATGTCTTTGCATTAAACAATCTTTGGTTGGATATTGTTCTATCGGGGTTACCCCTTGGCACGGTTTTGTAATAAGTTACAGATTATGCTGACGACACCTCAAAGCGGGGAATTCCTTACTTTAGAAGATATCGTAGTCCACACACCGCCGATGATACTTATTGTTGACGATAAGGCTGAGAACATATTCTCCCTTCGCCGTACCCTGGAGTTGCACGACTTTGCCGTAGATGGGGCGGAGTCGGGAGAGGAGGCGTTGAAAAAAATCCTCAAAAACAGCTATTCGCTCATTATCCTGGACGTGCAGATGCCCGGGATGGACGGATTTGAAGTGGCGGAGGCTATTTCGGGCTACAGTAAGGCTAAAGATATTCCCATCATCTTCCTTTCCGCCGTGAACATCGAAAAACGGTTCATTACCAAAGGGTATGCCGCCGGCGCTATCGACTATGTAACCAAACCTGTGGACCCCGATATCTTCATGTACAAAGTGAAGACGCTCCACAAGCTGCACGAGCAGAACCGCATGCTTCGCGAGATGAAGACCTCGCTGATGGACGAAATAGAGTCGCGAAAAGCAACGGAAGCCGCCCTGCAGCAAACACTGGGCGAATTGAAGTCGGCAATGGAAGCGATGCCCCAGGTAGCCTTCACCATGCTTCCCAATGGGGAAATTGAATATGTGAACGAACACTGGTACCTGTACTCCCCCGGCAAGGCTACCCTGCCCGAGTTTCACGACCAGGACATATGCCCCCACCGCTGGAAGGAAGCCCTGGAGCAGGACGATATAATAACCGAAGAAGTACGCATCCGCCACCTGCCCACCGATGCCTACCGCTACCACCTGCTGCGGATGATACCCGTAAAACAGAACAACCTGCTGCAGAAATGGGTGGGCACCTTTACCGACATACACGCACAGAAGGTGGCCAGCGAAATACTGGAAGCGAAAGTAAAAGAGCGCACCGAAGAACTGGTATTTAAAAACCAGCAACTGGAAACGAGCAACCACGAA
>JAEUVZ010000005.1 GCA_016786665.1 Flavipsychrobacter sp.
AGTGTTGGCTACCTGCAGGATAGCGCCCGTAGCGCCGGTTACGTTACCGCCATTGCTCAGAGGGATACCATTGCGGTACCACTGGAAGCCGGTGCCGTCTACGGATACCACGTTCACCACCAGGGTAGTGCCTTCGCATACTTGCTGCACCGGCTGGGGCTGGGAGATAATAGTTGGGGTATTATTTATCTGTACCAGGGTAGACGGAACTACCGCGTTGTTACAACCAGGGTTAGCCAGCACTACTACGTGGTAGGTGCCTGCGTCTGTCGCATCGGCATTGTTCACTACCAGGTTGGCGCTGGTAGCGCCCGTTACGTCGCCGCCATTGTTCAGCGGCTGGCCGTTCCGGTACCATTGGTAGCCGGCTGCGCCGTTAGCTACCACATCAATATTTACCGGTCCGCCGGAACACATGCTGATATTGGTAGGAGGAACCCCTATTACACCTATTGCCGTATTCACGTTTACGTTGCTGGCATTGCTAGTTGCTGATGCACAGGCAGAAAAACCTGTGGCGATAAGCGTATAGGCGCCTATGTCGCTTGCATCTGCATTCAGTATGCTCAGTGAGTTGGTAGTAACGCCGCTAACGTCGCCGCCATTGGTCATTGGCTGGCCATTCTTGTACCATTGTACTGAAGCGGCACTGGATACGCCGGCAGTTACAGTAATCGCGTTGCCTACGCATATATTTTGTGTAGCCTGTGGCTGAGCCGTTATGGATGCAGGAGCGGAGAACAGGACATAGGATGAATCCGTCCACATTACATCACATGTGGCAGCGCAGCGTAATACATAGGTACCAAACTGGTTAGGCTGTATGTTATTAATATTCAATGTTGCGGTATTAGCCCCGGTAACATTTCCACCGTTGGTTACGGCCACGCCGTTCAGGTACCACTGGTGAGAAGTGAAATTGACTGTAGATGCACTCAGCGTTACGGTACCACCGGCACATAGCATCTGGCTGTCTACAGGCTGGCTGTTGATGGCCGGCTGGCTGGGGTTGATCACCGTTACTACAAATGAGCATGTATCCGTAGCGCCACTGCCACCAGCGGTTACAAACGTATTAACGGTAGTACCTATCGGGAAAAGCGAACCTGACGGTAAGCCGCTTATCTGTGCGGTAGTTGCCTGCGGCACATAAGAGATGGTTACCTGGCCGTTGCTGGTGCTACCGCCACCTGTGGTGTTGGTAACGCTGGTAACCAGGGTAGAGCTGGCCCAGCTACTGCCACCGCCACCGCCGGCCCACAGGCTGCCGCCGCCGCCGTAGTAGCCGCCGCCACCGCCGCCGCCGGTGTTGGTACCACTGGCGCCGTTACCCCCTGTACCCAAGGTACCTGCTGTGGCTCCGCTACCGGGAGCTCCGCCAGCGGTTTGGGTGCCTCCCAGGCCGCAATAGGTAGCATTATATCCGTTGTTGGACATACCGTTGTTTCCGGTGAGGCCGCCACCATGGCCGCCATTGTCGTTAGCAGAATAGTTATAAGCTGCGCCACCACCGCCTGCGGCTACTATTACGCGGTCGGTGAGGGCTGTTCCGCCTATGCGGATATCGCTGGCGCCACCGCCACCGCCACCGCCGTAGCTGCTATTACCAGCTGCAGTACCGCCACCATTCCAGCCACCAGCACCACCAGAGCTACCGGAAGAGTTTACACCCTTCTGCCCTACATATATATTCAGTACCTGGCCCGGAGTAACTGATAATGTACCCATTATTCTTCCCCCTGTGCCTGGTATGTGCGCCGTAAGTGTTGTTGTTCCCTGGCGGCTCTGCCCGCCACCGGCTCCGCGCAGGTCCACATTTACTGACGTGACCCCAGGAGGAACGGTCCAGGTTTGCGCACTACCGGTGTAGTTGAATGTTTGCGTTACGGGAACCGTATAGCAGGGATCGGTACCCACGGGAGTGGTGTACGTAACCACGGCCCCACAGGCATTCGGGTCCTTATTTACTGTAATGTCTCCCGGACAACTTACTGTCGGGCACTGTGCGGATGTTCCCATGGCCCAGGCTACGCCGGCACAGAATAGAGTAATTTTTTTGAACATAACTCCCCTTTTGGCTTTTTTTAGAATATAATTTCATAACCGTAAGTTGTTCCTTGCGGTTAAAGTTTTCTTAAAGTTAATTAATCAGACACATAAAGTCAACACTTATAAGCAGTTTTTTGTTTTGGGGGAATCGTACGTCATTATTAGTGAAAACACGGCTCCGGAATGTATTGGGGTGGGTATAAACATGAAAGTTCCCCTCGCGTGTAAGCCAGGGGAACTTTCATGAACTTTATTTATTTACCGGTTATTGTCCCGCCAGGGTACAATTTACCACGCTTGAGACCTGGTTGTGCTGGGACATATAGGCGTCTATTTCAGCCTTTGTCTTATCGCAAATGGTAGTGTCTATATCCACTATGCTACCATTGTATTTGCCTTCTATAGCACAGGCCCAGCAAGCCCGCGCGCCGCCAGTGCTTCCGCCGGCTTTCCGGCAGGAGCTAAAAAGGGCCGCAGCCATTAATAGGATCAGGAATTTGTTCATCGGATGCTTGTTCTACCACGATAGTTTTACAAATATCATGCTATATCGTGTCATTAACGGCAAAATCGGGATTTTCTTTTGCCAGGCCCTGCCAATGTGTTAAAAATCCTTGTTCATCGGTATTTACGAGGGCTATATCGCATATTTCACTCACCTTTGCGCTTTCATTTTTTACACATGCTCCCAAACCGCGTGGTTGCGCTATTCGCCGCTCTTTTATTACCTGTTCTGTCTTTTGCTCAAAACGGAAAAATCACCGGCCGCCTGGCTGATGGTAAGAACAATCCCATCTCGTATGCCACGGTTGTGCTGATGAAAGCTGACTCCAGCGTACTAGATGGGGCTACCTCTGCCGACAATGGCAGCTTTGAGATAGACGCACCCGCCCCTGGCAGCTACCTGCTTAAGGTATCGGCGATAGGCGCTGCGCCGCGTTTCATAGGCGACATCAACATATCGCCGGAAACGCCGGGCAAAGATGTGGGCGTCATTACACTCTCCTTCACCACACAAAACCTTGACGAAGTACAGATTGTGAGCGAAAAGAGCGTGATGGAAATGTACGTAGACAAAAAAGTCTTTAATGTAGACAAAAACATCACCACCGCCGGGGGCAGCGCTACAGACGTGCTTTCCAACGTACCGTCCGTGTCGGTAGATGTAGACGGCAGCGTAAGCCTGCGGGGCAAAGGCAATGTGACCATACTGATAGACGGGAAGCCTGCTACTTTGCTGGGCAGCGATGTGAACACCGCGCTGCAAAGCCTGCCCGCCGCCAGCATTGATAATATTGAAGTGATTACCAACCCGGGAGCTAAATATGACGCACAGGGTGTAACCGGCATCATTAATATAGTAACCAAGCGCGACAAGAAGTTTGGCTTCAACGGGAGTGTGAATGCCGGCGCAGGCACCCGGGATAAATACAATGGCGGCCTGAACCTTAACGCCAAAAACACGCGCTGGAATGTATTCTTAAACAGCAACTTTCGCAACAACCGGAATTATAACCGAAACAGCAACGGGCGCGACAATTTTAACTCGGCTCTCTATTACCGGGGCGCGGATACCGGTACGCGTACCTTCACCGGGTGGTTTAACTCGCTGGGCGCGGAATACATTATCAACAAGAACAATACCCTTACCCTTACGCAGAATGTAAACTACATGCGCTGGGGGAATAAGGGTGTGTCTTACTTTGGCACCTATGCCGATAGCCTCAACCAGCCCCTGGCGCTCCGGCAGCGTTTTTCAGAAAGCCGCGGAGGACCCCTTTCTTTTGCCACCAACCTGGACTATAAGCACAAGTTCCGGAAAGAAAAGCAGGAGATAACCTCCAGTATCAACTATGCCAACTCCGCAATGAAGCACCGGCAGCAGTACAATACCTACGATGCCTTTGACCCGGCGGACGGCAACTACCACACCAACCTGTACGAGAACACTCCCGGCGAAGGCGGCAACAGCAGCCTGAATGCACAGGCCGACTTCACTACCCCCTTCGCCCTAAAGAATGGCAAGCTGGATGCCGGCTGGAAAACACAGCTCTTTTGGTTCCGCAGCGCCAACCGGCCTACCATTACCAACCGCCTGACCGGCGTGGAGTCCTTCAACCCGGTGCTGTATAACGATTATTATTACCGGCAGCAAAACCATGCGGCCTACGCCTCCTTTGCTGACCAGCAAGGGAAATTCAGCTATATGGCAGGGCTGCGCCTGGAGTACACGGGCTATGACGGCAATGTGCGCCGCGGAGACACTACGCAACCTTATGTTTACTACACCAACAACTTCCTTAACCTGTTCCCGTCTGTGTTTCTGTCTTATAAATTACCCAAAGACCAGTCGGTGTACCTCAATTTTTCCCGTCGCATCAACCGCCCTAGTTTCTGGAACCTGATGCCATTTGTGGATCTTTCCAACCCGCAGGATACCAGCATGGGTAACCCGAACCTAAAGCCAGAATTTATATACAATGCTGAACTGAACTATAACCGGATGTTTAAAAAAGGGCACAACTTCATGACCAGTGCCTACTACCAGTACACCAGCGGTATGATAGAGCGCTATCGTCGCTTTTACTCCGACGGAACCAGCTTCTCCCAGCCACAGAACCTGGCGACCGGGCTTACCTATGGCCTGGAGCTTATCGGCCGCATGCAGCTATTGCCCATTTGGGATGCGACCGTGAACTTCAACCTGTTCCGCAACGAAGTGCGTGGCACCAACATAGCCCCGGAGCTTAACAACTCGGGAACAGCATGGTTTACCAAAGCCAATACCAATATCCGGCTACCCAAAGGATTCTCCCTGCAACTAAACGGCAACTATGAGTCGCCCAAGGTACTGGCGCAGGGTAAACTGCAGGAGGTATACTGGGTAGATATCGCGCTGCGCAAGAACTTTTTTAACAATAAAGCGACCCTGGTGCTGAATGTTTCTGATGTGTTTGATACTCGGAAGTATTCTACCGACTTCCTGTACGACACTTACCTGCAAACCTCCTACCGCGACCGCGAAACACGGATAGGCAACATTTCCTTTACCTACCGGTTCGGGAAGTCGGACAGCGGAACAGGGCCCGCAAAGCCAACAGAGTCGAAGCGTCCCAAAACGCGTGAAAAGAAAGAGGAAAAACCAGTGGAAAAAGACCGCAATAACCTGCGGGGAGACGAAAGCGAAGGGGGCGGTTCCGGCGGGCCGGGGAAATAAAAATTACTGAATCACTATACTGCGAATCTCCGTTTGCTGCTTTACGAGCGCGGCAGGATTGCCATTAATAATGTTAAAGATATCTACCATCGTCGCCGAGATTTGCAGATACCCCGGCCTGTCGGCCGTACAACGCTGCAGCTGGCGAAGCTCCTCTGATGGGATAGTCACCTGCCCAGCGTTGGCAGAGTAACGCTTCACAATGGTTTTGGTGCCGGCGGATATCGCCACAAACACAGAGTCGGTATACACGAGGGTGCTCTCGTCGAAGGTGAACTTTAGCGGTTGGCTTCGCTCAATGGAAGCAGGTATATAACCATTGTATGCCGGGAAAAATTGCGACCAGGTAAAGGTCATTGGCGGAATACCATCTTCACCTCCCACTTCCCAGGTAACACCGTCTTCAAAATTGAGATTGCTGAATATCTGCCCTTCTATCGCCGTACGGATGTACCCGCCGTTCTCGGTATTCTGGTTCAGATTAAAATTATTGATGGTCACCTGGCCAGCGGGAGTACCTTCGGTAGCCGTGGCAGTATTGGAGGGTTCGTTGTAGAATACGGCGGAAGCCATTTCTGCGCGCGACTCCACACCGTTCACCACCTTATGAATTTTGATGCTATACATGGCTCCATATACGGCATCTATCATGGGCAATATTACAGGGGCCATTTCCGTTTCGGGTATGACCTCCACCGGTTGCACGGGTTCCTTCGGGCGGCACGAAGCAACCGAAAAAACCATAGCGGCAATAGTGAAAATCCTGGTGTTATTCCACATGTTCATTTAGCCCATATATCAGGCTTATAGTAAAGATAATAAAATATCCCCCGACATGCAATAGCGGGGGATATAATTTTTTGCAGGGGCGGCGTAACATATTAAATATGAAGCGGATAGCTGTCATAGAGAATATTCAAGTAAAAACAGCGAAATCACGAAAGATTCCGCTGTGATAAATCCACCCTCTACGTGGGATATAAAAACCGTTTCGAGGTCGTTTCAAATAGGGGTAAAGGGGATTGTCTATTAGTCGATTCGGGGTATTAGTTGATATTTACCGTGCGTACATAAGCCCTTTCGTTAACAAAGGCAAATGTTTTACCAGAGATTGTCTGATAGCCTATCACTTTCCAGGGTACGATTTCTATATAAGCCGGGCTAGTGGCGGAAGAAGCAGTAAGGCCGCTGAGGTCTGAAGCAGAGATAGAAACAGAAGCTGAAGGCGCGTACGATTTCATAAATGAAGTAGAACCAGATATGATCACTACATATACAGAATCTGTATTGCTCATGGTGCCGCTCAGGTTGAGTGTCAGGCCATTGGCTTTATTAATGTCTGTAGGTATGGTTCCGGAATAAGAAGGCAGGTTGTATGCATAGTTTCCTGTAATAGCAGGGATGCTTCCCGCACCTGAAACGCTCCAGTTGGTGTTGCCACCGTCATAATTCAGCGTAGAAGGCTCCTGGCTGGGAATGCCCGCAGTAACGAGGTACGAATTGTTCGCGTTTTTCGTCAGCGAAACATTGTTGATTTTCACGGTACCGGCATCTACCATTGTAGTATCGCCCGGTGTGTTGTAGAACGCTGCGATACCCATTTCCGTATTCAGGGGAACAGAGATACCCATCTGTGTAATGCTGAAATCGAGGTCCAGCGCTACCAGCACGCCATTTACGCCATTTATTGTTGGTTGCGGCGGGGTAGGTGCTGTTGGGGTAGTGGTTGTCGGGATTTCCGGTTCCGGAGTTTCTTCCGGGGTGCAAGATGCCATGGCAAACATTACTGCTGCCGGCAGGAGGAATTTGTGTAAATTTTTCATATTCAGTAGATTTTTTGAGGACTTATCAATACCAGGAAATCGCTCCCGGATTGTTCCACAAAAGTACCCACGGCCTGTAGCCCCTCCTATACACTCATTTTGGTATTTTTATCTACGTGCTGGCACGGATATGGCCGGCAAAGAGCGGTGCGCCATTGCCCTATAGAAAAAGGAGTAAGATTTGAAAAAAATAAGAAGACTGGCTATATAAGGCTCTTCTCCATAGCATATTTCAGCAGGCCTACAATGGTTTTATTGTTGGTCTTGCGCAGCATATTTTTCCTGTGGGTTTCTACCGTGCGCTCGCTGATAAAGAGTGTTTCCGCAATCTGGGCGTTGCTCAGCTCTTCCGCTATCAGTTTTAATATTTCCAGTTCCCGTTCGGTCAGTTTCGCTTCTTCGGGCTGGTCCTGCTTGCGTTGCTTGTTAACCGCATAGGAGGTAATGGTATCAGATACTTCCTGGCTGAAGTACATCTTTCCGTTCTTTACGGCGCGGATGGCGTCCAGTAACTCCGTATCATTTACGTTCTTCAGAAGATAGCCTGAAGCGCCCGCCTCTATCATTTCCATTATGTGGCCCGCATCATCGTGCATGGAAAGAGCAATGACCGCGATATGAGAATGGTACTCTTTTATTTTCCGGGTAAGTTCCAGGCCATTCATGCCCGGCATATTTATATCTACCAAAGCTACCTGGGGCTGCGCCTTCTGTATATCGTCAAAAAGCGAAAGGCCGTTGTCGTACATGCCGGCTATCTCCAGGTCTTTTTGTTTCTGGAGCAACGCCTTCAAGCCATCCAGCAATATGTGATGGTCATCAGCAACTACAATTCGTATTTTATCCATTTCAGTAGAGGGGGCAATCAATTAAATATACTGCAAATTTACATTTCAGGGCAGTATTTATCGTAAATTTTTATTAAATATTGCATGTAGCTACATGTGCAAAACTAGCCTTGTAGCTGTTGTGCGGCATGCATTCCTTCCAAAAACCGGTACACTTTATCCATACTGCCCATTTTGTCGGCCAGCAACATAAAGTTCTTGCCTACCTGCTTCAGCCGGGCGTTGTTTGTTCTTGTCTGTATATAGGTAAGGATATGGTTAAACGTATCTGACTCAAAATACGGCGACTCGGGATTGCTCACGAAGTATAACCGAAGCTGGTCGTTCTTCAGAATGAGCTTTTCAAAACCCAACTCACAGGCCAGCCTGCGGCAGCGTATGGTGGTAAACAGCTCTTGCACCTGATCGGGCACCGGGCCGAAGCGGTCTCTCATTTCCTCAATGAACAGCTGGAGTTCCTCTTCGCTGTCTACATTGTCCAGCTGGCTGTAGAGTGACAGGCGTTCGGTAATATTTTCTACATAGCTGTCGGGTATCAATATTTCCAGATCGGTATCAATGGTACAATCGCTCACATAGTCTTTCTTGCGGTCGAGCTCGTCTTTAAATACGTCTTTAAAGTCGCTGGTTTTCAGTTCCCTCATCGCCTCAGCCAATATCTTCTGATACATTTCGAAGCCGATATCGGTTATAAAGCCGCTTTGCTCACCTCCCAGCAGATTACCGGCACCGCGAATATCGAGGTCGCGCATGGCTATCTGAAACCCGCTTCCCAGCTCATTGAACTGCTCCAGCGTCTGCAATCTCTTCCGGCTATCGTTGGGGAGGGTTATCATTGATGGCGCAAGCAAGTAGCAGAACGCCTTCTTGTTGCTCCTGCCCACCCTTCCCCGTAGCTGGTGCAGGTCGCTAAGCCCGAACTGGTGGGCATTATTAATAATGATTGTATTGGCGTTCGATATATCTACCCCGCTCTCCACTATATTGGTGCAGCAGAGCACATCATACTTCCGCTCTATAAAATCGAAGAGGGCCTCCTCCAGTTTGTGCCCTTCCATCTGGCCATGTGCCATGCCTATTTCCAGGTCGGGACAAAGGTTTCGCAGCAAGGCAACCATATCAGGAAGGCTCTGCACGCGGTTGTGTATAAAGTACACCTGCCCGCCCCGCTCTGTCTCGTAATAGATGGCATCTCGAATGGCATACTCGTTAAAGGCCAGCACCTCGGTATGTACGGGCTGCCTGTTGGGCGGTGGCGTATTCATTATGCTTAGGTCCCTTGCACTCATCAGTGAGAACTGCAGTGTACGGGGAATGGGTGTGGCCGTGAGGGTAAGTGTATCTACGTTCGCCTTCAGGGTACGCAGCTTTTCCTTAGCGCCTACACCAAACTTTTGCTCCTCGTCTATTATCAGTAGCCCCAGGTCTTTGAATTTTACATCCTTGCCCAGCAGGCCATGCGTTCCTATTATTATATCTATTTTGCCTTCCTCCAGCCTTTTCAGTGTTTCTTTCTTCTCTTTAGCCGACTTGAACCTGTTTACATAGTCTACATTGCACGGAAAGTCTTTCAGGCGCTCTTTAAAGGTTTGGTAGTGCTGAAAAGCCAATATGGTGGTGGGCACCAGTATAGCCGCCTGCTTGCTATCGCCCACGGCCTTAAAGGCTGCCCGTATGGCTACCTCGGTTTTGCCAAAGCCTACATCGCCGCACACCAGCCTATCCATAGGCGCCGGGGCTTCCATGTCCCGCTTCACGTCGGCCGTAGCCTTGCTTTGGTCAGGGGTATCTTCATAAAAGAATGAGGCTTCCAGCTCGGTCTGCAGATAACTATCGGGCGAATACTGGAATCCATGCGAGGCTTTCCGCTTGGCATATAGCTTTATCAGGTCGGCGGCTATGTCTTTTACTTGTTTCTTGGCCTTGTTCTTCAGCTTCTCCCACGCGTCGCTTCCCAGCTTATTCACTTTAGGCGGAGCGCCCTCTTTGCCCGTGTACTTACTAATCTTGTGGAGCGAATTGATATTCACATACAACACATCGTTATCACGATATATAATGCGTACCGCCTCCTGCAGGTTTCCGTTTACTTCTATTTTTTGCAGTCCGCTGTATACTCCTACACCGTGGTCGATGTGTGTAACATAGTCGCCCGGCTGCAATTCCCGAAGGGCGCGCAAGGTAATAGCCTTGCCCTTGGTATAGGCCTGTTTTACCTTGTATTTATGGTATCGTTGAAATATCTGGTGGTCGGTATAGCAAACGACCTTACGATCGTGGTCTATAAAGCCTTTGCTTATTGCATTGGGTATTGGTACAAAAGTGAATTTCGCGTCCAGGTCTTCGAATATGCTTCGTAGCCGCTCCAGCTGTTTCGGGTTCTCCGCAAATATAAATGCTTCATACTGGGCGCTGCTTCGCTTATGCAGGTCGCCTATCAACATGTCAAATTGCCGGTTGAATACCGGCTGCTCCTCCGTGGCAAATTGCAGGGCAGTAGTTATCTCATCGCCGGTCAGCCGCTCCAGCGAATGGTTATAAAACTCCAGCAGGTGGCGGTTCTTTACCTGTGCCAGCCATGCTTCCTGTGTTTCAAAGTCTGCCCGGGTTAGTTGTTTCAGCCATTCCTCCTCGTGGTCTACTGCTACCTGGCCTATTTCCATTTTTTCAGGAAGGTCCAGTTCCATCTTACCTATCTTACCCACTGTGTAGTCCATATCCTTGGCCCATATCACCGTATTAGCGGGTAAAAATTCGAACAAGGATATCTTCTCCTGCGCCTCAAATTTTGTTTCGATGTTCGGGATTATGGATACCTGCAGCAGTTTCCGCTCCGACAACTGGGTCTCCGGGTTGAAAATGCGTATACTGTCTACCTCATCGCCAAACAACTCTATCCGGTACGGGTGCTCATTACCAAACGAGTAAATATCCAGTATGCCTCCCCGCATGGCGAACTGCCCCGGTTCGTACACAAAGTCCTCCCGCCGGAAGCCTATACCAACGAACCGCTTCATCAGCGACTCCACATCCAGCGACTCACCTACCTTAATGTGTATGATATTACCGGAAAGAGTACCCGGGTTCACCACTTTCTCAAACAGGGCCTCCGGGTAGGTTACCAACACCTTCTTGTGCACACTGTTTCCGCTGAACTTTGTGAGCGCTTCGGTACGCAACATGATGTGGCTGCTGTTCAGCTCGTTGAAGTGCCCGGAACGCTTAAAGGAGTCTGGAAACAGGCAGATATCGAGCGCTCCCGTTACCTGTTCCAGGTCGTTGTGAAAGTAGGCCGCTTCCTCTTTGTCGTTTAGTATGAAGACATGGTTGGCATCACTTAGCTGCCAGATGGTAGCCGCTATAAAGTTGATGGAAGAGCCCCGGAGATTATCCAGGTACACCCGCATTTGGGGTTCGGGCAATGAGATGCCGGCCGCTATTTGTTTTAAGCGGATATCATTCTGATACAAACCCAGCAACACCTGCAAATTCATGCGGGGGCAAATTTAAGGAAAAAGCAGTTAGTTTATTGCCTATCACCAAGCCCCATTTTCTATATTTACGCTGATGTTCCAGCCCGAGCTCAGACTTTCACGCCCTGCCATTTTACGCTATACATTATTGATCATAGCGGTAAGTGTTTCATTCCTTTTTTCACCACCACCCAAAAATGAAAAAGACTATTGCGGGCAGTACATTCACTTGGGGGCGCATGCTGGCTTTACTTTTAATTGTGACGCGGCCGATTATTGCATGAATGCCGATGACCCCGGCCGCATGTTGGGAGACAGTGCGGTGAGACAGTCGAGGCCTCTGTTCGTATTGCTGGCATCTGCAGTAGGACACCCTGTTCAATGGCTCTCCAACAAGCTTAACCTTCCCCTATTCCATAGTATGGGAGAAGAGGCCAGCCGGTATGTAGGATACTATATCGGCTATATTCTTATTAATTTTCTCACTATACTCCTGTCACTACTTCTGTTCAGGTCTCTAGCTACTTATGTGACACAAGGCGGGATCAACAAATGGGTATTACTTTCTTTCCAGTTAATACTAGTAAGCAATGAAGTAACCAAAGCATTTTTCTGGACAGCCCACCAGCAATTTTTTGCCCTGCTCACCCCCCTGCTCACCCTATGGGTGGCACTCCGGCTAGTCGCTCAAGGGAAAACCCTGCCTCAAATCGGCCGGTTATCATTGGCTTGCGGGATTGGGATGCTGCTATATGGAAATTTTCTCCCGATGTTCGGCACTATTCTGATTGTTAGCTATCTCACCGACAGGAAACTCCATACAACTCACCTATTAAAGAACCTGCTATTATTCCTGATGCCCACTGTTCTATGGGTTTCCTTTTGTATTTACCACCATGGACATTATTACAACAGGGAAGTGGCTGCATACAGGCAACTGGTATGGATAAAAGACGCATTTGACATTTCTGCAGGACGGTTCTTTATCGCATTGGGTGAAAATGCGCTGTCTTATCTGCGTTCTTTTGGAGAGATGAGCCTCTTCGCTGCAGCGGGCATCGCAGCGGCGGCCTACGCGAAGAAGCAACCCGCTGGCCCGCACAGGGCGACTCAAACTGCCGTTGTAACCGGTGCCGTATTAGCCGGATTCTTTCTGTTGCTCGGCTTCTATGAAGAACGGCTCACTTATACTCTGCTACCTGTATGCCTGTTCCTGATGCTATCGGCCACAAATACTGCCAGTCGCAGGCAGAAAAACATTGCCTACTTCCTGCTGCCGGCTATAGTATGGCATCTCTATACCGTATTAAGCTACGGACCGTTCTCCTAGCGGCTTGCTCTTTCTGCCACATACAGGTCAACTGTTATGTCCTTAAACTCCGCATGCTTTAGGCTCGTGGTTGACAGTGACAGCTCCCCTATCACAAACTTTGTTTCAAGCTTACGAAAGCGACAAACCACCAATACAAGTGCCGGTAGTAATGCTAACCCATACCCGTATCTCCTGGCAAATCCCGTTCATTCAAAAGGCAACAAGATCTAACTGATTTTTTGTACCTTGAAATTACAATTATCCAATATGAAGACGACATTGTATATACTCGCGCTGGCATTTACATTCACCTCCTGCAAAGACACCTGGCCGCAGGAATATAAAGACCAGTATCATCGCGACTGTATGGAGAGCCCTACGCTGCAGGGGGTTCCGGAATCCATCGCGAAGTCTTATTGCGACTGTGTGCTGGAAAAGACCGTGGCGAAATATCCTAATGTAGAAGACCTGCTTGCTCATATGAACGAGGTTTCTTCCGACCCGGACATACAATCATGCAGCGATAATTTAACGCCGAAAAAGTAAGAATCGCCCTAGTTGGTTGTTGTCTCCGGGTTGGCTTCCTTTTGAGCCCCGAAGAAAAATCTCAGGCCAGCCTGGCAAGAGAAAGCACCTGTTTCTGTTGGTATGAAATCGGCCGGGCTGTTGCTCACCGAATATCCCAGTGCCAACATTGGTTTCAGCCAATCAGTAACAGGATATTGAAACTGTACCTGCGCCGACAGGCCGAGCACCAGCTTCTTAATACGGTCAGTAGACTGGTTAAAATCCTCCCGAAGGTAATGTAAGGCCGAGTTGTAGGAGCGATAACCATTATCCCCGCCAGCTACAAAAAAACCAATGGACGGGTTTAAGAGCAGATGGAAGTACCTGTTATCATCAAGGTTTACATCCAGCACAGGATGAATGGACAGATAAGTACTCTTATGAACTAGCTGCAGCTCGCTAACGCCTTTCAGCGGGCTATTGTAACTTTCATCCGTGCGGCGCGAGTAGCGAGTGATGTGGTTCGTTTCCAGGGATACCCCCACGCCCAGGTTTATTGTGCGTTGCTTCTCATTAATTGCATAAGCGCCAATGGCTAAGCCCGTATATGGTATTACATTATCGTAGTTGCTACTGGTGTTTACCTGGGGCACTCTTGTATAGCCTGCGGGCTTCTGTATACCGCCCTGCACGGTAAGGCTCCATTGAGCTTCGGTAGTGAGGGCCAGGGAAAAGAGCAAAAGGGTAAGCGTCAAGGTTTTCATATTATAAATCTATGAAAACTTTTCCCCTCCATCAACTTTCTTTCTCAGCAATATACTTGCCCGGTAGCGGTCTTCGTGGTAGTCGTTGTACAGGCTGTCCAGCCTGGCGAGGCATTTATCCGCACCCCAATCATCGCACCATTGCAGCAACCCTTTGGGATAATTTACCCCTTTGGTCATCGCGAGGTCCAGATCCTTAGCTGAGGCAATGTTCAAGTGCAGCGCGTCTACCGCCTCATTTATCAGCATGGCGAGGATACGTTCTTTAATTTCATTGCCCAGTGCTACATCCCTGTTGGGCTCGGGCTGCACAGCCCCTTCGGCGTAATTGTAAAAACCGCGTCCCGTCTTTCTTCCCAGCCAGCCAGCTTCCAGCAATCGCTTTTGTGAGAAGGATGGCTTATACCGGGGATCGAAAAAGAATGAGGTAAATACGGTTTCGGTTACTACATAGTTTACGTCGTGGCCTATATAGTCCATCAGTGTGAACGGCCCCATACGGAAACCACCTAGCTCGGTCATTGCCCAATCAATGGTTGCCATGTCGGCCACCCCTTCTTCGTATATCCGAATAGCCTCGCTGTAGAAAGGCCGCGCTACCCGGTTTACGATAAAGCCCGGGGTATCTTTCGCTACCACCGGCACTTTGCCCCACGCCCGCATCAGGTCAACTGCCGCGCCCACCAGCGCCTCGTCGGTCTGCACGGCAGGTATTACCTCTACCAATGCCATTACCGGTGCGGGGTTGAAAAAGTGCAAGCCCAGCACGCGAGAAGCTTTTCCGCAAGCCGCGGCGATAGAGGTTATGGAAAGCGAGGAGGTGTTGCTCGCCAGCACACAGCCGGGACCCACTATTTTTTCTACCTCGGCAAATACACTCTTCTTTATTTCGAGCTTTTCGACAATCGCCTCTATTATCAATCCGCAATGGGTGAAGGCACTCAACTCTCCGGCAAAGGTGAATCTTGCCAGCACTTCTTCCGCGCTTTCCAGCTTGCCTTTCTCCTGCAGCTTTTGCAGCGTAGCGGAAAGACTTGTTTTCGCCTTTTCGAGCGCTGCGGCATTTGTATCGTACAGCACCACCTGGTGCCCGGCCACGGCAGCCACCTGCGCTATTCCTGCGCCCATAGCCCCGGAACCTATAACACCTACTATGATATCTCTATTCATCTTTATTGGAAAAATAAGGGCATTGATACCCCCACAGGGATGCATGCCTATTGCCGGTAAAAGCGTTCTATTTCTTTTTAAGCCCCAGTATGCTGAAATCTGTCTCTTCCGCTACTATGGTATTCTTCAGGAGGCCGAGTCCTGTTATTTCCATCTCTACCACATCGCCGGGCTGCAACCATTGTACTTTATAAGCCGGGTCGTTGAGCAGGCCGGTACCATTCAGTTCCAGGAAGCAGCCAGTTCCTACCGTACCGCTACCTATTACATCTCCCGGAAGTATATCTACACCATAAGCACAGCGCTCTATTATTTCCGCAAAAGTCCAGTCCATATCTCCCACGCTGCCGGCGCTCACTTCCACGCCATTTACCCGGCATACCATCTTCAGGTCATAACTCGCTCCTTCATGGCCGGGTTTAGCGCTTACGCGGTACGGCTCCAGCTCGTCGGGGGTTACCATCATTGGCCCTATCACCGTGCTGAAGTCCTTCCCTTTTGCCGGGCCCAGGTTCAGCAGCATCTCTTCCATCTGCAGTGTGCGGGCACTCATGTCGTTCATAATCATGTAGCCGGCAATATATTTGTCTGCATCGGCTGCTTTTATATTGCGCCCCTTTTTTCCTATTACTATGGCTGCTTCCAGCTCAAAGTCCAGTTTTTGAAAGTGGTCGGGCATACAAACGATGTCGCCAGGGCCCTGAATGGCATTGTGATTGGTGAAATAGAAAATAGGGTACTGGTCAAACTCTGGAATCATGTCTACCTTCCTGTTGCGGCGGGCTGCTGCTACGTGCTGGCGGAAGGCATAACCGTCCCTGCAGGATGATGGATACGGTACGGGCGCCATTACTGCCGCACTACCGTATGCTACCCCTTCCATACCAGTGCTTCCGGCCTTTATTGCTTCGTCTGCTTTGCGGGCCACGTCTTCCAGCCGCTCCCAGTCGTTGAGGAGCTCTTTCATAGTAGCGGGAAGCGTTTTGTCCGCCTCGTTCGTATCATACAATCGGTCATTCACCAGGAACGCCAGTTGTTCCCTGCCTTGCTTGGAATATGTTACCAGTTTCATCCTTTTCTGTTAAGGCCGTAAAAATAAACAAAGGGATACAGATTACCGTATCCCTTTGCCTTTTATGTGTTTTAAACTATCTGCTTACCTGGAGTGGCCTGGAGATACTGCCGTCTTTTGTGTACAGCTGTATCATATATGTGCCTGCAGGCAGCAGCGTGAGCTGTATGACAGGATCGTGTTCTTCCACCTGGCCGGTGAGCAGCGTTCGGCCCAGCATATCCATACAGCGATAGGAGGCTTCGCCTTGCAGCCCCCTTACTACCACTTTGTCCCTGGCAGGGTTGGGGTACAGAAATATATGCGTTTGCACTGCCGGTAGATTGCTGGCCGCCAGCGGCGTATCTACTATGCGTATTTTACCGTAGTAAGGCACTGTGTTAGGGGCTGTTGCCACTACTACCAGCGAGTCGCCGGCGGGTAGTGGGGCGAAGTTGTGCGATGTATTGTAGTTGGTAGCTGTCTGCACTGAATATATGGTGTCGTTGTGCAGCAACACCACCGTTCCGTACTCCTTGTTCAGCAACGCCGCCAGGTTGGCCTCCCAATAATAAATGCTGTCGGCGTGGGTAGCTACCAGGGTATCGGTGGCATCGTAGCGGAGCTGCAGGGATGGGTCTCCAAAAAATATCCAGGTGTCGGTCATGTCATATCCCGCACCGGTATAGTTGTCGTTCATGCTCATGGTACCCGCGGTGGTAATGGCTGCGGCTGCATATGCCTTGGTAGCGCTGATGCCGCTGATAATCTCCATCATTTCATCCTGCCCCTGCATGGGTGGGTCCCAGTATTGGTTTATGGAACTCATGAAGCCCCCTACCATTCCATAGGGCTGACCGCTTTGCTGGGCTGTCATTAGTCGTTCGCCCAGTGAGGTGTGGCCGTTCATAAATTCGCCGGTAACACAAGCTACCGTAATAATGAATGGCCACTGGCCATTGGTATTAGTGAGCGAGGGTACATCGTTGTTAGAGAAACCCGTAGTAGCCATGGAAGTAGTAGAGCCATGCCCGCAATAGTTGATCAGCGACACCCCGGAATTGATGGCGTCTATCACTTCCTGCTGGTTTGGGTTACCGGTACCATCCAGCGGCGCCAGGTTATTGTCGTGCGTGCCATCGTAGGCTTCGTAAACATAGGTGTACGTAGCCCCCAACAACTGTGTGCGTATCCCTATCATGTGTTCCCAGTCCATCTGGTTGTCGTCTCCCGGACCTTCGTCTGAGGCGATGCCCATTGCGCGCGTGTACCAGTTCTGCGCGGCTGTGGGGTTCTTCTCGTATTCTATACTTTTGGTGAGCTGTGGCTGTAATTCCTGCAGGCTATTGGCCGAAAAGCGGCCTATCAGGAGGTCGGGGTAGTGGTCGTTGCCTACTATATACCCAAAAGCCGCATCCGATGGACCCGCCACATCGTTGTTTTCTATTGGGGGCAGATCACTTTCGTCGCCTATAAGCAGCAGGTAAGCCAGGTTGCCGTTCTGCTGGTAATGCCATGCTATGCGTGTCCTTATGCTATCGGGGTCGCCACCGCTGCTCAAGGTATCCAGGTTCATAATATGGCAACGTATGCCGCGCTCTTTCTTCCAGGCCATGAAGGGTTGCAGTGCGTTCAGGTATTGCCCGGGTGTAACTATCAGCATATCGCCCGTCTCGGGCAAGGCGCTGTAGGTGCTCTTTGCCGCGGTAGTTGGCAGCAAATCGTAATTGAGGAAATGGTGGCGATAGAGGTTGTTCCATACCTCTACGCGCTCTGCCGGGCGATGGGCGTGCCGCGTCTTTACCAGGAGCTGCATGTTCAGGCACACCCGCACGGTATGGGTGGACGGGTTGTACTGCACGGGATAAACCTGCACCGCACGGCCATGCGCCTGCCGTATATCATACTCATTAGCCATGCGGGCTTCCGCCGCCGGGAAAAAGGCGTCTTGCTGATATACGGCCCCGGCGGTGAGTGGTACGGTGGCGGGGTCTATATCGCGGGTAAGGTTGCCCTTAGAGGGTACAATGTCAATATCGTTGTAATACACATAGCTACTGCTCAATACTTTCAGTTCCACATCACCTTCGGGCACCAGCAGACTGAAGGACTGGTACAGCATCTCCGGCGCTCCCGCCTCCAGCATACGTACGGCCCCGGGCATCGACAGCCGGTGCCAACCTTCACCGGCCGGATTGACATTAACATCGCCAAATGAAAGGTTCACTATGTAACCTGTTTCTGTAGCGGTTATAGTAGTGCCGGGCTGTCCCGGCAGCAGTTGCCTGGCCGGACTGCTGTACCCAAAGACTGTAAGGGCCGCTAAAAGTATCAGTCGCTTCATTACATATAAAGTTACGGCATTCCCATTAAAGCTGTGTTAAGCTTTCCGGTGGCCCCGTTTCAGAAAATACGCTACCTTCAAGGCAATAAAGACACCTTACATGACTACTTACGAAGAAATTTTTGAACATAATCGCCAATGGGTTCGTTCCCGGACGGAAAACGACCCGCATTTCTTCGAAAAGCTGGCCAAAGACCAGCAGCCGGACTACCTCTATATCGGCTGTTCCGACAGCCGGGTGCCGGCCAATGAAATCATGGGCCTGGAACCGGGCGAGGTCTTCGTGCACCGGAACGTCGCCAACCTGGTGAACAACGTGGACATGAACGTAATGTCAGTAATCAACTACGCCGTCAGACACCTGCACGTAAAGCATATCATTGTGTGCGGGCATTACAACTGTGGTGGTGTAAAGGCGGCAATGACCCCGCAGGATATGGGCTTGCTTAATCCCTGGCTGCGCAACATACGCGATGTGTATCGACAGCACGCGGGCGAACTGGATGCCCTAACCAGCGAACACGACCGGTATGACCGCCTGGTGGAACTGAATGTACTGGAGCAATGCACCAATGTGATAAAGACCGCGGCAGTACAACGGTCTTACAATGCCCACCGCTTCCCGGAAGTGCATGGATGGGTGTTTGACCTGCGCAACGGACTGCTAAAAGACCTGGAACTGAACTTTAAAGCCAAGCTAAAGGAAATACAGAAAATATATGACCTCACGGCTATCCCCTCGCAATACTCTGAAGAAGGAGACCATTAAGGCACAATTACCTTCAGCGCCAGCGGCTGGATGCGGAACGTAATCTCACTAGTGCATTTGCGCGCGTCCCCATCGGTCTGCATCAATTTCAGGGCTGGATGGGAAACCACAATTTCCCTGGCACGATAAGTATCTACATACGGACTTTTGTCAATAGTACCGTTCATCGCCCTGACAACAAGCGTGCTGCCCAATATTTTAGGGAAGGGCTTTATAATACTCACGTCCAGCCACCCATCGGTATAGCTGGCATTGGGTGCTATTTTGAAGTTGTAGCCAAACTGCTGCCCGTTGGCCACATTTATCATAAAGGCTTTTTGCTGAAGGAGCTTGCCGTCTATCTTTATGCTCCATTCCCACTCTTTAAAGGTCCAGAGGTTTTTAGTGACCAGCCAGCTATATACGGCAAGGCCTCGCTTCTCGCTGGTAGCAAACTGCTTGGATATGAGCGCGTCGAAGCCGACACCCGCGTTGCTGAGGAACAGTTCGTCGTTAGCGTATCCTACGTCTATGGCCTGTGTGTTTCCGCGGTTGATAACATCCAGCGCTTCGGGCAGCAACAGGGGTATTTCCATGGTGCGCGCCATGCCATTACCAGACCCTTTGGGTACTATCGCCAGTGCCGTGTCCGTGCCCACCAAACCTTTAGCCACGTCGTTTACCGATCCGTCGCCCCCCACTGCTACTACAGCGAAGGCCCCTTCCGCCGCGGCCAGGGCCGCCAGCTCCGTTCCGTGCCCGGCACGCTCTGTATGCCATACTGCGTAGCTAAATTTTTCAGGGTCCAGCTTTTGCGCTATCCCTTCTTCTATCGCTTTCTGGCGGTCTACACCGCTGCGCGGGTTTACTATAAAAACTATCTTCTTCAGGCTCATGCCAGTTGTGCTTTTAAACTCAGGTCCAGGCTCACCGCATGATGTATCATAGCCCCCACCGAGATGAAGTCTACCCCAGTACGGGCGTAGTCTTCTATATTTTCCAGGTTAATGCCGCCAGAGGCTTCCGTCTCGTACCTGCCGGCTACCAGCTTTACCGCTTCTTCTACTTCCAGTGGTTTATAGTTGTCCAGCATTATCCGGTGTACGCCTCCCACCGCTAATATCCGCTGCACATCGGCGAGGCTGCGGGTTTCTACTTCTATAGCCAGTGGCCGGTTATTGGCCGCCAGGTAAGCACGGGTTTTTTCGATCGCCTTTTCTATGCCACCGCAGAAGTCTATGTGGTTATCCTTCAGCATTACCATATCGTACAGGCCCATCCGGTGGTTGTATCCGCCGCCTATCCTTACGGCTTCTTTCTCAAAAGAGCGGAACAGGGGCGTGGTCTTTCTCGTGTCTAAAATCCGGGTATTGTACGCCTTTATCCGGTCGGCATACCGGCTAGTGAGTGTAGCGATGCCGCTCATGCGCTGCATGCAGTTCAGTGCCAGGCGCTCTGCCATCAGTATGGTATGCACGCGTGCCGATACCTCAAATGCCGTTTCGCCATTAGCTACCCGGTCGCCATCATTTTTGTATAGCGTAAAGTGCGCTTCCGGCTCCAGGTAATGGAATATGTCGCACGCCAGTTGCACGCCCGCCAGTATACCGTCCTCCTTTATTTTCAACACGGCTTTCCCCTGCGCTTCCTTATCTATGCTCGCCAATGTAGAGTGGTCGCCTGACCCTATATCTTCCAGCAGCGCTGCTGCTATAAATGCTGTTCTGTCCAAAACCTGAAAGTTATAGGGCAAAGCTAATAAATACCACCCGCACCGGCAGAAGTAATGATTTGTTAATGGCATAGCCCTCATCCGCTCAACTATAAAATCCGGTCAATTCAGCACATTTACGCTTAAAATGACGGAACGTTTTCGTTATTTACCGCCTTATGCCTGGCAGGCGCATTCCTATATTCGTATTTCTGCTCACGCTGGGTTGGCTTTTAGCCAGCCCCGCAGGGCGTTCGTTTGCCTTTGACAGCAGGAAAGCCGACAGCTTATACCGCTCGCTTTCCCGGCCCCAGGCTGATACACAGCGCATCAAGCTACTGCTGGCCTTGTCGCACACGTATGAAAGCGATAGCCCCGCGCGCAGCTTTTACTATGCCAGCGAAGCGCTTTTTCTATCGGAGCGGAATGGCTGGCAAAAAGGCATCAGCGTCGCAGCGCTTCGCATAGCCATCGTTTACATAGATGTATGGGAACTGAACGAAGCCATCCGGCACCTGCACAGCAGCATCAGCGCCGCACGGAAAGAGGGCAATGAGCATACGGAGCGCAGCTGCTGGCAGTACCTGGTGCACTGCTATGATCACATTGGCAAACACCAGGAGGCATTTGACTGCCAGGAGCAGCTGCTGAACATGGTGCTGAAAACCGGGGACACCGTAGCCATATGCCGCCAGATGAGCGCCTACGCCACTACTATGTATGATAACGGCCGGAAACAGGAAGGTATCCACTGGCTGAAGAAAGACATAGCCCTGGCGGGTGCGCATCTGCACGGAGCCTCCCGCAACGACATTTCAGCCGAACTACTGAATACACTCGCCATTGTGTACCTGAAGGAAGAACAACCCGACAGTGCGCTATCTACCCTACGGGCAGCCTTGCCGCTGGCTGCGGCTATCAGCGATACGCCTAATATGGCCTACCTGCTTTCCACCCTATCTTTCGCCCATTCCGCATCTGGCACTGACGACTCTGCAGTACACTACTCGCGGAAGACCATCGCCCTGGGGGAGCGCCTGAACGACCTGCCCCTCTTAAAGAATCACCACAGCCAGCTATCTCAGCTCTATGAGCGCCATGGAGATGCCGCCCGCGCGCTTTATCACTACAAAATGGCCGACTCGCTGGCGGCGGGCATTGCCGCCTCAGAAAAAACCCTGGAGCAGTCCATGCAAATATCGCGGGTGGCGATAGAGCAGCAGCGTGCCCAGCGCAAGCAGGAGCGCCTGGACCTGGAAGCTGTGAATGCCAATCAACGGAAAGCGCTTTTTGTCGCCGCCGGGGTGCTGATAGCCCTGTCCGTTATTGCCGCCCTGGTATTCCGCAACCTGCGCAACCGGGAACGTAGCCATAAAATCATCAGCGCGCAGGCCGAAAGCCTGAAGCGGCAAAACAAAGTAATAGACACCGCGCTGCAGGAAAAAGAAGTGTTGCTTCAGGAAATGCACCACCGGGTAAAAAATAACCTGCAACTGATAAACGGGCTACTGGAACTGCAGATAACAAAGCTGGCAGATAAAAAATCGGCAGAGCCGCTGCTACTGGCGCAACAACGGATATACAGTATGGCAATGGTGCATACCCGGCTCTATCATAGCTCCGGCGACGCCTCCGTTGCTGTTCACGAATTTGTTACTGACCTGTTTCACAGCCTGAACAGTGCGTTTAACAAATCGGAAACCGACATACGGTTTACAGACCAGGTATCGGTAACGCACTTACCGCTGAATATGCTGGTACCGCTCGGGCTCATCATCAACGAACTCATTACCAACTCCTTCAAGCATGCCTTCCCGAACCACGGCACGGGCACAATATCCATTGTATTGCGAAAGGAACCCGACTCCCTAGTATTTATATACACCGATACCGGCAAGGGGATGGAAACCAACCTCCCCGACGAAAGCGCAGAAACGCTCGGGCTGTATCTTATCCGCCGCCTCACGCGGCAACTAGGCGGGCAGATGGTGTATAGTTCGGAGAATGGCTCTACATTTACTTTTACATTCCCTTATGAAGGAGACCCGGATAGCCATAGTAGAAGATGAACTAATTATTGCGGATAGCATCCGCTCGGTATTGGTGCGCATGAACTACCAGGTAGCAGAACCATGTATTAACTACAACGAGGCCATCCGTATGCTGCAATCCAATCCACCGCACCTGCTGCTGCTGGACATTAACCTGGGCAGCCACTCCCCAAGCGGTATAGAGGTGGGACGTTATATCCGCCAGCATATGAATCTCCCTTTTATCTTCCTTACCGCCAATAGCGATATGAAAACCGTGGAAGAGGCCAAGACGGTACGCCCCAACGCCTTCCTGGTGAAACCTTTTGCGCCTGACGAGCTGCAAGCGGCGATAGAGATAGCGATGCACAACTTCTATGCGCAGCAGGGCCCGGTACAGCCCGGGAGCGGAAAAGATTTCCTGTTTGTAAAAGACGGTACAGAGCTGCATAAGCTGCACTTCAGCGAAATCCTCTACCTGGAGAGCGACCACGTGTATGTGTCGCTGCACACGGCCACACGCAGGTACCTGGTGCGTACATCCCTCCAAAACTATATAGAGCAGCTGGATAAAGACCTTTTCCTACGCATTCACCGCAGCTACGTTGTCAATCTTTCCAAAATTGACAAGGTACTGGGTAGCCAGGTACAGATAGGCAGCCGAAACTTGCCTGTTTCTAAAAGCTACCGGGACGCTCTACTTTCCCGCCTTTAGGCATTTCAGAACATTATAATATCCATTGAGAACATTGGGCAGGGTCGTTCTGTATAAGGACTCTACATTTGCTCGATATAAATATATGTGGCTGCGGCATACCCGTTCTGCTTTTCTTCAGGAAGGGAGGCAAGGGAGAAAGCCCTCTGCAAAGATGGCAGCAGCACATATACTTATACGCGCTTAACTGCGTATTGGCTATTGTTTATCATTCATAAAAAAACACCCCAAAATGAAGAAAATCTTATTGTCTCTGAGCCTGCTGGCCGCTGCCGGCAGCCTCTCGCTGCTCACCTCGTGCGATGCCATTAAAAAGAAAGTAAAAGACGAAGCCGGCGTGGACCTCAACTTTACCACAGATGGCATAGAAGGAACTTTTGACATCCCGGTTATCACCACACTGAATGTAACTACCTATCCCGATACGGTAGAAATGCCCATGGACCTGGAAGGCAAGATAAAAGCGTACTCCAGCCTGCTGGGAATGGATGATGTAACCAGCGTAACCATTGAGGATATGGACCTTATTATCAACAATGCTGATAATGCCAATGACGCTTCCAACTTCTATACAGCCCTGGCTATCCTGTACTCTGACTCTAAGCCGGATGCCATTACCGTATCCTCTAATGACGTGATACCGGATACCCATACCAACACCATTGAGCTGGTACCTTCTCCCGGCATCAACCTGCTTGATTACATGAAGTCGGGCACGAAGCTATACTACGTAACCGGTGTAAACATGCGCAAAACCACCAGCAAGGTGCTGAACTGCACCCTCCGGGTGAAATACCATATTCAGTAGTCCCTACTTTTTCATTAAATCCTATCCAAAAGCTACCGTAGGGTAGCTTTTGCTGTTTTAGGGAGGTGCGCCAGGGAGGAACATTTCCACATTATCGGGTTTGCACCTGCCAGCTTGCTTATCTTTATGCTATGCAAGAAACGAGTAATGCCGCCGAGCTGTTCCGCCAGCGGTACAATAACCTGAACCAGCAGCAGCGGGAAGCTGTAGATACTATTTATGGCCCTGTAATGGTGATTGCGGGCCCGGGCACGGGCAAGACCGAGGTACTCTCTGTACGCATTGCCAACCTGCTGAATTCGGAAGCACAGGTACAGCCCCAGGAGATACTCTGCCTCACCTATACCGATGAGGCGACCAACTCTATGCGCCGCCGCCTGCTGCAAATTATAGATACCGCAGCGCACAAGGTGAATATTTCCACCTTCCATGGCTTTTGCAACAATGTAATACAAAGCAACCCCGAGTACTTCTCGCACCGCACGCTGCAACCGGTTACCGACCTGGAGCGAACGGAACTGCTCTACAAGATGCTGGACGAGTTGCCGCAGGGGCATACCCTGCGCAAACTGAGTGGCAATATATACTACGATGCCGGACGCCTCAACCGGCTGTTTGACCTGATGAAGCGCGAAAACCTGCGCCCGCAACATATTTCTGATGCCGTAGATAGCTACCTGGCCGCCCTGCTGGAAGACCCCGAGTACCGGTATAAGCGAAACGGAAAGGACTTTAAAAAAGGAGACCTGAAACAAAGCCAGATAGACGCGGAAACCAAAACTATGAATACCACCCGTGCCGCAGCCCACCTCTTTGACGAATATGAGCGACGGATGAAAGAAGCCGGCCGGTACGACTTTAACGATATGATCATTTGGGTGCTGGATGCGTTCAAGAACAATCCCGCCCTGCTGCTCAGCTACCAGGAGCGCCACCAGTTTATACTGGTAGATGAATTCCAGGATACGAATGGTTCGCAGAACGACCTGCTTACGTTGCTAACCGAGTTTTGGGAAGACCCCAATGTATTTGTAGTAGGCGACGACGACCAGTCCATTTATGAATTCCAGGGCGCCCGTATCCGCAACATCATCGATTTCTACAACAAATACAAAGAGTCTATAAAAGTAGTAGTGCTGCCGCAGAACTACCGTTCTTCGCAGGCGATACTGGATAAGGCGCTCGCCACCATCAACCAAAACAAACAACGGCTGATAGAAGAGCTGAAGGAGTTGCAGCTGGATAAGAATATTGTAGCCTCCCATCCCCGTTTCGCGGATGGGAAAGATACTGTAACACCCGTCATTAAAGTATACCCTAACCTGCTGAACGAAGAGGCCGACATTGTATTACAAATAGAGGCGCTGAAGCAACAGGGCGTTCCCCTGAAAGAGATAGCCGTGATATACGCCCAGCACAAACAGGCAGATAATATTATTGCCCTGATGGAGCGAAAGGGCATCCCTTTTTATGTAAAACGCCCGGTGAACATCCTGGAGCTGCCCTTGATACAGCAGATAGTGAACATCATCAGCTACCTGGATGAAGAACGCACCAAACCCTTCAGCGCTGAGGCTATCCTGTTTGAAATCATGCACATGCCTTCGTTTGGCATAGAGCCTACCGATGTGGCGCAAATGTCGATATACATGAATGCCAACCGCATTAAAGACAAAGCGCTGGGCTACTGGCGCACGGTGCTTAACAATACACTACTGCTGGAGTCGGAGAACCTGCGCTCTGCAAAGGAGATGAGCCGCCTGGGGAGCAACATAGACGCCTGGCTGCGGGTGCAACAGGAAATACCTTTGCCCCTTCTCCTGGAAAAAATAGTGTATGAAAGCGGCATAGTAAAACACCTGCTGAATGACAAAGAGTACATCTGGAAAATACAAGTACTTAACACGTTCTTCGAGTTCGTTCGGGATGTACACAGCCGTAACCCGCGCACAAGGCCCGCAGAACTACTGAAAATGCTGGAACAAATGGAGCAGGAGGGCATCTCCATACCCGTACAAAAGGTAATAACGAATGAGAACGGGGTCCATTTCTATACTGCTCACGGAGCTAAAGGGAACGAGTTTGAACATGTATTTCTCATTGGCGCTACCAAGAACTTCTGGGAGAACAAGCGGGGCGGCGGCTTTGAATACAAACTGCCGGAAACACTCACCAGCCCCAACAACGAAAAGGCGGAAAACAACAAAGAAGAGGTGGCCCGCAGATTGTTTTATGTTGCCCTGACCCGCGCCAAAAAACACCTGCATGTATCGTATTCGGCGGCGGACAACAATGGAAAGAGTCTGGAAGCATCACAGTTTATAGACGAAATATGCCCTGATAGTGAACGCGTACGCTACACCGTACCTGCCAGCGACGTGGTATCGCATATACAGTGGGCTATAACGCCTGTACCGAAAGTGCGGATACTACTGGCCAACAACCAGTATATAGACAAGGTGCTGCAACAGTTCACACTGAGCTATACGACGCTGAGCAAATACCTGCGCTGCCCGCTGAGCTTTTATTACGAGCATATACTTCGGGTGCCCTTCTTAAAAAGCGATGCGTTAGCCTTTGGTTCGGCGGTGCACGATGCGCTGGAACGCTTTTTCAAAGAGATGAAACAATCGGGGACCTTCCCGGAGCGCGACACGCTGCTGACCTACTTCCGCAATGCGCTTTTCGGACAGTCGGCAAGCTTTACACCGGTGCAGTGGGAACGGCGCACGGAACAGGGCAACACCATGCTCAGCGAGTACTATGACCACTATATCCATTCGTTCTCCAAAAACGTGGAAATAGAGTTCCAGGTGCCGCGAATGCAGATAGACGGCGTATGGGTAACCGGCAAAATAGACAAGATAGAACTGGAGGGCGACAGCTGCACCGTAGTGGACTACAAGACGGGCGACCCAGACAAAAGCGCGGCTGCCAACACATCGGCGCCGAGCGAAAAAGCACCGCTGGGAGGTGACTACTGGCGGCAGATGGTCTTTTACAAGCTACTGATAGATAACTATTCCGAACGGAACTGGACCGTGAGTATGGGTATGTTTGAATACCTGGAAAAAAGCAAGAAAAGCAATGAATACCGCCGGATATACGTACCGATGTACCAATCGGACCTGGACACGGTGAAGGCACAACTGAAAGACACCTGGGCACGCATACAGAACCACGAATTTGACCGCGGATGCGGGGAGCCCGACTGCCACTGGTGCAACTTCGCCAAGCAATACGAAATTCTCCGCCCGGTAGAGGAAGTGGAGATAGATGATGTGTAGGGAGTTATGAATTCAGCGACTGTGGCAGGACGTATCTAACGCGGTCAATCTTGGTTCACAACCTCCTGGCAGAGTTCCACCAGCACACCGTTTGTGCTCTTGGGGTGCAGGAAACAGACGAGCTTATTGTCGCCGCCGCGTTTGGGTTTCGTTGATTGAAGTTACGCATAGCTAAGCTTAAACTGGCGGGTGTACTAGTCAATTCTTTTAACGGTTTTATTCTCCTTTGTTTTCTGTGATTGATATAGAAATTGGTCTTTTTGAAACATAAATATTTTGAAGATTTTCTCTTTAGTACCAAATAGTTTTCGATCTATTTCCAGTGTTAGGATATCGCCATCAATTGTCCAGACACCACGCTGCTGACGACCATCTGCTTCAAACTTCATAGAATAATTACCATCAGGATTAAGGTAAAATTCACTATCGTCGTCCTTCCAATGCCCAATAAGATATTCTTTTGTAGGTTTTTCTTCTGTTTTAACCTCAGGAGCCTTTAGCTCAATACCTAATGAGGTTTTTGCACATTGTAAAATATATGTTGATTGTATTCTTACAATCTCCCTGTTAGAAAGGTTATCATACTCTTCTTTTGAAGGGTACTTAGTCTTTATTTCTTTTGAGAAGCATAGAGCGATCGTTTCCTTCGAATTATTGTCTAAAGTAGTGTACGTTTTAGAAAGATATGCTATGCATTCATCTTCAAGGTTAGTAGTGCTACTCTTATCCCATTTCGATTGGGCCGAAACTGCTGTTGCAGGAAATAAAAGGGAGAGAAATATCAAGTACTTGTACATTAGTGAAATTCTGATTTATGTAGCTTGAAAATAAAAAAAATCTAACAAATTTGTATTTTTCGAAAAATCAAGTTTGAGCAGGTACGACCCGTGAGTTTCTATCGCCATGTTTTCATGTCAAAACTTCACCTCTACCCTTGCTATTCCTGTAATGCAGAAGCACATTTTTGGGCAAGAATGGCTGACTTGGTTGCTTCCTTCGTCGCAAAGACGGATTGTTTGGGTGAGAAGAGGGCAGTGATCATTGTAGCGTGTTTACCTCCTGGCAGAGTTCCACCAGCACACCGTTGGTGCTCTTGGGGTGCAGGAAACAGACGAGCTTGTTGTCGGCGCCGCGTTTGGGGGTTTCGTTCAGGAGCTCGAAGCCGAGGGCCTGGAGGCGTTTCATTTCGGCCTCTATGTTTTCTACATCGAAGGCTATGTGGTGGATTCCTTCGCCTTTTTTGTCAATGAACTTTGCGATGGGCGATTCCGGCTTTGTGGCTTCCAGGAGCTCTATTTTGGAGTCGCCTACCTGGAAAAAGGCAGTATTTACCCCCTCGCTGGCTACCTCTTCGGTTTTATAGCAGGGGGTATTGAGTAATTGTTCAAACAGGGGGATGGATTTGGCCAGTTCCTTTACCGCGATGCCCAGATGTTCTATTTTCTGCATTCTCTGATAGCTTTTACAAATGGGATTATATGAAGTATATAAGCCCGCTTTTAGCCGAAAGTAGCACGTTTTGCCGTAACTTTGTTGTTGCAAACGACACACTTTAGATTTTCGAATAATATGGATTTAAAATTGCCTATATATTTAGACAATAACGCCACTACGCCGATGGATCCCCGCGTATTGGAAGCGATGCTGCCTTACTTCGTAGAGAAATTTGGCAATGCCGCCAGCCGCAACCACTCGTTTGGCTGGGTAGCTGAGGAGGCTGTAGACTATGCGCGGGAGCAGATAGCTAAACTGATAGGGGCCGACCCGAAGGAAATCATCCTTACATCCGGGGCTACTGAGGCCGATAACCTGGCCCTGAAAGGTGTATTTGAAATGTACGCCACCAAGGGAAACCACATTATCACCGCTACTACCGAACATAAGGCAGTGCTAGACACCTGCAAGCACATAGAAAAAATGGGCGGACAGGTGACCTACCTGGAGGTTCAGCCCGATGGCCTGATAGACCTGAAACAACTGGAAGCCGCCATTACCGATAAAACGATACTTATTTCCATCATGTATGGTAATAATGAGATTGGTGTAATACAGCCGGTAAAGGAGATAAGCGCTATCGCCCGCAAGCATGGCGTTTTGTTCTTTACCGATGCCACGCAGGCTGTGGGTAAGATACCCGTGGATGTGCAGGCAGATGGAATAGACCTGATGGCCTTCAGCGCGCACAAAATGTATGGCCCCAAGGGTGTAGGAGCCCTGTATGTACGCCGCAAGAACCCACGTGTAAAGGTAACCGCCCAAATGGATGGCGGTGGCCACGAGCGTGGTATGCGCAGTGGCACCATGAATGTACCGGGCATAGTAGGCTTTGGCAAAGCGTGTGAAATAGCTATGAACGAGATGGAAGCGGAAGGCAAGCGCCTGAGCATCCTTCGTGATAAGCTGGAAAATGCGCTGATGGAGCTGGAAGAAGCCTATGTGAACGGCAATATACAGCACCGCCTGCCCCATGTTTGCAACATCTCTTTCAAATATGTAGAAGGTGAGGGGCTGATGATGGGCTTTAACAAGAACATCGCAGTATCAAGCGGGTCTGCCTGTACTTCGGCATCGCTGGAGCCCTCGTATGTACTGAAAGCACTGGGCCTGGGAGATGACCTGGCGCACAGCTCCCTGCGTTTCGGCCTGGGCCGTTATACCACGGAAGCGGAAATAGACTTTACTATCGATGCCATTAAAACAACTGTACTGAAGCTACGCGAAATGAGCCCGCTTTGGGAAATGTTTAAAGAAGGCATTGACCTGAATACAATTGAGTGGGCGCACCATTAACCCCCTCCACCCCTGAAAGGGGGAACTATATAAGTATTAAATAACTCACCCTAAATCCTTTGCCGCGGCAGAGGGCCAGAGGACAAAAAAATAAGACATGGCATATTCAGATAAAGTAATAGACCACTACAGCAATCCGAAGAATGTAGGTACGCTGGACAAATCAAAGAACAACGTAGGTACCGGCCTGGTAGGCGCACCTGAATGCGGCGACGTAATGCGCCTGCAGATAGAAGTGGACGAAGAAAGCGGCGTTATTAAAGACGCTAAGTTCAAGACCTTTGGCTGCGGCTCTGCTATCGCTTCCTCTTCCCTGGCTACAGAGTGGCTGAAAGGCAAAACAGTAGACCAGGCTATAGCCATTGACAACATGGATATAGTAGAAGAACTGAATCTGCCGCCGGTAAAAATACACTGCTCGGTGCTGGCGGAAGACGCTATTAAAGCTGCCATCAATGATTACCGCGTGAAGAACGGCCTTCCCGAACTGGAGCTGGAGGAAAAGAAACATTAATAGAGGTAGCGAAAAGGTGTTGTTATGATATACATCAGTGATAAAGCAAGGGAACAAGTGGGAAAGCTAAAGGCAGACGCCGGGCTGGACGACGGGTATTTTCTGCGGGTAGGGGTAGTAGGTGGCGGCTGCTCGGGCTTGAGTTATAAGCTGGACTTTGACAACGAAGCGCAACCGAATGACCAGGTGTTTGAAGACAACGGTGTGAAGCTGGTAACAGACCTTAAAAGTTTCCTGTACCTGTGCGATACAACGCTTGACTTTTCTGACGGGCTGAATGGTAAAGGTTTCCACTTCAGCAATCCTAACGCCAGCAGAAGCTGTGGCTGCGGGGAGAGCTTCGCTGTGTAAGCGACAACAACGATATTATAAAAGAAGCGGGGCTCAAAATGAGCCCCGCTTCTTTTATATAATGACTGGCTTGACCAATCCTACTCTAATACTATCTTCTCAAACACTGAACCCTTCTCTCCCGCCAGGTTGATGGTATAGATGCCTTTAGAGAGGTGTTGTAATTGCAAGTGGTGGCTCTTACCTGTAGCTGCAATGCGGTACACCACGCGGCCTATGTTATCCATTACTGTAACACTTACCGCTTCCGTGCTGGTGATGAATACTTCACCCGGGCTTGGGTTAGGGTATAACCTGAATGAACGGTTTGCTTTCACCTCATTTACCGATACTGTATGCTGGTAAGCGGCCGATGTATCATCGCAGGTACCATCGGAAGCCGAAACGGTGTAGCTGCCGCTGGCGGTGGGGGTATAGAGACTGTCGTTGGCTCCCTGAATGGCTACACCATTCAGGTACCACTGGAAGTTGGACAGCTGGGAACCGCCGGGTACCGATACCAAATCGTTGCCTACCAGTGTAATTACCGGGGTAATGTTGGTATGAAAATATACATAGGCAGAATCGGATGCCAGGATACAGCCATCCTCGTCGGTTACTACGTGATAATACCCATCGATACTCGCCAGGAAGGAAGCGGTGTTGCTGTTCAGTACCTGCTGGCCATTAAGATACCACTGGAAGCTATCGTATGTAACCAGCGTAGTAGCGAGCGTACCCATACTCCCCAAACACAGCTCCAACGAGTCAGGCGCTATCACCGGCGGCACATTGGAATCGACAGAAAGCTGCAGGCCCAACTGCATTATGTAGTTAGGACACACCGACGGGGCGCCTTCGGCCGTATAGAATCCGGTGTTGTAAGCCACCAATGTATCGTTGGTAGCGCCAGGAATCGGGTTGCCATTAAAATACCACTGAACGTTGCTATCGAGACTAAAATCGAACACTACCGAATCGGGCACACCCGGGCAGAGCATTGTATTAGTTACATTCACTACATAGGGCAGCAGAAACATCCACCCATCTACCAGTACATCCGCGGAGGTATCCGGGCCGGTGCAACCGGTGGTGGTAGTAATCACTGAAAAAAGAGAGCCCACATCGTTATTAGCATCTACCACTATATACTGGCTGTTTGCACCCGATATGGGTGTGCCGTCTTTCATCCACTGGTAGGTATCGTGGGCGTCGGACCAAAGGGTATCGGTTTCATTAGGGCAGAGCGTAATGGTGGCCGGAGTAATTACCGGGTCGCACTGGGCGTTAATAATTGTTGCGCTACAGACAGAGAGCAAGAGTGATGAGAGGTAACGTACTGTTCTTTTCATGGTGTTGTAATTTTTGTATGCAATATATAAGGTGATACAGAGCAAAACCTGCCACAGGTTGGGGGATAAACAATAAAATGTTGTTAAAATACGCTCCCTGCCTTCTGCACTTTACAATGCTATTGAATACGGAGCTGCCAGTCGGGATTGCTGTTGAGGCGCTCCAGTATGTCCGGGAAGCCGGCAAAATGCTGCTGTACATTCTCGAAAAACCTGGTGGCAAAGGTGAGGTAGTAAGAGCGGAACTCTTCGTAGGGTATGCCTGGGGGAAATACCGTCCGGTAAAACTCTTCTATTTTGTCGCTGTTTTCGCTTACAAATTCGTTGCCTATGAATGCTATGAGTGCGTGCAGCAAGTTAAACTCGCGGAAGTCGATATCTACAATCTCCTTCGCGTTGCTGATCTTTCCATTCGTTAGCTGGTAATAATCCTGGTTGAATGCGAGCCCGGCCTCTTCAAAGTTCCCTTCAATGCCAAACAGCTCATCGTAGAGGATACTATCGGTAAGCGCAAAAGTAAACTGGTAGAATGTATGCTCTATTGTTCCCGGAGTAATCTGTAAAATGCTTTCGCTCATATGTGGATGCA
>JAEUVZ010000051.1 GCA_016786665.1 Flavipsychrobacter sp.
TAAACTAAGATAATTTATTAGGATCATGAAAATCCTCCAGTTTTGTAAGGTTGCAGCTTCGGCAGCGTTCATTTTTGCCGCTAATGTTGCATTTGCGCAAGTAGATAATGTGCAAACCCAGACTAACAACGATTTGATGAAGGGTGACTGGAAGCAATCGCTGAGGCCGGATGGTGTGTATGACCATGTGGATCATGCGAACGTTCCGCTGGAATGGCAGTACATCCGCGAGGCTGATATCCTTTGGAAAAAAAGGGTTTGGCGTGAAATCGATTCTCGTGAGAAGCAAAATATGGCATTCCGCTTTCCCGGGGATGAAAATTCAGGTGGTGGTTTCTTCATCGAAATCCTGCTGGATGCCCTGAAGAAGGGTAAAATACAAGCGTTCTCTAACTTCGATGACCGCTTTACCAGCGTAATGAGTAAAGAGCAGGTGACGGAACTGACCCTGGGTAAAGTAGATACTGTATGGGTAGAGGATTCTGAAACCGGCCAAATGACCATGAAACTGGTTCGTACCGAGTTCAACCCTGAAACGGTTACCAAGTTCCGTATCAAGGAAGACTGGATCATCGACCGTAATGTAGGCCAGATGGTGGTTCGCATCATAGCATTGGCTCCGCTCCAGGATAAGTATGGTGATGATGGTAACTTCCGTGCATCGCAGGCGATGTTCTGGCTGTACTACCCTGACCTGCGCCCGATACTGGCCCGCTACGAAGTGTTTAATCCTGAAAACGATGTTTACCGTATGACCTGGGATGAATTCTTCGAAGGAAGGTACTTCGCCAGCAAAATCATCAAAGTAAGCAATCCGTTTGACGCTACGTTCGAAAACCTGGGTGCCTCTAAGATGGAAGCCCTGTACGAAAGCCAGCGTAACATGGAACAACTGTTCAACAAAGAGCATGACCTGTGGGTGTACTAATTCCCGGCTGCTGATAATATTTATAAGGCGCTCCCCAACCGGGAGCGCTTTTTTTATTGATGCACAGGTTATTACCTATCAGGATTGCAATGTATCTTGCAATGATATTTAAAGGAGTATATGACAGGAAGTTTACCCAGGCTGGAAGTATGTTTGTCCCCCGCATTGTTGCATCTATTTGACACCAGGGATGCCGTAGTAGTGATCATAGACGTGTTTCGTGCTACCTCTACGATAGCGGCAGCGTTGGATAACGGCGCTCAATGCGTGATACCCGTGGCATCAGTACCTGAATGCGTGGACCTGGGGCGGACGATTGAGAACGCCATAACAGCCGGTGAGCGCGATGGGAAAGTGGCTGAAGGGCTGGAGTATGGCAACTCTCCGCTGGAATATCCCAAGGAATTTGTGCAGGGTAGGACAGTAGTGCTTACCACCACCAACGGAACTAGGCTGCTGCATATGGTAAAGGATGCGGCGGTCATCATCACCGGCTCGTTCCTGAACCTGGGCGCGGTATGCGACTTCCTTATAGCGCAGAATAAGAACGTGCTGCTGGGCTGCGCGGCCTGGAAGGACCGCTTTAACATGGAAGATACCCTCTTTGCCGGTGCGGTAGTGAACCGTATACGCGACCACTTTGCGCTAAACTGCGACAGTGCGCGCGCCGCTAACAGCCTTTACGAACAGTCGGCAAAGGGTAGCTTTATAGACTTTCTGCGCGACAGCTCGCATTACCGGCGCTTGTCCGGCTTCGGGCTGGTGGGTGATATGGAATACTGCACCACCCCCGATCTGCATCCCGTAGTGCCCATTTTACAGGGCAGGGAACTGGTCATACACCGCTAGACCAGGAACGGATTATACTGTTTTTCGTTACCAATAGTAGTAGACGGCCCGTGCCCGGAGTAGACGGTTGTTTCTTCTGGCAGGGGAAGCAGTTGTGTTTTGATGGATTGTATGAGCGTGTCGAAGTTGCCACCCGGCAGGTCGGTGCGGCCAATACTGCCGGAAAAGAGCACATCCCCGCCTATTACCCAGTTGCCCGGAGCATAATAGAACACTACGCTTCCCGGGGAGTGGCCGGGAGTAAACCGCACTTCCAGGGTATCGTCACCGAGTTGTAGGGTATCCTTGTCGCCAATGAAAAATGTAGGTTGCGGCGTATTACTGAACGATAGCCCGAACATCATGGCCGAGGCCACGGCTGCATTGAGCACGGGCAAGTCTTTCTCGTTGATACCGAAAGGGATGTTGTATTGCCCCATTACCGCATTTACCCCAAAAATATGGTCTATATGGGTGTGGGTATTGATAATAGACTGCGGTACCAGTGCGTTATTACTAATGTAATCGAACAGGAACTTCGTCTCTTTTTCGTCATACATACCCGGGTCAACGATCCAGCACAATTTTTGTTCGTTGGTAATAAGGTAGGTATTCTCCTGGAAAGGATTGAACGAGAAGGCTTGTATTTGTAACATTCAGGTAACGTTTTTTTCAGTAACTTAGAAATGCAAACATAAGCCCCCGAAAGGATAACAGGCAAAAATAATTTAGGCCCGGAAAGCGGGAGAAGGTAAAGAATGAAGACACTATTTCAGCGAAGAAACATCCTTTTATGGGCGCTGCTCCTGGTGCTGCTATCGGCATCAGAAGCCCCGGGGCAGACCTATATCGAAAAATTTGGGCAGAACCGGGTACAATACCGCAAGTTTGACTGGCGCTACTTTGATACCAAGCACTTCCGGATATACCACTACGACCAGGCTGGGCGGCAACTGGCCCGCTACGTATCGGAACAGGCGGAGAACGACATACAGGTAGTGGAAAAGAAACTGGGGGCGAAATTCCCCAAGCGGTTCAATATCATTCTCTACAACAATTTTGATGAATATCGCCAGACTAATGTGGGCCTCAAAATGGAGTCGCAGTTGGAAAGCAATCCTGGCGGAACGGTAGACCTGGTGGGCGATAAGCTACTGGTTTACTACACCGGCATACACACCGACCTGCGTCACCAACTGCGCTCCGGAATGGCCCGCGTGGTAATGGAACGCATGATGTTTGGCGACAACCTGAAGCAGATGGTGAAGAATGCCGTACTGCTGAATATGCCTAAGTGGGCCTCGGCGGGCTACATAGCCTACCTGGTAGATGGCTGGGATACCAAAAGCAACAGCGACTGGAAGAATATAATAGCCGCACGGCCGAAAGACGGGTTTCACGAACTTTCGCAGCAATACCCTGAACTGGCGGGTAAAGCGTTCTGGAAGTATGTATCGGAACGGTATGGCGAAAACAATATGAAGGGCCTGCTCTACAATATGGAACTGAAGAGCAGCCTGAACCAGGCCACCAAAATGACCATGGGACTGAAAATAATGCGGGCGTATGACTCGTGCATCGCCTTTTACCAACAGGTATATGCGCGCGACTCCCTGGTGCAGGAACATCCTGATGAGGCGAACGCCAACTCGCTGCTGGAAATCCCCTTCCCCAAAGACAATGCTATCATCCGCAGTATAAAAGTATCGCCGAAGGGAGATGACGTGGCTTACGTGGAATGGAAGGATGGTGAATATACGGTGTACATACAGCGCACTAAAAACGAGAAAACCCGGTCGGCCATACTGGTGGGTGGGCGCAAAGATTACAATGAGCCGACTGACCCCGATTACCCCATCATTACCTGGAACAATACCGGCTATAAGCTGGCCATACTATACCGCAAAGGCCGGCAGACACGCCTGCGTATATACAATGCGATAAAAGCCAAAATAGAGAACTATACTATACCCCCCAACCGCTTTGATCGTGTGCTGAGCATGACCTTTATGGAAGAGGACGACAAGATGGTTTTTTCGGCGATAAAGAAAAGCCAGACCGACCTGTACCAATTTACCATACGGGGCTATAAAATGACCAACATTACCAATGATGCCTGGAACGATGTGCAGCCCTGGTTCATCAGCGGTGGCAGCCGCCGTGGTATCCTGTTTTTATCGAACCGTCCGCAAGCCAACCTGGAAGCGCCGATAGGGGTGAACCAGTTGCCTACCGGGCCTATGAATATTTACTTCTACGACACGAAGACACAACGCAAGCAACTGCTGCAATGCACCAATGTGACGAAAGGGCAGGTAAGCCAGCCGGTGCAGTATGGCAGCGACCACTTCGCCTTCCTTTATGACAGCAGCGGCATACAGAATAAATATGTGGTGCTCTTTGCCCGCGATGTGAACAATATGGATTCGGCCTACGCGGTGCCGGTAACCAACTACGCTACCAATATCATTAACCACCAATACAACCCCGCATCGGACCAAACAGCGGACGTGCTGCAGGACGGCGGCAAGTATAAGGTGTACTTTAAAAAGCTGGTACGGCCGGGTTCGGACGCCTTTCAACCGGCGATACTGACACCCACTACCCTCTCAAAAACAGCCGCTGAGGCATCGCTGGCGTATCCGGCGGAGATACAGGCAGAAAGAGAAGCGGAGGAAAAGAGAAACGCCCCGCAGACAATGATAAAGACGGGCAATGTATTCCAGTCGGAATTCAGCGAGCCGCAACGTCTAGCGCAAGAGCCGGTAGCGGCACCGCTGACAGATGCCGACACGACCGCCCCGGTGCTTACTATGGAAGAAGACGTGCCTGCACTGCTGCCGGTAATGGAAGATACATCGGACCTGGCCAACATGGCCGACAGTACCTACCTGAAGATGAAAGCGCAGCCATACCGGCTAAGCTTTAAGCCCGACTTCTTCACCATACGGGCGGACAACAGTGTGCTGTTCAACCAATACCAGGCTTACGATAACAGCGGGGGAGCCTACATTAATCCCTCCCTGGCCGGTATGATAATGGTGAGCCTGGACGACATAATGGAAAACCACCGCTTTACCGGCGGCTTCCGGCTGCCCATCAACTTTTCCGGCAGCACATATTTTCTGCAGTACAACAATTTCAGCCGCCGGGTAGACTGGGGCATACTATACCTGCGTAGCCAGAACACGTACAAATACAACGTGACCTATGCTGACCAGAACGGGCGCCCGATATTTACCAAAGAGCAGCTAGGCAGGGTTACGACCAACATGTTCCAGGGAAATGCTACTTACCCGCTAGACCGTATACGCAGCATCCGCATGAATCTGGGACTGCGACAGGATGGGTTGCTTTTTAAAGCGCAGGAAGATTCGCTCAGCCTGTTTGATCCTCCTAAGTCGAATAAATACTGGGCACTCAGCCGGGTAGAATATGTGTTTGACAACAGTGTGAGCCGTGAAATGAACATCAACAAGGGGTACCGTTACAAGTTCTTTGGTGAGTATATGTACAACTTTACCGATGGTAAGGGGGTGTACAACCTGGGCCTCGATTTCCGTACCTACCAACCGCTGTATAAGAACCTGATATGGGCTACCCGCTTAGCCGGTGCGCACTCCGGCGGCTCGCAAAAGATAATGTATTACGTAGGCGGACTGGATAACTGGATGAATACCCAGTACAACAACGCGGTTCCGCCCAGTGGTGATGACCCGAGCCAGTACGCTTTCCAGACGGTGGGCAACAACATGAGGGGCTACGCGCAAAACTCGCGCAACGGTAATACCTTCCTGGTGCTGAATACCGAGTTACGCTTACCAATCATTTCGACCTTCATCAAGCGCCCTGTACAGTCTGGTATACTGAAGAACCTCCAGGTAGTGGCGTTTGCCGATGCGGGCTCTGCGTGGTCGGGCCTGTTACCCAGCGCGGAGAATTTTTCCCAGACCTACCTGTATCCCAACCCTTCATCCCCACCAGGCGGTACCAACAACGTAATACTGGCGCTGAAAGTACCGGGCAATACGGGACTGTGCCTGGGCTATGGCGCTGGCCTGCGCACCACGCTGCTGGGTTACTTTATACGCGTGGACCGTAGCTGGAATATAGAAGGTAAGAAAATGTGGCTCATCTCCCTGGGTACTGACTTTTAACAGGAACAACAACAGAAGTAATGAAATGCCGCAGATTGCGGCATTTTTTAGGTACGGATATGCGGGTACGGTTATTTTATAGTTGAGTTTTTAGGGAGCCGTTTGGCACTGTTTTAGTATTTTTGCTCATATATTTTTTAGAATCAATATTTTATGAGGTTATCGAAAGAGGTGAGGATAGGCTTATTGGTGAGTATTGCGATGATGATTTTGTTTGCGGGCTTTTATTTTTTGAGAGGGGCCAACCTGTTTTCCAGTGAGAACACCTATTACTGCTATTTTACCGATGTGCAGGGGCTGCAAGGCTCCGCGCCCGTACAGGTACGCGGGCTGGGCATAGGCCGCGTGGCGGAAATAAAGTTTGAAGACAACCGTGTGAAGGTGACTATAACCGTGAGCAAAGACATAAAGGTAGGCGAAGGCACGGTAGCGAAACTGATCTCTACCGACCTGCTGGGCTCTAAGGCCATATCGCTGGAGCTGGCAAAAAGCGCGGCACTGGTGAAAGATGAAGGAACCCTGCCCACAGCGATAGAAGGGGGAATCCTGGATAACCTCAGCACAGAAATATCGCCCCTGATAGGCGACATACGCATAGTGGTAGCGCGCCTGGACACTACCGTGATGAGTATAAACGGTATACTGAACGAAGAAACGCAGACCAAACTGAACGCCAGCATCGGCTCGCTGGAAGTGACGATGAACAACTTCTCGCAACTCTCCCAGCGCCTGAACAATGAGAGCGCCCAGTTACAGTCCATCATCCGGAACGCCAACAGTATCTCCTCAAACCTGGCCAGTAACAACCAGCGTATATCGAACATACTGGAGAATGCGGAGACCACTACCAACCAGCTTTCCCGGGCACCTATAGAAGCAACGGTGAACGATCTGCAAACGGCCGCCAACCAGCTACAAGGCGTCATCAACAAAATAAATACCAACCAGGGTTCGTTAGGAGCAATAGTGAACGATAAAGAACTGTACAATAACCTGAACAGTTCGCTCTCTACATTGAATAAACTGATGGCCGACCTGCAAGAGCACCCAAGCCGTTATATAAACGTTACTATCTTTGGCAGAAAGAGGAAAAATTAGCCATCGCATTAAGATACCGGTATTCTGCAAGCTGATTGGTAGTATGACGATCATACTGCCAATTGTGCTATTATGTTTGTTGGTATCTCCCGCCCGGGCGCAGTTCCGGGATACGGTGAATAAGACGACAGTGACCATAGAGCGAAGCCGTGTAGGTGAAATGGTAAAAACAGATAGCGGAGAGATTACTAAGGTGCTCTGGGATGTAATCATTCGTCATGGCAACGATTTCCTGTATTGCGACAGCGCCTATGTTGATCTCCAGAAACAAAACTTGCAGGCGTTTGGCAGTGTAAAGATCGTGCAGCCGGGTGGTACGGAAGGTACCTGCGATTACCTGCGCTACCAGGGAAGCAGGAAGCTGGCCTTTATGCAGGGGAATGTGGGCCTCACCGATGGTAAGAGCAACCTGTGGTGCGAAGAACTGACCTACGACCTGAATACCAAAATAGGTATCTACAAGAAGAACGGCACCTTGCAGAATGAAGGCACTGTAGTATCGAGCAGGGAGGGTATTTACAACCTGAAATCAAAAGATTCCCGTTTTACGGGGAATGTGACCATTACCGACCCGGAGTACAACGTGGTGTCGGAAGATATAGCCTATAACACGGAAACGAAGGTGAGCCGGTACTATGCCTACTCGGTAGTAACCACCGATAAGTCGGTACTCATCACCAGCAACGGCACCTACGACGCTACCCGGAAGATAGGCCACTTTGAGGGGCGCTCTTCCATACAGAACGAAAGCCAGTATATAGAAGGCGATACGCTGGACTATAACAAGGTGACGGGTTTCGGAAAAGCGGTAGGGGATGTAGTTGCCCTGGATACCGCGCAGCATACCACGCTCTATTGCGGCATAGCAACCTATAACGAGATAACAGGCAAAACAAAAGCATGGATAAAGCCGGTGATGAAGCGCGCAAATGGCCAGGACAGCCTGTTCATTCGCGCTGATACATTTTTTGGTGCGCCGGTTCCCAAGCCGGAGGATACCATAAAAGTGGCCCGTGTGCGCTATGATACCAAGAAAGTGAAAATAACAGAAATGGTGAGTGTAGCCGATAGCCTGGCGGGAGCAGACAGTTCCCGTAAGCGCTACTTTATTGCTTACCATAACGTGAAAATATTTTCCGACTCACTGCAAGGCCGCTGCGACAGCCTTTCGTACTCCCAGGAGGACTCGCTGATGCGAATGATGTACAGCCCGGTGGCCTGGTCGCGCAAAAGCCAGATAACCGGTGACACCATACTGCTGAAGCAGAGCGACAGCAATAAATTAAAATGGCTCTATGTACCCAATAACGCCTTTGTGGCATCGCTGGCGGGCCCGGACTCCGCGGAGATTTACGACCAGATACAAGGCAGAACCCTGACGGCAAACTTTAACGACAGCGTTATTACCGACATGGTGGTGCAGCCCTCTGCGGAAAGCATCTATTTTTCTAAAGACGACGGCGGCGCCTATATAGGGGTGAACCAGGGTAAAGGAGAGAAAATGTTCATCTACTTTGGCGGGGAAAAAATACAGCGCATAAAGTATGAGGAGGATGTAACCCAAACCATGACACCACTGGATAAGGTGACTGATTTCAATTCGCTGCGACTGAGCCGCTTTAAGTGGCGGGAGGAAGAACGGCCGAAGAGTAAGGAAGAGTTATTCAACTGAACCGGGGTTTGGGCTGATTTACCTGATTAGCCGGGGCTATTTTTTGCACCACGATTCTTTAGATTTTGAAGATTGGCTACGATTCGGCTTACTTAGCTGCCTCTAGGCAGTAGGGGCTTGTCTGCCAACGCAGAGGGAGATAATTGTTAGTGCGTTGGGATAGTTGTCCGCTATTTTCGGGGGTACTCTTGAGTATTCATTACATTTGCGTTTTAATTAAAACATGGAAGTGTACAAATTTGGTGGGGCGTCTATCGCTACACCTGAACGAATGGAAGGCCTGTTTCCTGTTATTGAGGGGGGGGCAAAACCACTGGTACTGGTGGTATCGGCATTGGGAAAGACGACCAATGCACTGGAAGCTATTGTGAACGCCGCCTGCAAGGGGGAGAAACAGGAAGCGCATCAACTGGCAAAGGACCTGGAACAGAAACACCTGGAATATGCGCAGGCGCTGCTGAACAGTGATAATTATAAGAAAGCGGCCGCCGAACTGAACGTGTACTTTACCGAACTGCAATGGGCGATAGACGATACGGATGCCAGCCGCTACGATTACTCGTATGACCAGGTAGTATGCATAGGCGAGCTTCTTTCTACCCGGATATTTTCCGCTTACCTGAATGAGAAGGGCATAGCGAACGACTGGCTGGATGCCCGGGATATATTCCGTACGGATGAAACCTTCCGCGATGCGGTGGTAGACTGGCAATACTCGGAAAGCCAGGCGCAACAGCTAGCGGGTGCGGTGCTGAAACAGGGCCGCTCGGTGATAACGCAGGGCTTTATAGGCGCAACGGCCGACAACGCATCGGTAACGCTGGGCCGCGAAGGCTCTGACTATACGGCGGCGATGCTGGCTGCCATGCTGGGTGCCGGCGCTGTGACAATATGGAAAGACGTGGAAGGCCTGCAAAATGCCGACCCGAAAGAGTTTCCTAATACGGTGAAGATAGATGCCATTACCTACCACGAAGTGATAGAAATGGCCTACTATGGCGCGCAGGTAATTCACCCCAAAACCATTAAGCCACTACAGAATAAAGATATACCCCTGTATGTACGATGCTTCCTGGACAGGGAACTGAAAGGCACGGTAATCAAAAACGAAGTCGCGGGCTTCGCCTATCCACCGCTCATCATTAATAAGAAGAACCAGGTGCTGATACAGGCCACTACGAAAGATTTCTCTTTTATTACCGAGTACAACCTATCGCACCTCTATCAAATCTTCAACGAGCTGAATATCAAGATAAACATGATGCAGAATGCCGCCATCAGCTTTATAGCGTGTATAGATAACAGGGAGGATAAGGTAAAGAAGCTGGTTGAAGCACTGCAGGGCGAATACAAACTGCTCCGCAACGAGAATGTGAGCCTGCTCACCATCCGCCACTATACCGAAGAAGTGCTCTTTGACCTGACGAAGAATAAGATAAAACTACTGGAGCAGAAAACCAGGCACACGGTACAGGTGGTGACGATGTAAAGCACCCTCCGCCTGCCGGTGAAAAAACTTCGTCATTTCGAGCGAATAGAGAAATGTCTTGAGAGGGATCGCTCCTACGTCAGACGATTTTCTTCCCCTTCATCGCGTCCTTCAGCGCCGCATCCATCACCCGCTCTGCATAGGGGCGGGAGATGTCGTTGAGGTGTTCCTGTTCTTTTTGTATCAGGTCTTTGTCCTGCGCGTTGATGGCCTCGCGGAGTTTTTGCATCTGGGCCAGGGTTACTTCCTGCTCGTGCGCTTCCAGGAGGTCTTTATGTTTCTCCATGAATTTCACGGTCGTGTCCAGCATTTGTTCTGCCTCTGTGGCTGCTTCTACTACCGCTCGGGTTTTTATGTCTTCTTTCGCGTGGGTAATGGAGTCGAGCAGCATCTTTTCCACCTCTTCATCGGTGAGTCCGTATTGAGGTTTCACGTTAATGCTTTGTGCTACACCGCTGCGTAGTTCCGTAGCGCTCACTTTCAGGATGCCATCGGCATCTATCAGGAAGGTGACTTCCACTTTGGGTAAGCCGGCGGGCATACCGGGTATATTAGTAAGGTTGAATTCTGCCAGTTTGCGATTGTCCTGCACCAGGTCGCGCTCACCTTGATAAACGGATATCCGCATACTGCTTTGCCCGTCTTTTGAGGTCGTGTATTGGCGTCCTGCTTTGTTGGGTATTTTGGAGTTGCGCGGGATGAGTACGTCCATCAGTCCGCCCATGGTTTCTATACCCAGGGAGAGCGGTGTTACGTCCAGCAGCAGCATGTCGGTGTTCTTGCCCGAGAGTATGTCGGCCTGCACGGCAGCGCCCAGGGCCACTACCTCATCGGGGTTCACTTTGTCAAATGCATCCTTGCCAAAGAAAGCGCTGATGCTTTCCTTCACCAGCGGCACGCGGGTAGAGCCGCCCACCATTACGATGGCATCTATATCGGCGGTGGTACGTTTTGAGTCCGCCAGGGCGCTTTTGCAGCTATCTATCGTCCTGTTTATCAGTGGCTGTATCAGTTCGTTGAACTTCGCCCGGGTGAGGCTTACATTTTTTCCGGCTATTTCGCCTTCAAAGCTATCGTTGTTTGTGAGGTGTTTCTTTGCCTCCTCGGCGGTCACGCGTAGCTGCTGCGTCAAAGCCTTGTCACTGCCCAGTTCGGAATGGGCTATACCCAATTCTTCCTGCCAATAGGCGGCAACCGCCCTGTCCATATCATCACCCCCCAGGTAGGTATCGCCATGTGTGGAGAGCACTTCAAATATGCCATTGCTGATGTGCAGTATCGAAATGTCAAAGGTGCCGCCGCCGAGGTCGTACACGGCGATGGTTTTTTCTTCATCCGCTTTCACACCCATACCATAGGCGAGGGCGGCGGCGGTCGGCTCATTCACTATGCGGAGCACGTCGAGCCCGGCGAGGCGGCCGGCATCGCGGGTAGCCTGGCGCTGCGCATCGTTGAAGTAGGCGGGTACGGTTATTACGGTCTTGTTCACCGGCGTTTTGAGAATATGCTCGGCGCGCTGCTTCAGCTCTTTCAGTATAAATGAGGACAGTTCGATAGGCGAATAAAACTTATCGCCTACCTGCACCTTCACCAGCGAGTCGGTATCGTCGTCCATCACCTTATAGGCGAAGGCGCCCGCGTGGCCGCTTACGTCTTTATAAGACTTACCCATCAGCCGCTTTACGGAGTAGATGGTGCGTTCCGGTTCGGCCAGCAGCAGTTCTTTGGCTGCCGTGCCCACCGTGGCCCCGCCATAGGCATCAAAGTGCACTATGGAAGGAACAAGGGTAAGCCCGTCTATTTCACGGAGCGCGATTGGTTCCCGGCTGTCGGGCCGCACGATGGCGATGAGACTGTTAGTGGTGCCCAGGTCTATACCTACTATTGTTTCTTCCTGCTGTATGCTGCCTGTTACCAGGTTGATTCCTACTTTGGCCATGATGTTAGTCGTAAGTCGTAGGTCGTAAGCCGGATTTTCGGGGAGATGCCCCTGAACTGCCGGATTTTGGAGCCTACGCTTGTAAGTGAGGTGCAAAGATAGTTGAGTATTGGGAAAGGGCATGATAACCTTGCCATATAGCAGAATAGGCGCAATAGGGTGATTTTTTATTAATATGAGCCGATTAATTCGGGTAATCGGCTCATATTTCCGAGTAGTGTGATCCGATTAGAAAGTATAAGTGTATAAAATGTATTATATAACAAAGTAAAAAAGGAATCGATGAATTTAATAAAAACGCCATTTGAGTAGGCACTGTCGTGGCTATATATTATAATCACATCTTACGCACATTTTGACAGCGAAGGCATATAAACCCTTGACAAACCGAGTATTTGGTTAACTTTGTCATCCCCGTAAATTTTAATGTTTTGCGTTTAAAGTCGTTGGAAATAAAGGGCTTCAAGTCCTTTGCAGATAAAACCCATGTGGTGCTCGATAACCCGATTACCGGTATTGTGGGCCCGAATGGTTGCGGTAAATCGAACATCGTAGATGCGATTCGCTGGGTAATCGGTGAGCACAAGATAAAGGCCTTGCGTTCCGATAACCTGGAGGATCTCATCTTCAATGGTTCGCGTACCCGGAATGGCTCTGGTATGGCGGAGGTGTCGCTCACTTTTGAGAACACGCGCAACCTGTTGCCTACCGAGTTCACCACTGTTACCATCACCCGTAAGTTCTACAAGAACGGTGAAAGCGAGTACCGCCTGAATGATGTTACCTGCCGCCTGAAAGATATTCATAACCTCTTCCTCGATACCGGTGTGAGCAACGACTCCTATGCTATCATTGAACTGGGTATGGTGGATGACATCATAAAAGATAAGGACAACTCCCGCCGGCGCATGCTGGAGCAGGCCGCTGGTATCTCTATCTACAAGACCCGTAAGAAAGAGGCTAAGCTGAAACTGGATGCTACCGAGCAAGACCTGGCGCGTATTGAGGACTTGTTGTTCGAGATAGGTAACAACCTCCGCACACTGGAGAACCAGGCGAAGAAGGCGGAACGTTATTTCCAGATAAAGGGTGAATACAAAGAAGTAAGCGTGGAACTGGCTAAGGCATCCTTAGAACACTTCAACGAACAATACAAAGAGCTGAACGAGCAGAATGATAAAGAAACCGACCGCCGGATACAACTGGAAGCAATAGTGGCTACCGAAGAGGCAGCGGTGGAGGAAGCGAAAGTGAAGTTCGTGAGCAAGGAGCAGGAACTGCACGGACTGCAGAAGCAGTTCAATGAGTTGCTGAACCGCGTGCGCCAGTTGGAAAGTGATAAGCGCCTGGCCGCACAGCGACTGGAGCACCTGAAAGACAGGGAGAAAAACCTGACCGAGTTCCTGGCCGGTGCGGATACGCAACTGAAGCAACTGGAAGAGTCGATAGAATTTGCCGACAAACAGATAGGCGATGAGGGCGAGCTGCTGGAGCAGCTTCGCGACCAACTGGAAGAACTGCGCAATACCGTAGATGAAAAGCGCGAAGCATTTGACGAAAAGAAGCGCGTGGTGGAACAACTGCGCAGCGACTACCAACAAAAGCAACGCAGCCAGTTTGACGCGGAGAAGAAAGTGGCCGTGGCTGATACATCGGTGATGAACCTGCAGCGCAGCATGCACCAGATAACGGAAGAACGCAATCACCGCTCGGCGCAGATAGCGCAACTGACCAACGAACGTACCGACGCGGAAGGCCAGCTGCAGGATAAGAACGATGAACTACAGGCATTGGTAACCCGCCAGGAAGAAGTAAAGAATAAAATACTGCAAAGCCAGGAACAACTGGAAACACTCAGGGCTAAGTCGGTAGAAGAGAACCGGAAGCTGGACTCTAAGCGCAACGAACACGACCTGCTGAAGTCGCTGGTGGAAAGCCTGGAAGGATACCCCGACAGTATTAAGTTCCTGAAGAAAAATAAAGAGTGGAACAACGATGCACCACTGCTATCGGACGTATTTGTGGTGCAGAATGAATACCGCACCGCGCTGGAAAACCTGCTGGACAACTACCTGAACTACTATGTAGTGAATAACCTGGAGGAAGCCACCAAGGCCGTGCACCTGCTGGAAAGCAACAAGAAGGGCAAGGCCAACTTCTTTATCCTGAATCATTTTGATCAGTACAAGGCATCGGAGCATGGCGTTCCGCAAGGATTGATACCCGCGCTGGACGTGGTAACCGTGGATGATGAATTCAAACCACTGGCACAGCACCTGCTGGGCCATGTGTACATAGCCGACGGTGTGGGCGCGGAAAGCGTACCTATGGAGAATGGCAACGTAATAGTAGAAAAAACAGGTAAGATGGTGCGCGGCCGCTATACAGTAGGCGGCGGTTCTATAGGCCTGTTTGAGGGAAACAAGATAGGCCGCGCCAAAAACCTGGAACGCCTGGCTAAGGAGATAGAAGACCTGACCGCCATTACAGCGGAACTTAAGCAAAAAATAAGCGACACTCATAATCAAATCGCCGGCTTCAACCAGGAGCTGGCTGATAAGGCCATAGAGCAGACCCGCCAGGAAATAAACCGCCTGCAGAACATGACCATCACGCTTGGCCACCGTATAGAGAACTTTGAGCAGCTGAACGAGAACGGCGAAAAGCGACTGGCGGAACTGACCGAACAACTGGAGCAAACCCAGGAGAGCATAGCCGATACGCGCAACGAACTGGAAGAAATAACAGAAGCATTGCAGGGGCTGCAGCAAACCATACAAAACGCGGAAAGTGAATTCCAGGCGGTGGAGCAGGAGTTCAACTTCGTGACGCAGCAATACAACCAGCAGAACATACAATACACCCGCCAGCAAAGCAAGCTGGAAGGACTGAAGCAGGAGCTGAATTTCCGAACCAACCAGCTGGCGGAACTGAAGCGCCAGATAAGCAGCAACAGCGAGCAGCTACAGGAAACCGCCCTGCAGATAACGGACGCGGAAGGCAACCTGCACAGCGGCGACAATGAACTCTATGAGCTGATGAAGCGCAAGGAGACCGAGGAAGCCGAACTGAACGAAAAAGATCGCGCTTACTACGAAATGCGCAATACCATTTCGGCACAGGAGAGCGAGCTGAACAGGAAGCGTCGCGAGAAGGAGAATGCGGAAACACTGCTGGCCGGCATAAAGGACAAGCTGAACGATATGAAGCTGCAACTGGCCGGTATGAAGGAAAGGCTGAGCGTGGAGTTCCGCGTGAACCTGGATGAAATACTGGACGAAGCCCGTACCGGCGAGCAGACAGTGGAAGAACTGACACAAGAAGCCGAGCGCATGAAAAAGCGCCTGGAGAATATGGGCGAGGTAAACCCCACGGCGATAGAAGCCTTTACGGAAATGAAAGCCCGTCACGACTTTATAGTAGAGCAGAAAACCGACCTGGTGAACGCCAAGGAGTCGCTGCTGGCTACTATTGAAGAGGTGGAGAATACCGCAAATGCCAAATTCAAGGAAACCTTTGATATGGTGCGTACCAACTTCACGCAAGTATTTAAGGCGCTCTTTACTGAAGAAGATAGCGCTGACCTCCGCCTGACCGACCCGGAAAATGTAGCGGACAGCGGCATCGAGATATACGCGCAACCTAAGGGTAAACGCCCGAGCACGCTGACGCAGCTATCGGGTGGTGAGAAGACGCTGACATCTACAGCGTTCCTCTTCGCTATCTACCTGATAAAGCCCGCTCCGTTCTGTATACTGGATGAGGTGGATGCGCCGCTGGATGATGCCAACGTAGGTAAGTTTACGCAAATGATACGCAAGTTCTCCGACAACTCGCAGTTCATCATCGTAACCCACAACAAGCAGACAATGGCCGCAGTGGACGTTATATATGGTGTAACCATGCAGGAGCCCGGTGTGAGCAAGCTCGTACCGGTGGATTTCAGAAGTTTGAATTGATAATTATGTAATTTTGTGAGCGGTCTCGTTTATACCGAGGCCGCTTTTCTTTTAAATGGTCTGAGTATGGGAATGACCCACAGTTTTCTTCGCGTTAGTCCTGCTGAGTTGGAAGAATATTTAGCCGATGCCGCCGCACTGGAGCAGAGAGTTTTTAATGATGAAGGGGATGACCCGAGGTTGGTGTATATTGATAAGGCATGGGATGGACTCATTTTTCTTTTGACAGGTAAGGGTTTTACAGAAAGCGATGCTCCTCTGATGAATGTTTTTTTCAGTGGAGTAACATTTGATGAAGAACAAGATCTTGGATATGGCCCGGCCCACTACTCAACACCAGGAGAAGTAAAGGAGTTGCATCTACTACTTTCAGAACTGTCTAATGAAGAAGTAGCAGGCAAGTATGATCCACAGAAAATGACAGAGTTAGATATTTATCCCGGAGGTTGGGAAAATGAAGAGCTGAAAGAGTATTTAATTGACTATTTCCGTAGTGTGAAAGAAGTATATGCTCTGGCAGCGGAAAATGGGGAGGCTATAATAACATTTCTGAGTTAAATGAACTGTGATGTACGAAACAAACCTACAGGTAATAGCTGAAATAGCAGCAGGCAAAGAAGAGGAGAATGATCATTTTCTTCGCTCGCTGAAGAATCATGATGATGCCGTGCTGGATGCTATGGCCCAGGAGCTGAATGTGTCTGTAGGTGGTGCTATCAGCTGCACAGATTGTGGTAATTGCTGCAATCACCTGATAGTGAACATCACCAATGATGAGATAACCAGCTTGGCTAAATACCTCAATATGCCGGAACCCCAAGTGCGTGAGAAGTATATAGAAGAGAGCATGGCCGGCAACTGTTTTATCAATTCAGTGCCGTGTCATTTCCTGTCCTATAAAAAGTGCAGCATTTATGAGGGGCGCTTTACCGAGTGCCGTGATTTTCCGCATCTGCATAAGGGTGGTTTCCGGAAGCGCTTTTTAGGTACGCTGTTGCATTACCCAAGTTGCCCGATCATTTTTAACGTGGTAGAGGTAATGAAGCGTAGATTGGGGTTTATTGTAGCTCAATAGCTTCAGGTGAGCAGCTTTTCACCTTGAATCTTGCTACAGGCAGGCATTGGCGCCTGTTCGTTACTTTTTTGCATACACATACATCACTGCACAAAGTAGTATTGTGATAATCACCACAAACAGCGGCATATACTTGTCCCAGCTGTCGGCTTTCCTTCGCTCGCGAATGCTGAGGTCGATGAATGCGGTTACGTCGGTGTTAGCTGCCGCCAGTATTTTCAGGCGCTGGGCTATTTCAGGCATATATTGGTATTGAAGGTTGCGGGTGGCAATCAGGACTTCTTTGATGATCTCTTCGTTTATCTCGTTCGTTTCCTGCTTCTGCAGTACCGCCATATGCGCATCAGAGAGCAACAGGAAGATGTACTCGCTTAGTGAGCGGTGGCTCATGCGGTAGGTGTCTATATGCATCATGTGCTTGCTTAGCTTTTTGCACTCGTGCAGTATCCATTGAGGGGATATTTCGCGCCTGTCTTTGGCGCGGGTGCTCATGCCGGAGAGCCAGCGTTCTTCGTCGTATTCCCGCCGTTTTTTCTTGTCGGAGATTACCGAGTAAGCTTCCTGTAGTTCCTTGAATTGTGCTTCTGCGAAGGCGTTCTCCGGGTTTTGGTCGGGATGGTATTTAAAGGCAAGGGCGCGGTAGGCCTTTTTTATTTCATCAGCTGTTGCCGCCGGTGAAACTCCGAGTGTTTGATAATAGTCTTTTAAACGAGACGAGGCCATTGAACCGCAAAGTACGCAAAGAAATGGTAGTGTCGGTAGCCGTTAGTGACGCATGCTGACGCATTGGAAGCGAGCAGATGCTATGTGTCATGTGCTTAGAAGCTGGTTGGGCTGCTTCGTGCCTCGTAGTGACAACGGGGTTGTCCCTTTCGGGGGGGGTAGGGCTAATTGTCTTTATAATTCCAGAGATGTAAACAGGCATAGGTGCGGTAGGGACTCCACTTTTGGGATAGCTTCAGCATTTTTTCCCGGAGGGCTTTTTTATCAGTTGGGTCTAGTTTGTAGAGTTTGGTCATGGCCTGCTGTATACCCAGGTCGTCTGCGGCGAAAACATCTTCCCGGCCGAGCGCGAACATGAGAAGCATTTCGACCGTCCATTTTCCAACGCCCTTGATGGGGGTGAGGAAGGCCATTACTTCTTCGTCACTCATCTTATAGAGTTTTTTATCGCTCATGTCGTTATCTATGGCATATTGGGCTACATGGCGCACGTAGTGGGTTTTCGCCCGCGATAGCCCTACTCCGCGCAGTGTATCGAATGGCACATCCAGTATTTGTTGCGGTGTGGGCTCCTTATCTCCAAACAACCCCAGGAAGCGACTGTAAATCACCCGGGCCACTTTGGTAGATAGCTGCTGCGACATGATAGACGCGCAAAGGTGCAAGCAGACGTTTTTTTTCTTTTTTATACTTAGTGCGTCGCCTTGCAGGGCGGGCCGAAGCCGCTTGTCGGTTGATAAGTGTTCGATGTACTGACCGGATGATCGGGTTGTCATAAGTAAAGTTGTCTGCGGGAAATTACACAAAAAAATAAGCGGGCATATAGCCCGCTTGCATACGTTGCCGTAGTAATTATTTTCTTTTTTGCTGCACAGGTACGGGTACCGGCTTCAGGAAGTGGTATGGTGTTACCTGCTGCCCCATGTTGCGCCAGCGGGGCATGGCACCTTTGTTGGTGAATGCGGGTACTGCCTTTTGCAGGGCATCTGATAAGCGGTTCATCGCTGTGTTCACGAAACGGATAATCTTCATCATTGTTCAATCGCCACTTGTCCGGACGGTCAGTTTTTTATTGTTGTTGTTAGGAAATACGGTACAGAATAAATTGAAGTTACGGTAAATAGCCTAAAAAAACAAAGTTAAAGTTGCTGCCGCACAGGTACTTGCAACACTATTGTCATTTAAAAGATGTACATACATCTATTATTTTCCCTACCTTTGTATTCATTCTACGGGCAAGGCTATGCATAGAAGAACATTTATTAAATCTGCCGGGCTACTGGCTGCGGCGCAACTGACCGGTATGACAAGTATATCTGCACTAAAGGCACTGGAGAACACGCTGGCTCCATCGGAGCGGATGCCTGTATTGTTTGTGGGCCATGGTAACCCCATGAACGCCATAGAAGACAATAGCTATACCCAAACCTGGGGGCGCATGGGCAAGGATATACTGAAGCGCGGAAAGCCACAGGCTATACTGGTAGTTTCGGCGCACTGGCTGACGCGTGGCACCCTGGTGACGGCGATGGAGCATCCGAAAACTATACACGACTTCGGCGGATTTCCGCAGGCCTTGTTCGACCAACAGTATAAGGCGCCGGGTTCGCCCGATATGGCGCGGTACACCAAAGATATTATCACCGCGACAACCGTGGGGCTGGACCATGAATGGGGGCTGGACCATGGTAGCTGGAGCGTATTGCTGCCAATGTTCCCCGCCGCAGATATACCGGTGTATCAACTGAGCATAGACTACGGCCGGCCTATTCATTTTCACTACCAACTGGGGCAACAACTGAGCCGCCTGCGCGATAAGGGCGTACTGATAATGGGCAGCGGCAATATAGTACACAACCTGGGCCGCGTAAACTGGAGCGGCGACGGGAAGATATATGACTGGGCGGCAGAGTTTGATGCCCGCTTTAAGGAATGGATGGATAAAGGCGACCATACATCGCTGATAGACTACCAGAAACTGCTGGGCGCTACCGCGCAGATGGCCCACCCGACCAACGACCACCTGCTGCCGCTGTACTATGTACTGGGATTGCAGCAAAAAGGAGAGAAGCTGTCTTACTTTAATGATACCATAGATATGGGGTCCATCTCTATGCGCTCAATGATAATGGAGGGGTAAGCATTAAGCGGTAGCTTGCTGCTTGCTGGCGGAAGTGGCGGCAGATTTATCAATGAAATATTGTTTCTCGCCACCGTGCTGGAAAACGCGCACACTGCGCAGCCCGTTCTCGTCGTAGTCGAGCACGGCTTGTAGTGGTTCGTTCCCTTGTGGTTTGTGCAGGTATTCCAGCCCGTCTATCAGTACTGTTTTAGACGTAATAATAATAGAGCCAGACTCGGTGCCTTGCACTACATGCTCCGACCCGTCGGAAAGAAAGGAAATAGTCTGCGTGCGCGCAAACGAATACGTCTTACCGCCTTTGCTCAGCATCCGGTACAATGCTATAGCCAGTCCGGCGGCAATAAGAAGTAACAAAATGTGTATGCGCGTCATTGTAAAAAGTCCTCTGTATAAATGCCTATGGGAAATCTCTTACACTGCAAATTTACTGCAAAATGCCAGAGCCATAAAGGGAACATTGGGCAATTTTACTACAAAGCGTTATGTAATTCAAGGTGTGAATGATAAAATTTATATAAAATCTTATTCTTTCAACGATTTATTAACATTTTGCAATACTTCTTCCAAAGCCTGTAGTGGCTGGTAGCCCTGTGCGAGCATGTAATATTTACCCCCGCGCTCCACTACGGTACAGGGAAAGCCGCTGATGCCGGCCGCCTGCGCCCATTGAAAATCCTGCTGCGTATCGTACTTGCGTTCATCAGTGTTCATGTCGCTGACAAACTTTTCTCCCGGGAGGCCAAACTCTTCTGCCAGCTCCTTGTAGGTCTGCTCATCGTTCCAGCTTTTCCCCTCTGCAAATATCTTCTGCTGTAGCTGGTGGGTGAAGGAGAGGGCTTTTTCCGGATGTTGCTCCCGGAAGGTGACGATGGCCCGGCAGGGGGGCTCTGAATAACTGATTTCGGTGCCTTTTCTTAGTAGCTCCAGGTAGGGCTCTCCGAATTTTACTCCTGCATAGTCTTCTACGCGCTTGTAGGCACCCAAAATGTAATTGGCCATTTCCGAGACCGGGGCAACCCTTGCACCCGTTATCATGCCGCCGGTGATAACCCTGAAGTGATACCTGTCTTTATATTTTTCTTCCAGTTGTGCCATCACATCGCCAAAACCATAGCACCATCCGCAGAGCGGATCCATTATGTACAGAATAGTTCCTTCCATGGGGCAAAGGTACGTTGGAGATAACGTAAAGGGTTTATAAGGGTATAGCTTGGAAAAATAAGAATGGGTGGATTCGCGCTCCGGCTACGTTTAGTGTGGCAGTTCACCATAACAGCCTTGATGGGGCTTTCTAGCGGGACGAGGTTGCTGAAGTTGCTAAGTAGCTTCGGAGCTTCAGCATTATTTCTTACTTCAGCACTCGAAATTTTCGCGGCGAGCCACTAACTTGATTTTGCACGATGAAATCGTACGCTAAATAAACTTATTATCCTTCGCGGTCTTTATGGCATCGGCCTTGGAGTGGACGTTGAGTTTGTGGTAGATGTTCTTGATGTGCGATTTTACGGTTTCCAGGTCTATGAAAAGTTCCTGGGCGATGCGCTTGCGGCTTTTGCCGGTGGAGATGTGCTCCAGTATCTCGGTCTCGCGTTTGGTGAGCGGTGTTTCCTCATTGCGTTTGAAAGAAGAGATAACCATGCGGGCTATGTGGGCACTCATGGGGCCACCGCCCTCCATTACTTCGTGTATCGCGCTGATTATCTTTTCGTGGGGCGTGTTCTTGGTAAGGTATCCGGAAGCGCCCCCACCTAAGGCGCGGAATATCAATTCTTCCTGCTCGTAAACGGTAAGGATGAGAATGTATGTTTCGGGGAGTAGCTTTTTTAGCTTAGGCAAGGCTTCAATGCCGGATATACCGGGTAGTTCTACGTCCAGCAGCAGCACGTCTGGGTCGTCATGGGCTATTTTTTTTGCGGCGTCTTCGTAAGAAGGGTACGCGCCGGTAACCTTGTAGCCCGGCGTATTGCCTATGAGGTATGCATAGCCCTCGCGAATGGTTTCGTCGTCTTCTATAATAGCGACACGTATATCTAAGTCCCTTGCCATAAGATGGTTTCTACTATAAAGTTCCGACAGTTTGGGGGATATTGTATCACCCCAAAAAGGTTAAATTTCTTCTATCCGGCGTTTCTTTTCCGATTTCGTCTCTTTGGGCGGCAGGCGGAAGGCCAGGTTGATAATAGTGCCCTTGCCGGGACGGGAATCTATATAGAAGCGTCCTTGTATGCGCTTGGCGCGTACATGCATGTTGTCTATGCCGTGCCCTTTTTTGGTGTGCTGCATGTCGAAGCCCTGTCCGTTGTCCTTCAGGGTGAGCTGCAGTACATTACGCATCTTTATCCGGATGTCCAGCTGCACGGTGGTGGCTTTAGAGTATTTCAGCGTGTTGTTGAGCGCCTCTTTAAAAATCATGATGAGATTGCGGCTTACATCCATCGGCATTTTGTAATTCTTCCAGCGCATGTCGGTGCCGAGGAACACAAAGTCTATGTCCGTATCCTGGAAGAGCTCGCCGCCGAAGTCGCGGATGCGGTGCAGTATCTCGTAGAGGCTGTCGTTAGAGGGCTTCAGCGACCAGAGGATGTCTTTAGTGCCGCTGTAGAGTTGCGCCGTGTTGTCTTCTATCTGGGCAATGATGCGCTGCGTTTCCGGTGTTTGCGGAATTTTGTTCTTCAGTACGTTGGCCAGTACGTTGATGCGGGTAAGCTTGTTGCCCACCTCATCGTGAAAGTCCTCGGCTGTGCGTTGGCGTACGCGGGCCTGCTCCTCGCGGCGGGTGCGCTCTATCAGCTTCAGTCGGTTTTGTTTCACGCGGTTCGCTATATATTGCAGCGTAATACCCAGCAGGATGCACCCCGCCAGTATCAGCAGGCGGAACCAGCCTGTTTTGTGGAACGGGGTGATAATTTCAAACGGGTAATGCAGCTCGCCCCCGGTGTTGCTTTCTACATGCAGCACATACTTGCCGGGAGGTAGCGCCGAGAAGGTAACAGAGTTGGTAGGCGACCAATCGGACCATGGTGCTTCCAGTCCTTCTATGCGGTAGCGGTACATTATCTGCTCGTTCCCGCTGCTTAATGAAATAGCCTGGAAGGTGAAGGTAATGTTGTTCTTTTTCGGCGGCAGGTGTAGCCCTACCGGCACCTTATACCAGTGCTCGGTACTGTCGTAATAGCTGCTGTCCGTTATGTGCTCTCCAAAAACCTTTACTGATTGCAGCACGATGCTGAGTGGCCGGGTGTCTATAGCCTGTGCCTGTGGCTGGTAGCGCAGTGCCCCGTTGGTAGTACCGAACCAGATGCTGCCATCGGTCATTTTGTACACGGCGTTGTGGTTGCTTTCCATTCCGGCAACGCCCTGGCTTTTGCCGTAGAACTTTACAACAGGGTTGTTTTCCGCGTTGATGCTTATTTTATGTATGCCGTAGCCGGTGCCCAGCCAGATGTTGCTGCTGTTGTCTTCAATAATGTTGTAAATAAAGTCGGAACGCAGCCCGTTCGATTTGTTCAGCATGTAATGGTTACCGGTAGCCAGGTTGTACCGCACCACGCCATTGTCCCCGGTACCTATCCATAGTTCCTTCTTGCCGCGGAGCGCCAGGCAGAGTATAGAAGAACTGTCGGCGATGGTACGTGTGATGAACGGTGTTACCTGCCCGTTATGGTAGAGCAGCATTCCTTCATTGTTGGTGGCCACCAGTATGCTGTCGCTACCTATTTCCAGGAAGGAGCGTACGAACACATCTAGTCCCGCTACACTGCGGAACGAATCGTTTTCGCGCACCATCACCTTTTTATTGAATCCTATCCACAAGCGGTTGCGCGAGTCGGTGTAAAGTGCATTTACGCCGGAGGGCGGGAAACCATAAGAAGGGTAAGCATACGCTTTGAATACCTGGTTGTAATAACTGAACAGTCCTGAAGGGGTGCCCATCCATACCCGGTTGTCTGCGGTAACGGCCATGGTGTACACTGCTGTCTGCGAGGGCAGGTACAGGCTCTTTACTTTTTCTCCTTCATACACATACAGTCCGGCATCTACGGTGCCGAGGTAGAGCTTGCCGTACTTGTCGCCTGTCAGGCTGCGTACCTGGCCGCTGCGCAGGCCCATGCTTTCGTCCAGCACGGTGAAAGGCGCACCGGAAAAGCGGAACAGGCCTTGCCCGTCGGTGCCTATCCATACGTTACCCTCCGCATCGGTAAAGAGTTTGCTGGTAATGTTGTCGCTGAGGCCGGTCTGTTTGTTGTAGTACTGTATCGTCTGTCCGCTTACCCTGAGCACGCCCCCGGCGTATGCGCCCAGCCATATATTTCCTTTGGTATCTTCGGTAATACTGCGGTAGGGTGCCTGGAAGTTTACCGGTTTATTGTTGGCCATGTAGGGCACCAGCCGGTTGTTTTCTACTCTCATCAGTCCGCTGGTGGCGGTTACCCATATATTCCCCGAGGCGCTTCGGTATATATCAATGGGGTACGACCGGCGGCCATCAGCTGTGCGCGGCATGGCAAGGCTGTCCCATTTGTTGCCGTGCAGGTGGTAGATGCAGTCGTCTACCCTGGCTACCCATACACCATCCTTCACCGGCAGTACGGCTACCGCTGAGTCGATGCCCGGAACGTTCAGCGGTGTAAGTTTTCCTTTGTCCAGGCTGTACACTTTCAGCCCTTTTATGAACCATACCTTATTGTTTTCGTCTACCTGTATCCTGCTGATGCCGGCGTTGGGTGCGCCTCCCGGTATGGTGTATTTCCGGAACGTCTTTCCGTCAAAGGAAGAAATGGAGCCAGGGTTACCTATCCATATTTTGCCCGATTTATCTACCGCCAGCGAAGTGACCTCATTTTCAGGCATGCCGTCCCGGATGGTGAAGTTGGCAAAGTTACTACCGTCAAAGCGAGCCAATCCGCCCAGGGTGCCTATCCATAAGTGCCCGGAGTTGTCTTGTGTTATGGCAGTTACCTGCGATTGGATCAGGCCGTTCTCTACGTTCAGATTATAAAACGGGGTGCGTTGCGCCTGTGCTCCATACGCCAGCCAGCACAGCAGTGCCAGGGCAAAAGAAAAATTCGTGTAAAAACGTGCGCTCATCAGAGCCTGAAATTACACATTGTTAGCGGCTTTGCGTACAGGCGGGGAGATAGCTCCCCCTTTTTAAGGGAGAAAACCCGCGCCCCTGCTTATTAATAATTTGCAAATCACCCGGCAAGGGGTAAAGCCCGTACAGGAGGGACAGATACATTTGGCTGATAAACTCAAGATATGGTTTACCGGCAGATAATAGCAGTACTCGTAACCTTGCTCACCACCAGCCTGGCGATAGCCCGAACGGGCGATGTAAAAGGCAAAGTGACCGACATGAGTAACCAGCCGCTGGAAGGTGTGAACGTAGTAGTGCTCACCGACAGCAATAAAAAATTGGCTAAGGCAGAACTGACGGACGCGCAGGGAAGCTTTACCATAGCGGGCATAGCGGATGGTATATATGTGGTAAAGGCTACGTTGCTGGGTTATGAACCCTATTCCACGGGGCAGGTAGTAGTTTCCGGCGGAGAGGTAGTGCTTCCGGTAATGGTAATGCAGCAGAAGAGCGGCAGCCTGAAAGAAGTGACCGTGCAGGCGCTGAAGCCGCTGATAGAAGTACGGGCTGATAAGATAGTGGTGAACGTAGAGAACAGCATTGTGAATGCGGGTGCTTCGGCCATGGAGGTGCTGTCTCGCTCACCCGGCGTGCATGTAGACCAGAACGATAATATATCGCTGAAAGGAAGAAGCGGGGTGATGATATGGATAGATGGCAAACAGACCCCGATGTCTGGTGCCGACCTGGCCAACATACTGAAAGCCATGCCCGCCAGTGCGCTGGATAAGATAGAACTGATATCCAATCCCGGCGCTAAGTACGACGCGGAAGGCGTGGCGGGCATCATTAATATAAAGACGAAGAAAGACCAGCGGCTGGGCATGAATGGCAGCGCCAACACATCGTATGCGCAAGGCGTATATCCCAAGTATGGAGGTGGGCTTAACCTGAACTACCGAAACAAAAAGCTGAACGTGAACGGCAGTTACAATTACTCCGACCGTACAGGATTCAACCACCTGGTGCTGTATCGTCAGTTCTACAACGGCAATGAGCGCCTGTATGCGTATGACCAGAACAACTTTACCGTATTCCCCATCAAGATACATTCCGGCTCCGCCGGAATAGACTATACACTCTCTAAAAAGACCACCGCCGGCGTATCGCTCAGCGGGAGCTACGGCGGGTTTGTCTCCCGGTCTGATAACTACACCAATACGGAAGGGGCGGAGAGCAGTGCGCGTCTCTACGACTTTCAAACGAAGGGCTCAAACGACAATCGCTGGTACAACTATGCGGTGAATGGTTTCGTTCGCCACACATTCGATAGCACAGGGAAGGAACTGAGCGTAGATGTGGACTATGCCGCCTATACCAACCGGGCCAACCAGAACTTCACCACGATATACGCTGACTTTGACAATAACACCGCTAATAATATACCTGACTATATACAGGAAACCGACCTGAAAGGGTTGACGCAGATACGCGCTGTAAAGGCTGACTACAGCCATCCTATGCCGAAGAACGCACGCCTGGAGGCGGGATTGAAGACTACCTACGTAACGGCCGACAGCGACCCGAAATATTACGACAAGAGCAGCGGTACCCGCGTGCTGGATATGGGCCGTACCAACCATTTTATCTACTACGAGAATATTAATGCGGCCTATACCAACTACAGCAAAGAATGGATGAAGTGGGGCATGCAGTTGGGCCTGCGCATGGAGCATACCAACGCCCGTGGCGACCAGCTAACGCTCAACCGGACTTTTGATACCAGCTATGTGCAGCTCTATCCCAGCCTGGCATTTACGTATCACCTGCCGAAGGAGCACGACCTGAACCTGACGCTCAGCCGCAGAATAGAGCGCCCTAACTACGACCAGCTGAACCCTTTTAAGTTCTTCATAGACAAGACCACGTACCGGGAGGGTTATCCGTACCTGTACCCTGCCTCCTCTTACTCAGCAGAGCTATCACACATTTTTAAACAACGCTTTATTACCACCTTTACTTACAGCTATGCACTCAATCATATTACCGAGGTAATACAGCCCAGCGATGTAGAAGACAGCGTAACCGTGCAGACGCACAAAAACATAAAGCACATGACCTTCGTAGGGCTGGGAGGCTCGTATAACACACAGGTAACTAAGTGGTGGACGAATGTGAGTAACATTAACATCTTTCATGCGCAATACGTGGGCAATATCGCCAACACTCCGCTGAACAACGGTAGCTTCGCCCTGCAGCTGAACACGGTGAACAGCTTTATACTGGGTAAAGACTTCACCTCTGAACTAAGCTTTAACTACCAGGGGAAGCAGGTGTATGGGTATATGGACGTAAACCCGGTGTGGATGCTGAACGCCGGTGTGCAGAAGAACTTCTTCAACCGTACACTTACCGTACGCCTGAATGTGCAGGATATATTCTGGAGAGGATACCCTAGCGCTACCTCTACCTACAACAATTATAAAGAGGACTTTATAGCCGAGCGCGATACGCGCCAGGTAAGCATTGCCGTTACCTACCGGTTTGGTAAAAAGACGGTAGCGCCTGTTCGCCGGCGCAGTGGTGGCGCCGAGGACGAGAAAGGCCGTGTAGGCAGCACCGGTGCTTAGCCTTCAAAGCGGCTTGCTTCCAGGTTCAGCCAGGCCAATGCATTCTTAAAGAGTAGCTTTTCGGTCAGGTTGGCCGAAAGGTTACTCATGCTTTCTATCAGCTGGCCCGGATGGTGTTCGCCCAGCGGGAACGGATAGTCGCTGCCCAGACATATCTTATCCTGGCCCATCACATCTAAAATGTAGTTCATTGCCTTCTCATCGTGTACCAGCGAGTCTATCCAGAATTTTCCTAGGTAGTTGCGAGGGTTTACCGCGTTATCGATGGCACAGAGGTCGGGGCGAACATTGAAGCCATGCTCTATGCGGCCTATTGTAAAGGGGAAACTGCCCCCGCCGTGCGCGAAGGCTACCCGCAGCTGGGGGTGGCGCTCCAGCACACCGCTGAATATCATGGAGCTGATGGCGCGCGCCGTTTCCGCGGGCATGCCTACCAGCCAGGGGAGCCAGTACTTCGCCATATCTTTTTCGCCCATCATTTCCCAGGGATGTATGAAGATGCAGCAGCCCAATTCTTCCGCGGCCTGCCAGAAGGGTTCGAAGATGGGGTCACTGAGGTTCTGGTTGTTGATGTTAGACCCCAGTTCCAGTCCCGGCATTTTCAGCTCTATCACGCAGCGTTCCATTTCCTTTATCGCCAGGTCTACATCCTGCATCGGCACGGTGCCCAAGCCTGTAAACCGGGTGGGGTGGTCGGCGCAGCACTGCGCTATGTGGTCGTTAAAGTAGCGCGAGGTCTCCAGTCCGTGTTCGGGTTTCGCCCAGTAGTTGAACAGTACAGGTATGGTAGAAAGAACCTGCACCCGCACATCGGTCATGTCCATTTCTTTGGTGCGCACGCGGGCATCCCAGCAATTTTCCTCTACTTCCCGGAAGACCTTGCCGCCTTGTATCATCTTGGCGCAGCAGGGTTTGTGGTGCTCCAGTGTAATAAAGTCGCCATAACCGTACTTGGTGAACCAATCGGGTATGCGCTCCGGCATTATGTGTGTGTGAATGTCAATTTTCATGGACGAGTAGTCTTAAGTTGTGAGTAGTAAGTAACTGGGGGTAACTCTTTTAATACCCCCTAATCCCGGTTCAGACTAATTCATAAACAATAGCCGCTCCCTGTCCTACGCCTATGCACATAGTAGCTACGCCATACTTTGCATTGCGGCGGCGCATTTCGTAGAGCAGGGTAGTAGATATACGGGTACCGCTGCAACCCAGCGGGTGGCCTAATGCAATAGAACCACCGTTCACGTTCACTTTAGCCGGGTCTACACCCAGTTCGCGGATGGAGGCGATGCTCTGCGATGCGAATGCTTCGTTTATCTCAAACAGGTCAATGTCCTTTATCTCCAGTCCGGCGCGCTTCAGCGCTTTTTGTGTGGCGGGTACAGGCCCTATTCCCATCACAGCAGGGTCCACACCGGCTATGGCCATACCTATCACTTTCGCCATCGGCTTCAGACCAAATTTCTGTACGGCTTCTTCTGAGGCGATGATCATAGCTGCAGCGCCATCGTTAATGCCGCTCGAATTTCCCGCTGTCACACTGCCACCTTTTTTAAAGGCAGGCTTCAGCTCTGCCAGTTTTTCCAGTGGTGACTGGCGTGGATGCTCATCTGTGTCGAACACAGTTGTCTTACCCTTGCCAAGCTCAATAGTTATCGGCGCTATCTCTTCTTTGAATTTACCTGCTGCATGCGCTGCGGCATATTTCTCTTGTGTTTCGTAGGCGAACTTATCCTGATCTTCACGGCTCACATTCCAGCGCTCTGCTACATTTTCTGCTGTCTCACCCATAGTATGCGGATGGTACAGAGCACTTAGCTTATCATTGATAAAACGCCATCCCATGGTAGTGTCGAACATTTCAGCCTTGCGAGAGAAAGCACTATCAGCTTTGCCCATTACGAAAGGCGCGCGGCTCATACTCTCAGAGCCACCTGCAATATATACTTCGCCGTCACCGCACATTATAGCGCGGCTGGCATCCATTATCGATTGCAATCCCGAAGCACAAAGGCGGTTCACGGTATTACCTCCCACGGTCGTTGGCAGTCCTGCCAGCAATGCGGCCATGCGCGCCACGTTGCGGTTGTCTTCGCCAGCCTGGTTGGCAGCGCCGGCTATTACATCTTCTATCGCGTTTAGGTCAATAGAAGGGTTGCGGTCCACCAGTGTTTTTATTACGTGTGCCAGCATGTCGTCAGGCCTAACGCTGGCCAGCGTACCACCATACTTACCTATTGCCGTTCGGGTTGCGTCTATTATATAAGCTGTATGCATTTTTCTATTGCAGATTTTTTATTAAAATTAATCAGGGCCCATCGGTCATTGAGCAATTACGCCAAAGCCTGTGCTATATCATCAATAATATCCTCTACCGTTTCTATCCCTACGCTCATGCGTATAAGGCCATCAGTTATCTTGAATTTTACCCTGTCTTCCTTTGCTACGCCCACATGGGTAGTTGAAGCGGGATGAGATACTAACGTATCGCAAGTGCCCAGCGATACCGCATTGGTGCACAGTTGCAGTTTGTCCATGAATTTCACTGCCGCGTCAAAGCCGCCTTTCAGTTCAAAGCTCAGTACTGCCCCGGCGTGTTTCATTTGTTTTTTGCAGATCTCGTAGTCGGGGTGAGAGGTAAGTCCGGGGTAGTTCACTACGCTTACTGAATCTTGCTTGTCGAGGAAGTCAGCTACTTTCTGCGCATTGGCACAATGGCGTTCCATCCGCAGCGCGAAGGTGCGAAGGCCATTGGTGAGCAGGAATGCTTCAAAAGCATTGCTATTGCCGCCCAGCAGGCGATGAGCTTTGGTAATGCCCGTCTTCATCTTATCTATGTCCCTCCCTATCAGTATGCCACCCACCGCCGTGCCATGTCCGTTCAGGAACTTGGTGGTGGAGTGTATCACATAGTCCACATCATATTTGAAGGGTTGTTGCAAATATGGTGTCGCAAAGGTATTGTCTGCCGTCACTATCAGCCCGTACTGTTTTCCCAGTGCAGATACCGCTGCCATGTCCACGCATTGCAGGGTGGGGTTAGCAGGGGTTTCAATATGCATTAGTTTGATGCTAGGGTTGTCTTTTAATGTTTTTGCTACTGTGTCCAAATCATGGAAATCGACGATGATGGTTTCGATACCGAGATTGGGAAATATTTTGTCTATCAGTTCCTGGTTGCCGCCATAGAGGGAATGGTGGGAGATAATCTTATCACCCGCTTTCATGTTGCCGAGCACCAGGGTAGTGAAGGCTGCCATCCCTGAAGCATGCAATATGGCTTTCAATTGCAGAGGCTCACCGTTGGTGTCTGCCAGGCCATAAGCCTCCAGTTGGGCTATTTTTTCTTCCGCTTCGTTTATGGTCGGGTTACCGAAGCGGCCGTAGATATAGCCGGGCTCCTCTCCCTTAAATACAGAAACGCCTTGTTCGGTACTGTCGAAAGTGTAAGTGCTGGTAGCATATATAGGGGTAAGGTGGGCCCGGTGCTGCTCTCCTTTATGCCCGCCGTGTATGCAGGTTGTTTCCAGCCCTAAACCTTTACTTTTTTCAGCCATCGAAGTGTGAAATGATTCCCCGCAAAGGTACATTTTACCCATCAATAAGCGAGAGTATAAAGAACAAAGGGAGCATAAGCTCCCTTTATATTACGGTCGTTTGCTACCGGGCTTTTTCGCCTCTTTGTTGGTGTCGTCCAGTTCCGCACGGTATCCGTCTTCTTTGCCTGCGCGGCTGTCCAGGTTGTCTTTATTTTCAGGTTTTGGCATGTTGGCGTCCACACGGCCGCCCCTGCGGGAGGTATTCTTGCTCGGTATCCGTGCATTGGTTGGCATTTGTTCCTTTTTCATAGTGATTTGTTTGCTTTAAAGACTAAAAAACCATGCCCTATACTCCAAATAAAAAATACCCCCGGCACTAAGCCGGGGGTACACTATCCTATATCCCCTCTCCATTTATGGAGAGGGGCCGGGGGAGGTTACTTTACTTCTTCATACTCAGCATCGGCTACATTGTCGTTGGCCGGGTTGCCCTGTTGCTGGCCGCCATCCTGTGGCGCGCCACCTTCCTGGCCCTGGCTGTAGATGTGCTGGCTGGCTGCCTGCCATGCGGCATTCAACTCTTCCACTGCGGTATCTATGGTCGCAAGGTCTTCGTTCTTATGAGCTTCCTTCAGTTTAGCCACGGCGCCTTCAATCGTCGCTTTCTGGTCGGCGGGTATTTTATCGCCGTACTCACTAAGCTGTTTTTCAGAGGTGAACACGAGGCCATCTGCCTGGTTCAGCTTTTCAACACGTTCGCGCACGGCTTTGTCTGCATCTTCATTGGCCTTGGCCTCATTCTTCATGCGTTCTACTTCTTCTTTGCTCAGTCCGCTACCTGCTTCTATGCGTATGTTCTGCTGCTTGCCGGTGCCTTTGTCTTTAGCTGTTACATGCAGTATGCCGTTGGCGTCTATATCAAAGGTTACTTCTACCTGCGGTACGCCACGCGGTGCCGGCGGAATGCCATCCAGTATAAAGCGGCCCAGTGTTTTGTTGTCTTTCGCCATGGGGCGTTCCCCTTGTATTACGTTTATCTCCACGCTTGGCTGGTTATCGCTGGCGGTAGAGAAGGTTTCGCTTTTGCGGGTAGGTATCGTCGTGTTCGATTCTATCAGTCGGGTCATTACACCACCCATGGTTTCAATACCCAGCGATAGTGGTGTTACGTCCAGCAGCAGCACGTCTTTTACGTCGCCGGTAAGTACCCCCCCTTGTATAGCGGCGCCTATGGCTACTACCTCATCGGGGTTCACGCCCTTGTTTGGTTTCTTGCCAAAGAATTTTTCTACTACTTCCTGTATCTTGGGTATACGCGTAGAGCCACCTACCAGTATTATCTCATCTATTTCAGAGGTTTGCATACCGGCATCTTTCAGCGCTTTGCGGCAAGGTTCCAGTGTGCGTTCTACCAGGCTGTCGGCCAGTTGTTCAAATTTAGCGCGGCTCAGTTTGCGCACCAGGTGCTTTGGCACGCCATCTACCGCTGTTATGTACGGCAGGTTGATTTCTGTTTCCTGAGAGGAAGACAGTTCTATTTTCGCTTTTTCAGCGGCCTCTTTCAGGCGCTGCCAGGCCATCGGGTCTTTGTGCAGGTCTACCGCTTCGTCTTTTTTAAACTCATCGGCCAGCCAGTCCATAATCACTTTATCAAAGTCGTCACCACCCAGGTGCGTATCGCCGTTGGTAGATTTTACTTCAAATACGCCATCACCCAGTTCCAGTATCGATACGTCGAACGTACCACCACCGAGGTCAAACACGGCGATCTTGCTGTCTTTGTGTTGTTTGTCCATGCCGTAGGCCAGGGCGGCGGCCGTAGGTTCGTTTATGATACGGCGGATGTTCAGCCCCGCAATTTCACCGGCTTCTTTGGTAGCCTGGCGTTGTGCGTCGTTGAAGTAGGCCGGTACGGTCACTACTGCTTCGTTTACTTCGTGGCCCAGGAATTCTTCAGCGGTCTTTTTCATCTTTTGAAGAATCATGGCCGATATTTCCTGTGGTGTATACTGGCGGTCCTCAATGCTCACACGCGGAGTATTGTTGTCGCCTTTTACAATAGTGTAAGAGTTGTGCGTCATTTCACCGGTAACCTCATCAAAGCGGCGGCCCATGTAACGCTTAATAGACATGATCGTGTTTTGAGGGTTCGTGATAGCCTGGCGTTTGGCGGGGTCACCTACCTTGCGCTCTCCGTTCTTCAAAAAGGCTACAATGGAAGGCGTAGTACGGCGGCCCTCATCATTTGCGATAACAACAGGCTCGTTACCCTCCATTACAGCAACGCAAGAGTTGGTTGTTCCTAAGTCAATGCCAATAATTTTTCCCATAGTCGTTTTTAATTATGTATTGTATTTTTTGTTTACTTATTAGTAATCAGGATATTGACAATATATGTGCCAACGCTCCTTTTTGTGCAATATTGTCAGTTGTGGCTGACAGGGAATAAAAAATGCCTTAATGCAGGTACATTAAGGCATTTTTCTATCAAAAATTAGTTCCTATTTGTCAGATGGCTGGTCGGCTATCCCTACCCCGGCTGTAATCGGGTTGGTGTACAGCGAGTCAAGCGTGGCGCCATTGATAGCCAGGTTGCGGCCTATGCGCACCCCCCGGGTAGTAAACAGTCCGTACACATTGTTGCCCTTCATGTTGGTGTATATGGGTTTTATCTCGTTGCTGGTAATGCCTCCTTGCGCGCCATTGAGCGCACGGTAGTCTTCCAGCGCCTGCGATCCGGCATATACATATATGTCGCAGCTATCCAGGTAGCGTACCGTATTAGCGGGTGCGGGACCCAGGTTATCACGGAAAAAGTAGTAGAAAGCCGAATTAGGTACACTCAGGGTTCCGTTGCCCGAATTTACTAGTGTTTGGGCAAAGGGGAAATCCACGTATTTCTGCTCTTCTGTTTGAAGGGTGTTGTTCTTCTCCCAGTAGAAAAAGCGGATGGTGCCTTCCAGCGTGCGGGCCGGGGAGGGCACGCTCACTATCAGTTCATACCTCATAGAGGCTGCGGGCACTGTCTTGGTAAAGGTTAGAGGGTCCGGAGCATAGTTAATGGTAGGGTCGCCAAAGGCGTATATATAGAAGTTGCCCCGGTTGGTATCGGTAGGTATAATGTTGGTTTCGGCGCTGTACTCTTCACCGGTCTGCGTATTTTTTATCTCCAGGCGGTAGAGGTAGTTTTTGTTCAGGCGGTTGCCCGGGCCGGGCGGAATGTATTTGTAGGCATAGTTAGGGCCGGTAAAGAACTGCCCGTCTTGCTTGGGGTAGCCTTCGTTTTCCATCCGCACGCGGGTCAGCGGGGTGGTGCTGATAACGCTGCCGTTCTGTATTTCCTTTACCACCACGTCCAGCACGCCATCGGCGTAAAAGCTGGAGTCCGCTATCTTAGACATGTCCAGCGAGCTTTTGTCCTGGTCCATGAAGGCTTTTTGTATGCGTATGTACTGCGCGGTATCTGCCTGGTTGAGCATGGCGTATACGAACGTAACATTCTTGTACGGGGCCGCTACGTCAAAATCTTCGCTGCAGCTGCTTGTTAATAGGGTGGTGGCGGCAAGCGCCGATAATAAGAATTTCTTCATCTCCTGGTTAAAAACGTGTAGAAACAAAGATACGGCATTAGCCGTATAGCAAACAAGGTGATTTTAAGCCCGGCCAGGGGAGCGAGCTATATAAAACGCTCAAACCCGGGTAGAAAAGCTATTTTTGCCGCAAATTTTACTGCAAAATGACGCTTACCGGCCGCATTAAAGAGGTTGCATCCCAGGCATTACAGCATTTATTTCCGGGTACGGGTATAGAGCCCTCCATGGTTTCTGTAAACCAAACTAAACCCGAGTTTTCAGGCGATTATACCGTGGTCCTGTTCCCGTTCGTAAAGCTGCTGAAGCTAAAGCCCGATGAATTGGGACGTCGCCTGGGCGAGCACCTGGTGGGTATGGAAGGTAGCATATTTACGGCTTACCAGGTTGTAAGCGGTTTCCTGAACCTGTCGGTAAGTGATAGTGAATGGCTGTTTTTTTTATCGCGCACGGCAGGCCGCGATGACCTGGCTCCGCATGCCGCCACGGGTAAGAAGGTCATGGTTGAGTACTCCTCGCCCAACACCAATAAGCCGCTCCACTTTGGCCACCTGCGGAATATTTTCCTGGGCTATGCCATGGGCGAGGTGCTGAAAGCAACCGGGAATGATGTAGTGAAGGCTAACCTGATCAACGACCGCGGTATACACATTTGTAAGTCGATGATAGCCTGGCAGCGCACTGCTAATGGCGCTACGCCGGAAAGTGCGGAAATAAAGGGCGACCACCTGGTAGGCGACTACTATGTGCGTTTCAATGATATATACAAGGCAGAGGTAAAGGAACTGGTTGCTGCCGGTATGGAAGAAGCCGTAGCCGGGAAGGAGGCCCCCATTATGAAAGACGCGCAGGAAATGCTCGTAAAGTGGGAAGCCGGCGACCCTGACGTGCGCGAACTATGGCGGCGAATGAACGGCTGGGTGTATGAGGGCTTCGAGGTGAGCTATAAGAAGTTGGGTGTTGACTTCGATAAGATGTACTACGAGAGCGATACCTACCTGTTGGGTAAAGAGATAGTAGAAAGAGGCCTGGAAAAAGGCGTGCTCTTCAAAAAAGAGAATGGCTCGGTATGGATAGACCTGACCGCCGATGGCCTGGATGAGAAGCTGCTGCTACGCGGCGACGGCACCTCTGTGTACATTACCCAGGACCTGGGTACCGCTGTGCTGAAGTACAACGACTTTAAGCTTGACCAGTCCATATATGTAATAGCCGACGAGCAGAACTACCATATGCAGGTGCTGAAGCTGATATTGCAAAAGCTGGGTGAGCCTTGTGCCGATGGTATTTTCCATTTGTCGTACGGAATGGTGGAGCTGCCTACCGGCAAAATGAAGAGCCGCGAAGGCACCGTGGTAGACGCCGACGATATGATGGAAGAGATGGTGCGCCTCTCTAAAGAGCAGACCGAACAGGCAGGGAAAACAGAAGGCTTTACCGAGGCGGAACTGGCGGAGCTGTATGAAATGATAGGGATGGGCGCCCTGAAATTTTACCTGCTGCGGGTAGACCCTAAAAAGAAAATGATTTTTGACCCTAAGGAGTCGATAGACCTGCATGGATTTACCGCCACCTTTATACAATATGCTCACGCGCGTATATGCTCTATACTGCGGAAAGAGGGCGTGTCGTACAATGATTATCAGCCCGCGCCGCTTACCCTTACCAGCGAGATAGCGCCGGCGGAGAAAAGGTTGATACTGGCATTGGAGCAATACGCCTCTGTACTGGATGCGGCCGCCGATGAATACAACCCATCGCTGTTGTGCAACTATTCGTTCCACCTGGCGCAGTTATTCAATTCTTTCTACGATGTGCACAGCATTTCAAAAGCGGAAAGCGAAGAGAAGAAGCTGCTGAGGCTGATGATAATAGTGCTGACCGCCCACACCCTCCGCAGCGCCATGCAGTTGCTGGGAATCCGCCTGCCGGAGAAAATGTAATACTGAAAACGGACGTGATAGAAAGCAGGAGGTACACCTCCTGCTTTTTTATGACTTTAAGCCAGCCAGTTGCTGGCTGGCGGCCTTGCGCGCGGGTTTCCACGAGGCCAGGAAGCCCACCAGTATCATGGTAACAAGAATGAGCAATACATCAGCCGGCTGAATGTGTACAGGGTAGGCGTCTACTATAAAACCTTCCAGTTTTATCCACGAGAATTGCTGCTGGCCCAGCAGCAGCAGCAGGCCGGGCAGCAGGCCGCACAAGCCGCCGAACAACGTCCAGAGAATACCCTCGCCCAGGAAGATGTTGCGGATGCTGTTGTTGTCAGCGCCCATCACCCGCAGTATCGCAATGTCTTTTTGTTTCTCCATCGCCAGCAGCGACAGCGCGCCAATCATGTTGAACGAGGCGATGATGAGCACCAGTACCAGTATGGCATAGATGGCCCACTTCTCCACCGTCATCACCATGTAGAGCGTTTTGTTCTGCTCGTAGCGGGTTTCGGTGCGGTAGGCGTCACCGGTAATTCTTTGCAGTTCTTCTTTCAGTCGGTTGGTGTTGGCTCCCGGGGTCAGTTTTATTTCTATGGCGGAGTATTTACCAGGTGCCTGCAGCAGGTCTTGCACAAGGGGCAGGGAAGCCAGCAGGTATTTGTCGTCAAATTCATCCATTATAGCGAAGCGCCCTTCTGGTACTACGTTCAGAGACGTGAATGCCGAGGCGGGGTCGGCTGCGGGATTGGTATTGTTTACGTTAGGGTAGTGTACGGTAATGTTGTTGATGCCGTGGTGCAGGTCCATCCCCATGCGGTCCATAATAAGGTTACCCACTATAGCGGTAGGTGTGCCGCCGGTACTTAGCAGTTTGTTCCCGTCATAAATATAGTCGCTTATGTCGCTTACCTTAAAGTAGTCGTTGCTCACGCCTTTAATGGTGATGACCTGGTTGTCGTTGCCCTGGTTGTTCATCAGCACATTGTCTTCTATGGTAGGCGTAGCCACCGCAATCCCTTGCAGGCCCGCTATCTGCTGCATTTGCCCGGCGGGCAGGGAAAAGAACTTGCCCTTCGCCGGCACTATGCGCATGTCGGGGTAGAAGCCCTTGTAGTGGCTGGTTACCAGCTCGCCCATTCCGTTGAAGACGGAAAGGAGTATGATCATCGCGCAGCTCACCACTGCAATAGCCACCATGCTGATGCGCGAGAGTAGGGGCGCTACATTTGCGGTGCCCTTGCCCTTAAAGTAGCGCAGCATTATTTGCCAGGTGAGGGTGCGGTTCATGCTGTTATTGTTCGCTGCTGTTGTTTTCGCCTTCTTTTCCCTCGTTTATTTTCTTGAAGAGTTCTTCCATTTTGAACACATAGTCAAGGGTGTCGTCGGTAAAGAACGACAACTCGGGAACCCGGCGCAGTTGGTTTTTTACTTTGGTGCCCAGCAGTCCGCGAAGCTCCTTGGTGCGCGTTTTAACGGCGTGCAGCAGTTGGGGTATATCCTTTACCTGGAAGAAGCTGAGGTATATCCTGGCTTCCAGCAGGTCGGGTGTTACGTACACTTTAGAGATGGAGACCATCCCGCCATCCACTATGCTCAGCCCCTCTTTCTGAAATATGGAGCTCATTTCCTCGTGTATCAGCTTTCCTACTTGTTTTTGACGCTTACTTTCTTCCATCAGGTAAAATTATAGAGCTGCAAAGGTACGCAAAAAGCAGGGGGTTGGGGGTGGCGGCCCCCTCGCTTGATAATATTGGCCAATATTCTTTAAATTCGCTCATAAACACTTATTGTTACAATGATCAGAACGAAAGTTTGGGGAGCGGTGCTGGCCTGTGGCCTATTCGCTTCCTGCGAGGAGATTGGCCCTGCTATCAACTTTGTAGATGTACAGGCCCAAGCCGATGATACCACTTACATTCTTTCAACCATACCGGCGCAGGAAGCCCGCCGGGTGTTTGTAGAGGAATTTACCGGTGTTTCGTGCCCCAACTGCCCGGCCGGTCACAATATACTTAAGGCTGCCAAGGTAGCCGCCGGCGAGCGTATGATATCGGTAGCATACTACAAGACAGGTACACCGCTTACCGCGCCGCGGCCTACTACCGACGACGATTTCCGGATGCAGCTCGCTAATGATATAGACGGTACCATCTTTGGCGGCATGGCGGGTTCCCTGCCCATTGCGGGCGTTGACCGGGCGGTATACAGCTCCAAAACACTCATAGACAGGGCGCTTTGGTCTTCTACCATCACCAACAGGCTTAGTGTACCCGCAAAAGCAAATCTTACGGTTACCTCTACCTACGATGAGGCTACTAAAAAGGTGAAGGCCACTATAACAGCTACCTTCCCCGAAGCGCTGGATAAAAAAGTGTACGTAACCATAGGCATGTACCAGGATAGCATAATTGATGCCCAGGAAGACCAGGTGCTGGGAGAGCTGGAAGACTATGTGCACAATCATGTTTTCCGCCAGATGATCACCCCTACGGCACAGAATGGCGTGGAACTGGGCACTACTGGCATGTATGAGGCCGGCAGGGTGTACGTGCGCTCCTTCACCGCCGACGTGAACGACCCACGCTATGTAGCGGAGCATTGCCGCATCTTTGCGGTACTGCACTACATGGACGGCAGTTCCAAAGAAGTGCTGCAGGCCGCAGAAGTACACATGAAGTAGATAATTACCATATTTTATGGCAAGGGCTTTACCATTCTGGTTGAAGCCCTTGTTTTTTTACCTGGGCGGCGAAATTTTATCTTTTTGCTAATACCCCAACAAATGTATCTTTGACCATTACCATAAAGCTACCAGTAAGTGAAATACCGTAATGCGCTTTTATTGATATTCGTTATCATTCTCATAGACCAGGTGTTTAAGATATACATCAAGACCCACATGAATTATGGTGTGGAGGGCGAGATAAAAGTGCTGGGGCTGGAGTGGTTCCGCCTGCACTTCCTGGAAAACGAGGGTATGGCTTTTGGCATGACGCTGAGCGATAAGAACGCGGTGCTGGGTAAGATAATCCTTACGTCGTTCCGGCTGGTGGCGGTCGTATTCGGCTTCTTCCTGCTGAAGCGGCTGGTGAAGAAAGAGTACTCGCGCGGGGCCATCATTTGTGGTTCGCTGATACTGGCAGGTGCCCTTGGCAACCTGATAGACAGTATGTTCTATGGCCTTATCTTCAGCCCCAGCAGTTATCACTACCGTTCGCTATCGCAATTCGTACCGTTTGGCACCGGCTATGCGCCTTTCCTGCAGGGCAAAGTGGTGGATATGCTCTATTTTCCGCTGTTCAGCGGCACGTTCCCGGGCTGGGTGCCGTTTGTTGGGGGCAATCGTTTTGAGTTTTTTGAGCCGGTATTCAATATCGCGGACGCCGCCATATCTATTGGTGTGCTGACGTTAGTATTTTTTCAAAAGAGGTTCATTCACAAAAAAACAGGCCCTGCTGCAGAGCAGGCCGCAGCATAGTATATGGCTGATGAAGAATTGATACCGGTAACGGTGTGGCTGGCGGGCCGCAGCTACCGCATACGCATAAAGCCTCATGAGGAAGAAGCCGTGCGCAAGGCGGTGAAACTGGCCGATGAAAAGGTTATGGACATGCGGCGGCACTATGCCGGCAAAGACGACCAGGATTTCCTGGCCATGAGCCTGCTTACCTATGCCGCCGATATAGCCACCGGGGAAACCAGCGAGTTTACCAGGAGCGAGATAGGGGATATGATAGCCCGTATAGACCAGGCCCTGCAGGGCTAAGGGTTAATCGCCTCCAGCAGCACTTCCATCCGGCTGCCCCGCGATCCTTTTATTAAGATAGATGCTTCTTCGGGCTGATGCGTGGTTATATAGGCCGCCGCTTCGGCAGAGGTGTGGAAGTGCAGGTAGGTACCGGCCAGTCCCACAAATTCTTTGCCCACCAGTATCACCTGCGCCCAGCTATGCTCGCCAATGTACGATACCAGTTCGGCGTGTTCTTTAGCTTCATCGTCGCCCATTTCCTTCATACCGCCCAGCCACAGTGTCTTTCGGGGCAGCTCAGCCGCAGCGAAATTGCCGATGGCGGCGCGCATGCTGGTGGGGTTTGCGTTGTAGGCGTCCAGTATTATGCTGTTGCTGCCCTTTTTCAGCCACTGTGAGCGGCTGTTGTCGGGGTCGTAAGCTTCTATAGCTTCGCGTACCAGGTCTATAGCTACGCCAAAGTGTAGGCCTGTGGTAATGGCCGCCATTACGTTGGGGTAGTTGTACTCGCCTACGAGTTTTGTTTTTACCAGCATTTCGGCATCCCTGTTCAGCATGGCCACTTCCAGGAACACGCCCTCCATCACGGGCTTGCCGGTATAGTTGGCGTCGTGGCTGCCATAGGTTACCTGCTGCGCTATGCCACTGGCCATGCCTTCCAGGTAATCCAGGTCGGTATTCCGGAAGATGGTGCCGTTAGTAGCCCGTATATAGTCATAGAGCTCGCCTTTACCTTTTCGTACTCCTTCCACTCCGCCAAATCCTTCTATATGGGCCTTGCCGCAGTTGGTAATAAGTGCGTGCGTAGGCTGCGCTATCCGGCAGTAGCTTTCTATTTCTTTCTGGTGGTTGGCGCCCATTTCTACAATGGCTACCTCTGCGTCGTTGCCTATCCGCAGCAGGGTAAGCGGTACGCCTATATGGTTGTTCAGGTTACCCTCGGTAGCATAAGTGACGTACTTTTTCCGCAGCACGGTAGTGATGAGCTCTTTGGTGGTGGTTTTGCCATTAGAGCCCGTAATGGCTATAATAGGTATGGAGAACTGAAGGCGGTGATGAGTGGCCAGTTGCTGTAGTGTGTCCAGTACATCGTTTACCACTATGCAGTGGTCGTTTATCGCGCAGGCGGGGTCGTCTATTACGGCGTAAGCGGCGCCATCGGCCAGTGCCTGCGCTGCATACTTATTCCCGTCAAAATGTGGTCCTTTGAGCGCGAAGAACAGGTCGCCCTGTTTTATCTTCCGGCTATCGGTCTGTACGGAGGGGTGGCTGCGGTATATGTCGTAAAGCGCTGAAAGTTCCAAGTTGTGTAGTTTGCTGTAAAAATAAAGAACCCCTTTCGTTCTGAAAGGGGTTCTTCAATATATCCTTTTTAGAGATTACCTCCTGCGCGATTCCTTACCGAAGTAGTTACCGGCGCGTTCGTTGTTGTTACCATTAGGGCTACCCAGGCGATCCATTACGCAACGGAAACCTACAGTAGAGCTGGTGTGATTAGCCTGCATGTAGCGGCGGGTACCAGGAGACATCCAGTAAGAACGGTCAGCCCATGAGGCGCCTTTAATCACTTTAGAGTCATCGTTCACCAGGGTGTTCTCGCCATATTTGTACACGTAGTTAGAGATGCTGTCGCCGTCAAAAGCACCGCGGAGGTCAGCGCTCCTCATTTGCATACGGAAGCGGGATTGCATTTCTTCATCGGTCATGTAGCGTCTTTGCAGGCGGCCCAGGCTGTCTTTTTCTTCCAGGGTGTTATCTTCTGCCAGGCGCTTGTACGTTTCGTAAACGTTACCACGGAATGGACGGAATTCGTTGGCATCCTGATGAGAGTTAGGACGGTAAGTATCCAGTACCCACTCACTTACGTTACCAGCCATGTTGTACAGGCCATAAGCGTTTGGTTTGTAAGAATAAACGGGAGCAGGAATGTCCGCGTTATCGTTCAGGCCACCGGCAACACCCATCGCGTCACCACCGGCACGGAATGTATTGCCTAAGAATTCACCCTGGTATTCGTTGCGAAGGCCGTAGCGGGTACCTTCTTTAGCAGACCATGGGTAAACGTTGCGGTCAGTGATTACTTCTTCACCACGGCGGCGCTTGGTGCGCGGCTCAGGGTTGTTGCCTACGTTGCCATAAGCAGCGTATTCCCATTCCGCTTCTGTTGGTAGGCGGTAGTTAGGCAGCAGGATACCATCGGCATAGTTGGCGTTACGCTTGCCACCGCTGTTGGGGTCAAGATCCGCCATCCGGCGCTTACCGGGAGTACCGTCGTATTGTCCGGCTATGTAAGTTTCGGTAGTGAAAACGTCTTCACCGCTTTGGTTGGGGTTCGTTTTCAGCAGGCCGTATGATATTAGTATCATTTCATTCACACGGTCGCTGCGCCACATAGCGAAATCGTTCGCCTGGTACCAGTTCACACCTACTACCGGGTAGTGCTGGTAGGCGGCATGCGTGTAGTAATATTGCACCAGCGGCTCGTTGTACGACATAGTCTGGCGCCAGGCCGTCTGGTCGGGATTAGCCTTTGCTACCAGGTCTGGATAGTCATTGCCGTAAGCGCGATTCAGCCAGTAAACATACTCGCGGTAGTGCAGGTTAGATACCTCCGTTTCGTCCATATAGAAAGAGGAAACAGATACAGTACGTACTATATTATTACGCTCTCTGGTAGGCAGGTCGGTTTCCGTCATACCCATAGTAAAACGGCCACCTTCTACAAACGTAAGGCCGGGGCCGTTCTGCATTCCGGGATAATCCCTATAACTAAAACCACCAAGACGGGAATTATTGTATGTCCATCCTGTTGAGCTGGATACCCCGCTATATTTTTTAGTGCTGCAAGACGACAGAAGTGTCGCTGCTCCTAAACACAATAAGCCCGCACCAATGAGTGTTCTTTTCATAATTTGAAACAAAATGTTAGCTACGAATTGGGTTGATTAACCAAAATAGTGTTACAATGTTAGAATATCTTTTTTAAAAAGTCAAGCTTTCGCCCCAAAGTGCTCTGAAAACATATATTTTATTATATGTTCGACGAAATAAATTTATGTTTTTTTCGTTTGAGGATTGTCAGTTTTATGTGGCTTTTCCGCCGCTTTCACTACTTATTGCGTATTTTTGACTATACACTATCTAATGGCAGGAACATATCATCAAATGAAGAAAAAATCTATTATCCTATCTGCGCTCCTGGCAGCTGCTCTTTCCGTATCGGCAGGTGGCAAAGTAACGTTCCCCGTAGCCGAGAAATCCATAGTGAACGGCTACACCATTCACAAGGTATGGCTGCAGCACTATGCCCTGCCCGAGGTGAAGCTTTCCGGCATCACTTACCGCGACGGGGTAACAATACCTGCCGAGGCCATTCCCGCCGACCCCATGAAGTTTGAGGTAATAATAGGTAAAGACCGCAAGCGCCCTTTCGCCATCATAAGGGTGCCCGCCTATAGTATGGATGCTGTAACAGGCTCCCCCCGCCGCATCACCGAATTTTCTGTAGACGTAACCGAGACGGCCACCACGGCTACCCCTCCGGTGAATGCCACCGCCCTGGCAAAGAGCACGGCGGCATCGTCGGTACTGGCCAGTGGCGATATTTATAAAATTTCAGTACCGGCAACGGGTTTTTATCGTGTAGATTACGATTTTGTGTCCGCTCAGCTCGGGCAGTCTAATATCAGTTCTGATAACATCAGGGTGTATGGCAACGGGGGCAATATGCTCTCTGAGAACAATGCCGACCCGCGCACAGACGACCTGGCCGAGAATCCCATTTGGGTAAGCGATGGCGGCGATGGGGTTTTTAATCCCGGCGACTACTTCATCTTCTATGCTACCGGCCCTACCGCCTGGAAGAAGGATAGTGCCAACGCCCGTTTTCTGCACGAGGTGAACATTTACGAAGACAAAGCGTTTTACTTCCTTAGTTTCGATAAAGGTGCGGGCCAGCGCGTGCAGACCCAGCCCACCGCCGGCACTCCTAACGTAACGGTAAGCGATTTTGACCACTACGACCTGCATGAGAAAGACCTGGTGAACCCCGGTACACTCGGCAAGGAATGGTGGGGAGAAGAGTTCAGCAGCGATATAGGGAAAACGCTGAACCATACCATAAACATGGACTTCGGCCCGCTCACCGGGGAGGCTGCCCGCTTCCGCATCATGTTTGGCGCCCGTACGGAATTGTATATTCCCAACAATTTTACCGTAAACGTAAATGGCAGCGCCTTCACCAAAAATGTGAGCACAGGTTTTGGAACGCCCATGGCCTCTGGCATACTGGAGTTCACCAAAAATGTTTCAGGTGCTACGCCCATTGCTATATCGTATCAAACCACGCTGAGTTCCAATAAAGGCTTTCTTAACTACATTGAGGTAAACGCCCGCCGCCAGCTGAATTTAGCCGGGCAGCAGCAGTTGCTCTTCCGCGACTGGCGCAGCGTAGGCCCGGGAAATGTGGCCTCCTACAGCCTGCAGGGTGCCAATGGTGCCACACAGGTTTGGGATGTAACGGAGCCGCTGGCACCGGTGCGCATGCAGGGCTCGCTGAATGGCGAGGTATTCACTTTTGCACAGGAGGCTTCCAGGCTGCACGAGTTTGCAGCTTTCCGCAACGGCGAACTGCCCGCGCCCTCTTTTGTTGAAAAGGTAACCAACCAGGATCTGCATAGCGCTGGCCAGGTAGACTATATTATTGTTACGCATCCGCAATTTATTAATGAGGCAAACGAACTGGCTGAATTTCACCGCCAGCGTTCCAACATGCGTGTTATAGTGGCTACCACGCCGCAAGTGTACAACGAGTTCTCTTCCGGCTCTCAGGATATCAGCGCCATCCGCGATTTCGCCCGCATGTTCTACCAACGTGCCGGCAACGATACCTTGCAGATGCCCCGTTACTTGCTCCTGTTCGGCGATGCCTCTTACGACTACAAAGACCGGATACCGGGTAATACCAACTTTGTTCCCACGTTCGAGTCGCGGGAGTTTGCGGTATCCATTAACAGCTACTGCTCCGACGATTTCTTTTCCTTCCTCGACGATAACGAGAATACGGAAAACATGACTACCGTATTCAATACCATGGATATTGGTGTGGGCCGCTTCCCTGTTGCCTCTGTGCAGGCAGCGCAAGCGCAGGTAAGGAAGATAAAGAACTACAAGAGCCCTGCTTCCCTTGGTCCCTGGCGCCTCTCTACTACCATGATAGCCGATAATGCCGATGCCGCCGGCGACCACATGGCCGACGCCGAAACTATGGGCGGCGAGATACTGAACAACAGCAATATTTTTAACCTCACCAAAATTTACCTCGATGCCGTGCAGCGCGTATCCACCCCGGGCGGGATGCGTGCACCGGAAGCCAACAAGGCCATCAACGACCAGATATATAAAGGCACCTTCCTGATGAACTACAGCGGCCACGGTAACATACAGGTGCTGGCCGATGAGCGCATCATTATACAAGACGACTACAGCAAGTGGAAGAACTTTGATAAGCTGCCCATCATCATTACAGCTACCTGCGACTATGGACAGTTTGATCACCCGGAATATGTATCTTCAGGGGAAGCCATCATGCTGAAGGCCGACGGTGGCGCCATCGCGTCGCTTACTACCACGCAACTGGTGTACGCCGCGCCCAACCGCATCATCAACCGCCAGTTCCTGGAAGAGCAGTTTGCGTATAAGAATGGTAAGAATTATTCCCTGGGCGATGCTTTCCGCCTGGCCAAGAACATGACGTACGCCACCTCTACCCAAAGCGGGGAACTGGTGAATTTCCGTAAGTTCGCATTGCTGGGCGACCCCGCGCTGGTGCCTGCATTCCCTGAGTATAACATTCAGATAGACTCGGTAAACGATGGCTTTAGCGGTGCCGCTACCGATACCATCAAGGCGCTGGGTTCTTACAGCGCGTCGGGCAGGGTGGTAGATGATAACAACAACCTGTTGAGCGACTTCAACGGACGGGTGTACATCACCATCTATGATAAACCCAAGACCGTCCAGGCACTCACTGACCCCAACCGCAAATACCGCACGCAAAACAATACCATCTACAAAGGCCGCGTAAACGTGACCGGCGGGCTGTTTACCTTCGCCTTTATCGCTCCCAGGGATATCAACTACGATATGGGGGTGTGCAAGATGAGCCTCTATGCGGAGAATGGCATTACAGATGCCGCCGGCGCCGATACAGGCTATGTAGTGGGCGGCTTCTCCGATAACCCGGTAATTGAAGACAACCCACCGGTGGTAATGCCCTACATAGGCGACTCTACCTTCCGGGATGGGGGTATTACGGGCGAAAATACCTTCCTTTTTGCAGTGCTGGAAGATGAAACCGGCATCAATGTATCGGGCAACACCGTGGGGCACGACCTGACGGCCATACTGGATGGAGACGTGCAGAATGTGTATGTGCTGAACGATTATTACGAGACGGAGCCTAACAATTACAGGCGCGGCTACGTCTATTTCCCCATTAGTGGGCTGAGCAATGGCAAGCACTCCCTGCGCATTAAGGCATGGGATGTAAATAATAATTCGGGAGAAGGCGTGGTGAATTTTGAAGTGATTGACGGTAACATCGTGAAGATCAACAACCTGATGAACTACCCCAATCCGTTCAGTGACAAGACCAGGTTCGTTTTTGAGCACAACCACCCCGATGAGGCGATGGATGTGAGCATTAATATATACAATACCGCCGGTTCGCTGGTACGCACCATAAGGCAGAACTTTACCCCGTCGGGCAGCCGCAGTACTGAGCTTAGCTGGGATGGTACCGGAAATAACGGGGAATTGCTTCCCTCGGGGCTGTACGTTTACCGTTTAAACCTGGCTACCAGCACGGGAGCACAGGAGTCGGCATACCAAAAGTTAGTAATTGTCCGTTAGTGGATAAGCGGTATAATTTTTGCTTTAGTGGTAGAATTGTACCTGTAATCGAATATCTTTGCACAACATTAGGAAAATAAATAATAACAGAATGGCAAAACGCTTTGCTTTAGTAGGATTAGGATTGATAGCCGGTTTATCGTTCAATGAAGCCCTCGCACAGAACAGTACTTCCAAAGTAAACCTCGATGGTAGTGTACGTACTATTACCACCGCGGTACCTTTTTTGCGCATTTCGCCCGATGCCCGTTCGGGCGCGATGGGCGATGTAGGCGTGGCTATTAGTCCCGACGCCAATGCCCAGTTCTGGAACGTGGCCAAAATGCCTTTTGCTTCTAAGAAATACGGGGTGTCCATGACCTACACTCCCTGGCTGAAAGACCTCGTGCCCGATATCTGGCTGGGGTACATTTCTGGCTATGCCAAGTTTGGGGAGGAAGACAACCAGGCGGTGAGTGCATCGCTTCGTTACTTCAACCTGGGCGATATCACTTATACAGACATCAACGCCCAAACAATAGGTACGGGTAAGCCCCGCGAGTTCTCGTTTGATCTGGGTTACTCCCGCCGTTTGTCGCCATACCTTTCTACGGGCCTCAGCCTGCGGTATATCTATTCCGGTATTGCTACCGGTGTAGTGAGCGGCGCCTCTTACAAAGCGGGTAACGCCTTTGCTGCCGACCTGGGTATCTACTACAACAAGACTACCGAACTGGATGGTGGACGTGCCAACACCCTGGCGATAGGTGCCATACTCACCAACGTAGGTTCTAAAATATCATACAGCGCCAATGTGCGTGATTTCATCCCCATGAACCTCGGCCTCGGTGCGGCATACACTTACCAGGCCGATGAATACAACAAAGTAACATTTGCCTTAGACCTCAATAAATTACTGGTGCCCAGCCCGCAGGTAGATACAGCAGGTAACCTGTACTACCCCCGCGATAAAGGTGTGGTTTCCGGTATGTTTGGTTCCTTTGGCGATGCCCCGGGCGGCGGCGGTGAAGAACTGCGCGAAATACAGATTTCTGCCGGGCTCGAGTATTGGTATCAGGAGCAATTCGCAGTTCGCGCCGGTTATTTCTACGAAGACAAGACTAAGGGCGATCGCAAATACTTTACCTGCGGTGTAGGTGTTAAGTACAATGTATTCAATATCAATGTCGCTTACCTGGTGCCTTCCGGCTCCGGTATCAATCGCAACCCGCTCTCCAATACACTCCGCTTTACGCTGATGTTTGAGCTGGACAAGATAGAAAGCAGCAACTAATACACTAGTTCCGTACAATAGTAAAGGCCGCGTCTTACACGCGGCCTTTACTATTGTCTTTAACAGTGCATCTTTCCGGGTATTGCTCCATTAAGCCAGCCTCATAAATACCACCCCGGCGGGGCTGCAATAAGGACAACAAAAAAGTGGCCGGAACATCCGGCCACTTTTTTGTTGTTATTTTATCAGCTTAGTTGCTTGGCTTAAAGATAGCCTCGTCAACAGGCTTGTTCAGTTCCAGTGAGCTGATTGTTTGCTCGGCGAAAGCGTTAGAGCTCTTCATGGCAATTACAACACCTTCCGGAAATTTCTTGAAATCACTATAGTCAGTAGTAACTTCCTGTCCTTGCTGGGTAGCAGTTTCTCTAACCTTGTAATAAGTGCTCGCATCAAAGTAAGCAGTGGAAGAATTACCTTCTTTGTCAGTAAGCGTCAGTTTAAAAGCGGGCTTACCATTGAGGTCTTCTTTTCCAACAAATTCAGCTTTGATTCCTTTTTCTTTATATCCCACCAGGTCGTCGGTTATATCCATTTGCGGCAGGCTGGCTTTCAGTTGGTCATCCGGCAATGCTTCCGCTTTAGTAGCTCCTTGCATTGGCATGTAAGCCCAGGCTCCGGTTGGAGTAACGATTACATAGTTTTCGGTGCCCATTACAGATATGTCTGTACGCATGCCCTTTCCTTTCAGTTTGGTTTCGGTCATTTTCATTTCCATACCCTGGTAAGACATAGTAACCACCTTTTTCATGCTGGTAAGCTTGCCCCAGCTATCGCCACCTACTGCTGCTACGTGTTTGGTCATCACTTCATCAGCCGTCTGTGCGGTCATTGTAAAACTGCCCAACATCATAGCCGAAGCGAACAGCGATAGTTTTAATGCTTTCATTTGATCCTTTTATTTGTTTTTAATTATTAGTGCAAATTACACAATAGCTTACTCATATCAATTCCCATGCCGTTAAATTTTACGAAATGTATTCACTCAGCTCCAGCCAGCGGAGTTCTTTTTCTTCCAGCAGGTGGGTTATTTCCGTTATCCGGCTGCTGAGCTGCTGCAGTTCGTCAAAGGGTAATCCCGGGCTGCTCATTTTTTCGGTAACGGCGGCCTTCTCTCCCTCCAATTGGGGGATTTCTTTTTCCAGCAGTTCAAACTCACGCTTTTCCTTAAAGGAAAATTTCTTTTTCTCCCTGGCGGGTGGTTCCGCAGCAGGGAGTGCGGCGGCAGGGGTGGCGGGCTTTAATTGTTCTTTGCGCTCCTCGTCCTTTTGCCAGATGCGGTATTGGGAATAGTTGCCGGGGTAGTCGCGGATAAACCCGTCCCCCTCAAATACAAAAAGGTGGTCTACCAGCCGGTCCATAAAGTACCTGTCGTGCGATACTATAAGCAGGCAGCCCTGGTACTCACTCAGGAACTTTTCCAGCACTGCCAGTGTGGGCAGGTCCAGGTCGTTGGTCGGTTCATCCAGCACCAGGAAGTTGGGGCTTTTAAACAGGATAGAAAGCAGTTGCAGCCGCTTTTTCTCACCACCGCTCAGGCTGGAGAGGTAGGTGTATTGCTGCTCCGGCGGAAAAAGGAAAAGTGTCAGGAACTGCGCCGCGCTCAGCGAGCCGCCCCCGGCCAGCGGAAAGGTCTCCGCTATGCTTTTCACGTACTCTATCACCCGCATGTCTTCTTTAATAACCAGGCCCTTCTGCGAGAAGTTGCCGAACACTACGGTATCACCTATGTTTATTTTCCCGCTATCGGCCTGTTCTTCGCCCTGCAGTATCTGCAAAAAGGTCGATTTCCCCGCACCGTTCTTCCCCACTATACCTATGCGGTCGCCTTTCTTAAAGGTGTAGTCAAAGCCTTTCATCAGCACTTTGTCGCCATAGCTCTTGTACACTTTCTTCAGTTCCGCAATTTTCCCGCCCAGGCGGTTCATTTTCATTTGCAGTTCTATCTTATTATCCTCCAGCCTTTGCTTAGCTCGCGCTTCTACCTCGTAGAAGTTATCCTGGCGGCTTTTCGATTTCGTGGTGCGGGCTTTGGGTTGCTTCCGCATCCATTCCAGCTCTTTGCGGTACTCGTTTTTTGCTTTATCTATACTGGCTAGTTGGCTGTCTATGCGCGCGGCCTTCTTTTCCATGTAGTTTTCGTAGTCGCCCTTGTACTCATACAGTTCACTGCCGTCTATTTCCCACACCTCATTACATACCGTATCCAGGAAGTAGCGGTCGTGGGTTACCATCAGCAGGGTCACGTTTTCCTGGTTCAGGTAGTGCTCCAGCCACTCCACCATCTCCACGTCCAGGTGGTTGGTGGGTTCGTCCATTATCAGCAGCACGTGTTTGTGCTCAAAGCCTATGTCTATCAGCGTTTGTGCCAGGGCCACCCGTTTGCGCTGACCCCCGGAAAGCGTGCTCACCATCTGGTCCAGGTGGTGGATGTTCAGCTTGCCCAGTATCTGTTTCACTTTGGCCTCATGTTCCCAGGCGCCCAGTTCGTCCAAGCGGGTGAGTGCGTGCCCCAGTTCATCCGGGTCTTTAGAGCCGCTGTCTATTATACGCTCATAGTCCCGCAAGGCTTCCACTACCGGGTTCTTTACGTGAAATATATTGTCCAGTACCGACAGTTGCTCGTCAAACTTTGGCTCTTGTTCAAACAGCGCTACCGTTACATCCTTATGGATGGTCAGTTTGCCGCTATCCGGCTCGTCCAGCCCGGCCAGTATTTTCAGCAGGGTCGATTTGCCGCTGCCGTTTTTAGCCACCAGGGCTATTTTATCCCCTTCGCTGATGTGAAAAGTAATATTCTCAAAAAGCGGCTTTACTCCATACGACTTACTCAGCCGCTCCGCCGATAAATAATGCATACGGAGCAAAGATACATCCCAAACCCCTAAACGGTCTTATTCTGATTGCCGCTTTAGGGGGTACGCGTAAGCACCTTTAGTGTTTCGCCTTTGTTTTATCAAAACAAATCCCTATATTTCATAACGCTAAATGTTTTCAATCAATTTATGATAGTAGGTGTTTTGAAAGAACAAGCTCCGGAAACAAGGGTTTCTTTGGTGCCGGAGGTAGTAGCTGCTTTGGTGAAAATGAACGTGACCGTATGGGTAGAGCCCGGTGCGGGCGAGAGGGCTTTCTACAACGATAAGTCGTACACCGATGCCGGTGCACAGATAAAAGACGCAGCCGCTATACAGTCCGAAGCCGACTTGGTGCTGGCCATCAATGCCGGCAATATTACCGGCCTTAAGCCGGGCGGCAGTATGCTGGGGGTGTACCAGCCCTTATTCAACGGGCCAATCATGCAGCAATGGGCACAAAAGGGATACACGGCTTTCAGCCTCGATACTATTCCCCGCACCACTAGGGCGCAGTCTATGGACGTGCTTAGCTCCCAGGCCAATATCGCCGGGTACAAAGCCGTACTGCTGGCGGCCAGCCAGTATAGCCGCTATTTTCCCATGTTCATGACCGCCGCGGGCAGCATTGCCCCCGCCAAGGTATTGATACTGGGTGCCGGTGTAGCTGGCCTGCAGGCCATAGCCACTGCCCGCCGACTGGGCGCCGTGGTAGAGGTGTTTGATACCCGTCCGGCCGTGAAGGAAGAGGTGATGAGCCTCGGCGCCAAATTTGTGGAGGTTGAAGGCGCCGCCGATGCCTCCAAAGCCGGCGGCTACGCGGTGGAGCAAAGCCAGGAGTTCCAGGACAGGCAGCGGGATAAAATTCACGAGCACGCCCGCAAAGCAGACATCATTATCACTACCGCGCAGATACCCGGCCGCAAGGCCCCTATACTGATAACAGAGGCTATGATGAACGACATGCGCGCGGGTTCGGTGATTGTAGACCTCGCCGCGGCTACCGGGGGCAATACCGACTATACCCGCAACGATGAGACTGTGGTGCGCAACGGGGTAACCATTATAGGGAACTCCCTGCTGGCGGCAACCATGCCCGCCGATGCCAGCAAACTGTATGCTAAGAACGTACTCAACTTCCTGAAACTGATAATAGACAAGGACGGCAACGCTAACTTCAATTTTGAAGACGACCTGGTGGCGGGCACCTGCATCACCCACGGCGGAAAGATTGTGAACGAACGGGTGGCGGCTTCGGTAAGCGCTCCGGCAAATTAACTAACCAAGAAAATTTCTGAACCATATGGATGCTATTATAGAACTGTTTACAAATCCGGCGAATTACCGCTTGCTCACCATCGTTATCCTGTCTGTTTTCCTGGGTATAGAAGTGATATCGCGCGTGCCCTCCGTATTGCATACGCCACTGATGAGTGGTGCCAATGCGATACACGGGGTGGTGATTATTGGTGCCATCATTGTAATGGGCGAGGCTGACCCCAGCGACTACCTGGCGCTGGTCTTAGGTTTCCTGGCGGTGGTGCTGGGCACCCTGAACGTGGTAGGGGGATTTGTGGTTACCGACCGTATGCTGGAGATGTTCGGCAAGAAAAAGAAGAAATAATTCACAAATAAGCTACAATACATATACTGTATGCAGGACTTTATTTTACAACTCAGTTACCTCATAGGTTCCATTACATTCATCCTTGGCCTTAAGATGTTGTCGCACCCCGACAGTGCGCGCAAGGGCAACATGGTGGCTGCCGTAGGTATGGCCATTGCTATCTTCGCTACCATTTTTCTTTACGAGAATAAAGAAACCCACGAGAAGCTGCACAACTATGGCTGGATATTCGGAGGCCTGGTAATAGGAACAGTGATAGGTACACTAGCCGCCAAGCGCGTCCAGATGACTGCCATGCCGGAAATGGTGAGCTTGTTCAATGGTATGGGTGGGGCATGCGCCATGCTCATTTCTATAATAGAATACGGCCACAAGCCCACGCACGAAACGGGCGAACTAACCGTAATAGTACTGGGAATGGTGATAGGTGCGGTTTCTTTCGCCGGCAGTATCATAGCATGGGGAAAGCTGAATGGCAAGATAAAGGATAGGGTAGTGCCCGGCGGGCAGGCCATCAATTTT
>JAEUVZ010000001.1 GCA_016786665.1 Flavipsychrobacter sp.
GTGTATAAAGAACTGGAAGTACTGGGAGGCTCTGTAAAGACCTTCCTGGGCAACGTAATGGTGACCGGTAACCTGAACCTGTACGCCGGCTACATACAACTGGGCCAGTACAACCTGACGATAGCCGAGAACGCTAACGTAAACGGTGGTGGTCCATCCTCGTTCATCGTTACCGATGCACTGGGTACAGTGATAGGGGAGAACATGGGTGCGGGCGCCAACACGGGAACGGTAGTGTTCCCGGTAGGTTCCAATACCTTGTCCTACACCCCTGTAATGATCAGCAACAGCGGCATGGCCGATGACATAAAGGTGCGGGTGATAGACGGTGTATGGGAAGACTACAACGGCGAGACCGGCCTGGGCGCCCCGCAAACCAACAATGCGGTGAACAAGACCTGGTTCATTACCGAGACTATCCCCGGCGGCTCTAACGCCACCATTACTCCGCAGTGGAGCCTCGGCGACGAGCTTCCCGGCTTCAACCACAACATGTGCGCGGTATCGCACTACATAGGTATGGACGAGGAATGGGTACCGGGCCCGCTGGGCAACGCCAATGGGTTCAATCCTTATGACCAGACGCTGACGGGTGTTACCAGCTTCTCTCCATTTGGTGTGAGCAGCTCGGGCAGCCCCCTGGGCCTGGAACTGCTGTCGTTCACCGGCCAGCTGCTGCGCGAGGACGCTCACCTGAAGTGGGTAACGACCAACGAGAAGGACATGAGCAAATACGAAGTAGAGCGCTCGCTGGATAATGGCCGCAGCTACGGGAAGATAGGCTCCAAAGCGGCAACGGGCAACAGCAACATAGGCACCAACAACTACTTCTATACGGATGTGAATGTAGCGAGCCTGGATGCGGAGCGCATCCTGTACCGGTTGAAGATGGTAGAGCAGGACGGCAAGTACAGCTACTCCGATGTGGTATCGCTGCGCCTGTCGAAAGAAGTGTCCTCAGTGGTAGAGTTGTTCCCGAACCCAGTAACGGGATCGGAGCTGTTCATCCGCATGGGCGAGCGCCGTTCGGAAGAGCTGACGGTGAACATCACCGACATGAGCGGCAAGGTAATAGCCACGCAGCACTATGCAGCGGGCAGCTACAACCCTGCGGCTATGAAGGTAGATGTAAGCCAGCTGGCGCAGGGTATCTATATGGTACGCATAGTAGACGCCGGCAACACTACGCTGGAAGTACTTAAATTCAGCAGGCAGTAAGCGGTGCCTGCCATTCATACTATTACAGGCGCCCTTCCGGCAACGGAAGGGCGTTTTGTATACGGATAGGTACTACTTTTGCAAATAGGGCTAGCCCCGATCATTGTTTATGGAAGAATTGGTCATTGCATCGAACAACCAGGGGAAGATTCGCGAGATACGCGCGATGGTCAGTAACTTGTCGCTGCTGTCGCTGATGGATATCGGGTTTATGGATGAGATACTGGAGCCGTTCCATACATTTGAAGAGAATGCCGCCGCTAAGGCGCGTGCTATCTATCGCTTTTGCCAGAAGAATGTATTTGCCGATGACAGCGGCCTCTGCGTGCATGCGTTGGGTAATGCCCCTGGTGTAGACAGCGCCCACTATTCCGGTGAGCGGGATGATGAAAAGAACCTGCAAAAAGTGCTGGAGCGGCTGGCGGGGAAGCCCGACCGTACAGCCCACTATAAAGCCGTTATCTGCCTGGTGTGGAATGGCAAGAGCTATTATTTTGAGGGTACGTGCATGGGTACGATACTGGAAGAAAAAAGAGGCGACAAAGGCTTTGGCTACGACCCGGTATTTGTACCTGAAGGTTATGAGCAGACATTCGCAGAGTTGCCGCTGGAAGTAAAAAACAACATTAGCCACCGGGGAAAGGCTATGCGCAAAATGGTCGCTTTCCTGGAAGAGCAGTTACAGAAGAAATGAAATTTTCGATAGGCGATAGAATTGTGCTCCGGCAGACGGGAGAGGAAGGGCATGTAACCGGCTTTATAGGTAAAGACATGCTGGAGGTGGATGTAAATGGCACCACCTTCCCGGTATATGCCGAACTGGTAGACCATCCGTACCTGAAATGGTTTACAGAAAAAAAGACGAGCGCCAAACGGCAGCTGGCACCCGAGGATATTCCTGTTGAGAAGGAGAAGCTCCGGCCCAAGAGACTGGCGAAGGGTGTGTACCTGTCCTTTCTGCCTGTATACCGGCCTAATGTGATGGAAGACATAGTTGACGTACTGAAGATACACCTGCTAAATGAGTTAGGCGTTCCCGTTCGGCTTTCCTACGATGTACGCATAGACCACGAGTGTACTTTTCGGCACGAGGGAGTGTTGCACGCATTTGGCAACCTGTACCTGCACAGCATTTCGTGGGAGGACATGAGCAGGCAGCCTCGTTTCCACTGGCAGTTATCAGATGGCTCCGACACGGCGCTGGCACCTGCAGCCGACGTACTGCGCATACGGCCGGCAAAGTTGTTTGAGCATGTAAATGAACTGCTGCAGAAGAATGAACCGGCGTTCAGCGTGCTACTGGCAGATGAGTTTCATCCGCCCAGGCCAGAACCGCCTAAGGAGAAATTTATTCCCCGCCCTGCCTCGCAGATAGTGAACCAACCCGGCAGGCTGCACACCGAAGCTCCGGTCTATGAGTTGGATCTGCACATAGAAAAGCTGACAAATGACACCAGGGGCATGGACAATGCGGATATGCTGCACCTGCAAATGCGCACCTTTGAAAAGTACCTCCGGTTAGCCATTGTGCATTCCCAGGAGCGTATGATAGTCATTCACGGGTTGGGCAAGGGCGTGCTGCGGTATTCCGTACACGAATTACTGTCGCGCACGCCCGAAGTGGCCCGCTATACCAACGAATACCACCCCAGGTATGGGTTTGGGGCCACCGAGATCTACTTTAAGTAGCCATGGCTACAGTACACTGAACTTTACCACGCGTACCTTATCCGCTTTCCATGCGCGGCACAGATAGATGCCAGCGGGTAGCTCCTCGCTGATGGTAGTGTTGCCCTTTATGGTATAGCTACGCAGCTTTCTTCCGTCTGCGGTGTAAAGCTCCAATCGTTCTGTTTCGCCCGAAAAAGAGAACGCCACTTTGCCCTGGCCCTGCGTGGCAATTTGTACCGGGAATGTTTCACCATTAATCTCCGCTACCGATGTAGGAGCGATATTTAAGGTGTCTTTCGCCGTTTCAGAGAAACAGCTGTTAGATGCGGTAAGCGTTACTACATACTGGCCATACTGGGCGTAAGTATGGGGTGGTGGCGACTGTAATGTGCTGGTATTCAGGTCGCCGAAGTTCCAGGCATAAGCGGTGGCTTTGGCCGAGTTATTTTGCAGTGTAATGGTTTTGTCGTTGATGGTGCGTCCAAAGCCGGCATAAGTATAATTGCCATGCTGCTGCCAGCTATCCAGGCTGTCCATTACTACATGTGTCGCTACGTTTTGCAACTTTACCGCATCGCTTTGGGGTACGGTAGAGTACCAGTTACTGAGGTTGGGCGCCTTATGAAAGATAGATGCGTAGAGTACGCATGCTTCCAGGTAAGAGCCGGCTATTACCGGGTGGGAGTTATCGTTGCTGTACAGTTCTATGGAGGGAAAGCTATCGCGGGTTACTTTCCACGCGGCGCCTACGGGGGCCACTACGGCGTTGTTGTCCTGTGTCATTTCCAGGTAGCTTTCGCGCAGCCGCATCTGCATGCCTTCGTACGTGCAGATAACCGGGTAAGAGCCACAGTTGGAAGGGTCTCCGTTCTTATATCCCCAGGTCATCATAAACATGGTCTGGGTACAGCTGTTGTTATCGTGTATCAGGCTGTCCAGTATATGCGCGTAAGGATATGTGTCCGTCTGCACCTGGGCGGGCGGGAAGGCCGGGCGCTGGCTTTGCTCATGCACTACTACCACGTCCCATTGTTGGGAGTATATCTTGTTGATGGTAGTGGTGTTGCTGCAGTGTAACTGTAAGGTATGTCCGCCGGGTGTGGACTGGTCGTACACCAGTGTATCGCCCAGCGACAACGCCAACTGCCATACCAGGTTGGGCACGTCATTGGTATGCAGGTAGCTGTTGCCAATGAACAAAACGCGCCGGGTAGTGGCGTTTGCCATACCGGAACTGATGAAAGTAAATAGCAGGAATATTGCGTAAAAGTTTCGTTTCATGAAACAAATGTATGTAGCTTTTTTAAAATAACTGGAGGTTAATAGACAGCCCTGATATTTCTGTCTATTTTTGCGCCGATGCAAGTGGAAGAAGTACAAATCAGCTCCAGGCTGGAGGAATTGGTAGACCGGGGCGACAAAGCCCTGCTGCACGAGTTTGTGGATGGCTTGAATATCAGTACCGTGGCCGAACTGATGGGGGATTTCCCCGATTACCAGGTGTTGATACTATCGTCGCTGTCAGTGCATAGGGCTGCCAGTACGTTTAAGATACTGGACTTCAGCACACAGAAAGACCTGATACACGACTTGCCTCCGTATAAAACCGCGGAACTGCTGAACGAGTTACCGGCCGATGACCGGACGTCGCTGCTGGAAGAACTGCCCAGCGAGGTGGTAAAAGAACTGATACGCCTGCTGCACCCCGAAGAGCGCCGGATAACACTGGAACTGCTGGGCTACGAAGAAGGCAGTGTGGGCAGGCTGATGACACCGGACTACATAGCCGTATTCCGTGACTGGACTGTGCAGGAAGTACTGGACCATATCCGCACCTTTGGCAAGGACAGCGAAACGATAGATGTCATATACGTGATAGATGATGGTGGCAAGCTGGTAGACGATATCCGTATACGGGAGTTCCTGCTCACCGACCTGAATAAGAAAGTGTCTGAACTGGTAGACGGCCGCTACATAGCCCTTAATGTAAAGGACGACCAGAACGTGGCCAATGAAGTGTTTAAAATGAACAACCGGGTAGCCCTGCCCGTGGTGGATGATAAGAATATACTGCTGGGCATTATTACCATAGATGACATTCTCTGGGTGGCCAGCGAGGAGTTTAGCGAAGACATGCAGCGGGTAGGTGGTACCGAGGCGCTGAATGAGCCCTACCTGGATGTCTCCCTGTTTAAGATGTTCAAGAAACGGGTAGGGTGGCTCATCATCCTCTTCCTGGGCGAGATGCTCACCGCCAGCGCTATGGGGTATTTTGAGCATGAGATATCGCGGGCGGTGGTGCTGGCGCTGTTCGTGCCCCTTATTATCTCCAGCGGAGGTAACAGTGGTTCGCAGGCGGCAACGCTCATCATACAGGCACTGGCGGTGGGTGATGTTACCGTACGCGACTGGTGGAGAATCATGCGGAGAGAAATAATATCGGGCTTAATGCTGGGGGGTGTACTGGGCCTGGTCGGCTTTTTAAGGGTAGGCGTATGGGGCGATATTACCGGTACCTACGGGGCGCACTCTATAGTGCTGGGCATAGCCGTGGGTATCACGCTTTTGTGCGTGGTGCTGTGGGGAACGTTGTCGGGCTCTATGATGCCGTTGTTGCTGAAGCGCCTGGGCGCTGACCCCGCGGTATCCTCCGCGCCCTTTATCGCTACGCTGGTAGATGTTACGGGACTGATCATCTATTTTTCAGTGGCTTTTGCTTTACTTGATGGGTTGATGCTCTAGAAAAACCGCTTACCTATGGAGAACACACTAAGCTGGAAGGAATTTGACAAAGTAGAGATGCGCACGGGAACCATCGTTTCAGCGGAAGTGTTCCGGGAAGCCCGGAAGCCGGCGTATAAGCTGGTTATCGATTTTGGGCCTTTGGGCTTGCGCAAATCATCGGCACAGGTCACTAAACTGTACCAGCCGGAAGAACTGGTAGGCATGCAGGTGGTGGCAGTTGTAAATTTCCCCCCGAAGCAGATAGCTACGCTGATGAGCGAATGCCTGGTGCTGGGTGCGGTGAATGGAGATGAGGTGACACTACTGACACCCGGCAAGGAAACACCCAATGGCCTGCGGATAGGCTAGGGGTGTGCTACAAAGTAGTATTCTGAATTTTTGCTGTAAATATCCTGGAACTGTTGCAGGCTCAATGGATTGTCGCCACTCAGCCAGTCCTTCAGCCGGGAAATTTTCAATCCGCAGCCAGCCAGCAACTGATATAGTTTTTCCGGGGTAGAGCCATAAAAGTCAGACGCGCCTAAACCATGTTCGAATATCACGATAGGCTTGTTTTCTGACAGCACTCGGCGGGCTCCTTCCATTACGAGTAGTTCCCCGCCTTCCACGTCTATTTTTACCAGGGCTATTTTGGTGCCGGCAGGTATTACATCATCCATCAGGTCGGTTTTTACCGTTATCTGGGTGTCCTGCTCGTTATCGCGGTCATATTTCCTTTTTACCAGCCCACTATAAGAGGGGTTGGAAACCACGTAGTTGAAGGTGGAAGTTCCTTTATTATTACTTAGTGCTATATCGTGTATGCGGCAATTGGGGAGGCTGCGGTATTTTTCTTTCAGTCCTTCGTACAGGGAGGGTATAGGCTCAAATGCGAAATGGGTTCCTTTCGGGGCAAATTTCAATATCTGGTCCAGCACCTCGCCTTTATGCGCACCTACATCTATGCAATTGCTTGAGGCATTGCATACTTTCTTTATTATCTGTAATGTCTGCTTATCGTACTGCTGGTTTTTAGTGAAGGCTATAGGTATTTTCTTAATAAGCTTTTTTATTGTTTTCTTCATTACGCCCGGCGATATAGATGTCTTGGAACGCCCGAAAGTAAAAATAAATGCCCTAAAAACCGCTTTATTTTCAAAAAAGAGGCCTTACAACACTCATTCTGTGCCGCTAAACGGCTAACGTTGGTCGCGCTTTACCTGGTTTTTTACCTGGTTTTCGGGGTCGCCATTGTTGCTCACATTGCCGGCGTTCGTTCCCGTGTCATTGGCGTTGGTCATGTTTGTATCCTGTACGCTGGCGGGGTCATCTCCACCATAGGTTACCGGGGCGGTGCCGTGTGCGTTAGTGGAGTCTATAGGCGTGCTTTGCCCGGTTTCAGCCCCCTGGTCGGTGCAGGAGAAGAGCAGGCACATGCAGGAGGCGATCGCTAGTCCTTTTAATATCGTTGTCATATCAGTCGATTTTAAAAGGAAGGATAAAAATATTGTGCCTGAGTTTACTTCAGTAGTGCCTGTACGTCGGGGTCGCCTTCCAGGTTGCCCATTTGCCGCAGTATATGAGGGGTACGCCGGCTCACCCATTTGCTGGTGGGCACCACCGGGTAGCGCTTGGGATTGGGGAGACAGGCTATGATCATAGCCGCTTCCTGGCGGCTGAGTTTGCTGGCCGGTTTGTGAAAGTACTGCTGTGCAGCCGCTTCAATTCCATATATGCCGGGCCCCATTTCTATTACATTCAGGTATACTTCCAGTATCCGCTTTTTTCCCCAGGTCCATTCTATCAGTTTGGTAAAGTATGCTTCTGGTACTTTCCGCACGTACCGGCCCCAGCCGGAACCCTGCCACAGAAACACATTCTTGGCCGTCTGTTGGGTAATGGTGCTGGCGGCGGAGCCCCGGGGACGTTTCTTCTTTTTTCGCTTGGTAGTGGTTGTGCCGTTCAGGCTTTTGTCTATTGCTTTCCAGTCAAATCCTTCGTGGTCGGGGAATAGTTGGTCTTCACTGGCCAGGGCGGCCAGTTTTACATTCGGAGATATCTTGTCCCAGCTCACATAGTCGCGTTTCAGGCCATAACCTTCTATTACGGCTCCTGCCTGCGTAAGGGTGATGGGCGGCCATACAAAGCGGCAGAGTACCGTGTATAGGATGGAAGCCGCGAAGGCGTAGAGTATCCATTTACCTATTTTGCGCCAGGTTCGTTTCCTCTTCTTTTCCATTGCTATGAAGATAAGTATTCATCCGGCAAAAGCCACTATCCCTTTTTCAATTCGGCTATTACCTCGGTAAGCGCTTTCTCGCTTGCCGCCGCGCCCGACGCCTTCATGGGTATGCAGAAGAAGTTGTTGCGGGTCTGCATACCCGTTTTTATGTCGCGGCTGCGGATAGATTTTCTGCCGGTGGTTATCCATAGCTTTCCCGCATAGTAGTAAACGGAGTTCACTTCCGTAAGCGGTATGCTGGCCAGCCGCGATGAAGCCTGTCCGCGAGCGCCGGTTTTAAAACGCACCAGTAACTTATTGCCGTCAAGGGTATAAGAATGGTTGCGGTCTTCGGCGGATTGCGGAGGGGCAGAAGTGGTGGCATTGCTCAGCGCTGATGTTATTTTCAGGGCCAGTTCCTGGTGGCGCTTCAGGCTATCCATGTTTATTTCAGTGGGGGCAGGTTCTGGCGTGGCCGTGTCGGCCTGCATCGTGTCGGCCATGGCCTGCGGAGCAACGGGCGCCGAAGCCGAGGGTGGCAATACGGAGGCTGTTGCTACAGGTGCTACCCGCACAGGTTCCGGGTATACTTCCCGGTTAGCATTGGCGAACAATAATGCCAGTCCGGCAACCAGTACTACGGCAAATGCCGCCAGCCATGGGTAGTGGCCCTTATACGAAGTTTTTATTTCGGGGAACAGCCCGCTGCCGACGCTTAGGTCCTTAGCGGCTGACGTCCGCTTGCGGTCGTATTCTGCTCTTTTGTTTTTACTGGAGAGTACCCGGTATGCTTCACAGATTTCCATATACCGCTCCTGGTTAAACGGGGTAGGGCGGGTTCTGTCCGGGTGATATTTGAGGCTGAGTTTCCGGAACGCCTCCTTTATTTCATGGGAGCCGGCACTGGAGGCTACCCCTAAAATGAAATAATGGTCCTTCATGGAATGCGTTGGTCTCGTTCGCGCAAAAATAGCAAACTTTACTATGCCGCCGCTGCCTATTTGTTAGTTACAGGGGAATGGAAATGTAAAAGGTAGTTCCTTTTTCCGGCGTGCTGTCAAACCATATCTTGCCATTATGCGCCTCTACTATCTGCCGCGATATGGAAAGGCCCAGTCCAAAAGGTTTTTCTCCATCGGTGCCGGTGCGTTTGGCTTCGGTAAACATGTCGAAAATTTTATCCTTGTATTCATCGGGAATGCCAATGCCCTGGTCTTTTACCAGTATCAGCGCCTGGCGTTCCTGGGCCTTGGCTTGTATGCTGATGAGGCCACCGGCAGGTGTGAACTTGATAGCGTTGTTAATAATATTGCTGATAACGCGGATGATCTTTTCTTTGTTTACATAAATATCTATGTGCTTGTTCGAGTTCTGTATAAGAGTAAGTTGCTGGTTTTTCTGAGCGGCCCGGAAGCGCAGCAGGTTCATGCAGGTCTTCAGCAGGTCGTTCAGGTCGGTATATTCTTTTTCCAGCGTGGTGGCCTGTTTGCTGGACGATGCCTCTATC
>JAEUVZ010000047.1 GCA_016786665.1 Flavipsychrobacter sp.
TATGCACGGTATAAGGCTGACCGCTATTATGATAAAAGGTCGTTGAATTATAGTGACTAGCTCCTGCGGGATAAGAGGGGATACGATATAATAGCTGGTTTGGTAGTATTTCAACACCTGAATGAGCAAGAATGCAATCTCTGCTATAAACAATGTAACAGCAGCCCGCTTCATAAAATTAGGCTAACAACTCGCAGGGCTTCATACCAGTAGCCTTTTTAAAGGCGGTACTGAAGTGGGAAATGCTGCTGTAGCCGAGAGAATTAGCCACTTCAGAAACGGTCTGGCCTTGTTGCTGAAGGAGTACCTTAGCCTTTGTGATTCGTAACTCTTGCTGAAAATCGTGAATGGTTCTGCCTACCAGCGCCTTGAAGCCTTTTTTCAGGTAGCACTCATTCATCGCTACCATGCGGGAAAGTTCTTTTATTGTCAGCGATTGGTCTATATTCTGCTCAATGATTCGCCGTGCCTCAAATACTTTTTCGCGCTCCGAATCGTAGGTAAGGAAACGACAGGCAGGTACAGGACAGACGGTAAATGGAACGGCAATGCTTTCCAACGCCCGGCGTAAAAGGTGTACGGCGAGTTCTGTAGACTGCAGCGCCTCGGTGAAAGGTGTAATACCAGATGCCGTTTTAAGTTGCTCCAGCAGCGAGGTGGTTTGCTTGCAGATGCTGAATTGCTGTTCGGTCGTCTGGTCGAACCGGAACGGCGGGTTAGCAACCAATGTATCCGCCGGATATTGGTCAAAAAAGCCGGGCATAAACTGCAGCCAACACACCTCCGCACCATAAGGTTGCCTCTCCGAGGGTTGTATGTAAGCGATTTGCAGGCAATATTGACTATCCTCAATAGGAAACAACAAAAGCCGCGCATGTTCTTCAGGCAGGTTGTTTTCTGAAAAAGAAACATCCAGCCACTCTGCTCTTACAAACCGGCTTATTTCCAATATCTCACGGCTCATCACCTGGACATTTTGTCCAAGGATACGCTCCAGGGGGAAAGAGGAACCGAAACTGATTTTTTCAATTACGTGCTGCACAGAATTGCAAAGATAAGAGGAACACACATAATGATGTACATACAGCGGAATTGGACAGTTTTATGACAAAAAGCCCCGCGAGAAACGCGGGGCTGTCCACTATTAAAATAACGCTATCTGAAAATTTAGACGCTATCAGGTCATTTTCCCTTCGCTTAGTCTTGTATCTCCACTTTTTCAGACATATCCACCTCTTTCCATTGCCCATCGTTCAGGTAAAGCAATTGATAGCTGTTCGCTGGCTTTTTCAACACAAGGTCGTACCAATGACCCACATCACGCATATACAACTTATAATCCTCATTTTCAAAATCAGTTGCTCCCTGGCCGTTTCGCCACCACCAGGTGCCCCATTGGTTAAGCGTTACCTTCACTGTACTGTCATTAACAACAATTACATGTGCGCCATTCCATTGATTGGTCATGTTAAAAGAGGCCACGTCATGGACCGGTGGTTTAATTGGGTTCGCGTGCAACAGGTTGTGCATCAGCTTGTATTCTCCATGGTTGCTGGCTCCTATCATGGGAATACCGTTCATTGTTTCCGGCAGATTGAGTAATAGTGTAATGCGATTACCGGGCTCGGGAAAGGAACGCAGAAGTCTATCTGTAAGGATAGCCGACTGCTGCCAGTAATGGTTTAGCTTTATTGTAAAGCCTATATTGATCAGCGAATAAACCACCAGGACAGACAAAGCAACCTTGCGGTTCAGAAAGCCTAGCATCACTGCGAGGAAAACAAAACCGAAAGAGAGTACCAGGTAAGCATAACGATCCATGGTCAGCAGCATAGTCTCTGGAAACCACATAGGTGAAACCAATGCTGTGCTAAGGGCTGTCCAGCCAAGCAACAAGCCGGCAAGTCGCAACCTTCCATTAAGTTTTTTAAAGAACCAGAAGTAAACGCCCACCAACAATATGAATACTATATAGAACGAATAAAGGGCTTTAGCCGATTCGCAAAGCGCATATGCTTTTTGGCGATATTCCTCCGCCCAGTAGCGCCCAAAGAAAATAAGGTGGAAAATATATTTTAGGGGTTTGGCTGCAAAGCCACTCCAGCCCGTACTGAATACTTCAGACCCTGTACGGGAAACCCAGTCGTGATAAAGGAAACGGAACAATAATACACGTAGTAGCAGAATTGTTAGCATAGGCATTACTATTTGCCACGTAGCGCGATTTTTATAAGTGCCTGTGTCAACGTTGTTTCGATAGATAATATAGCTCAGCACTAGCAGGGGGGTGAGATAGAAATACTCCAGGGAGAACACAGATAGAAAATAGATGGCGAGGCATAAGTAACAATAACCTTTATAGCCTGTATCGAACCATTTTTTAACGGACAGCAGAATGGACAGGATCATCAGCAAGCCCAGCAGATAGTGTAGGGATGGTTCCCAAACAATAACCTCGGAAATATGGGGGCATATCGAGAATAGAAATGATGCCGAAAAAGCAACCGCCCCCCCATTTTCTACCCCTGAAATGTCCAACAGATGGCGAATAAACCCGAACAAAAGAGCAGCATTTATTGCATGAAGGCTGATAAATAACAAATGCCATCCCCAGGCATTCGTCCCCAAAGCTTTATAGAACAGCCACGAAAACAGTTGAGTAACTTGGTAAAGACTCTTAACACTGAAATTTGTGCGGTTTATATAATCAAGGAAAGACTGGTTCTTCACCTGGTCGAGCCAACCGGTAAAATCGACCACGAATCCGGCTTTTGCGGCTGGAAAGTACAGGCAGAAGAGAACAGCCCATGTAAAGGCGAATACAAGAAAGGCGGCCTTACGGAACGGCTGGCCTTGCGTGGGACGGGGCATGGAAAGCGACATAGCAAAATATGTTATCAAATATAATCATCGGGCGGACTATATCGTCTTTTTGGGTCGAAAATTACAAGGGTTGAGCACCTCCGGAAAGAATGGAAAATTTTACCAGCGGAGACTAGGGTGCAGTTTTGGGGGAAAATTGTTGAAAACCCTGATTTTACTAGGTTTTCGCATATCAATATGATGTATAAATTCTTTGCGTATAAGGGCTATTTCCGTTATCTTTGTGAGGGTAAAAATTCACTTGAATACCAGATGCCTGGCCACAATTTCGGAGGTGGCATTTCAGGTGCATTCTACACAAATCTTTTACTCCGGACCAACAAAAATATGAGTACAGAAAACGAGGTTTTACAAGCTCCAACCAGCCCTGGATATGACGCGGGCAGCATACAGGTATTAGAAGGCTTAGAAGCAGTGCGCAAGCGCCCTGCGATGTATATAGGAGATATAGGCATTAAAGGGCTCCATCACCTTGTTTACGAGGTTGTGGACAACTCCATTGATGAAGCCCTTGCAGGTCACTGTAAGAATATCTTTGTTACTATTCACACCGACAACTCTATTAGTGTAGAAGATGACGGCCGGGGTATCCCAACGGGTATGCACCCCAAAGAAGGCAAGTCTGCGCTTGAGGTAGTTATGACAGTGTTGCATGCCGGTGGTAAGTTCGACAAGGACAGCTATAAAGTGTCCGGTGGGCTGCACGGTGTAGGTGTAAGCTGCGTGAATGCGCTGAGCCAGCACATGCATACCACAGTTTTCCGCGAGGGGAAGATATTTGAACAAGAATATAAATGCGGTATACCGCAATATTCCGTACGGGAGATAGGAACTTCAGAAAAGCGCGGCACTCGTCAGCACTTCTGGCCCGATGGAACTATTTTTAAAGAAACGACGTACAATCGTGAAATACTTGCCGGCCGCCTCAGGGAGCTTTCTTACCTGAACAAGGGCATCCGAATAGTATTAAGCGACGAGAGGGAAATCACTGAAGAAGGCCAGGTATTTTCCGAAACTTTCTATAGCGAAGGGGGCATTACTGAATTTGTGCAGATGCTGGACCGGAATGGTAAAAGAGACCCGCTTCTGGCTTCGCCTATATTTGTAGAGGGATATGATAAGGACTCTAACGTGGCCGTAGATGTAGCCCTAAGCTACAATACCTCCTACAACGAGCATATTTTCTCGTACGTAAACAATATTAACACCATAGAGGGGGGCACCCACGTAGCCGGCTTCCGCCGCTCTATCACGCGCGTGTTTAAGTCATACGGTGATAAAAACAAGCTATTCGAAAAAGCGAAGGTGGAAATAACCGGCGACGACTTCCGCGAAGGACTGAGTGCGATTATCTCCGTAAAGGTACCTGAACCACAATTCGAGGGGCAGACCAAAACGAAGCTGGGTAACAACGAGGTAATGGGTGTAGTGGATGTATGTGTGAGCCGCGTGTTAGAGGCCTACCTCGAAGAACATCCCAAGGAGGCAAAACTCATAATAGATAAGGTAATTATAGCTGCACAGGCGCGTGCTGCTGCCCGTAAGGCACGGGAAATGGTACAGCGTAAATCGGTATTGACCGGTGGCGGTATGCCTGGTAAACTGGCCGACTGCTCCGACAAAGACCCCGAACGTTGTGAGTTATACCTGGTAGAGGGTGACTCGGCGGGCGGAACGGCCAAACAGGGGCGCGACCGTACATTCCAGGCTATTCTTCCACTGCGCGGTAAGATACTGAACGTGGAAAAAGCACAGGAGCATAAAATATACGAGAACGAGGAAATCAAAAATATGTTTACGGCCCTGGGTGTAAGCATCGGTACGCCGGAAGATCCTAAGGCGCTCAACCTCACCAAGCTGCGGTACCATAAGATTATCATAATGACCGATGCCGACGTGGATGGTTCGCACATTGCCACGTTAATTTTAACGTTCTTCTTCCGCTATATGGAAGATCTGGTAAAGCAAGGGTATGTATATCTTGCCCAGCCACCGCTCTACCTGGTAAAAAAAGGTAAAGACCAGGCATATGCCTGGAACGAGGAACAGCGGAAAGCCCTGGTGCAGCAGTTTGCTAACGGAAAAGAAGACAGCGTAAACATACAGCGCTATAAGGGTCTTGGTGAAATGAACGCAGAACAACTGTGGGACACTACCATGAACCCGGACACGCGCACCCTAAAGCGGGTAACCATAGACAGCGCAGCGGAAGCTGACCGTGTCTTTGCGATGCTGATGGGCGAGGAAGTGGCTCCGCGCCGCGAGTTTATAGAGCAACACGCGAAATACGCGAGGATAGATGCGTAAGCGATTGGCATATTATTTTGCCGCCAGTTTTAATATTCAGGAACGGTTGACGAAGTAGTCAACCGTTCTTTTTTTCTAAACTTTGGAGGACATTACATATTATTCTACGGACCGGTGTTATCTTATAATGAATATTGTACTCCGTACTGCCACGTACCTGAAAAATACCACTTACATTGTATGTAGATAGTCACAAACTGTTAATACTTTTGCGATACAAATGGTAAGTAAGGGATGAAAATTGCCAAAAGCAACTCCTCCTGAAGCCATAATGCTTTTAAAATCAAACATCCGCATATGAGGAAATCTACATTTACAATATTATTAGCGGCTCTTTTACCGGCGGCAGCCGGAGCGCAGCGCTACCTGGGCGTCTCGCAGGGCAACTACAGCGGCACTAATAGTGTCTATCTGAACCCCGCGAACCTGGGCGACTTTAGGGAAAAATTTAATATCGACCTGTTCTCACTCAACTTCGGGCTGGATAACAACCTGGCTACGATTAATTCCAGTGAGATTTTTAAGGGATTAAATGGCAACTCAGGCGATGCACTCACCTTAACGAATGGTGGTAAGTTTAGCCTGATGCTTCCCTATGCGGAAGTACGGGGCCCGGGAACTTCCTTCAGCATCAATAGCAAGCATGGCCTTGCAGTCACCACACGCCTACGTACATACAACCAGCTCCACGACTTCAGCCAGGATATTTACCGTACCGTACAGGGCACGGCAGGTACCAGCTATACGTCGCAGGGAAACCAGTTCAACTATACGCTGCACACATGGGGTGAGTTGGGCCTGAGCTATGGCGGAGTCATCTATGAGAACAAGAAACACATGATAAAAGCGGGTGCTACTGTCCGTTACCTGCATGGCGGAGGTTATGTAAGCTTTAAGAGCAACAACCTGGACATGAGCTATAATGCTGGCAATGATATGGTGACCATTAGCAACACCGACCTGCTTTTCGCCACTACCTATCGCGTGAATGATACAAATTCAAACGCTTTTGCCGATAAAATGCAGCAGGCGCTGAAAGGTTTGGGAATGGGTTTTGGTGGAGATGTAGGCTTTGTATATGAGTTCCGCCCTAACTATCAGAAGTACACATACGATATGGATGGCAAAACGGGTCTGTATGATCGCAGTCAACCAACCTATATGTTGCGGTTCTCAGCTGCCGTTACAGATATAGGGGGCATAACGTATAAAAAGGATAACAGCACTTTGTCTTTAAGGAACACGGGCAATGTAGCCTTTGACGGAAACAATCTGAAAGACAGTGTTACCGACTACAATAGCCTCAAGGCGTTTGCCGCTAACAAAAATATATCCATAGACTCGTCCAACAGCGCCACCACAAAAGTTGGCTTGCCTACCGCACTGGTACTGAACCTGGATTATAACATTGCTAATGTAAAGGGGCTATATGCTAACCTGATGTATATGGGCAACCTGGTTGACCGGCAGAGGGTGGGCAACTCCATATACAGCCAGGTAACGCTTACGCCTCGCTACGAGATAAAGATGTTTAGCGTAGGAATCCCGGTGACATACAACTTTATGAACAATAGTGTGAAGGCCGGTCTCGGGCTTCGTCTTGGTGGCTTCATTATAGGCAGCGACGACATGTTGGCATTTATGAGCAATGGCCAGTATGGTGCTAACTTCTACATGGGCCTCTCTGTTCCCTTCCACAAGAAGCGTGTAAAAGATAGCGACGGCGACCTGGTATCTAATAAGAGAGATAAATGTCCTAATGAGAAGGGAGTATTGGAAATGGACGGATGTCCTAACCCGGATAAGGACGGAGACGGAATACTGGACAAAGATGATAAGTGTCCGGATGTAGCAGGCTCCAAAACAGCATTAGGCTGCCCCGATGCTGACCTCGATAGTCTGGCGGATGCAGAAGACCGTTGCCCGAACGAAGCAGGCCCGGTGGCCCTTCAAGGCTGTCCTGACCGTGATGGAGATGGAGTGGCAGACCGCGATGATGCGTGTCCTGATGAAAAAGGCCTTCCGGCCTTCCAGGGCTGTCCAGACCGTGATGGCGATGGCATACCCGATAATACGGATGCGTGTCCTGATGACGCAGGACCTTCAGCTAACAATGGTTGCCCGGATACCGATAACGACGGAGTTCCGGATCACCAGGATAAATGTCCTACCGTTCCTGGTACGGTAAATAACAATGGTTGTCCGGAAGTGAGTGTGGAAGTGAAGAAGCGACTGGCATTTGCAGCTACAGCTATTCAGTTCGAGACGGGCAAGGCTGTTATCAAACCGGCATCATTCAAAATGCTTGACGAAATAGTTCAGATATTGAATGACTACCCCGATTACTACATGAGCATTGACGGCCACACAGATAATGTAGGCAAGCCGGAAAAGAACCTGGTGCTTTCACAAGACCGTGCTAACGCAGTGAAGAACTACTTTGTGAGCAAAGGAATTTCCGAAAGCAGGCTCCAGACAAATGGTTACGGTGATACGCAGCCGGTAGGGGATAACAAAACCAAGGCGGGCAAAGCACAAAACCGCCGTGTGGCGATGGATCTTCATCTGAAAGACTAATAGAGAAACACTTGATAAAAAGAAGACAGCCTCCAACATGGAGGCTGTCTTCTTTTTATATACTTGCCGCAGCGGCTATTCCTCTACTAATACGCCATCTTCCTGTGCTTTGTATTGCTTTATCTGTTCCAGGGCATCGGGTATCACATCGCTGATAATTACAATAAAGGCATCCTTCACTGCATTTTGGATAGCATAGTCTATTGCTTCGCTCTCCTTGGTGATAACAGTAACCTTCTTTGAACTATCTACACTGCTGATACCCTGCGTCATCAGGTCAATAATTTCCTGCTCGGTACGCCCCCGGGTGTTCTTATCCTGCCGAATAATGATCTCATCAAATATTTTGGCGGCTTCTTCTCCCAGTGATATCAGGTCCTGGTCACGCCGGTCGCCAACACCGGCTATAATACCTACTTTAACGGAGGCATCGTAAGCACTTACGAACTTTCCTACGGCATGAAGGCCATGGGTATTGTGCGCATAGTCTACCATTACAGAGTAGTTCCGGAAATGGAACATGTTCATACGCCCCGGAGTAAGTGCCGGTGATGGGATGAATGTCTGCAGCGCCAGGCGGATGTCTTCAATTTTAAAATCGCGCACATAGGCGGCCAGGGTAGCCCCCAGCACGTTCATAATATTGAACTCTGCCTTCCCGGAGAATGTGATGGGTATATTGGTCACCTTATCTACCCGTATCTTCCACCCTCCTTTCAGGATGGTAATGAATCCGTGCTCATACACAGCGGCAAGGCCGTTTTTGGCGCAATGTTCTTTAATCCGGGGATTGTTTTCGTCTAATGAATATAGTGCAATTTTGCAGCGGAGGTCCCGGTGCATTTTATACACAAGGTCATCATCTGCGTTCAGTATCGCATACCCTTCAGGAAAAACCGTTTCGGCGGCTACAGCTTTCACCTGGGCCAGTTTTTCCAGTGTGTCAATTCCCCCCAGGCCCAGGTGGTCTTCAGCCACATTGGTTACTACCGCCACGTCGCAATTATGAAAGCCGAGCCCGGCGCGCAGAATGCCACCTCTGGCGCATTCCAGTACGGCAAAGTCTACGGTCGGGTCTTTTAGTACAAATTCGGCGGAGACGGGACCCGTGCAGTCGCCTTTCATCATCATCTGGTTTTGTATGTACACGCCGTCGGTGGTTGTGTACCCCACTTTGTACCCTACTTGTTTTACAATATGTGCTATCAGCCTTGTAGTGGTCGTCTTACCATTGGTACCCGAAATAGCGATAATAGGTATTCGGGCAGATGTTCCTGGCGGGTACAGCATGTCTATCACGGGCTCTGCCACGTTGCGGGGCAGCCCATCTGTAGGGTCCAGGTGCATCCGGAAACCGGGGGCCGCATTCACTTCCAGCACGGCACCACCCGTTTCGGTTATCGGGCGGGAAAGATCCTCGGCCATTATATCTATGCCACATATGTTAAGTCCTATTATTCTTGCTATGCGCTCCGCCATAAAGACATTAGAGGGGTGCACGTAGTCCGTTACATCTGTGGCGGTACCACCCGTGCTTAGGTTGGCGGTGGGCTTCAGCCATAGTTCTTCCCCTTCGGGCAATACGGTTTCCAGTGTATATCCTTTCTTGGTGAGTATATCGTTGGTAAAGTCGTCTACTTTAATTGCCGTGAGCACCTTTTCGTGGCCATATCCCCTGCGGGGGTCACTATTTACGGTATCTATCAGCGCTTGTATGGTACTTTTTCCGTCGCCGGTTACAGCTGCAGGAGTCCGCAAGGCTGCGGCAACAAACTTGTAATCTATCACCAGCAAACGGAAGTCTCTTCCGGTGATGAACTTTTCGCAGATAATAGCTCGTGAATACTTTTTAGCAGCCTGAAGGCCTATCACAGCATCTTCCCAGGTCTTTATATCAGTAGTAGCTCCTTTCCCATGGTTCCCGTCCACGGGTTTGGTTACGATCGGGTAGCCTATCTTGTTAATAACTCGTTGCAAATCCTCTTCATCATATATAATGCTCCCGCGCGGAACGGGTATTTCCGCAGCTTCCAGCAGATTTTTAGTTTCTTCTTTATCGCAGGCCAGCTCTACTGCTATGCTGCTCGTGGTGCTGGCTATCGTGGCCCGGATACGCTTCTGGTTCACACCATAGCCTAGTTGCACCAGGGAGCTGCTGTTGAGGCGTATATAGGGGATGCGACGTTTTATGGCTTCATCCACTATAGAGCCTGTACTGGGGCCCAGGCGCTCCTCTTCGCGTATTTCACGCATTCTTTGTATGTCTTCCTCCAGGTTATAGTCAGCGCCGCTGATAAGTGCCTCCGCTATAGCTACGGCAGCTTTGGCGGCATATATACCCGCTTTGGCTTCAAAATAGGAGAACACTACATGATACACGCCCTTTTTGTCACTCTCCCGCGTGCGCCCGAAGCCGGTGTCCATACCTGCGAGCGTCTGTATTTCCAGTGCTATATGTTCTATTACATGGCCCATCCATGTGCCTTCTTCCACACGCTGAAAGAAGCCTCCGGCAACACCTTCGGAGCAGCGGTGTTCATACATGCTGGGTATCAGCGCCTTCATACGCTCCAGGAAGCCAGGAATTTTATTCGTGGGCTGCTCTTCCAGTTCTTCCAGGTCCAGCAGCATTACTACCAGTTTATGCCTCCTGGCCGACCAGTAATTCGGCCCGTTCATCACTTTTATGTCTATGATCTTCATCGCAAATTAATTTGTCAATTAAGTTAATGAATATTCGGTTCATATCCCAAATAACAGAAAATCAATACTTTTGCCCTGTTAACTAAACATTATCGGTTTGACGGCACCAAAAGGATACCTCGTTTCTGTAGGTGGAGCAGAGGATAAAGGAACAGAAATAGAAAAGGGATACGCTCAGAGCGACAAGCTCCGTTTTTTTGAGTTGGGTATTCTAAAAAACATCCTGAAACTGATAGGTGATGTGGAATCACCGGTTGTAGAGGTGATCACTACGGCGTCATCCATACCCGATGAGGTGGCGGAAAACTATACTCAGGCGTTTAATAAGCTAGGGTGTACCAACATTGGCCATATGCGTATCCGTACGCGTGAAGATGCCGCAAACCCGGCCTTCATACAGCGGTTGAAAGATTGTCACTGCGTGATGTTTTCAGGCGGAAATCAGCTTCGTCTTTCTTCTTTGTTCGGGGGCACTACCTTTCTCGATATTCTTAAAGAACGTTACCAGAACGAAGCGTTTGTAATTGCTGGTACCAGCGCCGGCGCCATGGCCATGAGCAACACCATGATATATGAAGGAAGCGCGGCGCATGCACACCTGAAAGGGGAAGTTAAGATTACAACAGGGCTGGGATTAATGCAAAATGTGATAATCGACTCACATTTCGACAAGCGCGGACGCTTTAACCGGCTGGCACAAGCCGTGGCAGGTAATCCCGGTGCCATAGGCATTGGCTTGGGCGAAGATACAGGGGTTATAGTGTCCCATGGTGTAGAGCTGATAGCTATAGGCTCCGGAAGTGTAGTAATAATTGACGGCAAGTTTATAGACCACAATAATATAGCTGACATAGAGTTTGGACAACCAATATCTGTTGAGAATATTGTGGTGCATATTATGTCCTGCGGAGATGTTTATGAACTCAATACCCGCAAGTTTACCGGTAGCCAGGTAGAAATTAAGGTCGAAGACTAATCTTTATAGATTTTTATCGTCTTTTTCCCGTCTGCATCAATAGATGCGCGGTACATTCCTTCGCTGTTGAAAGGCATTTCTATATGCCCCTTGCTATCAACAGCCACAAGTCCGCCTTCGCCGCCTATTTTTTTAAGTTTGTCGTGTACTACAATAGCACAGGCTTCGCTTAGCGACAGGCCCTTATATTCCATTAGGCACGAAATATCGTAGGCAACTACAGCGCGAATGAATAGCTCTCCATGTCCGGTACACGACACTGCGCAAGTGTGGTTATTTGCATAGGTGCCTGCGCCTATCAGTGGGCTATCGCCTACCCGCCCGAACTTTTTATTGGTCATGCCGCCAGTGCTGGTCGCCGCCGCCAGGTTACCGGTTTTGTCCATTGCTACGGCGCCTACGGTACCAAACTTTTTATCAGAGTGGTCCATTTGTACCCGGTCTTCTTTCAGTGCTTCCTGCCATTGCTGGTAGCGGAATTCATTATAGAAATAGTCTTCGCTGGCGGTAGCTATATTTTGCTGCGCGGCAAATGCTTCTGCTCCCTTACCCGAGAGCAACACGTGCTCGCTGTGGTCCATTACAGCACGGGCCAGGAAGATAGGGTTGCGGATACCATTAACCCCACTTACCGCTCCCGCGCTAAGGTCTTTCCCATTCATAATAGACGCATCCATTTCGTGCTTGCCGGCGTTGTTGAACACTGAGCCTTTCCCGGCGTTAAACAAAGGAAAGTCTTCTAGCCGCGCCACAGCCTGTTCTACGGCATCCAGGCTACTTCCGCCCGATTTCAGTATCGTGTATCCTGCCTCCAGTGCATCGTTGAGGCCCTGCTCATATTGTGCCTGTAGCTCGTCCGTCATACTGCTGCGCAGTATGGTACCTGCACCCCCATGTATTGCTATTACCACGAAATAGAGAATTTGATGCTAAAGTAGGTTTTATAAAGAACACAAAAAAAGAGAGCATCGCTCTCTTTTTTTGTGTTCTATCTTACTGTATCGGTTGGTAAAGGTGGCGGTGTAGGTACGGGGGGCACTGGCCGCCTCGTGGTATCGGGCCGGCGGGTTGTGTCCCGCTGCGGTATAGCTGGTGAATAGTTGTCGGTATTGCGAAGTCCACTGGCATCGCTGGAGGTTGGGAGGTTATTTCGGTTCTGGTCCCGGAGGTCATCTGTTCTAGGTTGGATCATATCTCTGCGGGGTTGAACTCCTGTTCCTTTCACTGGTTGGGCTATACTGTCATTGGCCAGCAGTAAAGCAAAGCCTAGCGACAATGTCATGATGATGCTTTTCATAGTTTTAAGATTTTGGGCGTTTTTTTACACGCGGGTTCAATAATTACTCCAATAGGTAACAATTGCATGCCACGGTAACAGAACAAAACCTTAAAAAAGCGACTAAAGGTCATTAGCGCGCAACATAGCGGTGGGTAGTTTCAAAGTAGGTGCCATCAGTTAATGTGCCGTACCGGCGAATGTGATACGTGGTTTCCGAGAGTTCTATGATTGCCGCTTCATACATATTCTCTGTGCCTATATCAAAGTAGGCAACGTAAGACTCTCCATTGAGTGCCCATTTTTGGCTTACAAAGGTTTGTGGTTCACCCGGATAGCATTTGTTTTTCCCCTGGTCTACTACTATTGCGTTAGAGTCGGTGTTGAAGGTGATCAGGTCATCCATTTCGCAGCTATCCATGTTAGCATAGTGGTTCTCGGTGGTGAGTACGCCATCTTTTTTGGAGTTAGTGTATGCTTCTATTAATTGCCAGCTATGCCGGGTAAGCTTTTCGTAAGTTCCATCCCCGGTTGATACAGGCGGCGGCGGCTCTTTTTCGCAGGCCGCAAGGGCAAGTAAGAGCAGCAGGGCAAACGATAACCGTATATATAGGTTCATAGGAGCCTCTTTTAACCTAAAAATACTAATATAGTGGCAAAATAGGCATCATTTTATACGTCATTAACCATTCTCTCAATGTCTTCTATCAAACAACAATTGCTTACTCTTTGCCGGCAAAAGGTAGAAGCCAGTTTGGCTGATTCAGAAAATGCCATTGCCGATGCCCGAAGTGCGGTACATAATGAAACCAAAAGCAGTGCTGGCGACAAATATGAAACCGGCAGGGAAATGCTCCAGCAGGAAATAGAATTACACATGACGCGTATTGCAGAACTGCGAAAATCGATAGCTGCGCTTGATTTGCTGGAGTGTAGCTATAATAAGTATGTTGGGCCCGGGAGCCTCATAACCACATCTATCGGTACCTTCTATATGAGTGTGGGCATAGGAAAACTCAACTTGCACGGGATGGAATATCATACCCTTACCGCTTTTTCTCCTCTTGGTAAATTGTTGCTGGGCAAAACGGCCGGAGGAACAGTTTTAATGAACGGGAAGCAGATACAAATTCTATCTGTAGAGTAATGCTACCTTCCCGTTATAGATACATCTATTAAGCGCATAGATATCCTTTTCCCGCTCGGATACTGATAGTTCAGGGTAATAAATCCATAGGCGGGATTATAAGTGTAGTGTAGTATAAATTGGCCCAGGCTATCGTGTGGTGAGATGTTGTGGCTTTGCAGTTGCCGGCAGTCCAGCAGCACCCCGTCGAAAAGAATCGAAGTGTCTTTTACATCCTTTATCCGTTGCGTTATAGTCCGCCCGGTCAGTAAGCCATATCCATCGGTGTATGTATTAACTTTATCCAACGAATAGCCGGCGGGCTGGTTGAGGGAAACAGTAGGGTGCCCTGCTACCGCAATGAGTTCCTGGTCAAAGCCCCGGTAATTAATCGGCAGTTGAAGCGCTACAATCCCATCTTTAGTGTTCAGTCCACGGAATTGGTAGTAATTATGTCGCGTGTTTTCCCATTTTATTTTTTTAAGGTCGGGCGAATAGGTGGTTATGTCGCGTTCCTGTATGGTAAAAACCAGCGTGTCGTATTGGGTTTTTCTTCCGCCTGAACTGGTATATGACGTAGCATATACAAATTGCGAACCCGTGGTGAAAGGTGCTCGTTCTGGCTGCTCACATGAGGTGAGCAATACTAAGGTTATAAAGAGTAATAAAAGGTAGCGCAGCATTTAATTTGTTCAATTACAGCAGTAAGAAGTAAATTTAGGATGTTAAAAGATATGCCAATGAAAAAGTTACACCTGTTGAGCCTCTTGTTTTTATCGGCTATAAAGATGTGGGCGCAATCAGATTCAGATGTCAATTATCATCAGGTGAATGGGAGCGTGATGCAGATGAGAGTAAAGACAGCTGCTTTTTCAGAAACTGGTGAGCGGCACGAGGAACAGCCATTCACGGCTAACTATAGTAAAGACAGGAAACTGGAGAGTATTTATGCCGCAGTAGACGATAAAGCGCGTGTACACCGAGTCTATTTCTACAATAGTGAAGGACTGCTCGCAACAGAGAACGAAAAAAGGGGCGATACGGCTTCTGAAACCATCTCATACAAGTATAAGGATGGTTCGGTAAAGGAACGGGTATATATGACCAATGGAAAGGAGTCGCGCCGGGTAGTATGCACCGGTAATGCTTCCGGAAAGCCGGAACAGGAATGGCACTATAAGAATTCGAGGCCGGTGGAACAGCATAGGTTTGTTTACGACCCGGAGGGCAATCTTACAGCAACGATGATATACGACAGCACCGGTAAAGTGCTTCTGGGCAAGCGCGAGTGTACGTTTGATAAGCACAGAAATCCCCTGGAGCAGAAGCGCTATAAAGGAAAACAATTGGCGGCTAGCTATACTTATGAATATGAGTACGACAAGCAATACAATTGGACCCGGCGTGTAATGTTCAATAATGGGAAAATGATAAACGAAGTAGTTCGGGAAATAGCATACTATAAATAACTCTGGCGGTAGCTGTAGCGTAGCAAAAGAGTAGCCAGCTGCGATTTTCTTGTAACAGGAAACAAACAATAGCTTTAAAAATTAAACGGTATTCAGATTGTTCAGAATAATTGCCTTAGTCATCGCTTGCTGTATCCCCGTTGTGGTATTTTCAGCCGATACGTGCAGCAGGGTTACGGGAATGCATGTAACAGGCGTAACCAGTTATGGTGCGCAGGTACAATGGAATGGAGAGGCAACTAAGGGTTATTTATGTGTGGTTACCAAGTCGGTGGTGCCGCCGCCGCGCATTGGGAAGTTTATTAAGGAACCCTACTTCGATGCTACAGGCCTGGCTGCAGCGGCTACCTACTACGCTCATGTGCGCGCGGTATGCAGCAGTGCGTCTTCAGACTGGGCAACGGTCAGGTTTAATACCCCAGCCCCGGCCGATAAAATGTTCGAGTTAACAGAAACAACGTTTGCGGTTTCAGCATATCCCCTGCTTGCTGAAGAAACGGTAACAATTAAGGTAAAGGGAAGTAGCGAACCACAAGCCTCCGTTTTTCTAAGAGACGTATGGGGCAGAACCTTGGAGACCTTCACAATGTTCGGCGACCGCATACATGTGGAAGTAGGGAAGTTACCAGCGGGTATATACTATGCCTGCTACTACGATGCACTGGGTAGAGTACAGTGGATGCGGTTCACGCGTTAGCGGCATCAGGCGTACTTGATAATAACGGATTCAATTACACTGGTTGCATTATAGCAACGGTTCAGCATGTTGTGTACCATCTCATAGTGATCCAGCTTTTTTATTACCTCATAGGGGTTCTGTTCATCTGAGTAAACCCGCGCTATAGCCGCATCAGTTAGCGAGGTGCAACGGTCTGCCATTTTTTTTATTTCCTGGCAAAAGGGATACAGTTGCTCCAGGTGGCGCTTGTCCTGCAGTTTAGAAATTGCCTCAGCCAGTTGCTTTATCATTAGTTGCAGGTTGCCGGCAACATTCTTCGTAGCCTGCGGTATGTTATCAATATGGTAGCTTTTCAGCTGTTTGGTAATGCCTAGCAGATGCGCGGCTATACTCTTCAGCGTAGAGATAAGGGAGTGAATGTCTTCCCGGTCAAACGGGGTAATGAATTTGCGTCCAAGCTCGTTAAATAGGCGATGCGTTACCAGGTCGTTGGCTTTGTCCAGCGCCACTAGTTGTTGCAAATGTACTTGGCGCTTTCCCGGGTCTGATTCGTACAGGGTGGCGATAAACAAGTCGCTCATAGCCACAAGGTTTTGTGCTACTTCTTCAAAGAATACGTAGAACTTTGTTCCGCTTGGCGAAAACAATTTTCTTATGGACATCATACCCTTTACCATTTGCTCACAAAGCAAACAAAATGATGTTACCCCAATGTTACCAAATGGATGCTACCGGTTGAAAATGGTGAATTTAAGCTGCACTTGCAGGTAGTCCCGGTCCAGGTACTTATTATTACCGCTAAGGGTCTGGTTCATCCCTTTCCGGTAGTAGACACTTGCCCGTATCTCTTTCGAAAGGCTGTATTCGGCCTTGCCCACAGCTCCTAAGTCAAAGCCCGGCAGTTCTTTGTTATCACTCTCAGATACAAGTTTGTCGTTTATAAGTAACCGCTGCACATCAGCGCCTACACCCACCGACAGTTTATTGGCTACTTTATACCCCAGCGTGGGCGTTACCTGTGCGTAATATATATTGTAGAATTTTTGTTGTTCAACAGTCTTGGTAGTGTAGGTTACGTCTGTTGCTTTTCCGTTTTTGGTAGAGGGCGAGGGGCTCCGCTGTGTTATGAAGCTCACACTTGTACTGCTGGAAATGTTGCCTACAAAGGCTACATCACTCTCCAGGTAAAACCGGTCGTTCAATTTTGTTCCAGCGGCAAAGCCCATTACATAGCCACTGTTTAGAGTGCCGTAGTTAATACCACCCATTATGGTAACAAAGGTCTTCTTCTCCTGTTTTACCGGGCTGATATTGTCGTAGAATACATTATTCGCAACAGTAGCCACATGAGTGTGGCTCTCGCGTGTTGTTGGCGTGATGGGGCCACTATTATTGTCTGCCAGTGCTACAATAGCAGGCTCTTCCTTGGCAACAGCTTCCGGGAAGGGAGTAATTTGTGCTTGTTCTTCAGTGGCAGTGCTGGCTGCAATTGCCGGGCTTGTGGTGGTGGTTGGGTCGCTATCGGGCTGTTCCTCCCCGATAGATATGGTTGGGTTATTGGATGATGGCACACGGTTTTGCACGGGATAAGTTACCTGTGCTTGCATGGGCCCTGTATTGGTTGATTGATTTACCCACGTTACAACACCCATGGCCATAGCCACAGATGCAGCTATAGAAGCCAGTGGCAGCAGGAACAGCGTCCTCCCTTTTGAACTCTCCTTTTCATCAAGCCGGGAAGAGAGTTTTTGCCAGTTTGCCGGGTTATAAGGCATCCGGGCCTCCTCAAACCGTTGCCTTAGCAAATCATCAAATTCGTTTGACTTCATACCTCACGTTTAGCAGTTCATTTTTTTTTAACTTCTTCTGTAGTGTCGCCCTGGCCTGGTGAATATGCCAGTGCGATGTCTTTTCGCTTATATCTAATTGCGCTGCTATTTCTTTATGATTAAATCCTTCAAATATGAATAGGTTAAAGACCGTCCGGGTAATAACCGGAAGCTCTTGAACCAGTTTCAGCAGTTCTTTAAACTCTATCTGTTCCAGCCCGCTGTTATTTACCGCCATACTGTTTTCCGCTATCGTGGGGGGCAGTGCGTTCACGTGCATCACCAGCGAGTCGCGCAGGTAGTTGCTCCTTAGGTAATCCAGGCAGGTGTTCACCATTATCCGCCGCATCCAGCCCTCAAAAGAACCTTTGTCTTTAAAGCTGTTGATGTGGGTATATACTTTCAGGAAACCATCGTTTAGCAGTTGCTCCGCATCTTGCATGTCTTTTGCATAGCGCGCGCATACCAGCAGAAACATGCTGTAGTATTGTTTATACAGCTGTTCCTGGTATTGCCGGATCTGTTTCCGGCACCCGATGATCAATTCCTGCTCAGTATATACGGGCATAGGCCACACAGAATTAAACACTTGCAGTTAACAATAATGGTCGATAGCGTTTTAATACACAGGCAGCGTCTTGAAGCCAGGCTCAGGATACTACCGTTTTCGGTGTTACATAAAACAGGATGCGCAATAGCACCGGGGCGAACTCCGCTTCCCGGCGGATAGTGTTTAATAAGGGGCTGGCCTTATATTGCCAAGTATACCTTTTCAATAGTACAGTTTCCATAGCAATAGGGCTTGGCAACGGTCTGTATGTATTTTCTGCGTCCATGCTTTTATAACCCTACTCCTAATATCATAGACGTACACAGGCGCAAAAACCATAGTATCACGAAAAAATATTTTTCTTGAATATGTGTGCTGGAGCCAGCTCGAACTACTCAACAGCCGAGGCATGAAGAAGATAATATCGAAATCATTTAATATGATTCTGCTGGATTAGAATCAAAAAGCAGCCCTAATTCTTTTTGGAGCAGGTAGTGGTGTAGATTACGGCAATAGGCTTGGTTCCGGTACTGTCAATAGCGGAGGTGGTGCCTATTTTGCTTTTTATTTCTTCTTCTGTCTGATCGCAGTAGGAGGCTTTGGTTATCGTCGCAGAGTTAGATGCCGAAGTAGAGCACTCCCAGCAATATCTCTTTTTACAAGAGGCCAAAGATGCAACGGCAACAACGAGGAGCACAGAAATTTTCTTCATAAGGGCTGCTATTGAAAGCTAAAGGTACCATATTCCTGTCAGCGATACCCGTGTAGGTAAAGATAACGCATAAAAAC
>JAEUVZ010000025.1 GCA_016786665.1 Flavipsychrobacter sp.
GACTGCTTCGTCGTGCCTCCTCGCAGTGACAACGGTTGGGGTGATTGGTGTGGGGTCGGCCCCCAACCCCCTAAAGGGGGCTTTCTGGGTTGGTGTGTATGTGGTAGCTGGGCAGGAACGTGGGGTGTGTGGCCGTGTTGAGTATTGCTGGTGTTTGGTTTCAATGAAGTTGGTTAGACTGCTTCGTCGTGCCTCCTCGCAGTGACAACGGTTGGGTTTGGGTTGGGTGATTGGTGTAGGGTCGGCCCCAACCCCTAAGGGGGCTTTCTGGGTTTGTGTGTATGTGGTAGGTGGGCAAGGACGTGGGGTGAGGACATCCCCCTAGCCCCCTTCGCTCACGCACAAGGCCGGCGCACAAAGGGGGAATATGAGATTCAATGAAGCTGGTTAGACTGCTTCGTCGTGCCTCCTCGCAGTGACAACCGTTGGGGTGGATGGGGGGGGGGTGCCCGTGTTGGGTATTGCTTATGTTTGGTTTCCATGAAGCTGGTTAGACTGCTTCGTCGTGCCTCCTCGCAGTGACAACTGTTGAGTTTGGGTTGGGTGATTGGTGTAGGGTCGGCCCCCAACCCCCTAAAGGGGGCTTTCTGGGTTTGTGTGTATGTGATGGCTGGGCAAGAACGGGCTGTGTGGCCGTGTTGAGTATTGCTCGTGTTTTGTTTCCATGAAGCTGGTTAGACTGCTTCGTCGTGCCTCCTCGCAGTGGTGTCGGGTCGGCCCCCAACCCCCTAAAGGGGGCTTTCTGGGTTTGTGTGTATGTGGTAGGTGGGCAGGAACGTGGGGTGAGGTTGCTGCGCTGCGCTCGCAAGGACGGTTTGGATGAAGAGAGTAGGATTAATATTTGCGAGAGAACAAAAAGCAGTTTTGTGACTACGGGCACAGAATACGGAATTACCGATTTCTGCGTTGCTGACGGCGGCCGGGCCTATTCCCATTTTCGTCTACCGGTGTGGCGCCGTTCACTTCAAACTTGCGGGGAACGGAGAAAGGAAACTCTACCGGCTGATCGAAATCTACCTTGTTATAGGTCATATCGAGGAAATACGCTTTTCCCTGGCTCATCATATTTATAGCCCGGGAAAGGGAAAACCGCTGACCGTTGTGCATTTCGTGGTTGCCCAACTGTATCATTCCCCCGGTACCCGCATCGCCTTTGCTGCTGAGCTGAGCTGAGCGCATAGTGGTATCGGCTTTGTTGTACGAATACTGCTGAATGAACTCTTCATCTTCCGCCCTGAACGACCATGTGCCGCCAAAGTCGGTAGCATCGATAATGGTTCCTGACTGCTTGAGCACATTGCCCATGAGCATATTCTGCAAATACTGAAAATCAACGGGGATAGGAAGCAGCGTATCCGCATCTTTAAGCGCCATCAACGTCACCTTCTTTTCCAGGTAATTTATCATCCTGAAACTATCGGGTGTGATATAAATGCGGGCCACATTGACCATGCCGAGAGCGGTAATATAAGCCCAAATAGCCTTGTCCTTTTCTATACGGATATTGGCAGCGAACTCATGTTTCTGGTCAGGACTTTGAAAATGGGCCTTAACCTTAGCATTGAAGGTATTGAAGCGAATCTGCTTCTGCCACAAGCCGGTAAGACTCTCGATGAGCTGCTGTTTCTCATGATTGAGCTGAATAGCCTTCATGCTATCCTGAACCCTCACGATAGCGGAACTATCGACAATCACCTTCTTCCGCTTTGGCTGCTTACCCGTTTTGCAAGCAGGCAAGCTAAAAAAAACCATCAGGGCAACTATACCTGCCAGCAGCCTATTCATATAACGTTTGTTCCTGAATTTTTTTGTCAATTAAAGGGTTCTCAACACCCAAATCTTTAGCCTTTTTCCAAAACTCCAGCGCCTTCTGCTTGTCGTTCAGTTTGTAATAAACGTCTCCAGCATGATCGTACAACGTCCCGTCGGTCCCATCGGGCCGGAGCTGTATGGCCTTCATTATGTAATCTTTCGCGCGGGAATATTTTCCCTGGCGATATAGAATCCAGCCATAAGTATCGAGGTAGATGGAGCTTTCCGGATACTTCTCCACCGTTTGCCGCGACATCTTTTCCGCCTCATCCAGGTTTTCTCCCCGAACAGAAAGATAATAGGCAAAATTGTTCATGTTCCCGTAATTGAGCGGCTCCAACTGCAGTGATTTCCGGTAGCTTTCGTCTGATAATTTGAACTGTTTTGATTGATTGTAGATATCACCCAATGTAGCATAAACACGCGCCAACTGCTCGGTGTTCTCATCGGGTACCATATCGATAACCCGCGTCATAACAACTACCGCCTCGGAGTACATCTCCTTATTCATCAGTCCGATGCCCTTGTAGAAGTGAATGATGGCGTTGTTGGGGAACAACTTTATCGCCTTATCGGCATAATATATAAGCGAATCGGCCTTCTCTTTCGCCGAGTAGGCAATCAGGAATGTCTCCCAAACGGCGAGATCGGAAGGGTCGAGATCGAGCGAGCGCCGGAATTCGGCAGTAGCCCGCGGCTCCTCACCAGTAACCCAAAGAATACGCCCGTTGAGAAATGCTACCTTCGCGTCGTTTGGGTGCTGCTGTGCCAATTCGCCGGCAATTTGCTGTGCCTCGCGACGCCTATTGGTATCTTCAAACTTCTCGGCGATGTAGGTAGTAAGGAAATTTAGCTGCGCCTCTACATCCAGGCTCTTATTAAGAATGAGCTTACGGACATTCTGACTATAGCCAACCGAATCATTGTTCTTAGAAGACCGCAGCGCGAGCGCCAACTGAATATCGGGGTCATCGGGGACCATTTTCTCCGCCAAACTGTACACCTCCGCAGCCTTATCCGGCAGATTGTTGCTGGAGTATAACTGGGCCAGGATAACATAATAACTACCCTGGTATGGATTGGTAGCAATCAACGCCTCGGCCTCCTTAACTGCAGAAGGGAGATCGTTCATCTTTAAGAAGACATTAATTCTCTCCCTGTAGGGGCCTTCGTCGTCTTTGTCCTTTTGCTTCAGCATGTCGAAAGCGTCTAAAGCCTGCTTGTACTTTTTAGCCGCTGAATAGAAATTACCCGCTACGGAGAGGTACAATTCGTTCTGCGATTGCTCTCGTGCCAACTGCATGAAGATATCGGCAGCCTCTTCCGTGCGCCGGGTTGCTTCCTTCTCATTGCCGCCGGGCAACAGCGCCAGCGTTATCCCTTGCTGGAACCGAAACCATTTATTATTGGTATTATCGAGCGAAAGCGCCTTGCGAATGGCTTCCTGCGCCTTATCGTACTTTTTATCATCGAGGTAAAGCCTGGACAATTCGTACCAAGCGGTAGCATTCTTAGGTTGAATACGCGTTACTCCCTCCAGCGCCTCGCGGGTACGCTTAGTATCGCCCTGCATGCGCGCCTTCATGGCATCGTAAAACAAGCTGTCTTCGTAAAGACGCCTGGGCAGCTCAAACTGGGACATATCTTGCTCCTGCTCCTGCGCAACAGCAGGAGTGGCACCCAACATCATACCCCAAAGTACAATACCAAAAAAGAAATAATGCTTGCTCAGCTGCATCATAGAACCGTAGAAAAATCGCCAAGACTCAAGTCCTTCACGTCCTGACCATTTTCCACGTAAGTTACGTTTTTCCCTAGTAAAGAGTTTTGGAGCTTTGCATTTTTAACAATGCTGTCTTCGCGGATGATGCTATTAAAAATGTGGCTATTTTCCACACATGCACCTGCTTCGAGCGACACATAGGGGCCAATGACCGAATTCTTCACGACTACACCGCTGCCAATAAAGCAAGGTGCAATAACCGAAGAATTCTCTATTGTGGCATTTGTAGCCAGCATCTGCTCTGTGTGCTGCTTGTGCTCCAACACACGGCTATTGGTAAAGACCGTAGCATCTTTGTTACCGCAGTCCAACCATTCATCTACCTGGTCGGTATAGAATGGCATACCGTTTTTCAGCATGTGGTCCATTGCATCGGTAATGAGGTACTCGCCCTTCTGCTTAATATCGTTATCGATGAGGCGCTGGAGTTCCTTCTTGAGATTATCTCCATCCTTAAAATAGTACACGCCAATGATAGCCAGATCGGATACAAAATCCTTCGGTTTTTCTACGAACGCTTCAATCCGGCCATCCGCATCCAGCTTAACTACGCCAAAAGCAGAGGGGTCTTCTACCTTCTGTGTCCAAACAATGGCGTCCTTACTAGTATCTATATTAAACGTAGCCTTGAAAAGCGTATCGGCAAAAGCTATGAAAACATTTCCTGTAAGGCTTTCTGAGGCACACAGCATGGCATGAGCGGTACCCAGCGCTTCGTGCTGGTAAACAATTTTGCCTACGGCTCCCATAGAAGCAGCTACCTGCACCAGGTGCTCCTCCGCTTCCTTTCCGAAAGCCGGGCTGATGATAAACGCTATTTCATTCACCTTTGCGTTGCAAGTAGAAACGATGTCCTCTACCAGGCGCTGAACGATGGGCTTTCCGGCAATAGGAACGAGCGGCTTAGGTGTAGTGAGCGTGTGCGGGCGCATGCGCTTTCCCATACCCGCCATAGGAATAATTATGTTCATTGAAATATCTTCTGATTATATTAAATAAATTATTTAACGCCAGAGTGGCCAAAGCCCCCAGCCCCCCTCACGGTTTCGTCTAATTCTGTAACAGCCTGCCACTTTACGAGTTCATACTTTGCCACTATCATTTGCGCTATGCGCTCCCCATCCTCTACCAGTTGGTCTTCGGCAGACAAATTGATCAGCGGTACCATAATCTCGCCCCGGTAATCGCTGTCGATCGTGCCGGGAGTATTCACCAGTGACAGCCCCCTTTTAATCGCCAGCCCACTTCGGGGCCTGATCTGCGCTTCGTACCCCACTGGTAAAGCCATGAACAGACCTGTTGGTACCAGGCGGCGTTCCATAGGCTTGAGTGTTACCGGCTCCGGGAGCCATGCTCTCAAGTCCATTCCAGAAGAGCCAGCCGTTTGGTAAGCAGGCAGCTCGTGGGGGGACTTATTTATTATCTGAACATTGATATCCATAAAAAAAATGCGTGGCAAAGGTAGGCAATTTGAATAAGGCTCAATAATGCGGCTACTGAATAATATACGAGCCGGGAATGGCGTTAAATGATACAAACAAATATGTTTTGTACATTTTTCATTTACCTTTGAATCTTATGTATCTTTGTCTTAGGCAAAAATAATAGCATGATATACTCTACAGAACTGATAAAGGGCACATTGAAAACAATAGTGTTGAAGATGCTGGCCAATAACCAGAAAATGTATGGTTACGAACTGACCCAACGGGTGAAAGAGCTTACAGAGGGGCGCATACAAATAACAGAGGGGGCACTATACCCTACCCTACATGCGCTGGAAAATGAGGGACTTGTGACAACAGAGACCGAATACCTGGGGAAACGAGTGCGTAAGTACTACAGCCTGAGCCAAAGCGGCAGCAATGTGATGCAGGAACGAGTGAGTGAAGTGAAGGACTTTATGGCAACACTCAGCTTTTTACTAGATATAAAACCGGCATAATGTACTCCATTACTGATGATCAACTGGACTTTATAGCTAAAGACCTCAGCGCGCGAGGGCTAAAGACTGAAGACCTGCAGCAGAATGTACTGGACCATGTGTGCTGTATTATAGAGCAAGGACTCGAAGATACGGGAGACTTCGAGCGCTTCTACGCAAAAACGATAGCGCAGTTTTACACCAAACAGCTGGACGAGCTAGAAGAGGAAACACTCCTATTACTAACATTTAAAAATTATTATACAATGAAAAAAGTAATGATCACCTGCGGAATCGCCTCCATCTTCCTTTTTGTGACCGGCTCTATACTGAAGCTGTTTCATCTGCCGGGAGCAGCCATCACCCTGATACTGGGCGTATTTGTACTGTGCTTTATCTTTCTGCCCCTGATGCTGGTACTGAAAATAAAAGAAGCAAGCGCCACACGAGACAAGGTACTGGTAACACTGGGCGTATTTATCGGCATCCTGTATTGCCTGTCGGCCATATTTAAAGTGCAGCACTGGCCCGGAGCTAATATAATGATAGTGGGCACTATAGCGCTACTCTTCTTCATCTTTATACCCATTTACTTCTTTACCGGAATACGCAAAGCAGAAACCCGGGTGAACACCATCGTATCTACGGTGATACTGGTAGCCGCAACGACCATGCAGTTCACACTGATATCGCTCAAACACCTGCGTGCGGGAACCAGCCCCCAAACAGAAGAACGGCAAGTAAACAGGTAGATACCGGCTGATTGAGTATAATAAAAGGGAGGGGCGGAAAATCCGCCCCTCCCT
>JAEUVZ010000053.1 GCA_016786665.1 Flavipsychrobacter sp.
CTCCCGGTGCGGGGCCCCCACAACCCCCGGGCGCGTGGGCGAGGTGTGTTGGGGCTCAGCTTATATCGGGCAGGGGTAAACCCTGCCCCTACGGTTGGGGTGCGGGGGGACTGCCGGGTTTTAGTTACAGTATGGCGCGGAGGGACATGCGGCCGGTGTGGATGATGGGGGTGTTGCCGGGTTTGCGGCCTTCGTACTCGAGGGATACTTCTATGCCCTTCCCTACCCTTCGGTCCCAGGTCATGCCCCAGAGGTAGTTGCTGCCTTTCTGGAGGGCGTCGAGCATAATGAAGGAAACGGAGGTGTTCAGTTCGCCATCGTAATAGATGCTGGCATAGGAGCCTTTCAGGTTAATGGCACCAGTAGAGGGCTTGGAAAAACGGAAGTCGAAATTAACGCTCTGTATTTTGGCATACTGGCCACCGTAGTAGTCTTTGTTGCGGCGTTCTTCGTATTTAACGCCGGTGGTTATCCTCAGCGCCGACTTGTTCAGCCAGGTGAGTGCCGGCTCGGTAGACCAAAGGTCTACGTGATAGCTTCGGTTGTCGGTAAACGGAGAGCTGAAAATCTTGTAGCCCCCGCGCTGTGTGGTAGTAAAGGTGAACGACTTGCTGATGTTCCAGCGGAGGCGGCCGGAGTGCTGGGTATTGTTGATGTAGTCGATACCGAAATTGAGCAGTTGCTTCCCGTTGGAGGAGAGATAATTGTAGTCTATCCCCCACCGGGAGCTGGTGCGGTTGAAGAAGAACGTGTTGGTAATAGAATTGGTCGTAAAGATGATAGAGGTATCGATATCGGTTTTCAGGAAAGGATTGTAGGCCCTGTAGCCCGAAGATGCCAGCAATCGGTTACTTACCTGCAACGACAACTGGTCGGAGAAGCGGGAAAGGAACTTTTGCCATCCCTTTATGTCCTTGCCGCGGAAGACATTGGCGGGCTCTATAGCGATGGCCTGGTTGTAGTTGATGTAGTTCACCTTTACATAGTCGTTAGTAGGCGTGAATACGCGTATGAACCTTTTCTGGTCGGCATAGAGGGCCACCTCAAACTCGTTGGCCTGCTGCACACCATCACCATTGTAATCGTTCCAGGTATAGATGCCCTGCCCGGCAGGCACTTCCACATAAGTATAAGAGCGCTTCTGCTCCTGGCCGGAGCCGAACTCGTACATGGTATTTATCGAAATGACCCCCTTGCCCATAGTACCATTATACTCCAGGCGGCCCAGCAGGCTTTCTTCCGGCTTCTGGGTGGTAAAGGTAGTGTCGTTCACGTTCAGCTTCCGGTAGGTGCCGGTAAAGCCCAGTTTGTGGTTGCGCCACTGGGTAATGGTGGAGCGGAACTCCACGTTGTGGCTATGACTCTGGGCAATGAACTCGTTGTTGCGGGGCAGGCGGTCGCGGCGCTGGGTGTAGGTGAGGCCGTAGTTCACCGGCTGGTCGCCACCAGTGCGGAAGTACAGAGTAGACACATCGAACGAGAAGGCGCCCATAATAAGTGTATCGGCGGTTTTGCTGCGCATGGCATTGTGCTCCAGCTCGTACCGGCCACCCAGTGCCGAGTTCATCAGCCGCTTGAATGTGTACTCGGCATAGGCTATGGGACGGAGGAACTGAAAGGTGCGCCCGGTATCGGTCGCGTTCAGCACGTTGCCGATGACCCCTCCTTTAAAACGCTTGAAATTGTAGTCGTATGAACCAATGTGGCGGTAACCGAGGTAATCGTTGCCGCGGCGGTACATGCTGAATGCATAACCAGTAGTACCCAACCGTTCATTAATCACTTTGGTGCCTGCATCTACCAAGTGCTCGTCGGGCTTTACGCCCTGCTGCGGCACGTTCCAGTCGCGGCCAAACTCCACGTTCCGGTAGGGAGCTATGGTCTGGAAACGATCCTGTACGTACTCATAGCCTACTTTGTTCTCCCATTTCCATTTTCGGCGTGACAACGAATCGCGTTTACCGAACGGGCGCTGCTCCACGTAACTGAACTTGGTAGCCAGCCCCCAGTGGGTATCGTTGTTGATGTCGGAAAAAAGGTTGGGGTCGGTATTGCTGCCCGCCACCTCCAGCGTTACTCTCTTTAGCGAGTCTATATCGTAGGTAGTAGTGAGGGTGTAAACCTGCTGCTTCTTAGGCGTAATCAATAGCTGCACCGGGGCATAACTACCCTGCGGTACCCCATTGAGCGGGGCCACCCAATCGTAAACCCGGCCATTGGCATTGGTAGCGGAAATGATGTAGTCGCCGCGATTCTCGCCCACGAAGGAAAAAGAAAGATTGTATATGGCGCTGTCGGGGCTGGTGGAGTACACGAACACCGAATCGTACACCAGCATATCGATGGTGGTGTCTACCATCTTGTACAATATCTTGTTGGCGGCAAAGGTATCGGTGGCGATAACCGGGTAAAACGCTTCGTGAATGGAGTCGCCAATGGTGGCCAGGAACCGCTTCTGGTTACCGTCCAGCGTCTGGAGGTACGACTGGTTCTTGGCATCCTGGGTGGAGTATGCGTTGAAGCGGATATTGAGCTTCTTGCCCACCTGCAGCTCATCGTAGCCATATATCAGCGAGTTGAGGTAATTGCGGTCCTGGTACTCAAACTCTACCTGAATCCGGCTGTCCTTCGTTATCATGCGGCGGGGCATGAAGCGGATCTCGCCGGTATTGTAGTTGATGATGTAGTCGGCGTTCTCCCCGCGCTCCATGGGCATGTTGTTGATGTACACCCGCTCGGTATTAGCGAGGACGATAAAGAACTGCTCGCCGTTGTTACCGGTGAGTTTATAGGGGCCCTGGTTGCCCTCCTGCCCTTCAAAAATGTTCCGGGCGAACTGCCCCTTCGCCACGCTGCCACTGAGCCCCAGCTTATTGGTCGTATTCTTGCCCAGGCGTATCATATCCTGGTAAAAGATGCCCTGCACCCGCTTAAAGTAGTTGAGAAAATACCCCGGCGGGTCTTCCAGGTTGTAGTCGCCCAGGGTAAGGTTGTGGTGATCTTTCTGAAGGTTGATGTATATCTGGTCAAACTCCTGCAAGCGCTGGGTATTTCCTTCCGGCTGAAACGGAATGGTATTGTCGGTAATGGCGGCGGTGAGCTTGATGCTATCCAGCACCATACCGTTTACTTGCAGGTTGAACTGGGAATTGAGCACCACATCCTGGTTGTTTCCCATTGATATACTGCGCCCGTAGCTACCGTTGTACTCCAACTGGTTGAAATCTACGAAACCACCCGCTCCGGCGGCATCGCTGTGGCGGTAGATCAGGAAGACGTAATTGGAGTCTACCATGCCCGGGCTTTTGTGGTTGTAGACATTGTGAAAGGCGATGGCCATACGCCGGTAGGTTACGGTAACCGAATCGAGCGCCGGGCGGGTGCGCCAGTATATGCGGGCGCTTTCCGGCAGCACTATGTAGTCGTCCGGGCTTACCTCCGCAACCTTAACGCTGCCCCCTACGAGGGAAAGCGAGTCGACCAGCAGGGTATCGGTAACGGCCATCTTTATGGTACGGATATTGGAATAGGTGTTACCCCCCTGCGCCCGGACCGCGCAGGGTAACAAAAGGATAATGCAACAGTAGAGAACGCCTAGCCAAAGTCGCCGCAAATGCCTGAATTTGTTGTATTTGGGATAATTATCAACCTATCAAAGATAACGGAAAATGCATGGGTATTCGTGTGCGGTGCATGAGCTAAGGGGTATGGGGGGTATAAAAATGCACGCCTTAAAACTTTACGAGCGATTTATATGTATGTTTGAAATAGAAAAACAACCTCTACTCAACATGAGCACCTTCACAGCAGAGCAAATCAAAGAAGCACACAGCAAGGTAAAATCGGGCGCGGACTTCCCCAACTACATAAAGGAGATAAAACAACTGGGGGTGACGCACTACCAATCGTATGTAGCCGACGGCCACATAGACTATTATGGCCACAACGGCCACCAGGTAACCGTACCAGCGAAGTATGCGGCGCTAGCCATATCCGATACCTGCAACGCTGAAGCCTTTAAGACTGACCTGGCAGCACACCAGCAGGGAAAAACCGACTACCTGACCTTCTGCAGCGACTGCGCCCAATGGGGAGTGGAAAAATGGACCGTGGATATAGGCGCCATGACCTGCACTTATTATGACAAGGCCGGTAATAATGTGCTTACGGAGCAGATACCGGGATAGTACCCTGTTCATTCCCCGTGGATAAATTCATTTTATCATTGCTTTAACGGCCGGGCTGTATGGGCGGGCATTGATTTTGTTGTAACTTAATAGAGCAAACCAAATCAATGCGTTATGACACTGAGCGAAACATGGTTCATGGACGGATATATCGATTTTGAGCTGCAGAAATACCGCCTGCTGGCCTACCTGAAAGAGGTGAACCGCTGCTTTAACGAAACCAAACTGTACCCGCAGCTATCGGATATGGTGTTCCATTATAAGAACCTGCTGGCCTTTAAACAGAATAAACAATTCCTGCAAAACAGCTTTCCGCGCCAACTGACCAAGGTAGATATGGAAAAACTGGAGCTGACCTACGAAGCGATGCTGCAAGACGACGAACTGATGCAGGAACTGGAGCAGATACTGGAGTACGCGGTGCCGCAAATGAAGCACACTATAGACACCGGCGCCGAGATACACGACATGGTGGAAAAGCAAGTGCGTATAGAGCCCGTGGGCATACTACCACTGTACCGCGATGAAGGCTACATGCTGCTGCACTACGGTGAGCACAGCGAGATACGCGCCTATGGGTACACCATTACCCTGTTTGAAGATAAGGACGCCCGCTACCGCGGCATAAAAGTGCAGTACATAGATTGCTACCGGAAAAGCCTGGCCAATACCCCCGAGCATATAAAGCTGGATATCATCCGCAACATCCGCACGCTGCCCAACCCGGCAGTGTTCAGCGTGGTGAGTGAGTTTTCGGCGCCACTGCAAGAGACCCTGCTGCCGATAGCCAAGCGCATGCTGGTACGCCACCTGGCGTAGTGGGTGACTAGAGGTATACGTTTGTTTTCAGTGGATAATGCCCTGCATTAATGAGTCAAATCAGTATTTATAATATTTTTCATGTATTTGATTTTTTTTGCTAACTTGTATAGTAAGATATCATCTACATGAAAACTGTTTTGGTCGCTATTTTATCCTTGCTGATTTCTATGCCGGTCGTCTCAAAAGAACGTGCTACCCTGCCTTCATCGTTCGCCTTTATTGAGAATAAAGGACAAGTGACCGACCAGTACTACCATTCCAGGAACGATATTGACCTGAAACTGGCGGCGAACGGGGTATCTGTATTTATAGGTGTTGGTGTTATGCATTACCAGTTCGCCAACTACCCTGCAGAGAAACACGGCATCAAGGACAAACACCGCCAATTGGGTCAGCAGGAGCAGACCGTATCAACGTATCGCATGGACGTGACCCTGTCCGGCTACAACCCTAATGCGCAACTCGTAATGGAAGAACCACTATCTTATTATGAGGTACACTATACTTCAGGAACACATCAGCCGGCACATTCCTTCAAAAAAGCACGCTATAAAAATATCTATCCCGGCATAGACTGGGTATTGTATATAAAAAACGGTCGGCTGGAACAAGAGTTCGTATTGCAGAAAGGCGCTGATGCGTCCCTGATCAAAATAAAATGCGAGGGGGCTTCAGAAATAAATATCCATGCGGACGGCAGCCTCACACTTACCACGCCTATGGGAGAGGTGAAGGAACACGCACCTTTTGCTTACCAACCCGACGGATCGAAGGTATCCGCCGCATACCGGCTCAACGCTAATATCATCGGCTATGAACTCGGAAATTACGAGGGGGAACTGACCATAGATCCCACACTTGTTTGGGGTAGCTATTATGGTGGCACCGGGAATGAATATGGAACGGCAACAACAGCTGACGGTGGCCAAGGAATTTATCTGGCAGGTAAAACTAACTCGCTTACTAATATAGCAACCGTAGGCAGCCACCAGGCAACACTTACAGGATCTTTCAGTGACGCTTTCCTCGCAAAATTCGACACATCAGGGCAACTGCTCTGGGCTACGTATTATGGAGGGCAGGGTGATGACCTGGCCTTTTCAGTGACAAGTGATATAGTGGGCAATGTATTCATATGCGGGTTAACCTCCAGCCAGACCGGCATAGCCACCATTGGCAGCCACCAACCGCTTATAGCATTTCAGGCAAACGGGTTCATCGCTAAATTCAATGCCGATGGTATCCGGCAATGGGGGACTTACTATGGCGGAGATGATGGCGGGGGAACCCATATCATCACTTGTGATGACTCCTGCAACCTATATTATGCAGGCACCACGTCTAGTACGTTCAACATAGCCACTGCGGGGAGTTTCCAACCGACCAAATCGGCGGGGTTGGCAGCCGATGCTTTTTTGGTACGATTCGACAGTAACGGGGTACGCCAATGGGGTACCTACTTCGGCGACATAGGTGATGATAACGGGAATGTTGTTAAGACCGACCATGCGGGGAATGTATTCTTGGTGGGAAACACCGGCAGCCTTAACATGGCCACCAGCGGTACCCACCAAACAGCCTTCGGTGGGTACCAGGACGCCTATATCGCCAAGTTCAACGGGATGGGTCAGAGAATATGGTGCAGCTACTACGGCGGCGTGAACAATGACGAGGGGAACGGACTGGTAGTAAAAGGTGATAAAGTGTATATATCCGGATATACGGAAAGCCCCAACGCCATGTCCACCACGGGAAGTTACCAGCCGGCAATGAACGGCAGTAGCGACCTCTTCGTAGCACAGTTCGACACTGCGGGACAAAGGTATTGGGGTACCTATTTGGGCGGCGATGGTGACGAATATCCAGCCTGGTACAGTTCTCTTGCAGCAACACCTGCGGCTATATTTGTTGCGGGAAACACCTACAGTATGTCCGGCGTAGTACTTCCGTTCGCACATCAACCGGTATTTGGCGGTGGCGCTACGGATGCATTCCTGGCAAAAATGGATGACAATGGCACACCGTACTGGAGCACCTACTACGGAGGGTGCGCCGGGGAAACAGCCTGCGGTGTAACGACCGATATATATGGCAACGCCTATATAGCAGGCTATACGCCAAGCATGGAGTCGATCAGCACACCAGGGGGCTTCCAGCCGGTGTATGGCGGTGGAGCTAATGATGCTTTCCTTGCGCGTTTTAATGATGTACCTCACCTGCAGGATACCATAACCGGCGACACATCGGCCTGCGAAAATGATGTATTGACCTACAGTCTCCCGCCCGTAACAGGAGCGAACTCCTATACCTGGGTATTGCCCAATGGATGGACGGGAACCTCCACTACCAATACCATTACCGCAACCGTAACACCGCCGGGTGGAGTTATCTCCGTTATTGCTCACAGGGCTTGCATCAACGATACCTTCTCCTTACCTGTAACGGTACACCCGCTTCCGCAACCTGTTTTATCTCTCAGCATCGCTACATTCAGCACGGGCAGCTTCACCAGCTATCAGTGGTATTATAATGGCACATTGATAACGGGCGCGACGAATCAATCTCACACCGCGACCATTGACGGAAACTATTTTGTTATTGTGACGGATATAAATGGTTGCAGCAATAGCTCCGATACGCTAGCTGTAAGTAATACCGCAGTAGCGAATGTGGAACTTGCCCATGCTATTTTCCTATACCCTAATCCGGCAAACAATGAAGTGCATATCCTTTCGCCTGACAATAGCATAAACGAGGTAAACATCTATAGCATTACCGGGGCACTCATTTCCTCACAAAATATTACAACCAAAGATGTAAAAGTCAATACTGCCGCATTACCCACCGGACCATACATACTCCGTATCAAGACAGACAAAGGAACCGGATATAAACGATTACAGGTGCTGAAATAGCACCTGTAATTCGTTTTTCATCTCTTTGAGGAGCTTTTCTATAAATACTTGCCCGTGTGGCTCTCCTTCACTTTCTTCAGGCCTTCGGGTTTGCCGGCGTATAGCAACTGGCCGCCACCTACACCACCTTCGGGGCCTATGTCTATCACGTGGTCGGCGCATTTTATTACGTCGGTATTGTGCTCTATCACTATTATGGAGTGGCCTTGTTCTATCAGCGCATCGAAGGAGCCGAGCAACTTTTTGATATCGTTCATGTGGAGACCAGTGGTGGGTTCGTCGAAGATGAACAGCACCTTCTCTCGCGCCCTGCCCCTGCCCAGGAACGAAGCGAGCTTCACCCGCTGGGCCTCGCCACCGGAAAGCGTATCGCTGCTCTGCCCCAGCTTTACGTAGCCGAGGCCCACATCGCTGAGAGGCTGCAAGGCCGCCGCTATGCGCTTTTCTTCCTTAAAGAACTCTATGGCTTCGTCTACACTCATTTCCAGCACTTCGTACACATTCTTCGTGCGGTAGGTTACCTCCAGTACTTCTTCTTTAAATTTCTTCCCCTTGCAAGCCTCGCACAACAAATGCACATCGGCCAGGAACTGCATTTCCACTACCACTACCCCATCGCCCTTGCAGGTATCGCAGCGCCCGCCATCGGTATTGAAAGAGAAATGTTTTTCGGCAAAGCCGCGCAATTTGGATAGCGGCTGTTTGGTAAAAAGCTTGCGTATTTCGTCCCAGGCCTTGATGTAGGTAACCGGGTTGCTCCGGGAGGACTTGCCTATCGGGTTCTGGTCTACCAGCTCTACCTGCGCTATTTCGTCCAGGTCGCCACCCAGGTACTTATGTATTCCCGGCCGGTCGCTCCCCTCGCCGTAGTGCTTTTGCAGCGCGGGGTAGAGGGTTTGCTTTACCAGGGTGGTTTTGCCGCTGCCACTCACCCCCGTTACTACACAGAGCACATTGAGTGGAAAGTCGACATCTATATCTTTCAGGTTGTGCTGCCTGCAACCCTCTATGCGAATGCTGCCGCGCGACTTTCGGGGCGACTTACGCGGTTCTATGGCCAGCTCACCGCTGAGGTATTTGCCGGTAAGGCTGCGGGGGTTGCTGATAATGGCATCATAGTCGCCCTCGGCCACAACTTCTCCGCCCAGGTGCGAAGCAAGCGGCCCCATATCTATGATATGGTCGGACTGGCGCATCATCAGTTCGTCGTGCTCTACCACTACCACGGTATTGCCCAGTTCGCGCAGCGATTTCAGCACGCCGATAAGGCGTTCGGTATCGCGGCTGTGGAGGCCGATGCTTGGTTCATCCAGTATGTAGAGCGAGTCGGTGAGGTTGCTGCCCAGGAATTTGGTGAGCTGTATGCGCTGGCTTTCTCCGCCACTGAGCGTATTGGCCAGGCGGCTGAGGGTAAGGTAGCCGAGGCCTACATCCAGCAACGTTTTTATTCGCTGGTTTATTTCTATCAATATCCGCTTGGCCACGTCCTGCTCGTGGCGGGAGAGCTTAATGTGCTGAAACCACTCGGCGAGATCGGAGGCGGGCAGGAACATCAGGTTGGCGATGGTGGCACCGCTGACCTTTACATAACCAGCCTCTACCCGCAGGCGCGAGCCCTTACACGTAGGGCAGACCGTACGGCCCCGATACCGGGCCTGCAATACGCGGTACTGCACCTTATACAGGTTCTGCTCCACCATTTTAAAGAAGTCGGCGATGCCGCTTACTTTGTCGTTGCCTTCCCAGAGGAGCTCGTGCTCGCTCTCGTTCAGCTCCATGACTGGCTTATGAATGGGGAAGTCGTATTTGGAGGCCATGCGGATGAAAGAGTCCCGGTATTCGCCCATTTTCTCTCCCTTCCAGCAGGCAACCGCTCCTTCGTACACGCTAAGGCGCTTATCGGGTATTACCAGGTCTTCGTCTATGCCCAGCACCTGCCCAAAGCCCTCGCACTTAGGGCAGGCCCCGTATGGATTATTAAAGGAGAACAAGTTGGGCGTAGGCTCTTCAAAAGTCATCCCGTCGGCCTCAAAGCGATTGTTGAAGACGTGAATCTTTTTACCGTTCACCTCTACCTGGCACTCGCCCTCACTCTCGTAGAAAGCCGTTTGTATGCTATCGGCTATGCGGTGCTCATCGTCTTCTTCCCAGGTATCCTTTACCACTACGCGGTCTATGAGCAGGTATATATTCTTTGCGGGCAGCGATTCCGTTCCGGCCAATACATCCTCTATGCGAATGGGCTTATCGCCGGCATCGGGGGCGTACACCCTGCTGAAGCCCTTCTGCATGAGAATGTTCAGCTCCTCGTTTACCGAGCGGCCATACCGGGTTACCAACGGTACGATAAACTGCACTTTGGTATCGGCGGGCAAGCCCTTTACAAACTCCACCACATCGGTTACCGAGTCTTTCTTCACTTCCTGCCCGCTGACGGGTGAGTAGGTTTTCCCGATGCGGGCAAACAACAGGCGGAGGTAATCGTATATCTCCGTCATGCTGCCCACGGTGGAGCGCGGTGTGCGGGTGGTTACCTTCTGCTCTATGGCAATGGCGGGGCAGATGCCGCGGATATAGTCCACATCGGGCTTATCCATGCGCATCAGGAATTGCCGGGCGTAGGCGCTAAGGCTTTCGGCATAGCGGCGCTGGCCTTCGGCAAAGAGCGTATCCATCGTCAGGCTCGATTTTCCCGAACCCGAAACGCCTGTCACCACCACCAGCTTGTTTCGGGGTATGGCCACATTCACATTCTTCAGGTTGTGCATGCGCGCGCCTTTTATAAAGATAACGTCGTCGGCGCTGCCATAGCCACCATCGTTGGAGGTAGCGGTCTTTCTTGCCTTCCCCTGTTTAGCGGCGGCCTTAGCCGGCGCCTGCTTGCCCGCGGGTAAACTCTTCTTCTTTTCAGCCATAATTTGCGTTAGCGAAATTAACGGATTTGGGGCAGGTAGTATTTATAGAGATATAGAAGCTATCCACATTTTGCATTAAATTGCATTATATGCGAATTGTTGTTGTCTCCACCCTAGCCCTGCTGTTCCTATCATCGTTTACTCCCGGCGCCGGAGATGATTGCCGGAGATTCAGAACGGGCAAATTTAAGAATGTATACGAGGGCATTACCACCCTAATAGAACGTACCGATTCGCTGCAAATAGAAACAATAGCAGAGCTGGGCGTTGTGGCTACCTACAAACTGGTGTGGGTAGATGACTGCACTTTCCGGGTATTACCCTTTAAAACGATGAAAGGTGGCGTAGATATATCGGAACAGGATACTATGACCTGTACGATGCAAATAACCCATGTATCCGGTAACTCCTACCAGCAACTCGTTACCTGTGACAATACGGATATAAACGTAACCTGCACCATTACGCGAATAGAGTAAGCGAGTAGAAACAAATAAAAAACAAGATTAATATCTCCGCTTTCGGCGATGTTAATGAACAAAGACAAAGCACCTGCAAAGTATTTAAGCGTTATGTTATCTTAGCGTCGTTATATGCAACCCACAAGAAAACCTGTCATTGAGTATATAGGCTACCTGGACTCTGTAAGGGGTATCGCCGCGCTTATGGTACTGTTCTATCACTTTATAGGCTGGCACTGGCAAAATAACGCGGTACACATAGCGTCTATGTTCTTCAATGGCTCGGATGCGGTATCGTTCTTTTTCGTGCTCAGCGGGTTTGTATTATCTTATAAGTACCTGGTGCTGGAGCACTCCCTGGACCTGCGCAAGTTTTACATCAACCGGATATTCCGGCTCATGCCCGCGTATATGTTCGTAGTGCTGATACAGGCGCTGTACTGGAACCGTACGGCACTGAACGGGCATAATATGGCCGACCTGTTCGTGTACAACAACCAGGGCTTTTGGAACGAAATGTTTCTTCCCCGCGCCCAAATTAAATTCTATGGCGCCGGGTGGACCCTGGTAATAGAACTGGTCATTTCGTTCTTTGTGCCGTTCGCTATCGCACTGGCCCGGTACAACCGGAAACTACTGCTGGGGCTGCTTATCTGTATACTGCTGGAGGGGTCGTTTATCTCCTACTTCCACATACACTTTGTGCTGGGCGTGCTTCTATCGGCATATTATTATGATATTACCACCGGGGTATTCCGGGCGAAGAAGTGGTACCGGTACCGTTTCCTGGTACTGCTGGGCGCCATAGCCCTGTACTCTATCCGGCACCTGGACCGGATATCGCCGCTGGGTACCTCGCTGAAAAACCTGCTCGCCTACCTGAACCTTGACTTTTTCCTGTTCACGGGCATCGCCTCCTTTGTATTCATCGCCTTTATACTCAGCAGTGCCAAAGCACAGAAATTCCTGGACCAGGGTATCTGGCGTTTTTACGGGCGCATCTCTTACGGCATCTACCTGATACACTGGCTCATCGTATCCATTATATTCGATTACTGGTCGTATATCTACCCGCTGTTTGGTACTGAGCTGGCGGCGTTCTTCGTGATGCTACCGGTGTGCATGGGGGTTTCTACCGTGCTGGCCCTGCTCATTCACTACGCGATAGAACTTCCATTCCTGCGGTATGGCAAGCGGCTCACCCACAAGCTAAAGCCCTCGCTGGTTATCGGCGCGCCGCCCTCAGCCGCTCCTGAAAAATAGCATTCCACAATTGTGGCGATAGATACCCAATGCATCGCATTGGGGCTTGCTCCGTCTTTTTGCTTCAACTGCTTCATCATCAATCGGATATAAATGAACGGCCGGGCTTCATGCGCCGCGGTGCGGGCCGGGAATTGTAGCTGGTCGGATTTTGGTAAACGCTGTTCTTAAATAATTCACGTAAAGAAAGAAGCATCATGAAGAAGAACAACTCTACTATTTTCAAGCGGATCGGCCTTAGCATCCTGAGCATGGCAATGGTCCTTACCGCACAGGCTACCAACTACACCGTGGTGGCTTCCGGCAATTTCAGCAGCAGCACTACCTGGAGCGGGGGCGTAGTACCCACGATAATACTGGCCGGTGATAACATCAGCATACCCAGCGGCTATACGGTAACACTGGATAACAACATTAACTTCAACGTAGCCGCCACACTGGATGTGGACGGTACCCTGGAGTCGGGCACAAACATGACCGCTATGGCTATGACCGCGGGCAACATCACCGGCTCGGGCACTATAGATGTAGACAGCATTTCGCTGGCGCTGGTCAGCGGCATTACCTTTACCGGCGACATTATCGCCGACCATATGAGCACCTGGATCACCACCTTCAACTCTACCGCAGATGTAACGGTGAACACCAGCCTGTATGTAATGGCGGGCCTGCTTTCCATTACCGATGGTACCCTTAACCTGGGCAACAACGCTACTATCTACATAGATGGTGGTTCTATCTCCCTGGGCGGCAATGGCATGCTGGGGCTTACCAGCAACTACAACGTAGTGTATCATGGCTCCGGCAGCAACAGCGGGCTGGAACTAACCGGCAGCGGCCTGCAGGACGTAATGATAGACCTTTCTTCCGGCTCGGTAACGCTGACGGGCGACGTGGTTATTAACGGAACACTTGACCTGGAAAACGGTAACCTGATACTGAACGGTAACGACCTGGCCCTGGCCACCAACGGCGATATAGACGCTACCGGCTCCGGTTCCATTTATGCCGACGCCAACGCGAACATCACCATCAATACCCTGAACAGCCTGACCGGCGACCTCACTTTCGGCAGCGGCAACAACACGGTACACAACCTGACCATCAACCTGGGCTCTTCCAGCTCCAATGTTGACCTGGGTTCAGACATCACCGTTACCGGTATGCTGACGCTCAGCCAGGGTACGCTGACACTGAACAACAACGACCTGAACTTTGCCGTGAACGGTAACTTCTCCTCTATGGGTAATGGCTCCCTGGTGAGTACTTCCGGCTCTAACATCACTATTACCTCCAATATTAACTTCAATGGCGGTATCCGCTTCAACAATACAGGCAATACAGTGAACAACCTCACCATTAACCTGGGCACCAATACCGGCTACGCCAGCCTGGGCAGCGACCTGCACGTTAGCGGTATGCTTACCCTTACATCGGGCCTGCTGCACACCTGGAACAACAACCTGATGCTGAACGCAGGCGCTACCATTTCAGGTGGCTCTGAAGACAGCTATGTAATCACCGGCGATGGCGGACACCTCACAATCAACCTGGCAGCGAATAATTCCGCTACCTTCCATGTAGGAACTGAGGGCGACTATACACCTGCTGTCATCACTGCCAACTCGGGCTCTGTGACCAGCGACATCAGCGTAATGGTGAACGACTCTGTATGGTCGGGCGGTACTACAGGCAGCAACCTGGCGATAGACCGGTCTATAGTGAACAACACATGGTTCATCACCAGCTCGCAAACTACGGGCCTGGACCTGGACCTGCAACTGATGTGGGCGGCCAACCTGGAAGTGAATGGCTTTAACCGCACCCAATCGTACATAGCACACCACATGAACGGCAACTGGGATGTAGCGGCCGCCGCCAGCGCCACCGCACAAGGCAACATGTATGTAATGAACCGTGACAATATCACCAGCCTCAGCCCTTTTATAGTGGCCGACAACAATTCCGCACTGAGTGTGAACAATGTAGTGGCCGCCGGCAACGCGTCACTGTCGCTGTACCCTAACCCGGCTGCAGATGTAGTAAGCTTCTCTACTACCGGCGCTGTTACTACCGTAGCTATCTATGATGTAACAGGCCGTAAAGTAAAAACCATGAATGCCGATGGCAACAGCTTTAATGTAAGCGACCTGACACCGGGCTACTACAATGTGCAGCTGACCGGTAAGGACTTCACCGCAACACAGCAGTTCATTAAAAAATAGATTTTATTTCCCATCTATGATACAACGCCCCGCGACCGCGGGGCGTTTATTCGTTAAGGACTTTCTGGATTTTTAAGGATTGGTTATGATGCTCCCTTCATTATTGTTGTTGTGCCGGAGTAAATACTTCGGCTATAAGTAGGTCAAAGCGCATGCTTTGAGCAGTGGAGTGCTACCCTAATCCCGGTTCAACACCTTGCGCATCACATAATCATTCATCTCGTAGCCCTGGCCTATTTTGATGTCTTCCTCGTAGATGATGTGGAAGCCGAGGTGCTCGTAGAAGGTTTTGGCTTTGTTGTAGCGGTTAACGTTCAAGTCAAGTATGTGCTCACCGGTGGCGAGTACCGACTGCTCTACCGCCGACAGCAGTATGCGGCCATATCCCTTTCCCTGCTCAGCAGGGAGACAGTAGAGCTTGTGCAGTTTGTAGACATGTGGGTCTTCCTCACGGGGTGAGTAAGCGGCGAAGCCCACCGGGGTTTGCCCATCGTAAAGGAGCACGTAGGTTTGGGCGCCGGAGCGGATCTGCTCAGCTACTACATTGGTACTGTAGAACAACTCCAGCATATAACTCACCTGTTCGGCCCCTACTATCGGTTCGTAAGTAGGCCACCAGGTGGTTTCGGCCAGGTCTTGTATCAGCGCGGCATCTTCCGGCTCAGCTATACGCACAGACGTCATGGGCACAATAATAAAGAATTATTATTATGCCCATGAATGAAATTTCTGGCTGGCCGTATAACCGCTAGCGGCAAATGGCTGTATGATGGAAAATAGTTTCCGCAGGTGGCTCTGTGGAATAGGGACTAATTGTGGAATTTATTTCGTCTTCGGCAGGGCCTAACTGTTTGCCCAGTTCGAACGCCTTACTGATGACGTTCTTCAATTCGGTATATAAACCCGTTCCAGGAGCGGGAGTAGAGAGCTTCGCAAACGTTTGGTCTACGAGATGGCTGAGCAGTTCTGTGTTCATATAGCGCAGTGTTTGCTAAGCGTGTTAAAATACCGTACCAACAACGGTATGGCAAAAGGCGGAAAGGTCTGTATATTTAGACCATGTTCTACCGGATATTATTGCTCAGCTTATTGCTGCCGTTCGGCGGCGCGGCGCAGCTACTCACCCGCTTTGAGACCTCTAACGGCAGGCAGACGGCCACCTATGCCGAAACCATAGAATTTTATGAAACGCTCAACCGCCGCTACACCACCATCGCCATGGAAGAGGCCGGCCCGACGGATACACGCTACCCGCTGCATGTAGTGTACTACAGCGGCGATGGCCGCTTTGACGTAAGCAGGTGGAAGAAGGAGGGTAAAGTGATACTGCTGATAAACAACGGCATACACCCCGGTGAGCCCGATGGCATTGAAGCCTGCAAAATGCTGCTGCGCGACGCCGCCAGCGGAAAGATAACCGTGCCGGAAAACGTAGTGCTGGCAGTAGTGCCCGTGTTTAACATAGGCGGCGCGCTCAACAGGGGCAGCTATAGCCGCGCCAACCAGCAGGGGCCGGAGGAGTATGGCTTCCGGGGCAGTGCGCAAAACCTGGACCTCAACCGCGATTTCATAAAGATGGACGCACAGGAGACCCGCACCCTGGTAGAGGTATTCCACTCGCTGGACCCGGATGTATTTATAGATAACCACGTGAGCAACGGGGCCGACTACCAGCATATCATCACCCTGCTGGCCACGCAGCACGATAAGCTGGGCGGCAAGGCCGGCAAGTATATGTATGATGTTTTTGAGCCAGCCCTCTACCGCGACATGAAAGAGCGTGGCTACGACCTGGTGCCTTACGTAAACCACTTTGGCAACACACCGGAAAAAGGCTGGACGGAATTTTATGACTACCCACGCTTTTCCAGCGGGCTGGCTGCTATGTTCCAGACCATGGCCTTTGTGCCGGAAACGCATATGCTGAAACCTTTCCGCCAGCGGGTGGAAGCTACCTATGAGCTGATGCGCAGCTTTATAAAAGTAGCTTCGCGAAACGCGCGGCAGGTAAAGGAAGCCCGCCAGACCGACCGTGAGGCGCTGTTGCTGCAACGCTCCTTTCCGCTGGACTGGAAACTGAACGAAGGGCAGGCCCGGCTCGTCCAGTTTATGGGCTACGAGGCCGCCTACAAAAAGAGTGCGGTATCGGGACACGACCGCCTGTATTACGACCGAAGCAAGCCCTATACCCGGCAGGTGAAATTTTACAACTCTTACTCGGGCGCCCAATACGTAACCGCCCCGCAAGCCTATATAGTGCCGCAGGGCTGGGGGAATGTTATCACCCGGCTGCGGCTGAATGGCGTAAAAATGCGACGGCTTAACGCCGACGAAACCAGGACCGTATGGACATACCGGATAGAAAAATTTGAAACCGTGCCCGGCCCCTATGAAGGGCACTACTATCACCGCAACGTGCAGGTAAAAAAGAAGAAACAGAAAGTGCGCCTGCAGGCCGGCGACTACATAATAGACGTGAACCAACCCGCCAAACGCTACCTGGTGGAAACGCTGGAACCCAACGGGCCAGACGCATTCTTCGCGTGGAATTTCTTTGATGCCATACTGCAACAAAAGGAATACTTCAGTGATTACGTGTTTGAAGACGAAGCGGCGGAGCTACTGAAAAACGATGCCGCACTGCGGAAGAGGCTGGAACAAAAACGAAAGTCGGACCCGGACTTTACCAGGAGCGCATCGGCACAGCTGGATTTTGTGTACAAGAACTCCCCCTACTACGAAAGCGCGCATATGCGGTACCCGGTGTATAGAGTAGAACTATGATGGAGCTATATGGAACCGGGATTAGGGCCGATTAACCCGTTTACTCCCGGTTCAGACCAGCCTGTCTATAGCCTCTGCCAGCTTCCGATCTTTATCCGTAACAATATTGCCTGCGTCGTGGGTGTTGAGCCATATCTCTACTTTGTTCCAGGTATTGGCCCAGCGGGGATGATGGTTGTGCTGCTCAGCCAGCAGGGCTACGCGGGTCATAAAAGCGAAGGCTTCCGAGAAATCCCTGAACCCGAAAGAACGGTAGAGTGCGTTATCTTTTTCCTGCCACATAAATTGATTGATGGATTGTCCACCACGTGAAAGTTACAAAAACTATTCCTGTGCTATAAAACAAAAGCCACCCGCCTAGCAGCCGGGGGAACCAAGGGTTACTTCACCTCAAACCAAACCTTTTTATCATCGTTCCAGTCGCCGTTGTAGTTGATGGTTAGTTCTTCACCGGCGGGTATGTGGCGTACTGTTTTTATCATCATGGTCTGCTCTTCGTAGTCCATGTAATATTCGCAGTTGGAGGTATAGGAGTGGTTGTATATCGGGATATTACCCAGGGCCATGCAGCACATTTTTTCTTCGCCTTCGGGTGTCCATTCAAAGATATAGTCGTGGAGCAGGGTTTTATCCAGATGTTCCCTGTCGGTCCCTTTCATCACTATTACCGGGGCCACCTCTATTACTGTATCGGCTGGTATGGGGTCTTCGCAATACATTCCCCTGCCCTTTCCGGCTGTTTCCGCCATGTATAGTCCGCCTATGGTCATCCTGCTGCAAATGTAGGTTCTCCGGCCAACTATTGGCACTCCGGGCGGGTATATATAATATAAGCCGGGATTTATTATTTTTACCGCACTTAACCCCCAAAAAAACCTGACTAAAGGATATGCGTAAAAAACTATTTAGGAGCCTTTTATTACTGGTATTCGCCGGCAGTTCACTGGTAAGTGAAGCGAAATTCCCGGGATTTTTCAGTCATTTTGAGCTGGGGTTCACCTACCCTATGGCTACCGCCCGCTTTGAGGGCTACAACCCCGTGTACAGCATAACCGGCAGCGGTGACCTGGGCGTGAGCCTGGGCGATACCTTTGTGAGCCGTAATGTCACTTCCAAGCTGGCCTATGGCGCCTATATCGGCTCTTCCATACGCCTGAAGCGGACAGGGGTGGCCAGTGCGCTCTCCCTGCATATCGACATAGTGGAGAACGCCTACGTTTGGGAAAACCTGTACAAAGCATTTTCGGTAGATGGCAGCGAGTACGACCTTTCCAACAGCGTAATAGCCGTTGGTTACCAGATAGGCGTTCCCGTGAGCCTGGACTATAAATTTGGAGCGGGCGCTATGGGCAGCAAGAACTACCGGCTGACCGGCAGCTTTGGCGTAGGCGGTATGCCTGCCGCTTACTTTATGGTGGCCGAGTCGGCGGGTAATGTAGGCGGTGGATTTTCGTTCGCCACCACTCCGTTCGTGAAAGCTGAAGTAGGCGTAATGGCCGGCATCTGCATCAAGGTGCGCGGCCTGGTATCCTTCGGCGCCGTGCCGTGGATCAATGAAAGCAAGAGCTTCTTTAGCGAAAGTACCGGCGGCTTTAAGGTAACCGGCCAGACCACCGCTATGTTCTCGCTCGTTATTATGCCGTTCTCCTGGGCCTGGAAGAAAGCCGGCTGGTGGGATGGCGACTTCAAGTACGACTAACACTACCGCATACCACTCATGCAAAAGGGCTGCCTTCATCGGGCAGCCCTTGTATTTTATACGGTGTATAGCCTCTGTCGCCGTTGGCGCTCTTTACTTTACTATGTTTATATCACCCTTTACCATTATCCGCTGTCCGTTGCCGCAGAGAAACTGCACGAAGTACGCGTAGGTATCGGGGTTACAGTCCTTTCCTTTATAGGTACCATCCCAGCCGTCTTTGGGTTCGTTGGTAAAGAAATTACTGCGTTCAAATACTTTTTCACCCCAGCGGTCGTACACGGCCATTTGCGCCACCAGTATCCTGCTGCCTGACTGCGGGAAGAAGTAATCGTTCTGCCCATCACTATTGGGCGTAAACGTATTAGCGCAGAATACGTCACTGTTCTCACAGCTCACCAGTATACTGATGTCATCCATCGCTGAACAAGGGCCGTTGAACACAGTAACCACATAGCGAATGTCTTTCTCTACGGTAGCTTCAGGCCCGGTGCAGTCGTAGCAGTTAAGGTACAGCGGTGGAGTCCACGTCAGCGAGGTGGCATTGGCTGTGTCCGCATGCAGCGTGATAACCGTACCGGTTACGGCCCTGCGGTCGGGGCCCAGGCTCACCACCGGCGGCGTATAGACCGTTACGGTTTGCGACAGGGTATCGGTAAAGCAATCGCTCTGCTTCACCAGTACCGTATAAGTAGTAGTTACCTGTGGCGATACGATAGGTGTTGCTCCTGTTTCCCCGTTCATGTCCACTGCCGGCGACCAGGAATACGACATCCCTCCTTCGGCAAAAAGTTCGGTGCTCTGCCCCAGGCATATGTCTTTGCCGGGGCCTACAGCTGTGGGGCCTTTTACCAGCACGGCCACCGTTACCGCATCGGTAGCTACGCAGCCATTCGCATCGGTACCGGTGAGGGTGTAGGTAGTAGATACGTTGGGGGTGGCTACCGGATTGCTGCACGTGGTGCAACTCAGGCCGTTGGCCGGCGACCATACATAGCTTGCCGCACCCATAGCCTGCAGGTAGGCCGTATCTCGGCCATAGCAGATGGTGGTATCATCACCGGCATCTACACCCGGCAGTGAATAGCCCGCTATCGTTACCGTATCGGCCTGCGCACAGTTACTGTTGTCCGTTACCGTCACTATATAAGTACCCGGCGCCATTCCCACGGCGGTGGTGGTGTTTTGCGTCGGCGTGGTGTTCCAACTGAAAGAATAAGGCGGGTTGCCCCCGGAGGCGGTAACCTGCGCCGACCCCTGCTCCTCATTGGCACAACTGCCCGTGAGCGCCTGCGTGGCCAGCAGCAGGGCTGGCGGTTCACTTATCGTTATGGTGCTCGCCGCTGTACACCCGTTGCTATCCGTAACTGTTACTGTATAGTTGCCCGCGAAAAGATTGGCCTGGCTGGCAGCCGTTCCGCCATTGCTCCATAGATAAGTGTAGGGCTGCGTGCCACCACCGGCTGCTACCGTGGCGCTACCCGTTTGCCCGCCGTGGCAGGGCACATCGGCGCTGGCTGTTATAGCTGCTGTGAGTACAGCAGGTTCGGTTATGGTTACGGTAGCGCTGCCGGGGCAGCCAATGGCATCGGTCACCTGTAGGGTGTAGCTACCCGCTGCCAGCCCCGATATACCCGCGGTAGTGCCGCCGTTGCTCCAGCTATAAGTGTAGGGCTGCGTGCCGGTGCTGACCGTTACCGCCGCCGCACCGTCGGAGAGGCCGTGGCAACTGATATCATCAGCGGCTACCTGCAGCGTCAGCGCAGCCGACTGGCTTACCTGTACCGTGGCGGTAGCCGTGCAATTGTGGTGGTCGGTTATGGTTACGGTATAGGTTCCGGCGCTCAGCCCGGTTATGGTTGGGGTGGTTTGGCCATTGCTCCATAAGTAGGTATACGGTCCGGTGCCACCCGATGGCGTAGCTGTGGCCCATCCGTTGTTCTGCGAGCAAGTGGCATCGGCCATGCTGCTGATGGCGGCCGTAAGCGCCGGGGGCTGGCTCACCAGTGCGTGTGCCGTATCGGTACAGCCGTTGGCATCCGTTACGGTTACGGTATAGCTGCCTGCGGCGAGGCCGGTTGCTATTGGGGTGGTTTGGCCGTTGTTCCACAAGTAGATATACTGCGGTGTGCCACCGGTTACGGTTACACCCGCGCTCCCGGTGTTCAGGCCATTGCAGGAGGGATACGTTACCGAATTTACCGAAGCGTTCAGCAGCGTGGGCCCGGTGATGGTTACAGACAAAGAACCCGCACAACCGTTCGCGTCCGTTACGGTAAGGCTATACACACCCGGCGCCAGCCCGGAGACAGAAGCTGTAGTAGCCCCATTGCTCCAGTTATATACATAAGGCTGTGTGCCACCAGATACACTCACCGATGCCGAGCCATTGTTCTGCCCGTAGCAACTCACGTTGGCCGATGAGGTAAGCGAAACACTCAGCGGCGTAGAGGTGGGCACCGTAACATGCACTGTATCGATGCAGCCCAGATCGTCGGTTACGGTAACTACATACACACCCGGCCCCAGGTTGGCAGCCGTGGTGGAAGTACCCCCATAGGGCGCCCATGAATAAGTATATCCCGGTGTGCCTCCGGTGGCTGAAACAGTGGCGGAGCCATTGTTCTGCGCACAAGAGGTGGCTGTTACCGATGTAGTAGTGAGCACCAGCGGCGGCGGCTGTGTAAGGGTTACATAAGCCGTGTAGGTGCATCCCTTACTATCGGTAACGGTAACTGAGTAATTACCGCCCCCCAGCCCGGACACCGTTTGGCTAGTTTGACCGTTGCTCCACAGGTAACTATAGGGCCCCGTACCGCCCATGGGGCCGCATGATATTATGGCAGTAGCATACCCGTGGCAATTGATGGTTTGCAGATTGGTAGTGACGAGTGTAAGTGGGGGTGGCTGTACCAGTACTACCGATACCGTTGCGGTGCAGCCATTGGCATCAGTAACGGTGACGGAGTAGTTACCGGCAGGCAGAGCGGTTGCGGTTTGCGTGGTCTGTCCATTGCTCCACAGGTAGGTGAACGGCTGCGTACCTCCGGATGGGGTAACCGTGGCGGTACCAGTGCCGCCATTGCAGTTGGGATTTACCACAGCGGTAGTGAGGGTAAATGCCGGTGTCTGGGTAATTACGGCAACGGCAGTATCCAGGCAGCCATTGGCATCGGCTACCGTGCAGGTATAAGTGCCGCCGGCAAGGCCCGAAGCCGTAGCGCTGTTGCCCCCATACGGCTGCCACTGATAAAGATAGCCGGGTACCCCACCCGATACCGTTACGGTGGCGGAGCCATTTTGCTGACCGCAAGTAGCGGGAGACGTACTGCTGATGCTGCCTGCAACCGGGCTGCCCGGTTGCGTGATAGTTACCGTAACTGTCGCGGAATTGCTCAGCGCATCGGTTACGGTGCAGGTATAGGTTCCCGGTGCGAGGCCTGAGGCCGTTTGCGTGGTTTGCCCGTTGCTCCACAGGTAGGTATAGGGAGGAAGCCCGCCGTATGGATTGGCGGTAGCCGTGCCATTAGCGGCATTGTAACACAGTACATTTACCTGCGTGGCGGTAAGGGTTAATGGCTGCACCACGATTGGCTCTACACTTACGGAATCGAAATAATATACCGCCCGTCCTGAACCTGTTGTATTCACCTGCACCTTATTGGTGTTCGCCCAATTCTTGAAGTTCCCAATGATGAAGTGTGAATAAGAAGAGTCGGCTATAATGGTATCGGTTAGCGCTACCCAGTTCAGCGTGTCTGTCACAAAGCCGTAAGAGCTGTAATTTACCTGTGGGGTAACCGGTATGTAAAAGGTATTATTGAGATTGGCACCTACTCCATTCTGGAAGAAAAAAACGGCAAGGTCGGATATGGCATACATGCATGTATTGGATAGGTTAGCATGCACTACCACGCGGTACGGCGTGCCTACGGTAAGCGGATTGAGTGTGCCCTGCACGTATTCGGTATGGTTGTCTGGCGAGTAAGCTACCATTGCGGCAGCGTAGGCATTTCCCGATAAAGGCTGCTGATACCCCGAATGGTTGGTGGGCACCTGTACCCACACATGCGTGGCACATGCATGCATATAGTCGGGGGTTGATAGGTTAGGGCTTATCCACCCAGGCAGAAAACCGGCGTTAACCTGACCTATATAATTGGGACATTGTATGTTCTGCTCAAAACTCGGGTTCTGAACCATATTCTGCGCGCCTGCGCTTTTACAGAACAATAAAAGAAATACAGCCAGGAGGTGCCGCATGGTTGGTATAGGTTTAGACTCATAAATATAATTAAATATTTATGTAATTCAACCTTTCCCTAGAAAGATTTGCTGTCGTTAGTACTCGCGGCCCTTGTAGAAGAAGCGGAACATATTCCTCCCTATCTGGTACTTTATCACGTCGTAGTTCAGTTCCCAGTTTTCCAGGGCGGCGTTGGTTACATCGTGTATCTCACCTTCGGAGAAGAGGCGCAGGATATTTGCCCGGTTGATGTAAGCGATGGAGTTGTACTGTATGCTGTAGTTCTGCGGGTAGTAACTTTCCAACTGCGTGATCTCTCCTTTGTAAAATGCCTTGAAGTAGCCGCTGGGGTCCTGGTAGCCTACCACGTTGTCGCCCACCACGTAGTCGGGGGTAAAGAACCCGATGGTGCGCACACTGTCTCCGTAGAATATTTTAAAATAGCCGTCGTTGGAAACGTAAGCCACCAGGTTATCGCCCGCATAGTAAGAGATAGGCGCGAAATTCTCCACCAGGTAGGTCTGCCCGCTATGGAACACCTTAAAGGTGCGGTTGGCGTCTACATAGGCTACCGTATTGCGGCCGGCATCAAAGCTGCCTACGGCAAAGTCTTCCTGCGCTATGGTCTCGCCGTGGTAGAAGATGCGGAACTGGTTTGCATAGTTGTTATACGCTACTATGTTATCGGTTACCTTAATGCCGTAGATGGCGGTATCGCCCAGGAAGTTCTCTATGGGGTACACCTGCCCGTTGTAGTAGGCTTTGTAGTCGCGGCGCAGCCCGTCCAGGTACACCAGTACGCTGTCGCCCAGGTAATACTGCTCGCAGAGGGTGGTCAGGTTCTTGATGTTTCCTTTCTCAAATACATTCAGTGAGCTGGCATTCAGGAAAGCCACCAGGTAATCGCTCACGAAGAACGCATTGGTGAAGCCGGGATTGATGGTGCGCACACCACCACCGTAATAAATGCGGAACGAACGGGAATTGTCGAGGTAAGGAATGGCGCAGCGGCCTACTTTCATCTGCACAGGGGGGAGGTAGTCTATTTTTCGTATCATACCCCTGTCCCAGGCCATCACTTCATTCTGAATGTTGGTATAAGCGGCAAGCGGTTGTGCATTAGTTCGGGAGCCGATCAATAACAACACGAGAAATAACAGTGGTCCACGCAGCATGAATGAGGGAATTTGCGGCAAAATACGAATAAAAATAAAAAAGCCAGCCTGAGAACAGGCCAGCCCCTATAAACCCTATCACTATGAAAACTGATGCAAAAATAATATCAGAAACTGTTTTTCCAAATTAATTTTGACAATAGGTGTATAAACATGCGCCTGTCGCCTTAAAGAATTTCTTTTTCCATATGCCAAGTTTTTAATCCGAACTTAATAAAAGTACTTCTCACTTTTAGTTTCAGTACCTGGCCTGGCAGCAATAAAAAAGCCAGCCTGAGAACAGGCCAGCCCCTATAAACCCTATCACTATGAAAACTTCTTTATCTGCAGTAGAATGATTTAATTTAAAAACTTTACCGCACAAAGATACACGTTACTATCATTGCACCATGTGACTAAGGTCACATTTTTACAATGACGTGTATCAGCTTCTTTATTTTTTCTTTTTAGGAGTGAAGATCACCAGCATACGGCGGCCTTCCATCTTCGGCATAGACTCCAGCGAACCAAACTCAGCCAGCCTTTCGGCAAACTTCAGCAGCAGCAGCTCGCCCCGCTCCTGGAACATGATAGCACGTCCCTTGAACTGTACATAGCATTTCACCTTGTCGCCCTCTTTCAGGAACTTTTCGGCGTGCTTTGCTTTAAAGTCAAAATCGTGGTCGTCTGTATTGGGAGTGAACCGTATTTCCTTTACTTCCGATTGCTTCGCTTTGGCCTTCTGCTCCTTGTCCTTTTTCTTTTTCTCGTAAAGGAACTTTTTGTAGTCTATGAGGCGGCACACGGGCGGAACCGCGTTGGGCGATATTTCCACCAGGTCTACTTCACGCTCTTCGGCCATGCGTATCGCCTGGGCTAAAGGATAAACACCGGGCTCCACATCTTCCCCTATCACACGCACTTCCTGTGCGGTTATCTCACGGTTCAAACGGTGTTCGTTCTGTACTTGTCTTGGTCTAAAAAATGGTTTTCCTTTACCTCTTTTTTGCATTAACGATTTTTAAAAATGATGGCAAAAATAGTGCATTTTATCCAACAAATGCATATTCTATGCTATATAATGATTATCTACTCCTTAATTTAACTTTTTGCCAGCTACCTGGTCGCGTACAATAGCCTGCACTTCCTGCACAAAGTCTTGCAGGGGCACCGAGCCTTTGTCGCCCTCGCCCTGCTTGCGCACCGATACCTGGCGCTCGGCCATTTCCTTCTCCCCTACTATCAGCATATACGGCACCTTCATCAGTTCGGTATCGCGAATCTTCTTGCCTATCTTCTCGCTGCGGTCGTCTATTTCGGCGCGTATGTCGGCGGTGGCCAGTGCATTCACCACTTCCTGTGCATACTCGTTGAATTTATCGCTTATAGGCAGCACCTTTACCTGCTGCGGCGCCAGCCAGAAGGGCAGCTTACCGGCGCAGTGCTCCAGCAACACGGCTGTAAAGCGCTCCATAGAGCCAAAGGGGGCGCGGTGTATCATTACCGGGCGCTTGCGGGTATTATCCGCATCTACATACTCCAGCTCAAAGCGCTCCGGCAGGTTGTAGTCTACCTGTATGGTACCCAGCTGCCAGCTGCGGCCCAGGGCATCCTTCACCATAAAGTCCAGCTTGGGGCCATAGAAGGCCGCCTCGCCATACTCTACTACGGTCTTCAGGCCTTTTTCCTCGGCAGCTTCCATTATAGAGCGCTCTGCTATCTCCCAGTTTTCCTCGGTGCCTATGTACTTGCTGCGGTCTTCCTTGTCACGCAGCGATATCTGGGCGGTGAACTCGCTAAAGTCCAGCGAAGTAAATACATACATCACCAGGTCTATTACTTTCTTAAATTCATCCTTTACCTGCTCCGGCCGGCAGAACAAGTGCGCGTCGTCCTGGGTAAACCCACGGACGCGGGTAAGGCCGTGCAGCTCGCCCGACTGCTCGTAGCGGTACACCGTACCAAACTCGGCCAGGCGCAGCGGCAAGTCTTTGTACGAGCGCGGCGATGACTTATATATCTCGCAGTGGTGCGGGCAGTTCATGGGCTTGAGCATGAACTCTTCTCCTTCCTGCGGGGTAGTTATGGGGCGGAAGCTGTCTTTACCATACTTCTCCCAGTGACCCGAGGTTACATACAGTTGCTTGCTGCCTATGTGCGGCGTTATTACCGGCAGGTAGCCGCTGGCAATCTGCGCGCGCTGCAGAAACTGCTGCAGGCGCTCGCGCAGCATGGCGCCTTTGGGCAGCCACAGAGGCAGGCCGCTGCCTACCTTCTCTGAAAAAGTGAACAGCTCCAGCTCACGGCCCAGCTTGCGGTGGTCGCGCTTCTTCGCCTCTTCCAGCAGCACCAGGTACTCATCCAGTTCCTTCTGGTTGGGGAAGGTGATACCGTATATGCGGGTGAGCATTTTATTCTTTTCGTTGCCCCGCCAGTAGGCGCCGGCAATATTGGTCAGCTTCACCGATTTAATGAAGCTGGTATTGGGTATGTGCGGTCCGCGGCACAGGTCGGTAAAGTTTCCCTGTGTGTAGAAGGTGATCTCGCCGTCGTTCAGGCCTTCCAGTAGTTCCAGCTTATATTGGTCTTGCTTTTCCGTAAAGTAGGCGATAGCCTTGTCTTTCGGCATTTCTTCACGCACGTATTCACTACCGGCCTTGGCCAGTTCCTTCATTTTATCTTCCAGCCTCTTCAGGTCTTCCTCTGTTATAGAGCGGTCGCCCAGGTCTATATCATAATAGAAGCCATTGTCTATGGCCGGTCCTATACCAAACTTGGTACCGGGAAAGAGGGCTTCCAGCGCCTCGGCCATCAGGTGGGCGGAAGAGTGCCAGAAAGTGGCTTTCGCCCCCGGGTCGCCCCAGGTAAGCAGCTTCAGGGTAGCATCTTGGGTTATGGGGCGGGCGGCATCCCATATTTCCCCGTTCACTTCGGCCGCCAGCACTTTGCGGGCGAGCCCTTCACTTATAGATTTGGCCACATCCATCGCCGATACGCTTCCTTCATACTCGCGCACCGCGCCATCGGGCAGTGTAATTTTCAACATATTGTTACTGTTATTTCGCCAACAGGCTCGCAAAAGTACGAATTGAACCCGTGATGATTGATTTTTATAAAAAAAACCATCCGCCCGGGCGGATGGTACTGAATACTATCTTTCTTCCACCTTAGTTTTTCTGAAATACATGCTCTATGCGTACCGTATCTACGGGAACGTTGTTCACTATGAACGGCGCGGGGTAAGCAATCGTAAACTCCCCGTCGCTGAAATCTTTTACCGATACTTTAAAGGTACGGTAGTCGAAGTAACGGTCGCAGTTGTAAAAGTTCAGCGAATCGTCATTGTCGCTAAATTCCCAGCGGAAATTGTAGATATCGCCTTCGCCCGTGGAACATTTGTCATTCGCCGTGTGGTGCTTGCCGGAGTAGTTCTCGAAGAACTGGAGGAAATCGTCTTTTTTACAGGCTGTTTGCAAATCGGTTACTACCGAGTCAGAGCCGTCCAGTTTGGTAAATACCACGCGGTACTCCTTGGTAGTCCACCTGGTTGGCATCTCCGGTGCAGCATCGGTTTTGTTGTTCCCGTAGAGCTTCTGGGTGCGGTTCAGCGGAACGTCCAGCGTTTGCTCTTTGTTGCAGGAAATAACCACCAATGCGGTGGCACAGGCAAGTAACAGATATTTCATAGAGTTTTTACTCATTTAAGCACATAAAACTAATGAATATCACGGTTTAATAAAAGAAATGCCCAAATTTATTTGCAGGGCAATCCGTTGTAAAATGTAGTTAAATTTGATACCTGCGAGGTTTACACATCCTGCCAAAAGGTATTTTTACCCGGGTATTCGGATATTTCCGGCCTTAGATTAGCTTTGCTTTATAGATGAAGAGAGTTTTCCCGCTTATTGTTTTGTTGATCACCCTGTCCGTGCTCGGCATTATGTTCATCCAGATGCACTGGATAGAAAATGCCATTTTAGTAAAACAGGAGCTGCACAAGAACAATATAGAGAAAGCTATGCAGCAGATAAAGGAGCAGATGTACAACCGCCACTTTGAGAAAAAGCAGTACGGCTACATCCCCAACGAAATGAGTAAGCAAAACCTGCTCCGCAAGTACTTTACCATCGTCGACTTCCAGAATGAAATTCCGCAGATAGTAGATACCATTCTTAAAAAGAACAGCCTGAAAGAAAAGTACGAATACTGCGTCACCAACATCTTCGACCAGTCTATCGCTATCAGCCCCAATTTTAAGGAAGAATATTTCAACTCCGCTTCCACCCGCAAAGAAACACTTAGCCTGCCAGACGGCACCTATGTAGAAACGCTCTACCTGTATATAGAGGACAAAAATTACATCATCAAGCAGATGGGCGGCCTGATATTAGCCTCCATATTCTTTACGTGCATTATTATTTCGGCGTTCGCGCTCACTATACGCACTATGTTCCGGCAGAAGAACCTGTCGGAGATAAAGTCGGACTTCATCAACAACATGACCCACGAGCTGAAAACGCCGCTGGCTACCATTTCGCTGGCCATAGACGCACTGGTGAACGAGAAGGTGATACACGATACGGATAAGATACGCTACTACAGCGGCATGATAAAAGACGAGAACAAGCGGATGAACAAGCAGGTGGAAAAAATACTGCAGGCCGCCCGCCTGGAACGCCAGGAGATAAAACTAAACCTGCAGGAGCTGGACGCCCACGAAATCATTCAGAAAACAGCCGACAACCTGGCCTTGCAGATACAGGAAAAAAATGGTTCTATAACCCTGAACCTGGATGCTACCAACTACATAATAGACGCCGACGAAGTACACTTTTCCAACATCGTGTTCAACCTGCTGGATAATGCCATTAAATACTCTAACGAGAGTATCCCCCTGCACATAGATGTAAACACCACGGTTACCAACAACGGTATGCTGGCCATAAAGGTAAAAGACAATGGTATAGGTATGAACAAAGAAACCCAGTCGCGGGTGTTTGAAAAGTTCTACCGGGCGCATACCGGCAACATTCACAATGTGAAGGGCTTTGGCCTGGGCCTCAGCTATGTAAAAGCCATCACCGAGGCGCATGGCGGCAAAGCAAAAGTAGAGAGCGCCCTGGGTAAGGGTTCTACTTTTACTTTAACCTTGCCGCTGCATGCGTAACCCCCACTCCCTGCCTGCCGGCAAGCCTAAAAGGGCTGAATGACTAAAAGGGCACTAGATAATTACACTTAGGCTTTTGATGACCGCCGCCAGGCGCACCGCATCGTATATGCGGGCTTCTGTGGAACCCAACTCGCGCACGGAGCGCTCGTGCGCCGTCACGCAGCGCTCGCAGCCATTTACCGCGGAAACTACCAGGCTGGTGAGCTCAAACAGTTCCTTGCCTATCACCGGGTTCATCATAATGCTCATGCGCAGGCCGGCCGGGGTATTCTGGTAGTAGTCAGCCTCGCTCAGGTAGTGCTTAAAGCGATAGAAGATATTATTAGCACTCATCAGCGAGGTGCAACTGTGTATTTCAGAAAGCTCCGCTTCAGAGGCCCCCTCGTTGCGGGCCAGCGATTCAAAGGCTGCTGTCAGCGCCTCGTGCTTCTCGTTCACCACTACGGCCAGGGCCAGCAGCAGCGCGTCTTTGCGCACTATGTTCTTGCTGCCCAGTACGGCCGCCACGTTTAGCTTCAGGTCGCGCAGGTATTTGCTATCGGTATCAGAAAGCTGCCGCAGCGAGGGCGATGTATGCCCGGCATCCAGGCCCAGGTCGTGCAGCATACCGGCAACCGTTTCGTGTTGTATCGTTTCCATCTTCGTTCTTCGTTTTTATAAAAATCCACCCCGCTACGGGGGTGGATTCAGTTGTTGTTTCTACTATTGTTATTATCCTACTGCGGCTACCAGCGTCTCTTCGCCTTTGCTCCAGTTGCAGGGGCACAGTTCGTCGGTTTGCAGGCCATCCAGCACGCGCAGCACTTCGTCTACATTGCGGCCCACGCTCAGGTCGTTAACGCTCACCCAGCGCACGATGCCTTCCGGGTCTATGATGTAGGTGGCGCGGTAGGCTACCTTTTCTTCCTGCGTTAAGATGCCCAGCTCTTCCGCCAGCGACTTAGAGGTATCGGCTATCATAGGGAACTTCAGTCCATTCAGGTCTTTGTGCGCTACGCGCCATGCATGGTGCACGTATTCATTATCAGTAGAGGCGCCCAGCAGTACGGTATCACGGTCTTTGAAATTGCCGAAGTTGTTGTTAAACTCAGCTATCTCGGTAGGGCATACAAAAGTGAAATCTTTCGGCCACCAGAACATTACTGCCCACTGTCCTTTAAAGGTTTCGTTGCTGATTTCTGCAAACTCTTTGCCTTTTTCCAGGGATACTACTGCCTTCTTCTTAAATTCAGGGAACTTACTTCCTACTGTAATAAAATTGCTCATATACGTAAACGGTTATTAATTGCGGTGCAAAGGTACGCTTATACGGCGTGCGCCGGAAATTAATCCCTATTGTGTTTCCCTATCAAAAAATAGGGCATTTCAATTATCGGATACTAGTGAGTTGTATTATATAAGGAGCGTCCCGCAATGGGCAGAAAAAAACCCTCCGGCTTTGATGGCCGGAGGGTTACCTGTTGTATCGTTAGTTGAGCGAAATATCAGATAGCAGCGCTGTAGACATATTGTGTATCAGCAACTGGTGGCAGGCTATATCGGTAAAGAAGGGATGCATGGGCAAGGCGGCCACTACTTCCATCGCCTGCTGTTCATCCGCGGCGGCCACTACACACCACAGCATATTGCGCTGCACCGACACGCTGTAGGAAAGGATGATCCCTTCGCTGAACAGCCGGTCTACATATTCCTTATGCGCCGGAATGGTCTGCGTCATTTCCTCGGTAAACGGGGGCAATTCTATTTGAAACAGATATTGTGTCATCGTCCTCGTTTTAGCGGTGCGGCCGGTTTATCTTATCAGCGTCACATTCCCCGACTCCTTCACCCGGACACCGCCGGTACAGAAGCCATCAGCATCCCATACATACACACCCATAAGAGCGGGCTTGCCATCTATAGTGCCGTCCCACATCTGGTTCGGGTCGGTGGTGTAGAACACCAGCTTACCCCAGCGGTCGTATATGCGGAAGTACGCCAGCTTCAGGATGTTCTGGTTCAGCAGGCCAAACTTGTTGGTCAGCGGATTGCCGCTTGCCGGCATAAAGGCGTTGGGCAGGTTCAGGGCTTCGCAGCGAACCCGTACCACTACCGTATCTATGGTGCGGCAGGTTACCGTATCGTTCAGCGGTGTGGAAACCTCCAGGTAATACGTCATATCGTTAGGAGGATTCACCGTAGGGTAAGCGATGGTAGAATCGTTCATGTATTGGCCGGGGAACCAGCGGTAGGTGTACGGCTCATCGTAGAGCGTAGTGTACGGACCGCCCAGTATAGACGATGCTCCGTCTTTCAGTATGCGGTCGGGACCTGCGTCGGCATTATTCTTCTTCACCGTTACCAGTATGTTGGTATCTACAATACATCCATTGGGATAGATGAGGTGTATCTGGTAGTCGGTAGTGAACGACGGGAACGCTTTTACCACGAAGATGGTAGAATCGCTCACCGAGTTGGCCGGCCTCCAGCGCACGGTATCCGCGGCGGCTGAGAAGGCTTTCAGGGCCAGGATGGTATCGTTCTGGCATATCGCCGTGTCGTTGCTCAGGTCTATATCGGGTATCCTCAGTACACGTATCTGCTTACAGTCTACCTGCATGGTAGGCAGCCCTTCGTCTACTACATAGTACACGTTGAACAGGCCGGGAGTATCGTAAGCGTACACCGGAGGTATATAGCTGCTAGAGCTGGAAATAGAAGAATTGGTACACTGCGGGAACAGCACACGCGACAGGCTGAAATCGGTGTTGGTAATAAAGGCGTACACATCATCCTGTCCCATATCGCGCATAAAGCGGGAAAGGCCGGAAGGGCCGTTCAGGGCGGCAGGCGTCATGCTGGAGCCGATGGTAAAGCCCAGGTAAGGGCCAAAGGGGCTCGGCATGTTTACCCGCACCAGCTCGTTGGTAGCGCCATTGGTAATAAAAGCCAGCAGGTTATCGCAATCGCGCGTGAGGGAGATAGAGGTAGGCCCAAACAGTTTAGTATCGGGATTACCAATATTGATGGCCAGCGGCGCGGTGTTATCCAGGCTAGGGCCCAGGTCTACACGGGCCAGTGTGTTATCCAGTTCGTTGGTTACAAACAGGTACCAGTTGCCATTGTCGTAAATACCGGCCAGGTCGCTCGGCTGGTTGAAGGCGTTGTTGATGTTACCCAGGTTCTGCGGAATCGGGGTGTACGAAATGTTATCGGAGAAGCTGATGTAGGTGATGGAGTTATCGCCCACGTTCACGCACCATCCTATCCATATGCCGTTCTGCTTCTGTATGAACAGGCCGGTAGGAATGTTGAAACTATTGAACACGTTGCCCATATTGGCAATGTTCGGCATATCGTTGGTAAGGCTGGAACCAAAGTCTACACGGGTAAGCGAAGAGCTGGCGGCATCTATACCACCGGTCACAAATACGTGCCAGTTGCTCCGGTCGTTATCATACACTATATGTACCGAGGTAGGGTTTGGCGGCATCTTGTTATCCAGGGTACCCAAGTTGGTAAAAGTAGGAGTATTGGAAAGGCTATTGCCGTAGTTAAGGCGCACCAGTTCGCCGGTAGCGTAGTTGGTAGCAAAGCCAAAGTAGTTAGCGCCATCGCGGGTGATGTCTATATCCGACGGGCCCTGGAAGCCAAAGTTGAAACCCAGGTTGCTGCCAATCGGGTTGGTCAGCAGGTAGCCCGAGCAAAAGCCCCAATAATTGGTAAGCGTAAAGGGAGCGTTGCTGGTGAGCTGGATAGGCTGACGAACACATACAGTATCAGGGGCGTTAAAAAGACCCTGGGCAACCGCATTGGTAAATTGAAACACTATAAGTGCTACAAATAGTAGGCATTTTCTCATATACGGAAAGGCAGTTTCACTTTATTTGGGCTAAATATAACTATTCGACTAAAATTTTTCTAGTAAAAGAGTATTTTTATTTCTCCTAAACAAAGATACAACTATGTACCGCAATCATCGAGCCAAATATTTATTATTAAAGGCTGCGTGCAGTTTATTAACTGTGGGTGTAATATATACCGCCTCCGCGCGCGAAGGCATGTGGCTTCCGCCCAACCTGAAGCTCCGGGCCGACGACCTGAAAAACGCCGGGCTGCGCATACCGGTAGAAAAAATTTATAATACCAATGGTACCGGGCTCAACAATGCCGTGGTACTCTTTGGCAAGGGATGCACCGGCGAGATCATCTCCCCCAAAGGGCTGGTGCTCACCAACCACCACTGCGGCTACGGTACCGTACAGGGGCTGAGCAGTGTGCAGAACGACTACTTTGCCAAGGGTTTCTTCGCGGCCTCTATGTCGGGCGAAATACCCTGCCCCGGCCTTACCGTTACCTTCATCCGCCGCATGGAAAACGTGACCGATAAAATACTGCACGGCATAGCGGAAGGCATACCCGAAAGCCGCCGCGACAGCCTGGTAGAAAGCCGCATACGCACCTGGGAAAAAGCCTACAAACACACTACCGGCTACGATGCCAGCATAAAGCCCTACTACAGCGGCAACCAGTTCTGGATGTCGCTGAGCGAAACCTACCGCGATGTGCGCCTGGTGGGCTTCCCGCCCAATGGCATCGGCTCCTTTGGCGGCGATACCGACAACTGGATGTGGCCCCGCCATACCGGCGACTTCTCCCTGTTCCGCGTGTATGCAGGCAGCAACAACAAGCCCGCCGACTACGCCAAAGGCAACCGTCCCTACCAGGCAAAGCAATTCTTCAGCCTGAACGTGGGCGGCTACAAAGAGGGCGACTTCACCATGGTGTACGGCTTCCCCGGCACCACCCAGCAATACCTCAGCGGCGCGCAGGTGCGCCAGGTAGAAAACGTGCTCAACCCCCTGCGCGTAACCGTGCGCACCAAAAAACTGGCGATACTCGACCGCAATATGAGCCAGTCGCGCGATGTGTTCATCAAGTACACCAGCAAGCGCGCGGGAGTAGCCAACGCCTGGAAGAAGTGGCAGGGCGAAATGAAAGGCGTGAAAGAGCACAACGTAACCGGCACCAAACGCGAGTATGAGTCGGAGTTCTCCCGCTGGGCGGCCCGCAGTGCCGGCACGGGGGGCAATACCCTTACAGAGGTGCAGATAGCCATCAACGCATCCGAAGAGCTGGCCAAGGCCGATGAATATATAAAGGAAGCGGTATGGGGAATAGAACTGGTGCAGCAGGGCGCCGTGCTGGAAAAAATGCGCAAAGCTTTCCAGTCGGCAAAAACCAATAACGCCCTGCGCGACTCCCTGCAGAAAATAGTGGCGCAAACCGCCGGCTTCTACAAAAACTACGACGCGCACACCGACAAAGAAATGTTTGCCGGCATGATGCAGCTATATATGGACAACACCCCCCTGTACGTGCCCGCTTACTACCGCGACATGAAACGCATGCACGGAAACAGCTACAGCCGCTGGGCCGATGCCGCCTTCAGCCAGACGCTGGTTAGCGACCCCGAAAAACTGAAGCTCTTCGCCAGCCGGGCGGAACTAAAAGACGAAGGACGCATCCTCTCCGACCCCGCCTGGCAACTGTACAGCTATATGACGGAGTACCGCAAAACCGACATATCGCCCAAACTGGCCCGCTACAACAACGACATAAAGCGCCTCAACCGCCAGTATATGGCAGCACTGATGCAGAAGGAAGGGCCCGACAACTTTTACCCCGATGCCAACCTGACCCTGCGCCTGGCCTATGGAAAGGTGCGCGGCCTGGACCCCGATGGCCCGGAAGGATACTCGTACCAGACCGACCTGGAAGGCGTGATGCGCAAAAACAACCCCAACGTAGAAGAATTCCGCGTGCCGGAATACCTGCAGAAACTGCACGCTAAAAAAGACTATGGCCGCTGGGCCGTGAACGGAACCGTGCCGGTAGCCTTTATAGCCGACAACCACACCTCCGGCGGAAACTCCGGCAGCCCAGTGCTCAACGCCAAAGGAGAACTGATAGGCACCAACTTCGACCGGGTGTGGGAAGGCACGATGAGCGACATAGATTTTAATCCCAAAGTGTGCCGCAACATTTCGCTCGATATCCGGTACACGCTCTTTACCATCGAGAAATTCGGCAATGCCAAATGGCTGCTGAACGAGATGAGAATAGTGAAATAATACAACTCACCAGCGCTCCCTAAACGGGCGCATTAATAAAAAGCGGGAGTACGTGGTTCGTACTCCCGCTTTTTATTGTGTATGGCAGTCGGAAGGTTCTGAGAGAAGCCGAAGGCTTTCTCAACAGCCGGGGTGGTAAAACACCCAACACAAGCAAAGCACACTACACATTCACCCGCTCAAACCTACTCCTATGCTTAGCCAAATTTTCCTGCGATGGATAATACCGCCGCTCCCGGGGCAGCAGCACCTGTTTCCCCGCAAACTGCCTGATGGAATAGCTATCAGTACCCTCCGCAAAATGCGGCGACACCACCACCCGGTAGCTCTCATCTATCGTCACCAGGTGGCGATCAAACGCACGGTGCAAATTCGGGCATAACGATAGCCCATTCGACACCGTATCATCATGCGACTCCGAGAAAGGAACAATATGACAGGCATCTATCAATTGCGTATTCCCCGCAATAATCTGCATACCCGATATGCAGCAGGTATTATTATGGATACGCGGAATCAGTTTTTTGAACACCCCACCCCGCACAAAGATCTCCTCCTCATCAGCGTACGCTATTTCCGCCCGATACTGGATGGAAGGCTCATGCAATAGCTTCTGCTCTATAGCATCAAACAAATTCAGCGCGACCGGAAGCACTGCCTTATTCGCATAGGGGAATGCCCGAAACGCAGAAATTAAATTAATACATGATTACTATATGAGACGTAAGGGTATACCCGATATTACAGCTTTCTGGATTTTACTTTAAGGATTATGTCAATGTGTTGATAACAGGGAGAATAAAAAAGGTTGTCCTTTGGACAACCTTTGTAGCGAGGCTAGGGATCGAACCTAGGACCTTCGGGTTATGAGCCCGACGAGCTACCGCTGCTCTACCTCGCGCTATGAGGTGCAAAGGTGAACTTTAATTTTTACAAAACAGAATCCAGGTCGGATATTACTAAATATTATTTCATTTTGTCTATAACTGAATTTTTCCAAAGAGTTCAGTTATCCACAATTTCACATTGCTTATACACCTGTAGATTACTTTTATTGGTAAAACTATATTAGTAAACATAATTTCGATTGGAGAAACATAACGTGACAAAGAAAAACAAACTAGTCGCACCATTTTTAAAATGGGTTGGAGGCAAAAGGCAATTGATGTCTTCTATAAATGAACAATTGCCCAAAAAATACTCAGTCTATTATGAGCCGTTTGTTGGTGGAGGAGCAGTTTTATTTCATTTACAGCCTACTAAAGCCATTATTAATGATTCCAACAGTGAACTTACAAATGTATACCGCATAATCAAAGATGATGTTGAGAACTTAATTGATTCCTTAAAAATTCATAAAAACGATGCGGAATATTTTTATCAGATTAGATCTTTGGACAGGAAAGGGGAATTTCATTTACTCTCTGACGTAGAAAGAGCTTCAAGAATTATTTTCTTAAATAAAACCTGTTACAACGGTCTATACCGGGTGAATAATTCAGGCGAGTTTAATGCACCATTTGGAAAATACAAGAATCCCAATATAGTCAATGAGACGACTTTACGAGCCGTAAGCAAATACCTAAACACAAATGATGTAAAGATTTTCACAGGAGATTATGAAGCTGCTTTAAAAAACATTGACAAGAATGCGTTTGTTTATTTCGACCCTCCATATCATCCTGCATCTGAAACGTCAAATTTCACAGGATATGTTAAAGGTGGTTTTGATATCTATGATCAAACGCGGCTGCGTAATATTTGTAATGAGTTAAATCAAAGGGGGATAAAGTTCCTTCTATCTAATTCAGCTACTGATTTTATCAAGGATTTATATTCAGAATATAATATTAATGTTGTAAAAGCAACACGGTCGATTAATTCCGATGGAGAAAAAAGGGGGGAAGTTGATGAAGTGCTAATAAAAAATTATGAGTGATTCAAAAAACAATACTGCCTGGGAACAACTATTTGCAAAACACAACATAGTCGAAAATGTTTTATCAAAAGGTCACTACATTATTAGCTCAAGCGACATAAATAAATTTAGAGAGGCTCGTTTAATGACTAAATTCGATCACGAATCTCAGCTACCCAGACTTTTTTCAAAAAACAACCTATCAATATTGCCAATCTCTAGGGGGAGCTATATCATTTCCACATTTGAAGCATTTAAACAATTCGACAGCGAAGAGATACCCGTCACAAAAATTGACTTTCCTTACTTTTTAGAAAGTTTAAACTATAAAGAAATCAATAGTGAAGCTACTGCTATTAATTGTGCTTTTGTTTCAGGAATGTTAGCTGACTTCATAAGTGATATAGATTTAAATCCTACAGTTTCTGGACGAATGAGTTCTCAATCCTTTAAATTCAACATTAATTGTTCCAACACCATATTAAATATTTCAGTTGAAAATTCACAAATTGAAATAGATGGAGGTTATGAAAGTACGCATGCTCTAAACCTAATTGAAGCAAAAAATTACATCTCTAAAGATTTCCTTATTAGGCAGCTGTATTATCCCTTTCGACTTTGGTCATCAAGAATTACGAAAAAAATTAGAAACATATTTCTAACCTACACAAACGGAATATTCCATTTTCGAGAATACAAATTTACTGACGTCAACCATTATAATTCACTGAGACTTGTCAATCAAAAAAAGTACATCTTTAAAGAAGCACTGTAAGCTTCCCTTTAATTCGTAGTATTTAAAATTAGAGTTTTTGATTGGTTTTGATCTTTCGGTTTTTCAAATTCTTTATCCACAATCGCCTTCGTTTGCAAGCTTTGTGGCTTGCCACTCGTCGATGTGGATAAAGCT
>JAEUVZ010000054.1 GCA_016786665.1 Flavipsychrobacter sp.
GAACCAGCATGAGGGCTGGGACGGGTCGTACCTTGGGGAGGCGCAGGATATAGGCACCTACCACTACTACCTGCGCTACAAGTGCGCCGACAACGGCGAGACGGTGGAAATGAAGGGAGATGTAACACTAATTAAATAAAAGCAATTTGATATAAAATAAGCCCCGGTATAGTACCGGGGCTTATTTATTCCGGTAAATAGCCAACCTTTTAAAGCAATTAGATTGTCTTAGCTATAACAGGTTTTTCAAATTGAAATAATATAGGTATATTTATTCTTTCCCTGTCTGTTTTAAAGAAGTATGACTTTATGAAGAAAATTTTATTATTACTCACCGCACTCTTCTCTCTTGCTGGCAATGCCAACGCCCAGACGTTTGCCCAGGTTACTGAGCTGGCACCACCTTTTGGTACGGGTACGCAAACAGTAAATGGAGTAGGGGTTACTATTTCTGCAACAGGCAGCAGCACTACCTACATGTCAGGTTACTGTGGAATGATAAATCTGCCCAACCTCGCTTGGATTGGTCAGACAGGTACCGGTGCGTATCACTATACATTCAGCCAGGCTGTTTGGGGTATCAGGGTGCGTCTTCTGAGTCTCAACATCGGGGAGTATGTGCAGCTTAATACTAATGGTGGTATGTACTACCTGCTGCCGGCGATGGCGCAGAGTTACGTCAATACCTGCAACGAACCGTTTGGTTCGGTTGCTAACGGCTTCTTTATGCCACCAAGCCCTTACGGACAGGGAGAGATACTCATCACTCCGGGCGGAATCAATAGCTTCGATGTTATTTGCCAGACAGGTAACAGTGGTATAGTATTTACCGTAGAGCTTGTCTTCCCTGATGTAGATGCTTCTAACAATGGCCCTCTCTGCGAAGGAGATACACTGGAACTGATAGGCACGTCATCTAATACTGGTCTTACATATAGCTGGACAGGCCCTAATGGCTTTACGTCTAACCAGGAAGATGATACTATCTTCAACGCTACTGCGGCGAACGCAGGTATGTACTACCTTACTGCTACTGATGGTACCATTACATGGATAGACTCTACACTGGTGGTTATTAACCCCGTTCCGGTTATATCAGGTACAAACTTTACCAATCCCGGGCCGTGCAATGGCACTGACGGTACCATTACGCTTTCTGGTTTAGCACCTAATACTGTATACACAGTCGATTATCTGAAAGATAACGTGGCTAATACAGCGAGCATTACATCCGATGCTTCTGGAAATGTGGTTATCGCTAACCTCGGTAGCGGCACGTATACTATGATAACGGTTACGGCCAACGGTTGTGCTTCAGCACCTGTTGGGCCTATCACGCTCACTAACCTGCCCCTCGTGGCACCCACGGTGGCCAGCAATAGTCCTGTATGTGAGAACTCTGCCATTAATTTAACAGCTAATTCTTACCCGGGTGCAACATACAGCTGGACAGGCCCGAATGGCTTCACCTCATCTGCTCAAAACCCAACGATCAATCCGGCTACACTCGGCGATATGGGAACTTACACGGTAACGGCTACTATCAGTACTTGTATTACGCCACCTGCTACAGTTTTCGTAGAAGTGCGCCCATTGCCTCCCGCTCCAGGTACTCAGGATGTTAACTATTGCCAGCACGATGTGATAGCGCCGTTGACAGCCCTGGGCCAAAATCTGCTGTGGTATACAGTATCTACTGGCGGTACAGGTCTGCAAACATTTACTCCGCCTACAAATGTTCCAGGAACGATAACATATTATGTTAGCCAGACGGTTAACGGTTGCGAAGGCCCGCGCGCTCCTCTCAATGTTGTTATCAATCCGATAATCGATTTGAACCTTGAAGCAAGCCGTCCGGTTATTTGTATCGACGATACAGTGGTGGTAACTAACACTACTACTCCTCCGGTTGGTGCTGCCTACACTTGGGAGTTTAGTGGTGGTGCAGTTCAGAGTGGTTCAGACAATACGCCACATATAATCACCTGGAATACTTATGGCGATAAAGTCGTTTCCCTGATGGTTACAGACAACATCTGTACTACATACGACGAAGTGCATGTATTCGTAGATACACCAATGCATCCATTCTTCGATATCTATGCACATGCTTGTCTCAATGAAAAAATACTGTTGCCGGAAGCGGACTATTCAGGCCACAATCCCCCGGTGTACAATTGGGATTTTGACGGTGCAACAGTACACCAGCAAGGCTCAGGTCTGGGCGAATTCCACTTATCCTGGAACACTGATGGTATCAAGACAATAACGCTTGATATCCCCGGTATTTGTCCTGAGCACTTCGAAGATCAGGTGCACGTTCACACACCTCCTGTAGCTGAAATACAGTCTGTATCGGCCAATCCGATTTGCGAGGGAGTGCCTGTTCAGCTTTCCGCAGTAGAGCATCCGGGCATTGCTGTGTTCAAGTGGCACAATCTTGATTACTATGGCTTTAACAATAGCGCTGTAATCGATGCTAACATAGAAGAGTCTAGCTACGTGTACCTAACAGCTATGGACGATTACGGCTGTTCCAACAGGGATAGTATCTACATCACTGTGGAGCCTTGTTGCCAGGTATTTATACCTTCGGTATTCTCACCCAACGGCGATGGCAAGAACGATGTATTCCGTCCGCGTACACAGGGCTTCCAGCATTATACTACTTTCCAGGTAATGAATCGTTGGGGTCAGAAGATATTTGAGTCGCGCAGTCAGAACGTAGGTTGGGATGGCACATTCAACGGTGTTCCTCAAGACCCCGGAGTATATTCCTACCAGTTGCTTTATAGCTGCGATGGCAAGATGACTGAAAAGAAAGGTAACGTAACACTGGTGCGCTAACGATCGCACGTAAGTATATGCAAATGGGGCGGTGAATTCACCGCCCCATTTGTTTTCAGCATATTGCTATATGTTTTTCAGAGCCTCCCAGAGCCCGTCACTATTCATTTCCGGCTCTTGAAGCCGGCTGCGATAAAGGTTAAGTAATTTTTGGGCTGGAATAAGCTTTAGTTTTATTCCATCCTCAGTCCGCAGCAGTTCCGTTTCTTTTACTGCGTTGGTAATAAGCCACACTTGTTTTTGTGTATCCTTCAGGCTGTATCCGGTGGAGGAAAAACGTATTTTTTCTTTCTTCAGCAGGTTAAGGTAGTGGTCTGTTACCAGGGGATTCTCTTGTAGCACTACAGGCACCAGGGTGGTAGTGTACACTACTGCCAGTGTATTGAACTTGAAAAAACCATGGGCGTCCGTACCGGCCGCGTTAGTTGGCCGGTGCAGATCATGTATTCCCAGTAGGCGGAGCGTAGTATAGCACTGCTGTTCAAAGGAGGTAGGGTTGGTGTTGCTGAGCAGGGCGCGGAAGTATCCGGGCTCTGCATCGGTTTCGTCAGCAGCCGGAATGTTCACTGGTGCGTCAGGTTTGGTAGCGGGTTCCGCTATGCCATTGGTAGTAAAGACGGCTTCTATATCCGCATGCTTGCCATTCCCGTTCAGGTATACGGGAACAGAGGGGTCTATAGCAACGGGAGTATTGTAAAAAACAACTTCCTTCTCTTCTTCCTGCACTATTACAGGAGTCACCGGTGCGGGACTCGGCTTTTTGATGTCCTGCTTCAGCGCCACCTTTTTTTCTATAGATGCTGCTATGGGACGTTTAGGTGGTTCCTGGGGGCTGTCTATAAACTCTGTCAGTAGGTGACAACCTACTGTTTTAGTGCGCAGTATTTCCGGACAATCAAAGGGGGTCAACCCTTCCACCGCAAAGGTTAGGTAGTCGCGGTCCTGTTTGGTCACGCGTTTAAAGTTCTTTGATTTTCCCCGCCAGGCCTTTTCATATCGGCGGGTGTCAGGGTTCTTTTTTATGAAGATGGTCTCTACCGGTTCATTGGGTAGTTCGTCCAGTACCATCGGTTGTACTACCGCCTCGGAAAACATAGCTGTATTCCCGGCAAGGCCGTCCCAGTGCGATTGGGCGGTGGTTACCATTACCAGTCTCATATCCTTCTTTAAAAAATTGTGGGTTACCTCTCTATATGTCCCTGCAAGTTAGGCAAAAACAGGTTAATTAAATAGCGTACTATCATCCGGCAGCGCTTTCCCCGGCGCTGCGGCGTTAAATCGTTTTCGGCCTACAAAACCTTTAAGGTTAACCTGCCTGGCCATGGCTTCCAAAAGAAAAGCGGCCTGTTTCCAAGCCGCTTTCAATTTCTATTGGTTGTAATTCCTGTTCCTAGTTTTGCGACGATGTATCACGTACCATTATATAGCGGCCTTCATCACCCATGTCAAGCGTTATAGCGTTTCCAAAGGTCGGTGTGCCGGTAGAGTTATCAATAGTATAGGTAGCAATGCCCACGTTGGCAACCTCATGACGGTCTTCCACATTTATGAACACCATTCCCTGGGTCATGCCTTGAGGTGTTCCCTGGTAAGGATTGCGGAAGGTGAGTTTAGAGTTCCGGAAAAGGCCCGCATCGTCCTTATAGTACAGCGTACAGGAGAAGTCTTTGCGAAAGGTCATTTTGCGATACTTATAGTTTTCCGGCAAGTCAGCCCATTCGGTTGTATTGCCTCCGGGGTAGGCTACACCGTCTACTGCTACCCAACGGGTCTCTGTTCCGTTGCCACCATCCAGGAAAACAAGGCGCGCGTAGTCTGTTACAGACTGAAGCGCATTCCTGTTCTTTTGATAAGTGGGAATAAATCCTGTCGAAAACTCGTCATAGAAGCCTTGGCGGTTTTGCCAGTTGGTATAGGTATAGTCGCTGCTATACCAGTCTACGTAGTATTGCTTGTTAGCTTCAAACTCCGAAGACGGAACCACATAGGTTCCTCCGTTTGCTGTGGCAATGCCGCTCATGTACAGGTTGCGGTTGTTGTTGTAGTCTTCCAGGCTTCCGTATATATCTACGCGTATATCGTTGGCGGTGCTGTTAGTATAAGTATATTCATATTGCTGCACGCCTTTTTTTTCCGGGGTGCAACTCGTGGCAAGTAGTCCCACGCTGGCCGCCGTCAGTAAAAGTTTGGTTATGTTCATTTTAGGTTTTTTTAACCCATCAAAGATAAGTGGCCTTAATATAAACTTCTACACTATCTACCTCTCTAACATCGCATTAACAAAAATGTGACAATGCACGCACCCCTTCAGCTAGTTACATTTGGTAAATACTAAGGCACAAAAAGCCCGTTGCAGCAACAAAACAATAAACGGGCAACCTTCGCCCGTTTATTGTTTTGGTAAAATCCTACTAAATGCAGTAGGCAGTTATTTTAAAGTAGCGACGGAATATGCATCAATCGGTTACATCATTTAATACATGCCGTTATCTGAGGTAGTTAAGTTATTTCAGATTACAAGTTCCGATGTATTCCTGAGAAATATATTGGCCGGCTTTTTTGCCGCAATCATAACTAGCGCCCATATTGCTGTCAGAAGAAACCGTGCTGGTTTCGTTAATGTTGGCCTTGCCATCTGCTGTATACACACATTCACAAGTATAATCCTTCATTGCCGGTTTAAGGCAGCTGGAGGTAATAAGCGTTAGTGAAATGCCCAAGGCGCCAAGGGCAAAAATAGATTTCTTCATAAACGGTTCGTTTAAGGGATTTAAAAAGTTGTAATAGATAAAGCTATAATATCAGAAGATATTATCCAAAAAAGTAAAAAGAAATTTTAGCTGCTGATTAATTATTGTTGCGTACGCTTACCTGCCGGGTAAACAGAAGCAGGTAAATGATCACAAATACCAGGGATGTAGCTGTGGAGGCAACTATTTTCAGCGACAGGTATCCTATATTCTCCAGGCTCCACAATTCCAGTGCAAAGAACAGGGTATGGTGTATCAGTATCAGGAACGAGCTGTATACCAGGAAGGGCATCCAGCCCATATTCTTTACAGAAGGCGATTGATTTGGGTACTCACTAAGGTTTTTAGGGAGCAGGGCGGTAAGTACGTTGGTACGCAGGTAGGCAATAAATACAGCGGCAAAGGCGTGTATCCCGGCTGTGTTCATAAAGGTATCTACTATTATGCCCGATATGAAGCCCAGTATCAGCAGCACAGGCACGGTAGTTTCAAACGGGAGCAGCAGTAGAAACAATGGGTACACCATCGGCACGAAGATGGGGAAGTTGTTAGGCTCCGCCCACCACCGTAGGGTGATGTTATCCAGTATCAGCACTTGTATCAGAACGATCAGGCACAGACGCAATATGTTCCTCGGGTAAATGCTCATTTTTTGTTGGTCATTTTAGTAGAGTCTTCCAGTCGCTGCCGTTGTGCGGCCAGCTTGTTCTCTATCACATATACATATTGCAGGTTGCGGAAGTTGCTAGCCGATTTTATGTACAGTGTCTGCATATTGTTCTTGCTGGCGCGCTTCGTTTGTGTCACTGTGCCTATCAGCACGTCGCTGGGGAAAAACGAATAGCTGGTAGTATATACTGAATCGTTCTTTTTCACTTTTATCTGCTGCGGTATGTTCTCCATTATCAGCAGGTCCGGATTTTCTCCCTCCCAGCTCACCGCGCTGTAGGTGCCGTCTTTCAGCTTCGCACTTACTTTCTGCTTTACATTCAGTACCGATAGCACACTGGCAAAGTCGGAGGTTACATACTCTACTTTCCCTACCACCCCGGTGCCCGATACTACTGCCATGCCCTTGCCTATGCCGTGTTTCGTGCCCCGGTTTATCGTAATGTAGTTGTTGCCCGAAGCCACAGAGTTATTGATTACCCGGGCTTGCCGGTAGGTGTAGTCGTTATACGTTACCACGTGTAGGGTGTCCGTGGGCAACACCGCCAGCCGTACCGAGGAGTCTTTCAGGGTATCTAAAGAGCCGGAAGCGCGGGCCAGCAGGTTATGCAGGCGGGCATTTTCATTCACCAGGCTGTCATTCATGCTTTTCAGGCGGAAGTAGTACACTACATCCTGCTGTTTCTGGTATGCGCTGCCTGTCAGGGCGTTAGCCGAGCTCATTATGTCCACACCTTGCATCATATGTGTACGCGCTATCAGCACAATGCACAGCACCTCTAGTGCAATGAAAAGTATCAGGTTGAAAAACCGCCGTATGAACAGAATGAAATTACGCACCTGTATTCTGTATAATGTTCTAAGCCCCTTTAAGGGGGTGGGGTTATTATTTCATCAGGAATGGCATCTTCGCGGTATTCTTCAGCGCCATGCCGGTGCCGCGAACTACCGCGCGCAGTGGGTCGTCTGCCACCTGCACCGGGAGCTTTATTTTTTGAGATATACGCTTGTCCAGTCCGCGGAGCAGTGCGCCGCCTCCGGTCAGGTACAGTCCGCGGCGGTATATGTCCGCAGCCAGTTCCGGCGGCGTGCTTTCCAGCGCTTTCAGTATGGCTTCTTCTATTTTAAAGATCGACTTATCCAGCGCCTCTGCTACTTCCTGGTAGCTCACCATTATTTGTTTCGGTATGCCCGTTACCAGGTCACGTCCGTTTACCGCTATATCATCGGGCGGGTTGTCCAGCTCTTTTAGTGCCGAGCCTACATGTATTTTTATCTGTTCGGCAGTGCGTTCCCCTATCATCAGGCTGTGATAACGGCGCATGGCTTCCATAATGTCAGCGGTAAATTCATCGCCAGCTATCCGTATCGACTGGTCGCAAACAATGCCCGCCAATGCGATTACCGAGATACCGGTAGTACCACCGCCTATGTCTATGATCATGTTGCCCGTAGGCTCTTCTACATCTATGCCTATACCTAGTGCCGCGGCCATAGGCTCATGTATCATATACACTTCCTTAGCTCCGGCTTTTTCCCCGGAGTCGCGAACGGCACGTTTTTCTACCTCTGTTATGCTCGATGGGATACAGATAACCATTTTCCAGCTCGGCGGGAAAAGAGGCTTCTTGGGGTAGATCATTTTTATCATCTCCCGTATCATACCTTCCGCCGCGTCAAAGTCGGCAATCACGCCATCCTTCAGCGGACGTATCGTTTTCAGGTTTTCGTGGGTTTTTTCGTGCATCATCATAGCCTTTTTGCCCACGGCCACTATTTTACCAGTGGTGCGGTCAAGCGCTACTATTGATGGTTCATCCACCACTATCTGGTCGTTATGGATAATAAGGGTGTTGGCAGTACCCAGATCCATAGCTATCTCCTGCGTCAAAAACTTGAAAAAACCCATAAAAACGTACTAAATCGGCTAATTTTTTATAAAAGTAATGGCAATTTCCAACAAAATGATAGGAACCCTGATATTTTACTTTCTTTTTTTATGGCAGCAAAGATAGAGATATTTATGGGCTCCCGTAAAATACAGTTTCTTCGTCCCTTTTCCATTTTTTTCCCGATTATGTAAATGCCGCCACCCTCCGTATTAAAATTTAGCACAGTATTTGCAGTTCGTTTACTAAACACTCAATAATCACGTTCAATCCGGCTCTTATGAAAAGAACCCCTGTATCATCACGGTGGCTGTTAGTGCCACTTATCTTTTTGGCTGCATGTGGCTCCCGGCAAGGGGTTCCCGCATCGGTCGATGGCTGGGCGCCCATTTACGCCAGCTCCGATTCGATTAAAAAGATAGAAAGCGTCGACGCCCGCAGCATCACCAATGGCGGCAAGATTTACATCAAAGACGATATCCTCTACCAGGTAGAAAACGGGCAGGGAATCCACGTCATCGATTACTCCAACCCCTCCACCCCCAGGAAGCTGCGGTTTATACGGTGTTACGGTGCCCAGGAGCTGTCCATAATGAACAATTACCTCTATACCAATAATATCAACGACCTCGTTGTACTCAATATTGCCGATGTAAATAACGTACAGCTGGCAAGCCGCAAGGAAAACCTGCTGCGCATGGTAGAGGAAACGCCACCCGCCGAAGGCTATTTTGAATGTCCCGATCATACAAAAGGCGTCATTATTGGCTGGCAGCAAAAAATCATCAACAATCCTCGCTGCAGGCGTTAATCACTAATACTCTAAGCAACCGATTTATGAAAAATATACGCTACATAGTTATAGCCGCAGCGCTTACGCTGTCTTTCGGCGCTTGTTCAAAGGATAGCGCCGCCCCCGATACCGTTAGCAGTACTGGCCAGGGAGGTTCACTTGCCCGCTACACCATTGCCGGCGGGTACCTCTATATGGTCGATATGCGCGAACTGAAAGCTTTTTCACTCGCCAACCCCACCGACCCGGTACTTACACAGGCGGTGCAGGTAGGCACCGATATAGAAACCATTTTCGCTTACAAAGACAAGTTGTTCATCGGTTCCAGGGAAGCCATGTATATCTACTCCATAGCCAGTCCGGGGAGTCCGCAGCTGCTGGGCCAGGCATCGCACGTGCGCGCTTGCGACCCCGTAGTCGCAAACGATAGCATTGCTTATGTTACGGTGCGCAGCGGAACAGACTGCGGTGGAACCGTAAATGCACTGTATGTATACGATGTCACCAATGTACTCAATCCCATTCAGCGGAATGCCATCGCCCTCTCCGGCCCCTGGGGCCTGGGTATGAGCGGAAACAGGCTATATGTATGCGAAGGGGGCCAGGGGCTCATGATATATGATATATCCAATCCCCAGTACCCATCTTATATAAACAAGGTTTCCGGCGAAACATTCTACGATGTTATTATAGACAAGCCCAATAACCTGCTTATCTGCATGGTGCAGGGGGGTACATCCCTGTACGAAATAAACGGGGATAACCTCACCAAGCTGGCCAAAATAGCCAACTGATGGTAACAGTGCCATACGCGCCGGACAGCAGCACACGCGCTGTCCGGCGCTTTTATAAACATTCCTGCCGTTACGCTGTGGGTTTTCTCATTTCCATTTTTCTGTAACCGATTTTTTCCTACTTTTGCACCTCGGGCGTTGAGCCCGATTTTTGTATCTGCTCATCGCGCCCCGAAAGCACACTTGTTTTCGATTTTTTTGCCTTTTTTGAAATTATAAATATGCCGCGCGATACTTCCATCAAATCTGTATTAATTATTGGTTCAGGCCCTATTATCATCGGCCAGGCTTGCGAATTCGACTACTCCGGCTCACAGGCCGCACGTAGCCTTCGCGAGGAAGGGGTAAGGGTAACACTTATCAACTCCAATCCCGCCACCATAATGACCGACCCCATAGTGGCGGATAGGGTATATCTTCTCCCACTTACCGTGGAAAGTATTGAGCAGATTCTGGAAGAAAACCAGATTGACGCGGTACTCCCTACCATGGGCGGGCAAACGGCCCTCAACTTGTGTAAGGAGGCCGATGAGCTCGGTGTATGGGAGCGTTTTAACGTACGCCTCATAGGGGTAGATATCAAAGCGATAGACAAGGCCGAAGACCGCGAACTGTTTCGCCAGTGGATGCTGGAAATGCGTATCCCCGTAGCTACCGCCAAAACGGCTAATTCAATGCTGGAAGGCAAAGAGTTCGCACAGGAAATAGGTTTCCCGCTGGTTATCCGTCCTTCGTTTACCCTCGGAGGCACCGGCGGCGGATTTGTAATGACTAAAGACGACCTGGAAGCCGCACTCGACCGCGGCCTTACAGCATCGCCCATACACGAGGTACTGGTAGAGCAGGCAGTGCTCGGCTGGAAAGAGTTTGAGCTGGAGCTCCTTCGCGACGCCGCGGATAACGTAGCCATCATCTGTACCGTAGAGAATTTTGACCCCATGGGTATCCACACGGGCGATAGTATTACCGTCGCCCCTGCCATGACGCTGAGCGATACCGCTTTCCAGCTGATGCGCAACACCGCCATCGATATGATGCGGAACCTCGGCAATTTCGCCGGTGGCTGCAATGTGCAGTTCGCACTCAACCCCGAGACGGAAGAAATTATTGCCATCGAGATAAATCCCCGCGTAAGCCGCTCTTCAGCCCTGGCTTCAAAGGCCACTGGCTACCCTATAGCCAAGATAGCCGCCAAGCTGGCCATTGGGTATAACCTCGATGAGCTGAAAAACCAGATTACACAAACCACCTCCGCATATTTCGAACCGGCGCTCGATTACGTAATAGTAAAAATGCCCCGCTGGAACTTCGATAAGTTCAAGGGCGCCGATGATACACTCGGCCTGCAGATGAAGTCGGTAGGCGAGGTAATGGCCATCGGCCGCACGTTCCCCGAGGCGCTGCAGAAGGCCTGCCAGAGCCTGGAGAACAACGCCACAGGGCTTTCTTTCATCAGCACTGCGCGCCTCCGCCCCGAGGAATTGCTCGAGTCGCTCAAGCGCCCAACCTGGGACCGGATATTCCGCATCAAGGAAGCCATAGCCGCGGGGGTCTCCATCAAAACCATTCGCGAGATTACGCTTATCGACCGCTGGTTCCTCTACCAGATTCAGGATATCGTTACGCTCGAAACCAAGATCAGTGCGCAAAAGCACCTGGAGAATATCTCCGCGGAGTTGATTTCAGAGGCAAAGCAAATGGGCTTCTCCGATGACCAGATTGCCGATCTCATCAAGGATTGCACCGGCGAAGAGGTCTATGAATACAGAAAAAAGCTGGGCATTCGCCGGGTGTACAAAATGGTAGATACCTGTAGTGCCGAGTTCGAAGCAAAAACACCATACTATTACAGCACCTTCGAGCCCACCTCCTATGCCGAAGATACAAAAGGTGGCCTCGCTTTCAACGAAAGCAAAACTACCGATAAGAAGAAGATAATTGTCCTCGGTTCAGGGCCTAACCGTATCGGCCAGGGAATTGAGTTCGACTACTGTTGCACCCACGGCCTGATGGCCATTCGCGAAGCGGGATATGAATCTATAATGGTCAACTGCAATCCCGAAACCGTGTCTACCGACTTCGATATAGCCGATAAGCTATACTTCGAGCCTGTTTACTGGGAGCACCTTTGGGAAATCATTGAGCACGAGAAGCCATATGGAGTTATCGTGCAGTTGGGCGGCCAGACGGCACTCAAGCTAGCCAAGCGCCTGCACGAGAACGGAATAAAGCTCATAGGCACGTCCTTCGACGATATGGATATCGCCGAAGACCGCGGACGTTTCAGCGACCTGCTGAAAGAATTGGGCATCCCGTACCCTAATTACGGAACTGCCTACAACACCGATGATGCTATCGAGGTAGCCAAAGAGGTAGGTTATCCGGTACTGGTGCGTCCATCCTACGTTTTGGGTGGCCAGCGCATGCGTATCGTTATCAACGATGAAGAGCTGGAAAAAAGCGTGCTCAGCCTACTGAAGCACCTTCCGGGAAACAAAATTCTGATAGACCACTTCCTCGACCGCTGCCAGGAAGCCGAAGTAGACGCCATCTGCGATGGCGAAGATGTTCATATCATGGGCATCATGGAGCATATAGAGCCGGCGGGCATACACAGTGGCGATAGTCACGCAGTTCTGCCTTGCTTCAATCTCGGCCAGCTCGAAATAGACGAAATGGCCGATTATGCTAAGAAAATAGCCTTGCGCCTCAATATCCGCGGCCTTATCAACATCCAGTTTGCTATCAAGGATGGCAAGGTGTTCGTTATCGAGGCCAATCCCCGTGCCAGCCGCACTACGCCGTTCATAGCCAAAGCATACGGAGTGCCATACCTCAATATTGCCACCAAGGTGATGATGGGCGAAGCAAAACTCAAGGATTTTGACATCAGGCACAGCCTGGAAGGCTTTGCCGTGAAAGAACCGGTCTTTAGTTTTAATAAATTCCCTAATGTGAACAAGGAGCTCGGTCCCGAAATGAAGAGCACGGGTGAGGCTATCCGCTTCATAAAAAACCTCCGCGACCCCTGGTTCCGGCAGCTCTACAAGGAGCGCAGCATGCACCTGAGCAAGTAAAAAAGGTAATATTTGTACTAAAAGAGTGTCAAAAACAAAGATTTGACACTCTTTTTACGTCTTAAAAGAAAAACTCCGCTCCCTTCGGTAGAGGCCGGGTGAGGGTTTCACATTTTTTGTTTATTTTTACGTTTCGTTAACATCGTACTGTATGAAGAAATTTTTATGGGCACTGGGTAGTGCTTTTTTATTCGCTGGTTCCCTGTCAGCGCAGATAACTATCGATAAGACCAATGCTATCCCTACCAGCCAGTCTGTTTTTGCTAAAGACGAAGTGCGGACGATTAAGTTCGATTCGCTTCATACTATTTTCAAAAGGAATTTCGATTCCAGTTCTAACCTCGGTTTCACCTCTGCCAACTTCAATGGATTTGGTGGTGCATTCATTTGGGACTCAACAGGTTCCATACACAGCGGGCAGGTTTACGTTACGCCCGACTCTTCCGGTTTCATGATTATGGACAGTGAAGCGATGAGCAATACCGACACGCAGCGGGTTTATCTCACCAGTGCTGCGTTCAGTACCGTTAACTTCAATAAGCTGAGGGTTACTATCTCTCATTACTACAACTATTCACTTAACGATTCAGCTGCCAATATCTACATTTCAAAAGATAGCGTTAACTGGACGCTCGTAAAAAGCTTCTCAGCCGACGCGCTCGATCATGGATTGCCTAACGATTTCGTTTCTGAAACATTCAATATTGCCGACTCGTTCCTGGGTGATGCCAGCGTATATGTTCGCTTCGTTTACGCTACTACCGACGCGGGTCAGTGGGCTATTGACAAGATTTCCGTTCAGGCCAATCGCTACACTCCCGGCTATAGCTTCTTCAAGGCGGGTGGCTCCCAGGCTAAAACATGGGACCTCTCTAATATCGAATACGATGGGGGTGTCCGCTATTATGCGCGCAAACCTGCCCCGGCCCCATACCGGTTTATCGATAGTATCTACAACGAGAATTTGTTAGGTCTGCAGCACACTACTTATGGCCTGAACTATTTCACCATAGATGGTATATTGGCGCATGCCCACCTTACCTATGGCCAGGAAATAATGATAAGTCAGCTTACTGGTGGCAATGACACATTGTCTATACCTGTTCAGTTCCATCTGCCTTATGTTAAAACCCCGATACCGTACTCTTCGTTCCACATCAAGTACCCTTACCCTATGACGTACAACACGCGTTGGGGTTCCGACTATGCATTCCGTTCACAGTTCTTCCTGAAGGGAGAAAACTTTTTGCCAACATATGGAACTAAGTATATTACTTGTTATCGCGATGCTCGTTTTATCGAAACCGACACCATCGTAGGTTGGGGTAAGATGAGGGTGAAAAGTACCGGAGGCAATGTAGAAAGCTACATAGATGTGCTGCAATTGAAAGCTATCATTACGCAGATGGACTCTTTCTGGGTAGATACATTAAACCTTTCGCCTGCCGACAGCCTTCTCAAATTTGAGCGCTACGCTATGTTCAGCAACTTTATTAGTCAATCAGGTCTCGGAAGCGCTACATTAAGCTCCACTCATACCGAAATGAGGTTCATACGCATCGGCGAGATACACCCGCTCGCTACCGTTTTCCTCCAGGATACGTTCATCAATCGTATTGAAATACATACCGCTCACCCATGGCCGCTCGGCCTGGAAGAAACAGTGGCGGCTGAAAGTGCCGATGGCATAACCGTTTACCCCAACCCGCTGACAGGCCGGACGGTGAATGTAAGCGTGCAGGGTGCCACCGACGGTGAATGGGCTTGTGAAGTGTTGAACTCCGTAGGGCAGAAGGTAGCCACTAGGCAGCTTTCCGTTAGCGCAGGTAACACTACCGGTGTAGTAGAGCTGCCCGCAGTTATTGCTCCCGGTCTTTACCTCCTGAATATCACTAAAGACGGTAAAACGTTCTCTGTTAAACCCATCCAGGTACAGAACTAATTCAAACGTCCTTAATAAAACATAAAAGCCGTCCCAGTTACTGCGGACGGCTTTTTATATTCCTGTTTCCCGGTGCGCTCCACTGGCCTGCTTGGCACCATCATCATCCCCGCCTCCCGGGAACCATTTTGGCCCCCACGGGCCGGGTTGGGGCGATTTTAATTGTTTATTCCCCCATTTATCAATATTTTTATAGTTCATTCCTCACCAAAAAAATTAATAATGCTATGAGAAAAGCGTTACTCTCTATTGCCGCGGTCACCTTTCTGGCTTCCGGAGCTTCAGCACAGATAACACTGGCTGATACCAGCTTTAATAATCCTGTAAATACTACCGATAGTTTGATCTATTCTATTGATGGTTATAATACCAATGCAGGAAACATGGTCAATCAGGCATATACAAACCACACATGGGATTTGATAAGTAATAACTTTGTACTAGGATCTAACGCTAATCCTCGTTGGAAAGTTATTTCTTATACTCCGGCAACAGGATATACTTATTCAGCCAATTGGGTAGATACACTAAATCATCGTACGGTTGGCTCCAGCTCTATTCCGGTATTTACCTACAATTCCGGTACTCTAACAACAATTGCTTCGGGAGGTATTTTAGAAAGTGGCCGTGCTATACAAGCAGCAGCCTATGACATCAGTTCCCTGCCCGGCGCTAGCGCAAATGACAGCATCAAAATTTTAGCTCAGAACTCAATGTATTATCAAACAACTATTGGTAATATCCCAACACAGCGTAAGAAAATCGAATTTCCTGCGATTATGAGTGATATGTGGAACAACCTATTCAAAGACACTATTAAGGGACTTATTTCATATGGAACAACCTATTCAAATGATACACTTCAAATAAAGGAAGTAGTTTCTGAAACCGCCACTGTTGTGGGTTGGGGTAAGATGAAAATCAACCTCCCAACCGAATACGGAGGAGGACAGTCTGCATATTTCAATGTATTGCAGGTACGGGTTTATTATCAGGTAACGGACAGCTTTTTGGTGGAAGGAGACACTATCCCCAACGCTGTACTAGCCAATCTCGGCGTTACTCAAGGACAAGTAAGAAGGTTTTATTACGATGAATACTATCGTCCTGATTATGTTGTTCCATTTGCTCTTATCAGGCACACAGATGCAAACAGAAATGTACTGGTAAACAATAGGCATCTATTTCACCCACAGCATTTTAACCCAACAAGCATCAGTCAATTTCAGGCCGAAACAGGTTTTGCTATCTATCCCAATCCTGTTAAGTCAAATAAAATTGGTTTGACAATCAATCAGGTTAATGGCAAAAATAATTGGTCCTATAATGTGATTAATATCAATGGTCAAACCATCGCAACCAACGAATTTGCGGTTAACGGAAATAAAGCGGAAGTATCACTCCCACATGATATGCCTTCTGGTATATACTACATCACTATAACAGATGGTGAAAGAAAGATGACCAAATCATTGATAATCGAATAATATAGGGTACGAACTCTGAAAGGGCTGCCAATCGGCAGCCCTTTTTTATCCCTACATCTTCGTATCATTGCTACATGCTCCGCTTCACCATCAAGTCCTTCCGTGAGCTCACCATACATGAGCTATACGCCATGCTCCAACTGCGCACAAAAGTCTTTGTAGTAGAGCAGAATTGCGTATTCCAGGACATGGACGATAAAGACCAGGAAGCCCTGCACGTACTCGGATACCACAACGGCGATTTAGTGGCCTACAGCCGCCTCCTTCCCGCTGGCGTCTCGTACCCGGAGATGGCCATCGGCCGCGTCCTTACCGATACCGATCGCCGAAAGGAGGGCTTCGGAATCAGCCTGATGAAACAATCCATAGAAACCATGTATCAGGCATGGGGCCACCAACCCATCCGCATCGGAGCGCAGCTATACCTCAAAAAGTTCTACGAATCCTTCGGCTTCACCCAATCCTCCGATACTTATCTCGAAGACGGCATCCCCCATATAGAAATGCTGCTACCATAAGGGCCCCCTCCTTTAGGGAGGCTGGGAGGGCAACCGCATCTACATATAGAAATGCTGCTACCATAAGGGCCCCTCCCTTTAGGGAGGCCGGGAGGGCAACCGCATCCCTCATATAGAAACGCTACTAAAACAACAATTCCCAGCCCCCAACTTTTCCCGGCAATCCCTAAAACCATTAATCCCGGTTCAAACCGTACCTTTGCCCCATGAATGCAAAAACACCAAAAGATACATATTTACAAATGACTGAACTGGTGCTCCCCAACGACACCAATACCCTGGGCAACCTGATGGGGGGGCGTCTCATGCACTACATGGATATTGCAGCCGCTATAGCCTCGCAAAAGCTTTGCAACTGTCCTGTGGTTACCGCCTCGGTAGATAATATTTCGTTCAATAATCCCATTAAGCTCGGTAACATACTCACTATTGAGGCAAAGCTCACACGCTCGTTCAATTCCTCCATGGAGGTATACCTGCGCGTTTGGGGAGAAGACCTTTCCATGCAGTATAAATACCTCTCTAATCATGCCTACATGACTTTCGTCGCCCTCGATCCCAACGGTCGTCCGCGCAAGGTGCCCGAGGTAATACCGGAAACCGAAGAAGAGGTGAAAATGTACGAAGGGGCCCTCCGTCGCCGTCAGCTACGCCTTATTCTCGGCGGGAAAATGAAACCCGAAGAGGCCGGTGAGCTCCGCTCTCTTTTTGTAAAGGACTAAGGCAAGACGCTTATGTCGCGAACTGCCAACAGTCTCCTTTTCATGATTTTAAGTTAAACAGGTAATTGCCCCAATTTTATACTTCTACATTATCACATTAAGCTATGCTCGACCGTACCAAAGCACCTCAGATACATGACGCAGTGGAGTTTACCTTTGCACTGCCCCCCATCAATACACGGCAATTGCAGAACGGCATTCCCTTATACTGGCTGAATGCCGGTGTACAGGATGTAATGGAGATTGACTGGGTATTCCCGGCCGGTCTTTGGTACGAGCAGAAACCCGCTGTTTCCGGCGCGGTAGCAGCGTTATTGAAGAATGGCACGTCAAAGTACACGGCGCAGCAGATAAACGAAGCCCTGGAGTTCTATGGAGCATCGTTGAAAGTAAACCCCGGCAACGACAACTGCACCGTTACCCTCTACACACTAACGAAGCATCTCCCTTCGCTCCTGCCAATGGTTTACGAGATACTCACAGACGCGGTATTTCCTGAAGAAGAGCTGGCTATTTACAAGCAGAACAGCATCCAGCGCTTACTGGTTAACTTGCGCCAGTGCGAGTTCGTTGCCAATCAGCGCATCGATGCCTTGCTCTTTGGAGAGTTTCATCCCTACGGACGTTTTACCAGGAAGGAGAAGATAGAAGCGCTGCTTCGGGAAGACCTGCTTGCCTTCTACAATGCCGCGTTCAATCTTTCCAACGTAAAAATGTTCATGGCGGGAAACGTTGGTGAGAAAGAGGTCAATAATATAAATGAGGTATTTGGCAATATCATTCCGGTAAAAGCGGAACTGCAGTCGGAACAATTTTCCGCCCCCGGTCCGTCGGAGAAAAAACACCGGGTTATAAACGACGAAGCGGGTGTGCAGGGCGCCATTCGGATTGCTTCTCTTTTCCCCAATCGCCACCACCCCGACTTCGCACCAATGGTGGTGCTCAATACCCTGTTTGGCGGCTATTTCGGTTCCCGGCTTATGAGCAATATCCGGGAAGACAAAGGATACACTTACGGAATATACAGTTCATTAGCGCCGTTCGTGCATGGTGGTTCCCTTACTATCCATGCCGAAGTAGGCCGCGATGTGGTAGAGCCGGCGGTTAAGGAAATTTATCACGAGATGGAAACACTTTGCAACGAGCCGGCCGACGAAGAGGAATTATTGTTGGTCAAGAATTACCTGCTCGGAAATCTTTTGGGCGACCTTGATGGCCCCTTCTCCATACTGCAGCGCTGGCGCACGATTATACTCAATGGGCTCACGGCGCAGCACTTCGATAACAACATCAACACCTACAAGAACATCACCTCAGCCGAACTACAAGCACTAGCCCAGAAATATTACCACCGAGACAATTTCTATGAGGTGGTCGTAATTTAGTATCAGCCAGGGTAAGTTGTATGGTTGTTGACGTTGCCGCTTACCCTGGCTGTACTATTTGCAAATTTTACTCGGGCTATTCTACATAGTAGTTTGCCTGTGCGTTGCCGCTATAGGTTACGTTGGTTAATGTAGGTGCCGTAGAGCCCAGCGATACAAATATGCCATAACCGGCACTACCTGCTACGGAGCAGTTTTCTATTATAGCGCCTCCGGCAGAATAGCCTCCTATTACAATATTGGCCTTTTTCTGTAGCGCTCCGGTAAAGGCCGTAGAGCCACCCCGGCTTACATCTACATAGCTAAGGCGGTTCTGTGCATTGGTGCTTTGGAAGCAGATGCCCCGCCAGGCGCTTACATCTCCGGTTGTCAGGGTTATGTGCTCTGTCGGGGTTCCTGTCATTTTCAGGTACCCAGAGCTGTATTCTCCTATGGCAATACCATGGTTATTAATAAATTCCATCACCACGCCCGGGTTTATCGTCAGGTTCCCGATATCACTGTAGTAACCCGCACGTATAGGTCCGTTCACCAGGTAGGGAATGGTGTTTTTCGTCCAGGTATGATCGCCGTAAACCCGCCCACCTCTTATTTGTATGTGTTGGCTGCCGTTATCGGCATACGTCGAGCCCGTTCCGTCTAGTGTTGATATGGTAGAGGAAATAGTATTGATGGGTAATCCCGCATTGTTGCTGATGGTGTTGCCACTGAAAACCCGGAGCGGATTCAGGAAGTCGTCATTAAGGCCATCTATATACAGTCCTTCCCGTGCGCTGCTCGTTATCGTGCTGTTCACTATACCCAGCTTTCCGGCATACGCCACACGTACGTTAGCCTTCACATCATGACCGTTAAAACTTTCTTGTCCGCCGCCGGTTACAATACAGTGGCGCAGTTCATTGTTGTCATCCATCGATTTAAACCAAAGGCCTTTCCAACCCCCGGGCAACCCGTTACTGCTGCGGAGTACCACGGGTGCCGAAGCGCTGCCCGATACTTTCAGCGAACCCTCGTTTTCTACCACTATCCCGGCTCCATCGGTAAATTCTATTTCTGTTCCTTCTGCTATTACAAGGTCTGCGTTTACCGTTATCACGCAGGTCACCCGGTAGTCAACCCCGTCGTATCGGTTACTCCAGGTGCTTGCCGAATTGATGTCTCCGCATAGATCGATCTCGGTGGGGCTGGGCGTTCGGTCTGGCCGGCACGAAGCGACAAGTAACATAGGGGCTACCAGCAGCAGCGCACCCGTCTTTAGTAGTGTTTTTTTCATAAATGTAGCTTTAGGAAATGAGCAATAGACTTACAGCTATGTGTAACATATAACTGTAATTTACAAATTTTACCGCATTTTCAGGAGGTAATAATCATTCAATGTTTCCTTGCGGGTCCCCGGGTTCAGGAAGGGCAGGCTCAGTTTAGATACGTCATACATCTGGCCGTGTTTCAGTACCTGGTAGGTTAGGCCCGAGCTGTCTATATCCCTTTTCCCCGCTTCATTGGTGAATAGATACTGCATCTTGTTTAGATGGGCCAGGGTGTCTTCCATCTTCATAATGCCGTCTGCATAGTAGTGCCAGGCATGCAGCCTGCGGGTCATTTTATATTCACCGGTGCTGTCGGTGGGCAGGTGGTGTTGTTTTATGTAGCGTCCCGCCTGGGAGCTGCCTTGATATTCCAGCAGCGAGGGATAGAAGTGCCCCGTCATTACGGCGTTAACTACCAGCATCGCCCATACACTCAGCCAGGCAAGCTTGCCTTTAAGGTCTTTGCGGCGCACCAGGGCTATCCAAATAACAATTCCTGTGCAGCAAAAGATAATCCCGGCCGTATTCCCGGGGAATACCACCGTAAGCAGCAGCAGCGCCCCTGCCAGCAGCGCCCCGGATATAAAGACCTGGGTCATGTGCATAGCCTTGTAGAGCTTTGATGGTTGGGGGGCTGCTATCAGCTCGTGTAGGAGGGCTGCAACCATAATAGCACTGAGCGGGAACACGACAAAGATGTAGTGGGGCAATTGGTAGCGGGAGGAGCCCAGCGCTACATAGGCCAGTACGAAGCCGCCGGTAGTTACAAATTCCTGGCCCGGCTTCAGGTGTCCCCGCTGCACGATCAGTTGCCGTACATTGCGTATCAGCGCTATGGTAAACAACACTATCCAGGGTAGAAACGCCCATAGCATGCTGCTGTACAGGAATTCAAACCCCGCCCCGTTATCCCATGGGCTTTCCCCGGTAATACGGCCGAAGCTCTGCGACCAGTAAAAGAAGCGCAACCCGGAAACCCCGGTTTCACCATTTACCATCTTTTCCGGGTGTAGGTCAAACTGTTGATACAGGCCTATGCTTATCGGTACCAGCAATACAGCGATCAGCAATGCATCTGCCAGGTGATAGCGCGAAAAGAGCTGTTTCCACTTTCGGTGCAGCACCCAGTCGCTGCCAAAGCAGAACAGCGGTACCATCAGGGCTATCGGCCCTTTGGTCATCATACCACATGCTATGCTCATTGTTCCAAGCAGTACATATTGCCAGCGCCGTTTCTGTTCACACTCTTTTATTGCCCAGAGAGCGGTTATTACCCAGCTCATTAGTATTGTGTCAGCGCGCACGTCATTCGTCATCAGGAACATGCCCTGGCATACCCCTAGTATCAGTGCGGCCCATCTGCCGGTAGCTTCGTTATACAGCAGCCGGCCCAGCCGGTACGTGGCGAACAACGCCCAAAGGGAGAAAAGTATAGAGGGTAGTTTATAGCCCAGGTTAGTGGCGCCAAACAGCGAAATGCTCCACGAACTCACCCAGAACAGGAAAGGGGGCTTATCCAGGTAGTCCATCCCATATTGATATACCTGCAGGTAGCTGCCGGTACGCGCCATCTGGCGGCTGATTTCTGCGTATTGCGTGGCATCCACCTCCATGATGTCTACCCGTAGGCTCAGGAAGTACAAACCTGCCAGCAACACAAATATCCACCACGGTATTCTAGGCATTAATCTTATTTTGCACTGGCAAAAATAACCTCAATTTTTCAGCAAATGTTGCAGCTCCGGTATTATCCTTTTGAGTTAGAGTTTCAATACCCGTTTACCATCTCCAAGGGCACTAAAACACACCAGCCATCACTGGTTGTTTCGCTCGGCCTGCGTAATCTCACCGGCTTCGGAGAGGCGCCGGCCATTAATTATTACAATGTTTCCGTACACGATATGATAGATGTGTTGCAGAAGCACAAAATGAATATCGAGCGATATGCCCTCGTCGACCCCCAGCGTTTTTGGCACTTTCTTCACCACTTGCTCCCGGGGCAGAATTTCCTGATCGCCGCACTCGATATGGCGGGGTGGGACTTATTTGCGCAAATGAGGCGGGTGCCGCTGTATCACTTACTGGGGCTATCCTTTACACGGCCCGCATTTACCGACTATACTTTAGGGATAGATACTCCGGAAAAAATGATAGCCAAACTTAAAGCCCATCCTTGGCCACTATATAAGATAAAGCTGGCCCAACCAGATGATATCGACCTGCTCCGTGCGCTGAGGGCTGAAACAGATAAGCCTTTCCGGGTAGATATCAATGAAGGATGGACACTGGAGGATACTAAAGCATTGTTGCCGGAATTGCAGAAATTAGGCGTTACAATGGTAGAGCAACCCCTCAGGAAAGGTGCGTGGGAGGAAATGAAGGAGTTAAAGGCATGCTCGCCCATTCCCTTGTTCGCCGATGAAAGCTGCGTGGAAGAGGCAGATGTACCTCGGTGTGCGGAAGGCTTCCATGGCATCAATATCAAGCTCACAAAGTGCGGTGGTATCACTCCGGCGCTGCGCATGATTGCGGAAGCGCGTAAGATGGGTTTGCAGGTAATGATGGGTTCTATGAATGAAAGCACTATAGGGTCGGCTGCCATCGCGCATCTCTCCCCCTTACTGGACGAGATAGACGCTGATGGCCCCCTCTTGCTCAGGGAGGATATCGCGCAGGGGCTCAGGTACGATAATGGGAATATCTACATTTCCAGCGCCCCCGGCCTCGGGGTAAGATTTTTAGGACAAAAGATAAATAAATAGGTACACCGGTCTATTTTTGTTGCCGATGGAAATAGTGCGCAATATTTCGTTGAAGCCATACAACACCTTCGGTATAGATGTGACGGCTGAGTTTTTTCTGGAAGTCACCAACGAGCAGATGCTGCCGGCAATTACCGGGGATAGTAGTCTGCCCTTGCAGCGCTGCGTTTTAGGTGGAGGCAGCAATATACTGCTTACAAAGCCCGTTACGGGTCTTTTACTGCACAATAGGCTTAGAGGTGTTGAGGTCATCAGGGAAGATGAAAACCATGTTTGGGTCAAGGTTTGCTCAGGCGAGGTCTGGCACGATTTCGTCATGTTCGCCATCAGCAAAGGCTGGTCGGGTATCGAAAACCTGGCGCTTATCCCGGGCACCGTCGGTGCTTCGCCCATGCAGAACATTGGCGCCTACGGGGTAGAGGTAAAGGATACAATAGAAAGTGTCTCCTTCTGGCATTGGGAGGAAAATAGGTTCATCACATATAGCAACACCGACTGTGATTTCGGTTACCGCGATAGCATCTTCAAGCACGAACTGAAAGACAAGGTCTTTATCACGGCAGTAGTCTATCGCCTGAACAAAACGCCCAACTTCAACACTAGCTACGGCGCCATCTCACAGGAGTTGGAAAAGATGGGCGTAACTGACATTACCATCCGCGCCATCGCCGATGCGGTCATCGCCATACGCAGCAGTAAACTCCCTGACCCGAAAGAAATCGGCAATTCCGGTAGCTTCTTTAAAAACCCCACAATCAGCAATGCGCTATTTGATGCACTGAAAGAGCAATACCCTGATATTCCATCCTATCCTGTCAGCGATAGCATGGTTAAAGTACCGGCCGGTTGGCTCATCGAGCAATGTGGCTGGAAGGGAAAGCGCGAAGGAGATGCAGGTGTGCACGCGAAACAAGCCCTCGTGTTGGTGAACTACGGAGCAGCCACAGGTGCTGAGATCTGGAATTTGTCAGGCGAAGTGCTCACTTCCGTAAAAAATAAATTCGGGATAGACCTCGAACGCGAAGTACAAATTTGGTAACAGTATTCACCGGCACCCATAGCGGAATTAGCACGCCTAGCGTGCTGCCGTTGCCTCACCATTGTTCCCTGACAGCGGTAGCCGGATAAAGAAGGTTGTGCCCTCTCCTTCTACCGTATCAAACCATATCTGTCCTTGCCAGAATTCAATGATTTTTTTCGTCATCGCCAGGCCCAAACCCGTTCCGGAACTCTTCGTAGTGAAGTACGGCTGAAAGATGCGCTCTGCTATATCTTCGTCTATGCCCTGACCGTTGTCTCTTACCGATATCAGTGCGTTGTCGCCATCCCTGCTCAGTATTACATGCACGCGTCCGTCCCGGTCCTCCGGTATCGATTGTATCGCATTTTCCAGTAGGTTGGTGAATACGCGCAGCAGTTGGCTCTTGTCGGTAAATACCACCAGCGCCTCCTCGGTTTTATCCAGGCGCACGCGTACGGTAGGCTCATTCAGGTATAGTTCCAGCGCTACATTCAGCAGGTCGTTGATAACCAGTTCTTCCGGCCGCGCTTCTGGCATCTTGGCAAAGTTCGAGAACTCAGAGGCTATATAGCTCAGGTTGTCTATCTGCTCTATGAGCGATGTCGAAACTTTATCCGCCATCTGCTTTGCGTTCGGGTGGTCATTGCGTAGGGCCTGCTGCAGGTACTGTATGTTCAGTTTCATAGGTGTCAGCGGGTTTTTTATTTCATGCGCTACTTGCCGTGCCATTTCCCGCCAGGCGCTCTCCCGCTCATTTTGGGCCAGTATCACAGCATTTTCCTCCACCTTTTTCACCATTTTGTTATACTCCCGTACTAGTGTGCCTATCTCGTCATTGTAAGGCCACTCTATCTGTTCGTTCTTTTGAAGGTTGATGCGGCTGAATTGGTTAATAATGATATCAAATGTCCGCGTTAGCCAGCGCGTCAGCAGGCCCGTCAACATGCTTGATATCAGGAAGATGAACGCATACAGGTTTATTAGCGTCACCAGTATGTTCGATATCTGGCTCTCCAGGTATTTTTCAGAGGCGAAGTAGGGCACGTTAAGGTACCCAGCCGCATTGCCATACTCATCCCGAAGCGGCACGTAGCACGACAGGTACCGCAGTTTGCCTATCGATTCGTCCTGCATGTGTAGCGACTTCTGTTCTATGAAGAGTTGCCGGTAAGCGTCAGGACGGATAATGCGCGCCAGCAAGGCACGGTCATATATTTCGTCTTGAGAGGTTATTTCAAGTATGCCCAGGTTGTTAAACAGGTTAATGTCTACCTTCTGGTTATTGGCCAGCGTAGTGATGAAGTGTTTGAATCTCGGGTTCGTACGTTCTATATTTTGCAGGCTGTCATCATTAAGGGAATTCTGTTGCTTCAGGTATTCGTGTACCGATTGCGATATCACCTGCATGGTACTTTGCAGTCGTTGCTGGTTCGATTCGTAGTATTGATTATTAAAGAAGGTCACCGTTACCACCCCTATTATAAGGAACGAGATAAAGACCATGCTCAGCATGGCAAAGTGTACCCTCCGGCTCAGCGGTATATTTTTGAAGCCCTTGCCGATATGCTTGCCGCTCAGCAGTTTCGATATATACAGTTGATATACCACGGCGAAGAAGGCCAGTATTATTTCTATACCAAACAGGTACGAGAATATCGTCACCACTTCTATCCATACTGAGTGGTTGTGTATTACCCGCACCGTCTTATTCTCGCTCGGTTTATACCAGAGCGATGACACGCCTCCTTCTTCCGAGAAGGAGAATTCTGCCGTGCGGGGATAAGGGCGCAGATTAATGGGGAAGGGATAGTCAGAGCGTTGCGCCACCAATGTTTTGTTTATATAGATGGCGTACGAGTATTCGTCTTCTATCGGGTTAGGATTGGTCGTGCCCGGTTGCAAAAGTTCCGGGTAAACAGTCTCGGTAGCCGATTGTTTTAGTGCAAGGTCTATGTACATATAGCCCAGCACCGCTCCGTTCAGCTCGTCAGTTATAGGCAGGCTCGCCAGGTAATAATGCCCGTCCTGGGCCGACTCCCGGAAAAACAGCAGCCCCGGCGGAACAATTTCCGCCAGTTCTTTCTGCCGGTCAAGGCTGGCCATCGATGTGGTGTCTCTATTGCCCGGCAAGGGAGTGCCGTCTTCCGCATACAGATATACTCTGGGGGTATAGCGGCGCAGCTGACCGCTCAGGTATAGGGCGTCCAGGTGTTCGTTCAGTGCGGGGCGGTCCTGCGCGGTGGGATAGCGGTAGTATTGTTGTATTACATCATCATTTTCTATCTCGCGGGCTATATTGATGAAGGCATATTCAGTCACCGCATCTTTCTGGCTGATAATACGCTCCGCAAAGCTCTTCCGCTGCTGGCGTTCTTTTACATTGTTTACATACTGTATCGTTCCCGTACAGAACACGCACATAAAGATGACCCAGAATACCATGTTCGGGGTGAGCAAGTCTATGCGGCTGGTCAGCTTTTTCACATCCAGTAGCACTACCAGGGCCAGCAGCCATACAGCCATTCCAGCGAAGTATTTGATATGCTCTTCATAGTTGTCTTTGTGCAGGGTGATGGTTAGTGCGGTGGCCAGGGCTATCAGCAGGTACTTCAGCCATTTATGGTCTATGGCCTTGTTCATCCATAGGTTCAGCAGGTACACCACTATACAGGCTATAAACACGATAGCCGCTATAGTAAATAGTCCTGCTATGGTAAAGATGCTGGTCGTCCCAAAGTGGCTGAGCTCAAACGAGATGTTAGAGTCACGCACAAGGCTGATAATAAGGTGCACGAAGCCATAGGTAGAACCCGCAATGCCTATGGCGCCACCTATCGCCAATGCCCCTTTCTGCGTTACATCTTTCAGTCCGTCAAATAGACGCTGGTAAGGCGTGTGCCGGAACAGCACAATAAAAAGCCAGATAAGCAGTAGGGCGTTCAGGAGTACATCGCCAAGGGAATACAGGAATACATTGGAGGAGTAGAGGCTGGGAGAGAACAGCAATACATTCTTCAGGCCAAAGGGCAGCCCGAACAAATAGAAGGCCGTCCGCCCGACTACTATCAGCGCTAGCATCACGAAAAGTAATGCCCAGTTACCCTTCCGTGCGGTCAGGTATTTCATTGCCAGGTGTATCCATGCGACGGATGTCAGTGCTGCGAATGCCATCAGCCAGAGAGAAAGCCCGTCCGGAGTCCATTCATTTATTTCGCCCTGCGGAAAACGCGCATACAGAAGCACCTTCCCTTCAGCGTCGGTCACTGCATGTCCACCGGCAATCTTCTCCATAGAGAACTCCGTACTGGGTGGTATATAATCGCCCGCAGCTACAGAAGATTCTATGTACTTGTTGCTTACCGTATAGTAATACGATATCGGGAAAAGGGCCGCTATTGTATTCCCACCCAGGTATTCGGGTGCAGTGGCAAATCGCATCAGGTACACGCCACGGTCCATTTTCAGTAGCCGTTCACCGTGGTGTTTCACTACGCTGTCTATTATTATGGCGTTATTGTTCCAGAAGTGCAGGTCCGAGTCGTTATACGCATACAGGTAATAAGGCGCCTTTTGCAGCCGGTAGATGTCTCTGTCGTTCAGCCCCTGGCTGAACATCTTTTTCACCAGGCTGTCATTTTTCAATAGCTTCTCAAGTGAGGCTTCACGTCGCTGAATGTCTTTCCCTATGGTCCGCGCCATTTGCGCTGGTTGCAGCGCGCGGGTATGGCTATAGTGCCGCCAGCCGGCCGCCAGCCATACTGCCAGCGCTGCGCACAGCAATATCCAGTATGGGAACCTGCTAAACATTCCCGATTACTCTTGTGCTTTTACTTCGTTCCACAATGCATCCATTTCTTCCAGGTTCATATCATGTAGCTGTTGGCCACGTTGCTCTGCCCGCTCTTCCATTTGTTGAAAACGGCGGATGAATTTCTTGTTGGTCCGCTCCAGGGCGTCTTCCGGGTCCACTTTTATAAACCGGGCGTAGTTCACCAGTGCAAACAGCACATCGCCAAACTCTTCTTCCATATGTGCGGCATCTCCGGAGGCAACAGCTTCATACAGTTCTCCTATCTCTTCGTCTACTTTGGCTTTTACTTGTTCAGTGTTGTCCCATTCAAAGCCCACCTGTTTCGTCTTTTCCTGCAGCCGCAGGGCCTTAATAACAGCCGGCATAGTTTCCGGCACTCCGCTCAGTATCGATTTCTTCCCTTCTTTCAGTTTTATCTGTTCCCAGTTTTGCCGTACTTCTTCTTCGTTGTTCACTACGGTACTGCTGTATATGTGTGGGTGCCGGGACACCAGTTTGTTGCATACTTTTTCTATCACGTCGTCAAAGGTGAAGGCGCCTTTCTCTGCTCCTATTTTGCTATAGAAAACTATGTGTAGCAGCAGGTCGCCCAGCTCTTCTTTTAGCCCTTGCCAATCCTCCCGGTTAATGGTGTCCGTCAGTTCATATACTTCCTCTATCGTCTGGGGGCGCAGGCTGTGTATCGTCTGTTTTTTATCCCACGGGCATCGTTCCCGCAGTTCATCCATTATCCCCCGCAGCCTTTCTATCGATTTTGAGTATTCCATGTTTTTATCTTCTAAGCTATTCGTTTCTGCCGGTGTGGTTTTTTGGTTCCCCGGTTCTTACCATGCCTCAGGGCTTTGTGCCTATCCCATGCGGATGAGCACACATGCGCACAATGCGTTACGCGTTATCTATCCCGGCGTATTCCACCTGTATCCGTCACTCTTCAGGCCCGCAAGGTCCAGCACCCGGTGCACTACCGTGTAGGCGGCTTCCTCTATCGTCTGTGGCCGGCTGTAGAACGAGGGCGTTGCGGGGCAGATTATTCCACCCGCCTCGGTTATGGTCGCCATATTTCGCAGTTGCACCAGGTTATAGGGCGTTTCCCGCACTACGCATATGAGCTTCCGGCGTTCTTTCAGCATTACATCGGCCGCGCGGGTCACCAGGTCGTTACTGATGCCACCCGCAATCCGTCCTACCGTTCCCATGCTGCAAGGGCATATTATGAGCGCACCGTAATCACTGCTTCCGGAAGCGAATGGGGCCATAAAGTCCATCTTTTCCCATTTCCGGTAGCCATACTCACTATAGTCTTTATTCCCAAGCTCATGCTCCCATACCGTATAGGCATTGTCGCTCCACACAGTACTTATCTCGGTTACCTGGTCGCCCAGTTGCTTCAGCTGGTCCAGCAATACCTTCGCATACACAGACCCGCTGGCCCCGGTAATGGCTACCGCTATTTTCATATTCTTCTGTCGTTATGGTTCTTGAGCCATGCTCTGTAACAAAGCTACATGGATTTAGTCGTAAATTCGTGTGTTCAAAAGCCTATATATGGTTCGTTTATGTTTGTGGGGAGTGCTGTTTGCTTTTTCTTTCCTGGCTTGCAGCACGCCAAAGAACAAGGTAGTTACTGTATCTGCCGAAAAACAGCTCCCACGGGTGCTGGAGGTAAACTGGATGACGCTCGACGAGGTCCAGGCGGCCATGAAGAAGGAGCCCCGCAAGGTTCTCATCGATTTTTATACTTCCTGGTGTGGCTGGTGTAAGGTCATGGACCGTAAAACCTATTCCAATCCCGATGTCATTAAGTACATAAACGAAAAGTTCTACGCAGTCAAGTTCGATGCCGAACGGAAGGATACGGTAATGTTCCTCGGTAAGGCATACAGCTTCCCGATAGGAAACAATGCCAACGAGCTTGCCCTGGAGCTGCTGCAGGGGAGGCTATCCTACCCTTCCACGGTGTTCCTCACAGAGGGTTTTCAGAGTCCCACGGTAGTTCCGGGCTATCTCGATGTTGGCAAAATGGAAATGGTATTGAAATTCCTCTGTAAGCTTCCCTTTAATTCGTAGTATTTAAAATTAGAGTTTTTGATTGGTTTTGATCTTTCGGTTTTTCAAATTCTTTATCCACAATCGCCTTCGTTTGCAAGCTTTGTGGCTTGCCACTCGTCGATGTGGATAAAGCT
>JAEUVZ010000074.1 GCA_016786665.1 Flavipsychrobacter sp.
CGTAGCCGTAACCGTATCGCCCGCGCCGGTCAGCACGGCATCACCGCTGGCTACTACCCAACTGATAGTATCTATTTCATTTCCGCTGGACACAAGGTCTATTCCCGGGCCTTTACCACAATAATAAACGGTATCATTAATACCCGTCTGCGGCGCGGAACCGCCCAGGGAGCAGGAGGCAAAGTCGGATGGGCCCAGCGAGGTACCCAGGTTGGTAAAGGTGATAGTAGAGCCCACCATAGGGCCCGACCATAAGCCGCCCGTACCATCGTAATACACCATGTTGCCTATGATGGCCATGCCGCCGCCTGCACTGCCTATTTGTCCTCCCGATGTCGTCCATGTCTGAACCAGCACGCCGGCCGAGTTGTATTTGCGCAGCCAGTTGGCAGTAGTGTTCAGCAGGTAGAAGTTGCCTTCGCAATCGCCTACCAGGTCATAAGGCCCCTGCCCCTGGAAATCGGGTATGGTTACCAGCAGCGTAGCATTGCCGGTACCGTTGTATTTGTACACCTCGCCACTGCTGCCTATCAGGCTGTAGCAGAAGCCGCCACCGGCACCGGGATTCACTGCACCTGCGGTATGGCCGGTGTTCACCCAGGTAACACCATCCCAATAGTAGTAGTTGGAGCCATCCACGGCGTAAAACGTTGGCGATGGGCCGGGGCCGTTAATATTATCGCTCACCGCCAGGCCAATGGCACCGGGCGGGTACGGAATAGAATTGATGGAAGGATTGGTGGTAGAAAACGGCAACGTGGGGTCCCATTGCATTATGTTGTTGCCGCTCAGGTAGTAAATGAGCCCGCTGCCCGGCCCGGTACATACCGGTAGCTGGGCTTTGGCGGGGCCGCAAACCAGCAGCAGAAGAATAGTAACTACAGAACATGATGATAACGACCTAAGTAGTGCTTTTGTCATAATATATTGGCGGCTGTAAACTCCTTAAATATAAGAGTATTTTTGCTATTACTAATGAAATAGGCAATTTTTAACCGCTTAAACGGTAATTTTAGCGCTTTATACACAATGAAGTTAATCTCATTCTTTACTTTAACGTTATTCCTTGCTAGTGCATCACTGGCCGGCGCCCAGATATATCCTCAAAGCATGCAGGAAGCGGCAGAACCTTCCGATTATGAGGAGTTCCTGGTAAAGGAGGTGCGTCGGCTGCCCGAGGTAAAAAAGCTGGAAGACTACATACTCTACTACTCCCCCAGCATGAAGATGGCTATCTTCCTGGTAGAGACCGAAGGCCGCGGCATCTACACCGTAAAGGTGATGGAAGACAACGGCGCCAAAGACCCGCTACTCCACCTGAAGTACACGGTAGATAGCGCCTCCGGCAAAATATTAAAGACAGAGTCTAAGAAAAAATAAGCGGCCGCAGGGGCCGCTCATCTGCTATTTCCTTTTCGGTTTGGGTTTCGACTTGGTTTCTTCCCGCTGCACCGCTACCAGTTCTTCCAGCTTGCTGCGCACCCGGCTGTAGTACAGGTTATTGGTAAAGCGCTTACTCATGCGGTTAATGATATCGTTCGATTGGTTATAGGCCGCATCAAACTCAGGTGTTCCTTTTTTCTTCGCCGCGTCTTTCACCACGTCCAGCAATATGGCATAGAGGGCAAGTTCATATACCGCTCCTTTAAAGTATTTCTTCGCCAGCGAGTCGCGCATGGTGTACTGGTCGGCTACTATCTTGGTGTACGGTGGCTTATCGGTCATGTTCCAGTTCACCTCGGCGTACCAGAGGCTGTAGGGCAGCTCATATATATACTGCGCATAGGCGGGTGAGCCCATCGCCCCGGGGTCGTTGGCGGGCACTTCCAGCAGCGCGTCCATATAGTCGTTGTAGCGGAACACAAAGCGCTTTTCTTTCCCTTTGCTGCGGGAGTAGCGCAGCATCTTTAGCGCATACGAGTAGTTTATCTCCGACTCCAGCAGCTTGCGCATCTCCATTTCCAGAGGCGGCAGCCCTATAAAGTGCTCTATCACATAGCGCAGCGCCTTTTTACGCCGCTCCTGCTGGTAGGTTATGAACTCAGCACGGTTGTGAGTTGCAAACACCGCCGTATCGGTCAGCTCCACTTCAGTATTTTCAAAGTAAGGCTGCAGCTTGGTGAGCAATCCTTGAAGCGTCTTATTACTCCCCGATAGCGAGCCGCGGCCATCGGCTACCTTCAGCCACCACTGGTCGCCGGGCATGGCATATACACCCTTTATCAGCACGCCGTTATCTACATAGCGCACGTAGAAGGGCCTGTCGAACGATATATAAGTGCGGAATTCGTTCTTTTCATCCAGCTTCGGCTCCAGGTACAGCGTCTGGTCTTCTATTATATCCAGTGGGTACAGCAGCGGATTGGTAGCTATGGCAAAGTGTTCCCGGTCTTTCACCCATCCACCTATCAATACATTGGGCCCGTCCTGGGCTTGCGCCCCCGCACACACAGCCATCGCTGCGCATAAACTAACTAAAAAACGATTTCGCATAGCGGCAAAATACGAAAACACGCAGACTTACGGCAACGGAAGTTTATATCCGGTAAGATGTATCTACCTTAAAATAGACAAGTATTTCTCCAGGGATTCCCTGGCAACTTCGGCAATTAATTGAATAAAATCACTTTTATCATTCTGCATCTGAGCCTTTTCAAGAGAACTGTAATACCGTTTTCTTGATTCAGCATCTCCTTTAATGTTAGCAATGGGATAGCCATGCTGCAATAAAATCAAATTCATGATCAATCTTGAAGTACGGCCATTTCCATCTATAAAAGGATGGATGGTTACCAGGCGCTCATGCATTTCAGCGGCTAAGACGACAGGGTGAATCACATCAACATTCTCATTATAGAATATAAAGTAATCCTCCATTAGCTTCGATAATAGATACGGTTGCGGAGGCACATAAGTACTGCCTGAAATCATAACGGGTACATTCCTGTAACAACCGGCATTTTGTTTGTCTATGCTCTTCAGTACTATGGCGTGTATCTGTTTTAAATCGTACTCCGCCAGCCGCGATTTGCTATCTGCCAGTTCCTTAATATAGTCTATCGCTTCTTTATGATTAATAGCTTCCAGGTGCTCTCTAAGAGGCTTCCCGCTGATGGTTAATCCTTTCTCTATTACAAGTTGCGTCTCCTGCAAAGTAAGGGTATTGCCTTCTATCCTATTACTTTCATAGGTGTACTCAATAGCTAATGCTTCTTGAATTTTAGCATTATCCAGGCTACGAAATTGATTCAGCTCTTCTTTAAGGCTACTAATGGTATGAAGTATGTTATCTTCCGGTGACATTAAGCGACAACTAGATTTATGCTAAAAATATGGCAATTCCATATTCACAAATTGATTTCCTCGCCTGCAAACAAGCTATCGCAAATAGAAATTCGGGGACAGACCAACAATTTCTGATATCCGCACGCTTAACGTCTTCATTTTCACTCCCTTTTCTAGTTATTCAAATATACAAAATTATCCGCTCGCATCCATGCAAAAAGGAGGCTGGCGCCTCCCTTTAAAAAATCTTACAGAAACAACGAAGCGCGAGCCTGCGCTAAAAGCACAATCATGGCCAATCCCTGCCTGATGACAGGCTCAAAAATCTACAGAATCGCGGTTCTAGTTAATCCCCAGCAGCTCCACTTCAAATATCAGGGTGCTGTTCGGGCCTATCTCGGCGCTCACCTGGCGGTCGCCATAACCCAGGTGCGGCGGAATAAAGAAACGCCACTTGCTGCCTACGCCCATCAGCTGCACACCTTCTGTCCAGCCCTTTATCACTGCGCTCAGCGGGAAGTTGGCCGGCTTGCCACGCTGTACGGAGCTATCAAAGATAGTACCGTTTATCAGCGTACCGTGATAGTGGCAGGTCACATTGTTGAAGGCGGTAGGCTTCGCGCCGTCTCCTTCGGTAATTACTTCATATTGCAGTCCGCTCGGGAGGGCTACCACCCCTTCGCGTTGTTTGTTCGCTTCAAGGAACTCTTCGCCGGCCTTGAGGTTGGCGGCTGCTTTTTCATTTTTCATATTAAATAATCTATCGGCTATACCCATTATCGTACTATTTAGCGCAAAGTTCGCACTTCGGCGCCAATAATCAGGTATAAAAAATCTCTAATTTCAACCTTACCTCAACTGACCTATAAATAGTAACTTCGCACCTTTAAAACGTACCGCCGGCAACTGCAAACCGCCGACTGTAAACTAGAACTGATACCTATGGGTTTCTTCGATAAACTATTCAAACGCAATAAAGAGCAGCAGGAACAAAAAGAAGCGCTCGACCAGGGCCTGCAAAAAACCAAGCAAAGCTTTTTCTCCAAGCTCACCAAGGCTATAGCCGGTAAAGACAGCGTAGACGAAGAAGTGCTGGACCAGGTAGAAGAAGCACTGGTAGGCGCCGATGTAGGCCTGGACACCACCATAGCCATAATAAAGAGAATAGAAGACCGCGTAGCCAAAGATAAATACCTCGGCACCTCTGAACTGAACCGAATACTGCAGGAAGAGATAATGGGCATGCTCACCGATGCCCCATCCAATGAGTTTGAGACCTTTGAAGTGCCCGCTGGCAAAAAGCCTTACGTGATACTGGTAGTAGGTGTAAACGGCGTGGGAAAGACCACTACTATTGGTAAGCTGGCGCACAACTTTAAGCAGAACGGCAAAAATGTACTGCTGGGCGCTGCAGATACGTTCCGCGCCGCCGCCGTAGACCAGCTGACGATATGGAGCGACCGCGTAGGGGTGCCTATAGTAAAGAAAGATATGGGCAGCGACCCCAGCTCGGTAGCTTACGACACCGTAGAAAGCGGGCTGGCCAGGGGCTCCGACGTTATTATTATCGATACAGCGGGCCGCCTGCACAACAAATCGTACCTCATGGACGAACTGGGTAAGATACGCAGGGTCATCAGCAAAAAAATGCCGGATGCGCCCCACGAAGTATTGCTCGTGCTGGATGGCAGCACGGGACAGAACGCCCTGGAGCAGGCAAAGCAGTTCACGGCCGCAACAGACGTTACCTCTATAGCCGTCACCAAACTCGATGGCACCGCCAAGGGAGGCGTAGTGCTGGCTATCGCCAATCAATTTAAAATACCGGTGAAGTACATAGGCGTAGGAGAAAAAATGGAAGACCTCCAGATATTCAACAAAGCCGAGTTCGTAGACAGCCTCTTCAGCCTGGAAAACAACTAATCACTTCGTAATAGAAATAAGAACGGCTTACATTTCTGTAAGCCGTTCTGGTTCTATTTAATAACGCTAAGCTTTTCGCATACTACCCCCCTATCTGTTTCAATAGTCACAGTATAGATACCGGGTGAAAAATCTCGCGTATCTATGAATAGGTTGTTTCTGCCAGGCACCGATGTGATACCCTTTTGATAAACGGACTTCCCTAATGCATCCAGGATGGCTACCCGAACGTTGGTCTCCTTTGTCGTCTCAAGAGCAACAGCAGCCATATCGGTAGCCGGGTTCGGAAACACGATCACCTTTAGTTCGTTGGCTATCTGCTTTACGTTCGTAGGCCATGCAGCGGGTACCACTACCGACTGATATACTTTTTTTGAAGGCCACCCTTGCAAAAAGATGATCAGGTCAGTATTTATAGGATGGCTCCAGAAGTTGAAATTCCAGTCGTCCTGTACTACATTGCCAATTGCAAAGTCAACCGCGTAATTGAAATTGTAGGATTGGTTAGCCGTTATACCCGAGAAGAGCATAAACATCGTTGCGCGTCTCATCACATGGCTAGTCGGGTTTATCCCCCCAATCCTGGCTCATCTTGAACTCCCCTGCCGTAATACCCGTGTTCTTCTTAAAGAAACGCGCAAAGTAAGACGGGTCTTCAAACCCCAGGTGATAGCTGATCTCTTTTACACTGCCGCCGGAGTGCGCCAGTAGCCGCCTGGCCTCCAGTATCACCCGGTCTTTCAGGTAGGCGCTTACCGTAGTGCCGGTCGCCTCTTTGCATACTTCGTTCAGGCGTTTCTCGGTTATGTGCAGTTGGTCGGCATACCAGGCGGGCGCCAGGTTCTCCCGGTAGTGTTCTTCTACCAGTTGCCTTAGCTGCGAGAAATATTTGTACCCGCGCGTCTCATACTTCACCTGGCGGCTGCGCTCACTGGCGTTTACTTTCAGCAGTATCTGCCACAGGCACGCCACCACTTCATCCATCTGCACATCACGCCCCCTGATGGCATCTTCAAAGAGGCTCAGTATCAGTTCTATCCGGCTGTAGGTATCTTCAGTAAAGTCGAAGGTAGGGGTGCGGGTAGCCTGTAGCAGTTGGTGTACCTGCGGCAGCAGTAATGCTACTTCTTTCCGGAAATGGATAACGGCGCCATACGAACCCGGCGCCCGGTGCAGCAGGTGTACCTGGCCCGGGCCTATCAGGTGTACGCTGTTATCGGCTATGGTATATTCGGTAAAGTCTACCAGGTGCGTGCCTCCGCCTGTCTTAAAGAAGAACAGCTCATAATAAAGGTGGCGGTGCGGCTCCGATACGGCATAGTCGTCGCGGGCCTGGAGCACCTCCAGGCGCACCTGGCGTTTACCCAGGTCGTCCTCTGGAGAAAAATCATGAACGGGAATTTCTTTACGCGGCTTTTTCATCAACCGGCAAAATAATAAAGCTATGCCATACTATAGCGGAAAAGCTACCATGCCCCGGAGATGGGACATTACAGTTGGTTATCATTATCCTGCGACAACGGGGTCATAACCTACCCTGCCATCGCAAACTCCTCCTCCACTTCGTAGATCAGCTCTTTCATCAGGCTCATCATAGAGGGGAACAACTGGCGGTAAATGGCGCGACGGCACATAGGCACGTCTTCCTCCGTCATTCCAAGTACATACAGAAGCGACACGGGCACTTCCAGCTCCTTGCAGATTTTGTCCAGGGTCTTCTGGCTCGGGTTCTTGTTACCGCGCTCTATCTGCGAAAGCGAGGTTTGTGTGATGCTGCATCTTTCAGCAAGTTCCGACTGGTTCATACCCAGTTGCATCCGTACTTGCCTGATAGCGAAACCTAATTTCATAATAATATTTGGCCGTTTAACAAAGGTGTCTTCGCTGGCAATAGTGTGTTAGTGAGGTTTATCCGAAAGGCGTTGCTCTGCCTTCCGGATATAATACTACCAAACAATTTTTCATTCAAATTCTTTTTGTGGCGAACCACCATTTTTCAGGGGTAAACACAAAAATGCGGCGGAGCACCCTCCGCCGCAGCTACATACGCGTAATACTATCGTAACATTCCACTACCGCTAAAAGACTGCCACCGCTATCCCAGCAGCAGTTTCACCAGCTCCACTACACCCTCCGTGGCGGGCTTTTCTATCGGTATCACATTCCGGAACGTACTTACGGGTGGTATCTTCCTGTCCAGCACATACTTGGGCACATCATCGCCCACATAGTCTACCAGGCCCGCTGCCGGGTACACCACCAGCGATGTGCCCACCAGTACAAATACATCTGCCGACTGCATCACAGGTATAGCTGCTTCTATCAGCGATACCGGTTCCTCAAACCACACTATGTGCGGACGTAGTTGCGCGCCGTCTTCGGCCACATCGCCCAGGTTTATATCCCCGGTTATGTTATAGACAAGTCTTTCATCCTGCACGCTGCGCATTTTCAGTATCTCGCCGTGCAGGTGCAGTACGTTGGTGGAGCCTGCCCGCTCGTGCAGGTCGTCTATGTTCTGGGTTATTATCTGCACATCATAGTGCCGCTCCAGTTCCGCCAGTGCGTAGTGTGCGGCATTGGGCTTTGCGTCCAGCACACCCCTGCGGCGCATGTTATAAAAGTCCAGCACCAGCTGCGGATTTCGTTTAAAGGCCCGGGGCGTAGCCACATCTTCTATGTTGTGCCCTTCCCATAGCCCGTCACTATCCCTGAAGGTTTTCAACCCACTCTCCGCGCTAATACCCGCCCCGGTCAGTACCACTAACTTTTTCATGTATCGTGTATTGCCCAAAAATAGAGAAACTTGTAAACGCTTCACCAACCCACACAAAAAGAAAACAAAAACTCCCCTCCTGTTTTCCAGGAGGGGAGAATTGGGAAGTCGTGACGACAAATTCGGGAGTGGTAGTACCCTAACCGGGCTAATCCCGGTTCTGCAAATTCTTCAGCATCTCGTGCGTCATCTTGTTCAGATCATACTCGTGCTGCCAGCCCCAGTCCTGCCGTGCCGCGCTGTCATCTATGCTCTTGGGCCAGCCATCAGCTATCTGCTGACGGAAATCAGGCGCGTAGTCTATTGCAAAGTCGGGGATATGATAGCGTATCGTCTCCGCTATCTCCTTAGGCGAAAAACTCATCGCCGACAGGTTATACGACATGCGGGTCTTTATCCTGTCCTGCGGGGCCTCCATCAGCTCTATGGTGCCGCGTATCGCGTCGTCCATATACATCATGGGCAGGTACGTATTTTCCGATAGGAAGCTGGTGTACTTGCCGTGCTTCAGCGCCTCGTGGTATATCTCCACCGCGTAGTCGGTAGTGCCACCGCCCGGCTCGCTCTTCCAGCTTATCAGGCCGGGATAGCGAAGGCTGCGCACGTCCAGGCCATAGCGCTGGTGATAGTACTGGCACCACAGCTCGCCGGCGTACTTGCTGATGCCGTACACCGTCCTCGGCTCCACTACGGTAGCCTGCGGGGTATGTTCCATCGGCGTGGTAGGGCCAAACACCGCTATAGAGCTCGGCCAGTATATCTTCGTCAGCTTTTCCTGCACGCCCAGGTCCAGCACCTGTATCAGGCTCTGCATGTTTATGTCCCAGGCCTTCTTCGGGTCTTTCTCCCCGGTAGCGGAAAGCAGCGCCGCCAGCAGGTACACTTGCGTTATGCCGTTCTTCTTTATAGTATCCAGTATCGCCGCGCCATCCATAGCGTTCAGCGTAGTGTAGGGGCCGGTACCGCGCAGCAGCGGATGCTCCTCGCGTATGTCGGTGGCCAGCACATTGCCGTCACCATATACTTTGCGCAGCGCCAGCGTCAGCTCCACGCCTATCTGTCCGCACGCACCTATAATCAATATTTTTTCCATTCTGAACCGGGATTTTGGGGATTCGTCGGATTAATCGGGGCTGAAAATATCTAAACCCTCCCACTTTTTTCTAAAAAAATTAAACGCTAAGAGCAGAAAGAACCGACGGGCTTCGCAAAGCCTTTGCGCTTTCTTGGCGCATCCTCTGCGTTCTTTGCGGCTAGCTTCCCTACGCAGGAAGCCCCCTTTAAGCGTTTTGGGGGTTACGCTCTTTCACCATACTCATAAAATCATCAAACAAATACCTCGAGTCATGCGGGCCGGGAGTTGCCTCCGGGTGGTACTGCACCGAGAAAGCCGGCTTGCCCTTCACCCGTATGCCCTCTATCGAGCCATCGTTCAGGTTCACGTGCGTCACCTCTACCTTGTCCGATGCCTTTACCGCCTCCGGGTCTACCCCAAAGCCGTGGTTCTGCGTAGTTATCTCGCTGCGGCCCGTCACCAGGTTCTTTACCGGATGGTTCAGCCCGCGGTGGCCGTGGTGCATTTTGTAGGTAGGTATATCATTGGCGCGCGCCAGGAGCTGGTGCCCCAGGCAGATGCCGAAGAATGGCTTATTCGTGGCCAGCACGTCCTTCACCGTCGCTACCGCATAGTCCATGCTAGCCGGGTCGCCGGGGCCGTTGCTGATAAAATACCCGTGCGGGTTAAACGCCTGCAGCGTCGCAAAGTCCGTTTTGGCCGGGAACACCTTTACATAAGCCCCCCGCTCCACCAGGCAATTCAATATATTGCGCTTCACGCCAAAGTCCAGCACCGCTATACGGATAGCCGCCTGCTCATCGCCCAGCGTGTACGCCTCCTTCGTGCTGATTACACTACTCAGCTCCAGCCCCGCCATATCCGGTACCTTGGCCAGCTCGGCCTTCAGCCCCTCCAGGTCAGAGAGCTCGGTGGAGATGATGCAGTTCATCGCCCCCTTGCTGCGCACGTGCTGCACCAGCGCGCGCGTATCCACATCATATATGGCTACTATATTATTGGCCGCCAGGTACTTTTCCAGGTTATCCTGCGCCGTCATGCGACTGTAGCGGTGGCTGATGTTCTTGGCTATCAGCCCCTTTATCTTCACCCCATCACTCTCTACATCCTCCGCTTTCACCCCGTAGTTACCCACATAGGCATTATTCATAATAAGAACCTGCCCCGTGTACGATGGGTCGGTAAAGACCTCTTGGTACCCCGTCATGCCGGTATTGAAACAGATTTCGCCGCCGGAAGTACCCCGCGCACCGAAAGATTTCCCTTTAAAAAGCGTCCCGTCCTCCAGCAGCAGCCAGGCGGGTTCCGAAGATATATGAGCGACTTGTTCAGGCATAAAAAAAACAAATTGCGCAAAGGTAAGGGAAATGGAGGGGATTTTTAGAAATGTGTGGCGGGAGTTTTCCACAGGTTTCTCGCCGACCTGAACAAAAGTAGCGAGAGTCTACAACCAGGGCAGGATAGCCAAGTCGGCGCAAGTATGTAGCATAGCTGTAGAGCATGGCTTGCTTGTGCCTTACCACAACACATTATGCGTCTGGACACAAGCCTTCAGCCACAAAACTGAACTGCATGCCTGCACCAACAATGGGAGACAGATAGTACTAAATTATTTTAAGCGACTACAGCAAAATTCTCTTCTATTACTTGTAACATAACAGTTGCTAGATATAATCGCTTGCCATTAACTCTAGTTCATTCTTCAATTTCGCTAAATCACTTTTAGGCATAGGAGAAAGATAGTCGCCCTCATATAATTTTATAGCCCTTTCAACATGTGGCATTACAATTTCAATCATCTTCTTGTTAAATGCAATACTCTTGCGTTTAAATTCAAGCATAGATGCAATAAATGATGCACTATATATCTGTCCTTCTTCTTCGGTTGTATAGGCGGTTTCATCCTCTTCAATGGAAACTTCAAGCATTCTTATTTGCATACAATACCCATAAATCATTACGAGGATTGCAATAGAGTCTAACAAATCTTTACAATCACCTCTTAAATCCTGCGCAGAGTTATTGATATAGTCGCAGGGGCTCAAATGAGAATAAATTTCAGGAAGAGGGAACTCGGAAACACATTTCCCGTCTTGGTGCTTTGTACAGTTGGAAACAAAATTGACTTTATGAACTGACGGAAACCTGTACCATTTCTTTGCATCAAACTTAAATCGACGCTTACAATATCTTTCAAAAGGTTCAGGATTGTCACCACTAGCCGGGAGGAACTTGTCGTACATTTCCAGCAAGTCTTTTACAAATACTTCATACTTATGAAAAAGGGTAACATAGCCGTATCTAATTGTGTCAAACTTTGATTTATTAAAATCATGAGTTACTTGATTCAATGCCCCCTTATATTTCGAAGTGCGTATGTATCTCTTTGTTTCTTCGATCTTTCTTTCTACCGCCGGAAGAAAACTCTGTATTACCAACTCAGTTGAGGCTTTCATTCCCACCATGCTAAGTGCGACTAATGAATGTACTTGTCTCAACTCTTGATCTTGCATTTTCTTTTGAAAGTCTGGAATTTTGGAAAATTCTCTTGCAAAAGTTTCAATCTGTCTATCAAGGGGATTCATAAACCATATTTTTAATCTTAAACTTCAACTGCTAGTTCAGACATCGACTTCTCTTGAATTAATAGCTGCGTTTTTCTTGCAACAAGATTATACAACTCAAATGTAACTGTGAGACCAGTAATACACGCTGCAACGAGTTTCCCCTTATCCCGACCAACATTAAGTTCATGGGCTTCTTTATTTCTGAAAAGTTTCAAAATTGAAATAATGTGGTAATCTTCTTTAGGAATAACCTTAGTTACGTGAGCGAAATCCAAATAATCTGCAAAAACCAATTTCTTCTTATTATTTGTTACGACCCATTCTTTAAAAGCTGTATCATTTTTGAAAAGCTTCCTCAACAAATTCTCAATGATCTTTGCTATTTTCAATATAGCAGTGCTTTCTTGTTGCAATCCTAACAATGACGCGATTTGACTTAGCTCCCCTTTTATATCTTCATCAATATCAGGATGTTGCTCAAGTAAAGCCCAAAGTCGCTGGCGTATATTTTCGGATATTAGATTTTGAGAGTTTAAAGCGTCTTTCAATTCTTTCTTTTCATTCTCATCTTTAGCTTTCTCAAATAACAGATAAACGATAAATGCGGCTATAGCAGACAATGTAATTACTTTTAATAAATCGTTGGCCTTCATAGTATTTTTAATCAAAATTAAGTAGGTCTTTCAGTTAGATTATTAAAACATATCCACATTCCCCCCGCTACCGCAAGTCTGCGACTTGTGGTAACAAATAATGGCAGTTTGCAACTGCCGAGCGTCACTGGCGCAAGTAACCGCACTGGAGCAGGTCTTCCCCAGAATGACCTTTGCCTACACAAAATAACCGGTCTCAGACCGGTGCCCCCCCCATGCCGGGCGTAGACCCTGTCTGCGTCATCTCCGGCTGCCGGTCTCCAGGTCGGCGAGGCACGCCCGCTGTGTTGACCACCCCAGCAGAAAAAACTGCTCCTTCGGAGTGTTTGTTCTGCATCCCCCCCCCCGCTACCGCAAGTCTGCGACTTG
>JAEUVZ010000075.1 GCA_016786665.1 Flavipsychrobacter sp.
TATCAGTCCGGTTTGGTCCCAGTCTCCTTTTAAAGTTTTAGAGTATTTTTTACCGGGTACGTAGATGTATTCTTTATCGTCCACAGATATATAAACCTGTGACATTCTATTGTCGAGCGCCATGATAGTCATGTATTGATATGTAGGTGTGGTACTTTTAAAAGAGAACAGCAATGTGGAGATGATGCAGATAGCTGCGATGTTCAGGATAAGAAGCGTCTTTTTGTTCATAAAGATTGTTTGAAATGTTAAGTAGTCAAGATAGGGATTGTGTTCGGTAGTTTTTATAGCATGTCAGGAGCTGCGATGAACATCGCCTTTCGGGCGCTGCCCGGTCAAAGCAGGATTGGTCGAAAAAGTAGAAGATTACGTTACAGTAATGCAAAAGCATTGATGGAAAATCGGGAGATTCATTTTAAATTGTGTGATAGGTATGAGTAAAGAATTTTGTCAATCTGGAGATTATTGCGCTGCACCATATGAGAAAAGTTGACAAATGGTTTCGGCGTAGTCGGAGGCTGCGCCTAGCGGGCGTACTTCTTTTAGTTAATTAGGTGTTTTCAAAATATTTTGATATACTTAGTGAGTCAGACTTAATTTAAGCATACTACATTAATAAATTTATTAAATACGTTGAAAGAAATAGTGCTAAGTGCTTTGGAATGCCGTCATTAATTGGCACTAGGCTTACTGTGTTTAATATAGTCACGTACATCTCTATTAATGGCTGGGACACAGCCATGAAGGATTATGAGATGTCTAGCGAACAGGCAACAAGTGTATTGCAATATTGTAGTCAACTAGAATGTAAAATAGATAGCAACGGTCTCCCGTTTTGTGATGGCTGTATACTACGAACCATGATTGATGGCGATAATTTTAATAGAGATGATTATTTTGAGATCATTCATGATGATGGTACTAAGACTACAATATCTCATGACAAAAAGTTTATGTTCGCCGGAAGTCTGGATGAGTTAGAAGAGGATGAAAAAGGGATAGAAACTTGGAAGATTGCTGAAAAACTTCTTAAGTGATATCTACGATCAAGGTCAATCTAGAGAATGACAGCCGGTTTCGCCGTAGTCGGAGGCTGCGCCTAGCAGGTGTCTTGCGGAATAACACCCCCAGTGGGGCTATCCCGCGTTGTCACTGCGAGGCACGAAGCAGTCTAGCCACGCGTTCTTGTCCATAAATCAAGCAGGCATGACACCGGCACATTAAGGAATGAAAAGAATTCGCCCGGTCGGAGACCAGCTCGCCTGTATAAACACGAGTGCCCTTCGGAACACCCGCGCCAGTTGGAAATAAAAGCAGAGAAGGAGATTCATGCGAACTTCGAAATGACATTAGATTTGCTAGTATCTTATTGTCTGACGTTCAAAAGACATGTCTTGGACTTAATAAACTCATTCCTGATAAACATTGGCCTCGGTTCGTACAAAAATAGGTGGCCGATCTCCTCATCGGCGAAAAATAAGATGAGTCTGTCTCCCTTTTTATCCCCACTACCCCCGAAATCCCGCCCTTCTCCCATAAATTTGTATATCACGAATAAGACTGGTTTTATATGAATTTTACTTTCTACGGCCATTCCTGCTTCAGCATAGAGGTAGGTGGCAAAAAACTGCTTTTCGACCCCTTTATTACGGGTAACGAACTGGCAAAGGATATAGACATCAATAGCATTGAGGCCGATTTCATCCTGCTCAGCCACGGCCACGGCGACCATGTGGGCGACCTGGTGAGCATCGCCAAGCGCACGGGCGCGCAGGTAATAGGCATGTATGAGACGATCAACTGGGTGCAGGCGCAAGGGGTGGAGAACTGCCACGGCATGAACTATGGGGCTTTCGATTTCCCGTTCGGGAATGCGAGGCTGGTTCCGGCCTGGCACAGCAGCGGCCTGCCCGACGGCAGCTACGGGGGCAACCCCGGCGGCTGGCTGATAAAAACGGCCGAAGGGAACTTCTACTTTGCCGGCGATACCTGCCTGAGTATGGAAATGCAGCTGATACCCCGCTATGCCAAGGTAGATTTCGCTATTCTGCCAATAGGTGGTAACTTTACCATGAATGTGGAGGATGCGGTGATAGCCGCCGAATTCATACAGTGCAATAAGATTGTCGGTGTCCATTTTGACACGTTCGGGTATATTAAGATAGACCACGATACGGCCAGGAAGACATTCAGCGGCGCGGGCCTGCACCTGGTGCTGCCGGCGATAGGGGAAACAATTAGTTTATAAATATATCTTCCTGTTGCTCTTTATTTTGCGTAAGTTTCCGCAGGGAAAATTGCGTAATTTAACCTGCATAGGGGATAAACAAAGAATATGGCTAAAGTAATAGCAATTGCAAATCAGAAAGGTGGGGTAGGGAAAACTACTACGGCGATAAATCTTGCCGCCAGCCTCGCGGTGCTGGAGTATAAAACACTGCTGGTAGATGGCGACCCGCAGGCCAACAGCACAACAGGGAATGGCTTTGACCTCAAGAACATACAGGTGAGCCTGTACGACTGCATGGTGAACGAAACGCCCATCAGCCAGGTGCTGCTGGAAACAGAGACACCGAACCTGTTCCTCATTCCCTCTCACCTGGACCTGGTAGGTGCGGAAATAGAACTGATACACCACCCCAGCCGGGAGCACATTATGCGCAAGGCGCTGGACGAAATAAAAGACCAGTTCGATTTTATCATTATCGACTGCTCGCCATCGCTGGGCCTCATTACCGTGAACGCGCTCACCGCCGCCGACAGCGTGGTAATACCCGTGCAGTGCGAGTACTTCGCCCTGGAAGGGCTGGGCAAGCTCCTGAACACTATTAAAATAGTGCAGACACGCATCAATACCGAGCTGCAGATAGAGGGCATACTCATGACCATGTACGATGGGCGACTGCGCCTGAGCAACCAGGTAGTGGAAGAGATAAAGAACCACTTTGAAGACCTGGTGTTCAACACCATTGTGCACCGCAATACCCGCCTGGGTGAGGCGCCCAGCTTTGGAAAGCCGGCGCTGCTGTATGACGCCGACAGCACAGGGGCTATCAACTACCTGAACCTGGCCAAGGAAATACTGCAGAAGAACGACCTGACGCGCATAAAGAACGAGGACCGAATATTTGAAACCGACGAGCATGTCTCAGACCAATAAGAAACAGGCATTGGGCAAAGGAATACGCGCCCTGCTGAATAATATAGACGAAGAGCTGAAAACCACCACGCCCGAACAGGGCGTGCCGGCAGCTACAGGTCAGAGCAGCAACAGCAACGGTATACTGCGTATACCGCTGGAGCAGATAGAAGTGAACCCCATGCAGCCTCGTCATGATTTTGACGAACAGGCACTGAACGAACTGGCTGAAAGCATAAAGCTGCACGACATCATACAACCGATAACGGTGGTGAAGATGGGCAGCATGTACCAGCTCATCTCGGGCGAGCGGCGCTGGAGGGCCTCTAAAAAGGCCGGGCTGAAAGATATACCCGCCTATATACGCACCGCAGAAGACGACCAGCAAATGCTGGAAATGGCACTGCTCGAAAACCTGCAGCGCGAGAACCTCAACGCAATGGAAATAGCCCTCAGCTACAAGCGGCTGATGGACGAATGCGCCCTTACACAGGAAGAGGTGGCCGAGCGTATGAAAAAGGACCGCTCTACGGTAACCAACTACATACGCCTGCTGAAGCTGCCCCCCGATATACAAAAGGCCGTGCGAGACGGAGGCCTTACCATGGGCCACGCCCGGGCTATAATAGGCCTGGAGCAGGTAGACCAGCAGTTGTACGTTTTCCGCGAAACGATAGGGAAGGGCCTTTCCGTAAGGCAGGTGGAGCAACTGGTGAAAAACATGCTGAGCGGCGAGCAAAAGCCACTGGCGGCCAAAGAAACGGTGGTAAAGGGTAAGTTGCCCCCCGCCTACAAACGCATAGAAGACAACATGGCCTCTCACTTCAGCACGCGCGTAAAGCTGGACCGGAAAAAGAATGGTAAGGGCGCTATTACCATAGAGTTCTACAACGATTCCGACCTGGAGCGCATCATGGAGAAAATGAGCCTGTAATCTGCTTCCGCACCCAACCCGTTGATGTGTGGTAATGGAATGTGGTAATGAGACGGTACGGCAATGTGCCGTCCCTGCGGTTGAACTTTTTATTCGGTTATAATTCTAGACTTCACAATGCAGCAGAACTGGGAAAAGGTGGCGAAGGAGCATCAGAAGGCTTATAAACGCCTGCTGGAAAAGGGCAACCGGAACAAGATGCTGAAGGCCCTGCCGGAGCTGCACGAGGAGGCATTCAGCAAGATAGACTGCCTGCAGTGTGCCAACTGCTGCAAGAATTATTCCCCCCGCTTTAAGCAGCCCGATATAAAGCGCATCGCTAAGCGTCTCCGCATAAAGGAGGGCGAACTGGTAGAGCGGTACCTGCGCCTGGATGAGGACAGCGACTATGTAGTGCGGTCTTCGCCCTGCCCCTTCCTGGCGGCGGACAATACCTGCGATATATACGAAGACCGCCCGAGCGATTGCGCCCGTTATCCTTATACGGATGAAGATGTGCTGCTGAAGCGCGTGAATCTTACCCTGAAGAATGCTACCGTCTGCCCCGCCACATTTGCCGTGCTGGAAAAATTGCTGGCCCTGGAAGGAAAATAGAAAAGCCGCCCCTAAGGAGCGGCTTTCGGCAGCATCTATTCTGGCCACAAAAAAATCCCGGCTGCTTCAGCCGGGATGATATGAGGTGTGTAAGCCGTATCGGTACAGGCTATCAATACATTTTTACTTTGTCGGGCGGATTGTAGAGGCGGCTGAGCGAGTCCAGCACGCGGGCGGTATCCTTTACCGGGCAGGTAATGGCCATCACCACAAAGTACTTACCGGTATCCTCTATTATCAGTTGCACGTCCTTGCCCCAGGCTATCATCTGGTTTTTGCGCTTTTCCGCTTTCTCCCGGTTGCTGTACGATTCCAGTATGGCCATGAATTTCATTTGCCCCGGTGGCGGCGGCACGTTGGCTTCTGCGGCGGGCGATGGGGTGGTATTGGAGTCTACTACGCTGGCGGAGTCGGCTGTTTGCGGTATGGGTGCTACCGGCACTGTCTGCACCGGCGGATTGTCTTTGGTGGGTATCACGGGCTGCAGCGTATCCTCTCCACCCGCGTACTTCTTGTACGCAAAGGTAATGATAGCGGCCAGCGAAAGGATAACGATGGTAGCCAGTATAATGCGGGGCCAGTTGAGGCTGGGTGTTTCCTCTTCCTCTTCTTCTTCGGGGGTATGCACGGGCACGTAGGGCCTTCCCTGCGAGCCGGCATCGGCGTGCGCCGTACCGGAAATAATAGGCTGTTGCTCTACCGTACGGGCTACTTTAGCGGCGGGTATAGGCGCGGGTGTATGCTTAAAGTGCGGGTCGGCGCTGAAACGTATTTTTCCTTCTTCCTCGTAGAACTTGCCTATGGAAGGTATTACCACCTCGCGGCCGGCGCCCAGGTCGGCGCGTGCCTGGGTACTGAAGTCGCGCAGTGCGTTCGAAGCTTTGGAAATACTTATCTGTTCGTTGCTGGCTATAAAGTTGGCCAGGTTGTCATCTATAGACCCGGAGGGGCTCAGCAGCACATCGTAGGCGGGCGCCACCAATGCATCACCGTTCCAGGAGGCTGGTTTTCTTTTCAGTTCCAGGTTTCCCAGCCCGTGGATGTAACAGAAATTGTTTTTTAATAAGAATAGCCCAATATATTTAGCTACGTCCATCTCTCTATATGAATTGAGGGCTAAGATAGTTATTAGTTACCAGTTTTTTCAGTAGACGGGAAACGGCTGACTGTCAACTGAAAACTAAAACTTCAGCCGCAGGCCACCGTATATATTGAAGCCATAGCTGTTGTATCCCAGCCAGCGCTCATATTTGTTGTTCAGTAGGTTATTGAGCTGTACGAATGCTGACAGGCGGGGGATGAAGCTATATTCAGCGCCCGCACCCATGTCAAACACGCCGCGGGTATTCACCACCTGGTCTACGGCATTGTATGCCTTAATGCCATTAAGCACGGAAAGGTAGCCGTTGATGGTGAGCTGCGGCACCGGGCGCAGGATGAAATCGGCGCCAAAGCGTATCCCCGGTTCGTGCCAGGCTTCCTGCTGCGCGGTAGTGTTAAAGCTGGTGAACTGTGTATTGAGCCCCAGCGAGAAGGTAGTGTTTACCTGGTAGCGGATATTGGCTTGGAACGATAAGGCGCTAACCCGGTCGTGAACGATGTAGAATTGCCGCCCGTCCAGGGTATCGTTCAGGAAAAGGGGCAGATTTGTATGTTGCCACCAGCTAATGCGCGCGCCGAAGTTAACATGGCTGCCCACGTTGGTCTGTATGCTGCCGAATATTTCGTCGGCGCGGTTCTGCACCACGTTGTAGAGGTTGAACAGGTAAGGGTTGTAGGTAGAAAGTTCTTCAAAGGTGTTCCGGCGCAGTTGGGCGTTCCATCCCGCCGCCAGGATAAACTGGCTGTTGGGGATTTGATAAGACAACCGGATATCAGGAAGCAGGTATGTATTGTTCTTGCCGAAAGTAGGGCGGATGAACGCGTGTGCGCTAAAGCCGTTCTGCCGGATGCGGAAGCCGGGGTTCAGTTGCAGGATGCTGTTGCTCTCGCTGATGCTCACGCCGGTAAAGGGCGGGCGTGTAGTGTATTGTGTCGCCGTGCCGCTGATGCCCAGCTCAAACTGGATAGAGTCTACATTATAAAAGAACGGTGCATTGAAGGAGAACGAGTTCTCTGATGCGGTATGGTTGTCGCTGTAGTTGGAAACGCTCACACTGGGGTGATAGCTGATGCGGCGGTACTGGCCCACGGCGGGCTGTACGTCTACCGTTGCACGAAGCAGGGTATATACCGAGCGGATGGAATCGTTTTGGGTGTACTCATATTTATTGTGGTCGTAGCCAAAGAGGCCGTACTGGTCGCGTTTAAAATCGAAGGCGGCATGCCAGTCGTAGCGGGCGGAGTGGAGCGCGCCTTCGGCGGCCAGCCCGCTGGAGGCTGTCTGCTGGTGCTCAATGGGCCCGCGCTGCGAGAGGTGAAACAGGCGAATGGCCGTTTCGTAGTTGTCGCCTTTCCATCCCCCGAAGCCGGCATCTACCAGCACCGTGTTCAGGTTGCCGAAGCCCAGGCGGGCGTAGTTGGGGAAAGGCAGCTTTACGGAGTCTTTACCCAGCGCCAGCGGGCGGAGCGGCAGTGAGCTGTACGTATAGAAAAGCGACTGCTGGGGTATCTCGTAGCTGAAGCGCGGGCGGGAGGTATCCGCCGGCGGAAGCGCAGAGGTGTACTCCTTCTTGGGCGCCATTTTCACTTCCGGCTTGTACGACTGTATCACCTCAATGGTAGTGCCCTTCAGCACCGTATCGCGGGTAACCTGCGCCACGGCGGGCGCCGATACCAGCCACAGTGCTGCAAATATGTATAGTGGTGTTAACCTCATGCTGCCATTCATTAGTTGTCAGATAATTTGCTTTGTTTCTTTTCCAATGCTTTTACCTGTTCCAGTTTTTTAGTCGCTTCTGCCTTTATTTCTGCGTCTTTGGTGTTTTTTATTACGCTTTGCAGGGTGGCTTTGGCGTTAAAGTAGTCTTTCTGTTCCGTCAGTATGTCGGCCATCAGCAGGAAGGCTTTTATATCGCTGCCCGAGGATTTGGAGATGGCTTTGCCGGCGGCGTCTTCCGCTTCCTTCAGTTTGCCTTGTGCCAGGTATATGGCCGCCACCTGGTAGCGGGCTTCCTGGGCTATGCCTGTGTTCTTCGCGTTTTCCAGTTGGCGGAACAGCTCCAGCGCATCGTCCATGCGGGTAAATTGCTGCAGCGTCTTGGCCTTATAGAGCTGTGCTTCGGTAAGGCTGTACTCATCCATTTCCGGCAGGCCTATCAGGGTATCGGCGTAGTTGCTGGCCTCGCTGTACCTGGCCAGGTTATACGACGATTTCATCAGGCCGCGGTAGGCTTGTTGCAGGTTGTCTTTATCCATGGCGCTGCTGCGCAGGTGCTGGTAGTTGGTAAAGGCTGCCGCGTAGTCCTTGTTCTGGTACGTGATGCCGGCGGCCCTGCGGGCGCTGCTTTCCGAGAATTCGTTCCAGGGTGTTTGCAGCACCTGGTTGTAGTCGGCGAGGGCCTCGTTGTACTTTTTCTGCTGGTAGTAGCTTTCGCCCCGGTAGTAGTGGGCCTTGGTAGTGAAGGCGCCATTGGGGTATTGCTGCAGGTACTGCCCGAACGCTTGTTCCGATTTGTCCCATTTGCCGGCGGCGTACTGGGCTTCTGCGGCGGCGTAGTAGGTAGAGTCTATCGATTTGTTGTCGATGGAGGGCAGGTTGTTATCCTTCAGCAGTTGTGCGTAGGCCGAGGGCTGGTTTACTTCTATATACAGGCTCCTCAAGGCCTCCAGCGCGCTGTTGCGCTCGGCGGCGTTGGGGTAGTCGGTCACTACGTGTTTGTAGGCCTCTATGGCTTTGTTGTCGTTATTCAGTTGCTGGTAGGCGAAGCCGGTTTTCATCCAGGCTTTGGGTGCCAGGCTTTTGCCATTTACAGGATTGGTGAGTGGTTGCAGGGTAGTGATGGCCGCCTGGTATTTATCGGCTTCTATTTGCATCAGGGCCAGCTCGTAGCGGGCGTCGTTGCCATACATGGAGGTAGGCTTGGTCACCAGCGACTGGAGCATCTGCGTTTTTTCGGCGTCTCTTCCCTGCAAGCCCAGTATAAGTGCTTTCTGAAAGCGCGCGTAGTCGGCATCGCTGTTGTTGGAGTTGATGATCTTGTCATACAGCGGGCCTGCTTTTGCAAAGTCTTTCTGCATAAACAAGGCGTCGGCTTCACGGATGGCCGCGGAAAGGTTGTTGCCGCCGTCGGCTCCCTGCGCCCGTGCAAAGTAGTCCTGTGCGGCTACAAATTGTCCCAGTTCCATCGCGGCGTAGCCCATGTTCATAAAGGCATGGGGCTTGGTAGCGGCCGAGGTGAGGTAGGTGACCCCATAGTCGCCCCTGTTGGCGTACAGGCTGCTGTACTTTATTACGTCGGCGTAGCGGCCCATGCGGTAAGCCAGCTCTCCTTTCCAGAAGTTGGCGGCCGACTCATAGGTTGGGTCGGCGGAGCGCTCCAGCGATGTGGTAAGCAGTTGGTCGGCAAACTCCAGGTCGCCGAGTTGTATCTGTTGCATGGCATAGCCAAAAGTTACCTTTTGGCGCGTGCGGTAATATTGATCGTTGCGGCTGCTTACTTCTTTTAGCGAGTAGTACGCCTCTGCGTAGTTGCGCGATTTTATCAGCAGGTCCGATGAGAGTGTCTTCGCCTCGTCGCGGTATTGCGACGCCGGGTACCTGGTGATAATGGTATTAAAGCGCTGCATGGCATCGTCGTTGTAGCCCAGCTCATAAGAGAGTTTGCCGTGCAGCATGGTAGCGTTTTCCTGCTGCGTGGGGTTGAACGGCATATCGGCGCACAGGCCGAACGCGTTGCGCGCGCTGCGCTTATCGTTGGTTTTCAGGTAGCAGTCGCCCAGCAGGTACATAGCCGTTTGGCCCATAGTATCCTGGGTGCTGCTCAGCGGCTTGAATTTTTCTATCGCGTTTTCCCACTCGCTCACGCGGTAGTAGCTGTACCCCATTTCGTAGAGGTCTTCCTTGCGTATCTTTTCGGTATTGTCGTAGTAATGTTCAAAGTAGGGCAGGGCGTCGCCATAGCGCTCTTCTTCAAAGAGGCATTGGGCGGCCAGCAGGTGCAGTTCGTTGTTGTAGTACGATTTCTCCGGTTTGTTTATCAGGTCCAGCGCCAGGTTGAGCGCCTGCTGACGGTTGCCGGTGAAGTAATAGATTTCGGCAATGTAGTAGGGTACTATCTTGCTGTACTCGGGCTGGTTTTTGATGCGCTCAAAGCTGCTCAGCGCCTCGGCATAGTCGTTTCGGTTATACGCCAGCAAGCCATAGTAATAGTTGCCTGCCGTGTGGTATTTCCCTTCCAGTTCCTTTATAGAAGCGAACATAGGTTCCGCCTTATCAAACTGCATACTGTTAAAGTAGCAATAGGCCAGTTCAAAACGGCTGTCGGCAATTTCCTTGTTGCTGAGGTTGGCGTAGCCGGCCATTTCGTAATAGGGAATGGCTTTGGTAAGCCGGTTCTTCTGGAAATAATATTGCGCGAGCGCGAATGCGGTTCGCTGTTTGTAAGCCGGGTTGGAGGTGGTTTGGATGGCGGTGGCAGCCGTGTCTTCGCAGCCGGGTATGTCCAGCTTCAGGGCCGACACCGCGGCAAAGAAGTGCGCTTTGTTCGACAGGTCGGCAGGCTGTATGTAGGTATTGAGCGGTTTCTGGCTCACATACTCATTGGCCGACTGTAGTGCCAGCGCATAGTGCCCCTGGAAGAATTGCTGCTCGGCCAGTACCAGCATTTTATTTTCAGGCAGCTCCGGGGTGTGCAGTTGCGCCCACGTGGGCACCGACAGCGCAATGGCCAGGGCGGTAGCTGAAAAATGGCGGCTTATGTTCGTTCTTTTTTTTTGCTTCATCTATAACTGTCGTTCTTAGAAGTTCCACGCAACGCTCAGGCTGGGGAACAGTGGCAGTTGATATACTCGTGTATTGGTAAAACGGTCTACGTAGAAAATGTTGTTGCGGTTAGCCACGTTGCTCACGCTGAATATTGCATCTATTTTCGACTTGGGACTGAGTGTAAATTGCTTCTTTACCGAAATGTCTACGCGGTGGTACCACGAGAGGCGGCCGCCATTTATCTGCTCGCCATACAGTACGCCTATGTTGCCATTGGTTCCTGTTACGTTGCTGTTCACGCTGCTGCCCAGGTCAGGATTCTCGAAGAAGCCCTGTGTGAGCGTGAAGGGGAACGGTGAGCCAAGATTGTAGCGGATGGAGAAATCCCAATCCCTCTTCTTGCCGGCGGTGTAGGAGCCAAACAGGTTCATGTTAAAGCGGCGGTCGAATGGAGGAGGATAAGTCTGTACCGAATCCCTGTTGTCGCGGGTGGTGAAGGTGATTTTCTGGTAAGAGAATACGCTCCACAGGTACAGGCGTTTGTAGTTATATTTCAGTGAGAAGTCGATACCGCGCGCATCGCCGTTACCTGCTATAAAGTTCGGGTCAGTGGAGCTTTGCTTGTAGCGGTTAAGCTCGGTATAGTCGGTAAACAACTTGTACCAGGGCTCTATGTTTATTTCTACTTCCTGTATGTCTACTTCTATGCCGCCGGCTACGTGGTAGGCGCGCTGGAGATTGGTTTTCAGGCGCTGGCCTTCCGTGTTGTAGATGGTTTGGTCGGGGCTGAGCAGGAAGCCGGTGAAGAAGTTCACGATGTCTTTATCGCTCTTGGTGCTGATGATGTTTTGAGAGTAGATACCCGCGGCTGCTTTCAGGCGGATGTCAGGGGTCACGTTGTACTTCATACCCAGGCGGGGCTCCGGGGAAATAGTGGCCAGCGATGAATAGTATTGCAGGCGGAAGCTGGGGTCAAAAATAAACTTGTCGCCAAAGTTCTTCCGGTAGCTCAGGAACACTGAAGCATTGGTATTGTTTCGCTGCTGGTCGAAGCTGGCGTTAAACTGGTTGGCATAGTCCAGCGTAGAGTTCAGTCCGCTTACTTCAAAGCCATACTTCAGCTGGCTGTAGTTTTTCAGGTAGTAGGTAAAGTCAAGCCCGGCTTCAAAGCCTGCTATAGAGCTTTGGCGGGTGGTATTGAGCCCGCCGGTTGTTTCGTCCAGCTCTATGGCATATTTAGAGTAAGCGAACTTACCATTGATGAGTGCTGACGAACTGCCGGGAGACAGGATGAACGTGGTACCCGCACCCACCGCGTTCCAGCGAAGGCCTGCTTCGGTGCTGAGTGTGCGGGGATTGATGATTTTTGCGTTATCGTCAAAGTTGAAACCAAAAATGTTCAGCTTGCTGCCGTTGTCCAGCCCGAAGGATACCTTGCCATACAGGTCGGTAAAGCCGAAGGGAAGGCCGTTAGATTTTATAGATTCGTTAAGCCCGCCGTACAACGTTTTGGAGGTAGACTCCAGGTAGCTGTGCTTGGCGGAAAGGAGGAAAGAGATGCTGGCGTCACCTGCAGTTTTCGGTTTCATCAGCGGTCCTTCCAGCATAGCGTGCGCCATTATGGGGGAAAGAGAGAATTTACCGGCCAGTGCGTTTTTGTTACCGTCCTTGGTGCGTACATCTACTATCGCCGAGGTACGGTTGCCATATTGCGCGCCAAAGCCGCTGGAGATCACCTCCGCGCTGCGGATGGCATCCGTTTCAAATACCGAGAACAGGCCAATGGTGTGGAATGGGTTGTAGATAGTAACACCATCCAGCAATATGCCGGTCTGCGTAGGGGAGCCGCCCCGTATGTAGAGCTGGCCGCCCTGGTCGCCCGTGAATACTACGCCGGGCAGTACTTGAAGAAACTGTGCAATGTCAGGCTCGCCGCCTACACTGGGCAGCCGGTTTATTTCGGTAGGGGTTATGGCGGTTACGCCCACGCCCACTTTGGTGGTTTTGTCTACCTGTTTGGCGTTTATCTCTACGTCTTCCAGGGTTTTGCCCTTGGGCGAGATGAACAGCTTCACGCTGGCCACCCCTTCAGCGGCTACCGATACTTCCTGCAGCACGGTATCATAGCCAAGTGCAGTGGCCATTACCGTGTAGCTGCCGGGAGCAAGCTGCGCAAAGGTGAAGTAACCATTAAGGTCCGATACCGCGCCCATCTTGGTTCCCTGCAGGCGGATGACCGTATTGATCATTGGTTCGCCGTTGGAATTATCATAAATGAAGCCCTTGATAGAGCCATTTTGCGCAAAGGAAGAAAAAGATAGGATTAGAAATAGAATCGCTGTTAAGCCAAATCGCTTTTGCATATAGATGCTCTTGTCTTTAAAAGGTGCCTTAAAACTGACTATTGTTATGTTAACAAAGATAGGAATTACAGGATAGCGGCAAAAAGTAATACGTCGTATGGGTGATTGTTGTATATAAAATGTGGGTATCCGCTGTATAGGGGGCCAGGGTATGTGCTACCTCGGTTTCAGGCAGTATCTTTATAACATGAAGATATTATCGGCCGCGCAGGTGAAAGCGGCAGATGCATATACCATAGCTCACACACCTATCTCCTCGCTCGACCTGATGGAGCGGGCGGCGGCTAAGTGCGTGGAATGGCTCCTGGAGCGGTACCCGCGCGATACGCTCTTCCTGGTGCTGTGTGGCAGCGGCAATAATGGGGGCGACGGGTTGGCCATCGCCCGTATGCTGCACCGGGAGGGGTATGGTGTGAAGGCTTTCTATCTGCCGCTGAGCGATAAGATGAGCGCCGATTGCAGGATGAACTACCAGCGGCTGGAGCGCATGGCCACGGGGCTGCTCACCATTATGCAGCCCGAAACCTACATTACGGACATCGCTCCGCAGATAGTGATAATAGATGCGCTCTTCGGCACGGGCCTCACTCACCCGGCAGGGGGCTGGCTGGCAAAGTTCATTAACGCCATCAACGCGCTGCCCAACGAGGTGGTGGCTATAGACCTACCCTCCGGCCTGGCGGCAGACAGCCTGCCCGGTGAAGATGCGGCGGTCATAAATGCAGCGCATACACTCAGTTTCCAGTTGTATAAACGGAGTTTTTTGCATCCCGAGGGTGGTAGCCGTTGCGGCCAGGTGCATATACTGGATATAGGGCTGAGTGACCACTTTATTGCGGAGGCCCCCGCACACTACCACATAGCCGGCCACCAGGAAATACAAAAGCATTACCGGGCAAGGAAACCCTTCACCAACAAGGGTACTTACGGACTGGCTTTTCTCGTGGGCGGCAGCTATGGTATGGCAGGGGCTGTAGCACTGGCTACCCGGGCCGCCCTGCGGGCGGGTGCGGGCAAGGTGCGGGCGCTGCTCCCCGGCTGCGGCTATACGGCGATACAGACCCTGGTACCCGAGGCCATGTGCCTCACCAGTGGCGAGCACTACATAGAAGGTATACACGGATGGGAAGACGCTGATGCCATAGGCATAGGTTGCGGAATGGGTACCGGGGAAGGTACGGTTGCGGCGTTTGGGAGGTTCCTGGAGGCTGTGCAAGAGCCCATAGTGCTGGACGCTGATGCGCTGAACATAATGGCCCTTCACCCGGAATTGCTCACGCGCATACCGGCGGGCAGCATACTGACGCCGCACCCCAAAGAGTTCGACCGCCTGTTCGGCCCCTCGCCGGATAGTATGCAGCGGGTGGAACTGGCGCGCATGCTGGCCATGCGCTACAACTTCTGTATAGTGCTGAAAGACCGCCACACCGCCACAGTAGCCCCCGATGGCACTTGCTGGTACAACACTACCGGCAATGCCGGCCTGGCCACCGCCGGCAGCGGCGATGTACTCGCCGGTATCATTACCGGGCTGCTGGCGCAGGGCTATGCCACCACGCAGGCCGCCTTGCTGGGCGTGTACCTGCATGGCAAGGCGGGGGAATACGCCGCTGCGCAGCACTCTATGGAGGCGATGGTAGCCGGTGATATTGTGGAGCACCTGGGCAGCGCGTTCCGCACCCTTGGTTCCGATGGGTAGAGGGTAGCTGCGGTACCTGTGGTTACTTTTTTTCTTTTTTTTCTATATTACAGATGCATCATCCCGGGCTCTCCGGGTATTGTTCACCCTTTATCGTATTACTATGCGTATTGTTTTGTTCTCTTTAGCTGTATTGCTTTCTGTTCCATCGCTGGCGGCGCCTGACGCAAAGGCCCTGCTCCGCAAGATGTCGCGGCAGTTGGCCAGTCATACCAGTGTGCAGTACACCGCTTACCAAACCTTTAAAGGCCCCGATAGGGACGACACCTTGTTTTTTCAGCAGCATGTGGCTATAGCCCGCGATAAGGGAGATGTGCAGTGGGGCGCTAAGTTTCGTATGGCCGATTTTGAGCGCAGCAACGATTACCTGTTTTACAACCGTGAGCGTATATGTTTTGTAGACCAGCTGAAAGGCCGCTACCGCGTGGTAACGCCGGATAGTAAAGGCGACCGCCTGCCGCAATTCTACGCTGGCCTGGTGTGGGAGGGCTTTATCCGTCCGGAGGTGTACGAAGCCTACCAGGATAGGAACGCCCGCTGGCTGAAGGACACTACTATAGACGGCCAGTTGTGCTACCAGCTGGAACTAAAAGAACCAGGCAGCCGGAACCGGGAAGTGCTGGCCATTACCAAACGGGGGCTCACGCCGGTAATGCGCCGCGAGTACCACTATCATGCTAAGGAGTGGGAATACAACGAAGTGCTGCTGCGGGCCACCCGGTACGACCAGGTAGATAACAACCAGTTCTCCCGCAGGCAACTGCCCGCATGGTTCACCGAGCGCCGCTAGCGGCAGGGGCTTATTTTACCGTCGTTTTTTTTCGCGGGAAGCGCGTTAGCAGCAGGTACACAACCGTTACTGCGCAGAATACAATGCTGGTATTCACCACGTAGTGTACCCACGTATCGGTAGGCGGGTCGGTATCCACCTGGTACAGGAAGACGGTTATCAATAGCGCTATAACAAGCAGTATAAGAATACGTTTGCGGAGCTTCATGCCTGTAATAACGCATGGAAGCGACAAATGGTATATGTCTGCTTATTGAAATTCGTAGCCAATGTCTTTCCGGTAGTATTTGCCCTCGTACTGTATTTTTTCGGCGTTGCGGTAAGAGGTAGCGAGAGCCTCTTTTATATCCGTGCCGTAGGAGGTTACTGCCAGTACGCGGCCCCCGTTGGTCACCACGGCGCCATCTTTATCAGCAGTTCCCGCATGGAACAGAATGCTGCCCGCGGCCTCTTCCAGGCCCGTCATGATGTTTCCTTTTGGGTAGCTGCCCGGGTAGCCGCCCGCTACCAGCATTACCGTGCAGGCAGCCCTGGGCGAGTGGGTTACCGCTGCTTCGTTCAGCTGGCCGGCATCCATCTTCACTATCAGTTCCACCAGGTCATTTTCCAGCCGGGGCATTACTACCTCTGTTTCCGGGTCGCCCATGCGGCAATTGTATTCTATTACATAAGGCTCGCCCTCCACATTTATCAGCCCAAAGAAAATGAACCCCTGGTAGGTAATGTTTTCTTGCTTCAGTCCGTTGATGGTAGGCTCTATTACCCGGCTCACTATCTTCTGCATAAACTCCGGACCGGCAAACGGAACGGGAGAAATAGCCCCCATGCCCCCGGTATTGGGGCCGGTGTCTCCTTCGCCTATGCGCTTGTAGTCCTTTGCTTCGGGCAGGCGCACATAGTGCGTGCCATCGGAAAGGGCGAACACCGAAAGCTCAATGCCTGTGAGGAACTCCTCTACCACCACCTTCTTGCCCGCCTCGCCAAACTGGGCTTCCTTTATCATCTGGGTGAAGGCCTCTATGGCTTCTTCGTGGCTTTGGGCTATTACCACACCCTTACCCGCCGCCAGTCCGTCGGCTTTCAATACTATTGGCAGCGACTGCCCCCGCAGGTATTCAACCCCCTCGTCAAAGTTGGTTTCCCCAAATTCCCGGTAGGCTGCGGTAGGTATGTGATGGCGCATCATGAACTCCTTGGCAAAAGCCTTGCTGCCTTCCAGTTGTGCACCGGCCTTAGAGGGGCCGCATACTATAATATGGCTGGTGGCTTCATCGTTCTTTATAAAGTCGTATATGCCCGCAACCAGCGTGTCTTCCCCGCCGGGAAACAGGATGTGGATGTGGTGCTCCAGGCAAAACCGCCGGATGCCGGCAAAGTCGGTAAGCGACAACGGTACGTTGGTGCCATAGGCGGAGGTGCCCGCATTGCCCGGTGCGATGTACAGATTTTCGCACAGCGGACTTTGTTTCAATTTCCACGATAGCGCATTTTCGCGTCCTCCGGAGCCTAAGAGCAGAATATTCATTGTATGGTCGTTTAATAAATTACCCCCAAAATTGCCGTCACGGATGGGGATAAAAGCCAATTTGAAAGGGCAAAAGTATTCAATCAAGCCCTTATCTTTCAGAAAATTTATGAACGCATGAACGAACCGGAACTGAAAGGCGACCCACTCAGCAGCAAGCAGGGCACAAGCAAACATCCTAAAGGACTCTATGTATTGTTCTTTTCCGAAATGTGGGAGCGTTTCGGCTACTACCTGATGCTGGGGATTTTCTCCCTCTATATGCTCGACTCGGTAGAGCATGGTGGTATGGGCTTTGATGCGAAAACCAAATCCGATATCTACGGTACCTACATCGGGCTGGTGTACCTCACGCCATTCATCGGTGGCTTGCTCGCCGACCGTATCCTAGGCTACCGGAAGTCGATTGTCATCGGCGGGTTGCTTATGGCTGCTGGGTACCTCGGCTTAGCCATTCCCGGACCGGAAACGTTTTACATATCGCTGCTACTCATCATCCTGGGTAACGGCTTCTTCAAGCCCAACATATCCACCCTGGTCGGGAACTTATATAACGACGACCGCTACAAGGCCAATAAGGATGCCGGCTATAATATCTTCTACATGGGTATCAACATCGGTGCCTTCGTGTGCAACTTCGTGGCAGCCTACATGCGTATCAACTACGGATGGGGCTGGGCATTTGGCGCTGCCGGCGTGGGTATGCTGATAGGTGTGGGCGTGTTCCTGGCGGGTACCAGGCACATCCGCCATGCCGATGTGCTGAAGCCAACGCAGAAGGAAGATATGCCGCTGAGCAAGATCATGGCTTATGTGCTGCTGCCGGTATTCATCTGCGGGGCCATCGGTTTCATAGTGCCTGCAAAGGTATTCGGTGCGCCCCTGCTGGGTACGCCTTCCAATGATGCCTTTATCATTGGTTGTATCCCGGTAATTATATTTTACATCTCTTTATGGAAAAAGGCCGCTGCCGAGGACAAGAACGGTATCGGTGCGCTCCTTTCGGTATTCTTCTGCGTTATTGTGTTCTGGGCGGTATTCCACCAGAATGGTGATGCCCTCACCGTGTGGGCCAAAGACCACACCAACCGTGAAATGCCCGCAGCGGTAGCCTCTGTAGCCGAAAAAGTTAACATGGCGCAAATAGCCACCTACGACCCCGAAAACGTAAAAGGCAGCTACTTCGAGGGCATGTCAGCGGCTGAGCTGCCTGCCCCGGGCACCTCGCTCCGCCTGTTCTCTACCGAGCTGTACCAGTCGGTTAACCCCTTCTGGGTAGTATTGCTCACGCCCGTGGTGGTAGGCTTCTGGGGCTTTATGCGCTCCCGGAAAAAGGAACCTTCTACCCCGGCAAAGATTACCCTCGGCCTGTTTATCACCGGCCTTTCTACCCTGGTGATGGTGGGCGCGGTGTCTGCTGTACAGAGCGGCGATGTCAAAGCCTCCAGTTGGTGGCTTATCATGTCTTATTGTGTTATTACGGTAGGGGAGCTGTGTTTATCACCCATGGGTCTGTCGCTGGTGTCCAAGCTTAGCCCGCCGAGGCTCACTGCCCTGATGATGGGGGGCTGGTTCCTGTCCACCTCCGTGGGCAATAAGCTCTCGGGTATGCTCTCCGGCCTTTGGGAAAAGTTCGAGGACAAATCCCATTTCTTCCTGATGAACTTCGCGCTGTGCGTGGTGGCAACCCTGATGATGCTCTTCCTGCTGAAGTGGCTGCGCCGGGTGATGGCCGAGAAGAATATACATTAACCTCACCCCGGCCCTCTCCGCTCACGGAGAGGGGGACCTCACCCCACACCTTCTCCATTTATGGAGAGGGCCGGGGGTGAGGTTTTTTTCGATTTTTTACTATCTTGTCCCATTCAAAATAAATTATAATTAACGAATATGTCTCAACCAATTCAGGCAGAAAACACAGGCGCTACGCTGGATAGGCCATTTGAACCGGAGATACAACAGCCAAGAAGGGGCCATCCTAAGGGTTTGTGGGTACTGTTTGGAACCGAAATGTGGGAACGCTTCAACTTCTATGGTATGCGTGCGTTGCTCACGCTCTTCCTGGTAAATGCCTTAATGATGCAGGAAGGGCGGGTGTCCGAAATATACGGCGCCTTCCTTGGCCTCTGTTACCTGACGCCGATGCTGGGGGGCTTTATCGCCGATAAATACCTGGGCAATCGTAACTGTATCATTCTGGGTGGCTCGCTGATGGCGATAGGCCAGTTCTTGTTATTTACCAGTGCCAGTATTTTTGACTCTAGTGTAGAAACAGCCACTACCGTAATGTGGATAGCCCTGGGGGTTATCATCTTTGGTAACGGCTTCTTTAAGCCCAATATTTCCTCTATGGTGGGCAGCTTGTATCCCAAGCAGGAGAAGACAAAGCTGGACAGCGCCTTTACTATCTTCTACATGGGCATCAACGTAGGCGCCTTCCTGGGGCAGTTTATATGCCCGATCGTAGGCGACGTAAAAGATGCAGGCGGTGTACGCGACATACATGCATTCAAGTGGGGATTCCTGGCAGCAGCGCTTGCCATGGTTGTAGGCACCATCACTTTCTTCGTGCTGAAGAATAAATATGTGGTGACACCGGAAGGCCGCCCGATAGGTGGTTTGCCATCTAAAGCCGAGGCTTCCGATTTTGAGGAAGGAGAAGCGCAGAAGGCGCATTTCACTCCTGCCGCACTGGCTATTGCCGTGGTGGCGCTGGTAGGCCTGGGTTGCCTGTTCCATTTCGCTTTCGGACAGAATGTTATTTACTCGCTGATATACGCCAGTGGTTTAACCCTGGCTGGCCTTATTCTTTCCGATAAATCACTTACTAAGGTGGAAACAAGCCGCATATGGGTGATCTATATCGTGTCGTTCTTTATTATCTTCTTCTGGGCTGCCTTTGAGCAGGCGGGGTCTTCCCTTACCTTCATTGCCGATAACCAGACGGACAGAAACTTCCTGGGTTGGGATATCCCACCGTCTATGGTGCAGATATTCAACGGCTTGTTTGTGGTAGCACTTGCTGTTCCCTTTAGTATACTATGGGATAAAATGCGCGCCAAAAACGCAGAACCGGTAGCGCCAATGAAGCAGGCTTTCGGCTTGCTGTTGATAGCATTGAGTTATTTTATTATTGCGAATAATGTAAAGGACCTCGGTACCTCTGGTATGCTGGCGGTGAAATGGCTGATATTACTCTACCTCATCCAAACGTGTGGCGAGCTTTGCTTGTCGCCCATTGGGCTCTCGCTGGTGGGTAAGTTGTCTCCCAAGCGTTTTGCATCGCTCCTATATGGTGTGTTCTTCCTTTCCAATGCATCGGGTTATGCACTTGCGGGCAAATTGGGCTCCATACTGCCTCCCACCGGCGATAAGTTCAAGAAGGCACAGGAACTGGGCATAGACTTGCAGGGTGTATTGGACAAAACCGTTACAGCAACAGCCGAACAATTGAAACTGTTAAAGGATAACCAGATAATTAGTGAATATCCCACTTTTGCAGGCTTCCAGATACAAAACCTGTACGAGTTCTTTATGGTGTTCGTTGTGCTATGTGGTGTAGCAGCGGTAATACTGATGGCTATTACTCCCAAGCTGAAAAAAATGATGCATGGGGTGAAGTAATCAGATAAATATTTTTCTTAACGGAGGCTGTCTACCTAACGGAAGCAGCCTCCGTTTTTATGGGGTACAAAAAGGGGTAAATGAGAAAATAAGTTTATTTTGGAACAACAATTGTTTACAGGGCTAAAATCAAACCATGCAGTCAAACGAAAAATTAACCTTGGAAGAGATACAGAATTTCCAGGGGCGATACCCGAAGCAACTCTGGTACCTCTTCTTCTCAGAGATGTGGGAGCGCTTCTGCTTTTATGGTATGCGCGGTATGCTCACCTTTTTTATGGTGAACCAGCTATTCATGACGGAGAAGGACGCAAACCTGCAATATGGAGCCACACAGGCATTCGTTTACGCATTCACGTTTATAGGGGGCTTGTTTGCCGATAAGATACTCGGCTTCCGAAAGTCACTGTTTTGGGGTGGTGTTCTAATGATAATAGGTAGCTGTATATTGGCCGCCGACCCGCAGAAGTTCTTTTTCCTGGGTATCAGTTTTACCATAATAGGTACCGGTTTTTTTAAGCCCAACATCTCTACTATGGTAGGTACTCTCTATAAAGATGGCGATGTACGGAGAGACGCCGGGTTCTCCCTGTTCTATTCAGGTATCAATATAGGTGCGCTGATAGGCGGGTATGTATGCGTGGCCGTCGGCAAGGCCTATTCCTGGAATCTTGCTTTTGGCCTGGCGGCTATTGTTATGGTCATCAGCCTGGTAACATTCGTTTTTACCCAGAAGTCGCTTGGGCCTATCGGGCTTTCTCCGCTACTGCCAAAGCCAATAGACGATGCGCCTACCGGTAACGACACCATCTTTACCGCCCAGGGTGCCCAGAAAGGCCTGGCACCCGCAAAAGCCCGTGGCTACGAGATAGCGGTTTATATCCTGTCGCTGGCACTTATACCCGTTATCATGACAATGGTGGCTAAGACGGAGTACACCGACTGGTTTATGTACATTATTGGTCCATGCGCCCTCCTGTATATTTTCTACGAGATGATGAAATACTCCGTGGTGGAGCGGAGGAAGTTGGTTGCGGCGCTGGTATTCATTGTTTTCTCTATACTGTTCTGGGCGTTCTTTGAGCAGAGTGGTGGTTCGCTAAGCTTATTTGCCGCCAACAACCTGGATAATAAACTGCTGGGCGCGATTACACTAGATCCCAACGGGGTGAACAATGCGGCCAACTCGTTGTTCGTTATCATCTTTGCGCCTATAGCCGGGCTGGTATGGCTGTGGATGGCCAGGCGGAAAGCCGAGCCGAACACGGTTGTGAAGTTTGGTATGGGCTTCATATTTCTGTCGTTGGCATTCTTTGTGTTCTACGCAACGGTATTTTTTGCTAATGCCGCCGGTGTCACTTCGCTGGACATATTCACCCTGGCTTACCTGGTTATTACTTTTGGTGAGCTCTGTTTGTCGCCTATAGGGTTATCGATTATGACAAAATTGTCGCCCAAGCCGCTGCAAGGGGTAATGATGGGTATGTGGTTCCTGGCCAGTGCTTATGGTCAGTATGTTGCCGGCCTTCTTGGTGCCGGCATAAGTGAAGCCAGTGAGAACGCGACTGCCGCACAGAAACTTATAGCATATACAGACGGCTACAAGCAACTGGCCATCTACGCACTGATCACCGGGGTGATACTGATTGTTATATCACCGATAGTGAGAAAACTGATGCACGAAGTAAAATAGCATAACCAACTTTAAAACAACGAGAGCCCCATTGAAGTGGGGCTCTCGTCGTTTATTCCGCTGTCATCGCGAGGAACGAAGCGATCTAACCAGCTTCCTAGCACAGCCACCACTCCCTAACCGGTACTTACCTCAAAGGAGCCCACCCACAAGCCCAAAGAAATTTCTCTATTAGGGGGCAGGGCCCTCCCGGCGAATCTTCAAAATCTAAAGAATCGTGGTTCAGTACATCAAATGTTTCTTGCTATTTGTCTTCCAGCCAGCATCACTTTTATATTCCGAGAAGAAAATCACCAGGTCCGCATCACTTTTATAATCTGCGAAGAAGACCTTCTTTTTAGCGTCGCTTTTGTATTCGGTAAAGAACCAAACCCCATCGTTCTCCCCCGCATCACTTTTGTATTTAGCCCTATACACCACCAGGTCCGCATCGCTTTTGTACCTGGCGACAAACACCTTTACATCTGCGTCGCTTTTGTAGTCTACAGAGAACACCGTTTGTGCGTTCGACCTTACCGCCAATAGTGCAGATACTACCGTAAAAAGGCAGGCAATCAGTATTTTTATCAGGCTCCGTCCTTCAGTGAGGCATGGAGGGTTTGGCGCTACCATCAGAAAACTGTTTTTTTGTGAACGAACAGGCAACGGAAAATTATGGAAAAATTCGCGGTATTGGTAGCAGGTGGCAAAGGGGTTCGGATGGGTACGGCCCTGCCGAAGCAATTCCTTCCGCTGGCGGGCCGGCCGGTATTGTATCATTCGGTGCGGGCGTTCATAGATACGTTCCCCGATGTACACCTGGTGCTGGTCTTGCCGCCCGAGCAGCTCAGCTACGCCCATATGGTGCTGCAACACTTTCCCGCCGGGCTAGACCTGTCTGTGGTAGCGGGGGGCGAAACCCGCTTTCACAGTGTGCAGAACGGACTCCGGTCGGTGCCGCCTGGTGCGGTAGTCTTTGTTCACGATGGGGTGCGCCCGCTGGTGTCACCGGCGCTTATACGCCGTTGCTACGAGCAGGCGGTAGCGCAGGGCAGCGCTATACCGGCTATACCGGTATCCGATAGTATCCGGATGATAAAGGATAATGGCAGCCATGCCGTGAACCGGGAATTGCTCCGCAGCATACAAACCCCGCAGACCTTCCGCTCCGATGTATTACTTCCGGCGTTCGCCAGGGAATGGAGCGATGCTTTTACCGACGAGGCCACCGTAGTAGAAGCCCATGGCACAGATATTTTCCTGGTGGAGGGTGAAAAGAGTAATATCAAAGTCACCACCCCGGAGGACCTGGTGCTGGCCGAGGCATTGCTGAAGGAGAGGTTTTAATTATGCACAAATTTTATTACTATAATGTACTATGACAGAACTGAAAGAAAACCAGAAGGCATATTGGCAGCACTTTAATGATTTCCTATTCAAGAGGCAGAGTACTTTGAAACCAAAGAGGAATCCCTTAGGGGAACAATGGCATGTGATCAAGCTTGGGAGAAGAGTGCATCTCGAGGTTGTAGCAAATGGGAAAGGCAACCGGGTAGAGGTATATTTCACAGATAAAAAAGAACGAAATGAGCGAAGATTCGCTTTACTTGAAAGGGACTTTAAAGACGCTTCTATAAGAGAGTTTGGAAGCGAAGTTAAGTGGGAGTTGATGCCCGCCAATAAGCTTTCCAAAATTTCACTGATAAGAGAAGGGAAAGTAGAGTTTGACAACAACGAAAAACGTAATGAGCAGTTTCTTTGGCTTGCAGAGACTGCTGAAAAGATGCATTCCTTTTTTGAACCTAAATTAAAGGAGCTAGATATTGATTAGGCATCTAATAATATTTTTTCTTTGTCTGGGTTCATTTGGCGGATATTCGCAGGATACCAGCCGGTTCACCTTTCCCATAGAGCTGGACGAAGTTGTGATACAGGACAAGGGCTTCGATATACAATCATTCATCCGGAGGGTAAAGAATGATACTACCTTTTACAAGGCGTTCCGCTCGCTACGGGTAACCAGCTACTCGGCTACCAACGATATAAAAGTGTACGATAAAAAGGGAAAAGTGAAAGCTTCCCTGTACAGCAAGACCCGCCAAACGGCCAGCAAGGGCTGCCGCAGTATGCAGACACTGGAAGAGAAAGTGACGGGCGACTTTTACAAACGAAATAAGCAATACCGCTACTACACGGCAGAGCTCTACGCCTACCTTTTCTTTACGCAAGGCACTGTGTGCGGGGAGAATGATATAGTAGCGGGCTACCTGAACCAGCGCGGCAAAGGGCAGATAGAAAAAAGCAAGGGCCAGCTGAAGCAACTGATATTTAACCCCGGCGCTAAGATAAAAGGCATACCCGGTATGGGCGATAAGGCAGCCATCTTTGAGCCCGACCAGGCGAAGCGGTACGACTTTAAAGTGTACCAGGAGACCTACGACGGTGTGGAGTGCTACGTGTTCCGCGCGGTGCCGAAAAAGGGGCAGGAAGGAAAGGTGGTGTACGATGAACTCACTACCTGGTTCCGGAAAACAGACTATTCCATTGTAGCGCGCGATTATACCCTGTCATTCAGTACTGCCGCCTACGATTTCAAAGTCCGCATGAAAGTGCGCACCCGCCAGGTAGGCAAGAAACTTCTCCCCACCCGGATAGACTACGACGGCAACTGGCACGTCTTTACGCAGGATAGGGAAAGGGTGAAGTTTACCGCGGTGTTTAGTTATTGACCGGCCGTTGTCATCGCGAGAATCTATTTGGGTTCCCCACAATCATATGGACACTGACACCGGCGAACCATTCCCTGTCCGCGCCGTCCCCGCAGCCGTCCTTGCGAGCGCAGCGAAGCAATCTCACCCCACGTTCTTGCCCGGTTACCCAGCCACCACGTACACACAAATTCAGAAAAGCCCGTTTCAGGGGGGGGGCGGTAACTCGCGACAGCCCGGCCGCAAGAGCCCCCATGGACCCGGCTAATCCGTAAAATCAGTAAAATCCCGGTTCAAAAAAAGGGTTTCCTATCTTCGCACTATGATCTCCCCTGCCAGTATACAGGATGTAATGAGCCGTGCCGACATTATAGATGTGGTAGGGCAGTTCGTGCGGTTGAAGAAACGGGGGGCCAACTATATAGCCAATTGCCCGTTTCACAACGAGAAGTCACCCTCCTTTTCCGTATCGGCGGCTAAGGGTATCTATAAATGTTTCGGCTGCGGAAAGGCGGGCAACGTCGTCACCTTTGTTCAGGAGCACGAAAAGCTCACCTATCCCGAGGCTATCCGTTGGCTGGCAGGTTACTACAAAATAACCCTGGTGGAAACCGAGCGTACCCCCGAACAGCAACAGCAGCAGCTGGCCGAGGAAAGCCTGCGCATACTGAACGAGTTTGCCGCAGGCCACTTTCACGATGTGCTGCTGAATACCGAGGAGGGGCAGAATATAGGCCTGTCCTATTTTAAGCACAGGGGCTTCACCCAAGACACCATAGAGAAATTCAGGCTGGGCTACAACCCGGAGTCGGGCGATGCGTTTTTTAAAGCGGCAACCTTTAAAGGCCATAACCCGGAGCTGATGGAAAAGGCCGGCCTGGTGAAAAACCGCGACGGGCGGCACTACGATTCCTATCGGGGCCGGGTTATTTTTCCCATACAAAGCATGACGGGCCGTGTGCTGGGCTTTGGCGCGCGCGTACTGAAGAGCAACGAGCGCTCGCCTAAGTACATCAATACCCCCGAAAACGAACTCTACATCAAGAGCCGCGTGCTGTATGGTATGTACCAGTCGCGAAATGCCATCAGCAAGCTGGATGAATGTTTCCTGGTGGAGGGCTACACCGACGTGATATCGCTGCACCAGGGCGGAGTGGAGAACGTAGTGGCCAGCAGCGGCACCTCGCTGACCGAGGACCAGCTGCGCCTGATAGGCCAGCTCACCAAGAACCTGACCATACTGTACGATGGTGATGCCGCGGGCATTAAAGCCGCATTGCGCGGGCTGGATATGGCCCTCTCCCAGAGCTTTAATGTACAACTGGTGCTGCTGCCCGATGGCGACGACCCCGATAGCTACATACAGAAGACAGGCGCCAATAAGTTCTACGAGTACGTAAAAGAGCACAAGCGCGATGTGATCGGCTTCCGGCTGGAAACAGGCCTGCGAGACGCGGGTACCGACCCGGTTAAGCGCTCGAAGCTGGTGAACGAAATAGCGGAGAGCATCGCCCGCATCAACAAGGCTGAGGACTTCTCGCTTCAGGACCACTACATTAAAGAAGCCGCCACCCGCCTGAAAGTAGAAGAAGCGGGCCTGGTGAACCTGGTAAATAAATACATCCGCGAGCGGGTAGAGCAGGCCGAGCGTTCCCAGCGCAAAGAGCAGGTACTACCCGAGCCTGAATATATAGAAGAGGCCGATGAGCTTCCGGGTTTGCAGCCTCGCATAGCCGAGGATACCCAGGAATGGCACCTGGTGCGACTGCTGCTGGAAGAGGGTTGCCGCGAGTATGAAGGTTATGACAGCGTGGCCGACCTGATACACGAAACAATAGACACCGAATTTTTGCAGATACCACTGGTGCGGCAGATATACGATAGCTACTTCAACTACCGGGCGGCCTATGGCAAGCACCCGGACATAGCTTACTTCATCAACTTCCCCGATGCGGAGGTACAGCGGAAGGTGGCTACAGTGCTGCACGCTAATACCGACATTAGTCCTAACTGGAGCAAAAACTATGGTATAGAAAGCCTGAGCGGCGAACTGAACTATATAAACGACGTACGCAGTACGCTCAACTACTTTGAGTGGAAGAACCTGATAGAGTTGCAGAAAGAACTGCTGCGGCGCATACAGGAAGAGCAGGACCCCCTGAAGCTGGGTGTATTACAGCGCAAACTGATTGAACTGCAGGCTACCGAACGCCAGATGGTGGCCCGGCAGGGAACCGTAGATAAATACAAGAAATAATGGCCCGTATACTGGCACTCGATTTTGGGAAGAAACGGACCGGCGTGGCGGTGACCGACCCCCTGCAGATAATAGCTACGGGCTTGGCTACCGTAGACAGCAACGAGCTGATAGGCTACCTGAAAAAATACATGCAGGCCGAGCCTGTGGAACGGGTATTGATAGGCTACCCCCTCAACATGGACGACAGCGCTACCGATGCTACACCGCTGGTGGATAAGTTTATTGGTAAGTTCCGCAATGTGTTTAAGGAGTTGCCTATTGAAACCTGGGACGAGCGGCTCAGTTCCCGGATGGCCTCGCAGGCGATAGCGCAGATGGGGCTGAAGAAAAAAGACCGAGAGAACAAGGGCCTGGTAGATACCGTAAGTGCGGTCATCATTTTGCAGGAATACCTCGAAAGCCGCGGCTAATTGCTATCTTTGCCCGTCGTTTTTTTTAATAAAAGGAATTATGGTGTTACCAATTGTGGCGTACGGACACCCCGTACTGCGGAAAGTAGCGGAAGATATAACCCCGGAATACCCGGAGCTGAAGAAGTTTATAGAAGATATGTGGGAGACCATGTATAACAGTAATGGAGTAGGGATAGCCGCGCCGCAGGTAAACAAGGCCATACGCCTCTTTGTAGTAGATACCGAGCAGATAGTGGAAGGGTTTGACGAGGAAGATAAGCGCCAGTACCCTAACGAAAAGCCGATAAAGCAGGTATTTATCAACGCCCGGAAGGTAGAGGAGACCGGCACGCCCTGGAGCTACAACGAGGGCTGCCTGAGCATACCCAAGGTGCGCGAGGATATTTCCCGCCCGCAGACCGTGCGCCTGCGCTATATGGATGAGCAGTTTAAAGAGCACGAAGCGGAGTTTAGCGGTATCACTGCCCGGGTAATACTGCACGAGTACGACCATATAGACGGCAAGCTGTTTATAGATTACCTGGCCCCCATCAAAAAGCGGCTGATAAAAAAGAAGCTGGATGATATCAGCAATGGTAAAATACGCACCGACTACCGGATGCTGTTCGCCAAATAATTTCTTATATAATTCTTAGAGAGGCTTTTAGGGCGTTTGGGTGTTTCGGCATATATTCGCTCTGTAAATCATTTACCGGCATTTGTCAACAGTGAGCATATATACGGAAGAGGAACTGGTCCTGTTGCTGAAGGAACAGAGCCGCGACGCTTTCAATTACCTGTATGGCAACTACTCGGCTGTGCTGTATGGCGTTATACGCCGCACCATATTTGATGAGCAGACCGCGCAGGATGTGCTGCAGGAGACCTTTGTAAAAATATGGTCAAATATCGCCCGCTACGATGCCGGTAAAGGCCGTATCTACACCTGGATGATTAATATAGCCCGCAATGCGGCGATTGATAAGCTCCGTTCTAAAGGGGAGATTATGAAGGGCAAAATCCAAACGGGTGAAGAAATCGTAATTAATAATCAAAGGGGTACAACGGCACAGTCAACCGACACGATAGGAGTGAAGGCGGCGGTGGAATCGCTGGAACCACAATACAGGGCGATAGTAGACCTCGCCTATTTTAAAGGATATACGCAGGACGAAATAGCGAAAGCGCTGGACGTGCCCCTGGGCACTGTAAAAACACGGATGCGGCATGCCCTCAAGGTATTGCGCGAACATTTCAGCGTATATTTAATATTGCTGAGTTTATTTGGGGATTGGTAAGTGGGCGGAACGCCGCAAAGCGAGTAAAGAAGTGGACATAAAAGCATACATAGAATCAGGCATCCTTGAAGCATACGTGCTGGATACCCTGGACCCAACAGAAAGGGCCGAGGTACAGTCGTACATTTCAACGTATCCCGAAATAGCTGCGGAAGTTGCGGCTATAGAAGGGGCGATGCTTTCCTATGCGGAAGCCTCTTCAGAAGCGCCCCCCGTTCATATGCAGGAAAAGATATGGCAGGCGCTGACAGGAGAAGCGGCTAATGCTCCTAATAAAACCATTCCACTGGCGCCGGTAGAGCGCCGCCGGCAATACCGCTGGGCCAATGCCGCCATGCTGATAGCCCTGGTGGGTAGCATGGGTATCAATATCCTGTTCTGGTACCAGAAGGGAGGCACGGAAACGGAACTGGCCACCGCGCGGCAGCACCTGGAAATGACCCAGCAGCAGCAGGCCGCCCTGATAACAGAGGTGGCGAAGTACAAGCAGGAAAAGGACATGATGGCCAACCCCGACATGATATCGGTGCCCATGAAGAGCCTGAAACCGGGGCAGGACATGGTAGCTACCGTGTACTGGAACAAAACCAAAGGGGAGGCCTACCTGCACATGCAGAAGCTGCCCGCACCCGCAAAGGGAAAGCAATACCAGATGTGGGTAATACAAGACGGCAAGCCGGTAAGCATGGGTGTACTGCCTGTGGAAGTGGCCGAGGGTAGAATGATACCCAAATTCCCCATGGAAATAAAAGAAGGCCAGGCGTTTGCCATATCGCTGGAAAACATAGGTGGCAGCGCCACCCCTACCGAGGTGTACGTGCTCGGAAAAGTATCCTGATAAATTATTCCCGTCATGTTTTGGTTACATCTGCGCCACCGGCCAGAAATTACGCCGTTGAGCCATTAAAAAGCGTACCTTTGCCAGTCTTTTAAGCATATATGCAAAACATTCGCAATTTCTGTATCATAGCCCATATCGATCACGGTAAGAGTACACTCGCCGACCGCCTGCTGGAGCACACCAAGACCATATCCGACCGCGATATGCAAAACCAGGTGCTGGATGATATGGACCTGGAACGGGAGAAAGGTATTACCATCAAGAGCAAGGCGATACAGATGGACTTTGAACACAAAGGCCAGAAGTATAAACTGAACCTGATAGATACTCCCGGCCACGTAGACTTCTCTTACGAGGTATCGCGGGCGCTGGCCGCCTGTGAAGGGGCGCTGCTGCTGGTAGATGCCTCACAGGGCATACAGGCGCAAACCATATCGAACCTGTACCTGGCGCTGGAAAACGATCTGGAGATAATACCCGTTATCAACAAGATAGACATGGAGGGTGCGATGATACCCGAAGTGACCGACCAGATAGTGGACCTGATAGGCTGCAAGCCGGAAGAAATTGTGCTGGCGAGCGGTAAGTCGGGCATAGGTATAGAGGAGATCATGACCGCTATCATAGACCGCATACCCGCTCCGAAAGGAAACCCTGCCGCACCGCTGCAGGCGCTGATATTCGATAGCGTGTTCAATTCGTTCCGCGGCATCATAGCCTATTACAGGGTGGTGAACGGAACGATAAACAAAGGCGACAAAGTAAAATTCTACCATACCGACAACGAATATTTTGCCGACGAAGTAGGCGTGCTGAAGCTGGGCCTGGCCCCGCAAAAAAGCGTGTCGGCGGGCGATGTGGGATACATCATTACCGGCATTAAGAATGCCAAGGAAGTAAAAGTAGGGGATACCATCACCACCGTAGTAAACCCCACCCAGGAAGTAGTGAAGGGTTTTGAAGAGGTGAAGCCGATGGTATTTGCCGGTATCTTCCCCGTAGAGACCGATGACTTTGAGGAACTGCGGGAGTGCATGGAAAAGCTTCAGCTCAACGACGCTTCGCTCACTTTTGAGCCGGAAACATCGCAGGCGCTGGGCTTCGGTTTCCGATGCGGCTTCCTCGGTATGCTCCATATGGAGATTATACAGGAGCGGCTGGAACGCGAGTTTAACCAGACGGTAATTACTACGGTACCCAACGTGAGCTTTAAAGCATACACCACGCGGGAAAAGGACAAGGCCCTGATAGTGAACAACCCATCGGAAATGCCCGACCCCAGCCGCATGGACCGGATAGATGAACCATTTATCCGCGCGCAGATAATCACGCTCCCCGACTATATAGGCAACATCATGAGCCTTTGCCTGGGCAAGCGCGGGCTGCTGGTGAACCAGCACTACCTGACGCCTACACGGGTGGAACTGATATTTGAAATGCCGCTCACCGAAATAGTGTTCGACTTTTATGATAAGCTTAAGTCGTCTACAAGGGGCTACGCTTCGTTCGACTATCACCCCATAGACTACCGCGAAAGTGATATAGTGAAGATGGACATACTGCTGAACGGTGATAAGGTGGATGCCCTGAGCGCGTTGATACACCGCAGCCGCACGCAGGACTTTGGCCGCAAGCTGTGCGCCAAGCTGAAGGAGCTGCTGCCCCGCCAGCAGTTTATGATAGCCATACAGGCTGCCGTGGGCGCTAAGATAGTAGCCCGCGAAACCATATCGGCCATGCGGAAAGACGTAACCGCCAAGTGTTATGGTGGTGACATCAGCCGGAAACGTAAGCTGCTGGAAAAGCAGAAAGAAGGGAAGAAGCGTATGCGCCAGATAGGTAGCGTAGACGTACCGCAGGAAGCCTTCCTCGCGGTGTTGAAGCTGGATGATTAGCACGTGCCGTGCTGAAGTGGCGCGGTGGAAATATACAGGGCGCGGAAGGTGAAAGCTTTCCGCGCTTTTATTTTGTCTTGTCTTATCCTCTTAGTTGATGAGTTCCCAGGCGAAGCCGAAACGCAGCATGAAATCCTGCGCGGGGTACCAACCGGGAGTAGTGATAAGGTTGTTATAAAACAGTTGCTGCAACTGGTCGAGGGAGAGGGAGGCGCGGAACTGCTTTATCTTGAAATTGAAGAAGAAGGTGCCTTCCGGGGTGTTGCTAAGGGTAACGGCATCCTGGTAGTAATACCGGTTGAAGAAGGGGGAGTATCCCGCCGATTCGTAGTCGGTATGGTAGCGGGCTTCCAGGCCCACAGCCACTTTCAGCGCCCGCTTAAACATATAGGTTTCCAGCGCCAGTTGGTGGCGGCCCAGCAGCGTGGGGACATTTACGGGGGCGCCGCCGGTCTTTTGCTGAAAGGCGACCTCATTATCGAACGTAAAATTCCCAAAGTGGAACAGCTTGCGTAGCCACACCTGCGTGAGGTTGAACGTGCCGGAATACTGGTCGGGGAGCTGCTGTTGGTTAAGGTAAATCATATTGGCCACCACGTAGTTCCGCAGCCCGGCGGAAAGATGCAGCCGGTCGCTGTTCAGCACCAGGTACAGTTGCGATATACTCTCTTTGCCAAAGCTCCACTGGTATTGTACGTACTGGTTGGCGTAGATGCCGTAGTTATAGGGATTGCTCTGCAGCTGCTGCTGCACCCCGGCGGTGACGCTTCCCAACCCCTTAAAGTCCTTCACCGCCGAAACATTCAGCAAGAAGTCCCCCGCCGATGAGCCGGTAAAGTAAAACTGCGTACTGGCGTTAAAGCCCCACTGGCCCTGCTCCAGTACGTCTTTGCGCAGCTCACCTACTACAAAGTTGCTGATAATATTTTCATTGTCGGTGCCGGTAATATACCGGCTCTGGAAACGGTCATAGCGGTTGCCCACCCCGGCGGTGAAAGCCACCTGCTTCCCCGGCTTCCCGAAAAAGCTATTCAGCAGTATGCGGTTTTCTACTTTCGTCCAGTGCTGGCGGGCGTACACCGAATCGTTGGTGAAGAACGCGCGCTCCAGCAGCCCGGTGTAGCGCAGGGAGTCGGGGCGTACATCGTTGTACACATGCTTGTCGTTGCGCAGCTCAAACCGGTGGGTAATACGGAAGCGGGGTATCAGCCGGTAGCTGAAGCTGGTAGAGTCGGCGCTGTACACGGTGTCTTCCCGCCCCACGGTATAGCTGTGGTTCAGGAATACGGAGTAGTCGCGCAGCATATTGGTAACGGGCGAGCGGGTAGTGCTGTAGCCGGCGTTCTCAAAGGCTACGGGTATCACCCTGCGGTCACCATAGCTGTCGTCCTCCAGGTAGCTGAGCGAGGTGATGCCCCCGTTCTCGTCTTGCTGCATTTTGTTGTAAACCACTCCGCCGTGCAGTTCGTAGTGCTGTTTCTTAGAGCGGTAGTGCGTGCTCAGGAAGACGTTGTCGTCGTTGTTTCGTTGGCTTTTATAGAAACCCCTCGAATTGATTTTCTGGTATTGTGCGGTTACGTTCCAGTAGGGATTAATGTTTTGGGAATGCAGCAGCCGCGATACCTGCTCCAGCTTGCTGCCCAGTTGGTAGTTGAATATGCTGTATGGGCGGGTAGTATTGTAGTAGGGCAGGCTGTCTACCTCGTTGCGGTACACATCATAGGCACGATAGCCCAGTGTGGGCCCCACCCGGTACTCCGGGGCGAAAAGCAGGCTGCGCGAGGCGCTGCCCATATTGCCCAGGTCGCGGTGCCAGGGCTGGGAGAACGGCCTGCGGTGGAAGCTGTGTATGCTGCTGTCGGGGAAGTGTTTCTTAGGCGTGTGCAACTGGTGGTACCATATTACGGCCCGTTCGTCTTTCCAGTGCTGGTCGTTGGTTTTGTCGGCGCTGGTATCGCGGGGATTGTTGAAGCTGCCCGGTGTATTGGTTTGTAATTGCGCCCGCGCTTCGCCGGTGCAAAGACAGGCGGCAACCCATATAAAAATAACAAGTCCTCTAATGCAGCTCAATTCGGTGCTTTAATGTAATTACCGGTAAACGATTCTCCCGGCAAAGGTAATTCAATACCCTGATTGCGCCACAGCCGTCCTAAACAGATTATTCCCCGTTAAACACCAGGAAAGCCCCTTTAGGGACTACGGGTTTCGGGTTCCCCCTACCAAACTCGCCACCAGCCCCGCCAGCTTCGGCGCAGCCTCATTAGCAGCAGCCAATACCTCCTCGTGTGTTATTACGTTATCATCCTCGCGGATGCCCATATCGGTAACAATGCTGGCGGCAAACACCCGCATGCCACCATGGCGGGCCACTATCACTTCCGGTACGGTGCTCATGCCTACTACATCGCCGCCTATGGAGAGCAGCCAGCCATACTCGGCCTTGGTTTCAAAGGTGGGGCCCTGCAGGCCTACATATACGCCTTCTTTCACATCCAGCCCCTGCGCAGCGGCTATTTTCTTTGCCTCGCCAATCAATGCTTTATCATACACCTCCGTCATATCCGGGAAGCGGGGGCCGAGGCGTTCATCGTTCGCGCCACGGAGCGGGTGCTCGGGGAATTGATTGATATGGTCGGTGATGATCATAATGTCGCCCACCTTCCATTTTACGTTCATGCAGCCCGCCGCGTTGGAGACGACAAGGGTATCTACCCCCAGGGCTTTCATTACCCGCACGGGGAAAGTTACCTCTTCCATGCTGTATCCCTCATAATAATGGAAGCGCCCACCCATCATTACCACGTTCGTATCGGCTATGGTACCGAAGATGAGCTTGCCCGCATGGCCTTTCACCGTGCTTACGGGGAAGTTCGGTATCTCGCCATAGGGTATCTCCAGCGATACCGTTACCAGGTCCACCAGGCCACCCAGGCCCGAACCCAGTATGATGCCCGCCGCAGGCGCAGTGCTTATTTTGCCTTTTATGAAATCCGCCGTCTCGTGTATTTTATCGTATAAGCTCATTGCTGTATTCCTGTTTTTTGCCGCATGCCGATACGGAACCGGCAACTGGCCGCCAAAGGTATATGATTTATCAAAAAGGATAACCCCACATGAACGCTCTCCTGTTTTTTGTACGGACCGGGTACATAGGTAACCGTTCCCCGACAATCCTGTTTAACCAGGCCAATCAGTAAAATTGCGGTTCAAAAAAGCTATGCCTCCACTATAAAACGGTCCTCGCCCGTTTTGTCGTCCTTAAAACTGTCGTCCATGAAATGGCGCGACTCTATAGACTGTATCGCCGCCTTGCGCACGAGGTGCTGGCTCACCAGCGCTTTCATGTCTTTGCTCACATTGTGGATGATATCATTCTTCCGGCGGATGCTGCTGAGCATACGGCCCATGATGAGGAAGAGGATGGCGATAACAATACAGACCGCGCTGGCGAGGAACCCGATAGCCTGCAGGTCGTCGGCTAGCTCCTGGCGGTTATCCCGGATAACCTGTTCTATCTCCATCCATACCTGGAACGGTACGGTGCCACTCATAAGCACCGCAACAGCTACCATGGTTCCCGTAAGGGCGTAGCATACTATCTCGAACACAATAAGGATACCCTTGCCCAGCAGCCTGCTGGCCGCCGGCTTGCGTAGCCGGGCCTCCAGTGGTTCGAATATTTCCAGTTGCTTATATATTGTTTCTTTCTGTTCCTTAAAATCCTGGAACAAATCGTCTTGCAGTCGTGACATAGTCTCGGTTTAGAAGACAAATGTAAGAGCCGGAACAGGAAATTAAAATGGGAAACCCAAAAAAACGGTCCGCCGGAGGTGTAAAACACCCCTATGCCGGGTGCGGAGGGCCAGCCGGGCTGTGGCGGGAAAATATAAGGCTTATCTTTACCCTTACCAATGCAGCCACTACGCACCGTAAATGTTACCCGATACATCACGCCCCTTCGGGAAGGAGGCTCGCTGCCCGCTATTGCCGAGGCGGACGATGGATTCACCTATGTATTGAAATTCCGCGGGGCGGGGCAGGGGCTGAAAGCGCTGATAGCCGAACTGGTAGGCGGAGAAACCGCACGGGCACTGGGGATAAAAATGCCGGAACTGGTATTCGCCTACCTGGACGAAGCCTTCGGGCGAACCGAGCCGGACGAGGAGATACAAGACCTGCTGAAAGCCAGCGTAGGGCAAAACCTCGCCCTGCACTACCTGCAGGGGGCCATTACTTACGACCCCGTTGTAACAAAACCTGATGCGTTGCTCGCATCGCAGATAGTATGGCTCGACTGCCTGCTCACCAATGTAGACCGTACCGCCCGCAACACCAATATGCTCATGTGGCGAAACGAACTATGGCTGATAGACCACGGCGCCTCCCTCTACTTTCACCACTCGTGGACCAACTGGGAAGCGGCGGCGGTGAAACCCTTCGTGCAGGTGAAAGACCATGTGCTACTCCCCTATGCCACCGAGCTGGAAAAAGTGAACGAACAATACTCCGCTATACTCACCCCTGGAAAGATAAGGGAAATAACCGCGCTCATACCCGGGGATTGGCTCACCGCCAGCCAACCCGGCGAAAGCGAGGAGGCCATACGGAATGTCTACACGCAATTCCTGGTGAACAGGGTTGCGTCATCCTCCACCTTTGTAAACGAAGCGCTGCATGCAAGAGCAACAATTATTTGAGTATGCGGTGCTGCGCGTAGTGCCCCGTGTGGAGCGGGAGGAATTCCTGAATGTGGGGGTAGTACTCTATTGCCGTAAACTCAATTTCCTGCAATGTCTATACGAAGTAGATGTTGCCAAACTGCAGGCGTTCTATGACAAAATTGACATCGCCCAATTACAACAATACCTTTCGGCCTTCCGGATGATAGCCGAAGCCCACCCCGACGGTGGCCCTATATCCAAACTCGACACCGCTTCCCGGTTCCGCTGGCTCACGGCTACCCGCAGCACCGTTATCCAGACCTCCAAAGTACATCCCGCCTTCTGCACCAATCCGGAGGAAGCTTTGAAGAAGCTGTTTGCGGAGTATGTTTTGTAGCCCCCGGGCGCAAATCCCCGGGATAAATGCGGGAAACAGAACAGCCACCCAGCAGTTTCTACAAAAAAAGATAGCCCCTTTAGGGGTTTGGGGCAATTTTCCCGACCTTTGCACCCTCAAAAGGTAAAAAACTAATATTTACCGCAGAGTTCGCTAAGAACCGCAAAGAAAACGCAGAGACACGAACCTTTGCGAATCTTCGCGCCTCCTTTGCGCCCTTTGCGTTTAAAAGACAGATAGTACGGTCTATGTACTTATACTATCTACTCTCTACTGAAAAATGTACGAACAACAAATAGCCAGTCGAAAGACCTTCGCCATCATATCGCACCCCGATGCCGGTAAAACTACCCTTACGGAAAAGCTCCTCCTTTTTGGTGGCGCCATACAGGTAGCCGGTGCCGTAAAGAGCAACAAGATAAAAAAGCACGCTACTTCCGACTTTATGGAAATAGAGCGCCAGAGGGGTATCTCCGTAGCTACCTCAGTAATGAGCTTCGAGTACCGCGATACCCTCATTAACCTCCTTGATACACCCGGCCACAAAGACTTCGCCGAAGATACCTACCGCACCCTAACCGCCGTAGACAGCGTGATACTGGTGATAGACGCCGTGAACGGGGTGGAAGAGCAGACCCGCAAACTGGTAGAGGTGTGCCGCATGCGTAAGGCTCCGATGATCGTCTTTGTGAACAAGCTTGACCGGGATGGTAAGTACCCTTTCGACCTGGTAGATGAAATAGAAAAAGAACTGAAGATAAACCTGCACCCACTATCCTGGCCTATTAATATGGGTAAGGAATTTAAAGGGGTGTACAACCTATTTGATAAATCGCTGAACCTATTTACCGCCCGTGAAAAGGCAAATGACGAAAACACCGTTCCGATACCGGACATAAACGATAAACTGCTGGATGAGAAAGTAGGGGAGCGTGATGCGAACCAACTGCGCGAAGATGTGGAACTACTGGAGGGCGTGTACGGGGAGCTGGATAAAGAAGCCTACCTGAAAGGCGATGTATGCCCGGTGTTCTTCGGTTCTGCGGTGAACAACTTCGGGGTGAAGGAACTGCTTGATACGTTCGTGCAGGTAGCGCCATCGCCGCTGGGCCGCGCTACCGACAAACGCTTTGTAGAACCCAACGAAAATAAATTCACCGGCTTCATCTTTAAGATACACGCCAACCTGGACCCCCGCCACCGCGACCGTATCGCGTTCCTGCGGGTATGCTCCGGTAAGTTCAGCCGCAATACCTACTTTAAGCACACCCGCCTGGAAAAAGACGTGCGCTTTTCCAATCCCTACTCCTTCCTCGCCCGGGAGAAGGAGGTGATAGACGATGCCTACCCCGGCGACGTGGTCGGCCTCTTTGATACCGGCAACTTCAAAATAGGAGATACCCTCACCGAGGGCGAGATGATGCAATTCACCGGCATACCCACCTTCTCCCCCGAGATATTCAAGGAACTCGTGAATAAGGACCCGATGAAGACCAAGCAACTGGAAAAAGGCATCCGCCAGCTCACAGACGAGGGCGTGGCGCAGCTCTTTACCCAGCATGGCGGCAACCGGAAAATAATAGGCTGCGTGGGCGAGCTCCAGTTTGAGGTGATACAATACCGCCTGCTACAGGAGTACGGCGCTGCGTGTAACTTCGTGCCCCTGGCCTTCTACAAAGCCTGCTGGATAACCGGACCCAAAGAAGCGGTGGACAACTTCGTCCGCTTTAAGCAGAGCAATGTGATGGAAGACAAAGACGGCAACCTTGTCTACCTCGCCCAATCGGAATGGTTCCTCAACACCGAGCGTACCAACAACCCGGATATTGAGTTCCACTTTACCAGTGAGTTTAAGACGAAGATGACAAGTTAGGGCAGGTCTGCGGGATTAGGCTGATTCGCCTGATGGACCGGGGCGGGTACATGTTGCTGTCACCGGAGCGGAGCAGAACTTAGCGCAGCTATCTCACCAGCGATAAGGGAGGCGGAATTAATGACTCTATCCCCTTAGGGTTCAAAACGCACAAAACCCTTACCATCATACCGGTACACCCCCGATCCGTCCGTGCCCAGCCACAGGCCGCCTTTTCTATCCTGGTAGAGCGAAACGACCTTTGCCGGTACCTTACCATCCAGCACCGGGTATTGGGTAAGCCCCCTGCCATCATACTTCCATATGCCCCCCATGTACGTCTGCAGCCATAGATTGCCCGCCGCGTCTTCAGCGGCCGACTGAAAGTAGAGCCGGTCGCCACCCAGCGCGTCGTCAGAGAAATCGAAGCCCGGCTTCCGGGTGTAGTGTACGTAGCCGGGGCCCTGCTCTGCCGCGCCCGGCAGCAACTGATAGCGATACTTAGAATTGCATAGCCAAAAGAGGCCGTTCCGGTCTTCGAGTATAGAGCGGATGCCGAACGAGCCACCGTTCGGTACATCTGTCAGGTGAGGCTCATACAGGTTGGTAATGGTTTTGCCATCGTAGCGGTAGGCACCCATAGCCCCCGTGCCAAACCACATGTGCCCTTTGCGATCGCGGTACACGTAGTACACATCATACGGGTCTATAGGGGTTCCGGGGAACCGCCGGTAATAGTCGTCCTCGCGCTCGCTTTTGGGGAACTTGAGCGCATGCAGCACTTTGCCATCGTAGCGCAGCGCGCCATGCTCGCTTTTCAGCCACACATCGCCCGGTTGCAGCTTCCAGCTATTATCCGGCTGCGGGGTGAGCCTGGTGAGCCGCTTCCCGTCGTACTTACTGACGCCCTCCAGCGTATTAATGTAGATATTGCCCTGTCCGTCTTCGGTTATCTCCCGCACCCGGCCGCCGGCCCAGCCCTGCCGGGCAGTGAGCCGCGTGAGCGCCTTATTGTGGTAGTGGTACACACCCGCACCGTCGGCGCCAAACCAGTAGCCACCCTTGCTGTCGTGGTACACGATCCAGGTTTTCTTGTCCAGTTGCGCGACGGGCTCGCCCAACGCAGTGGTCTGCGCGTTGCACGACCCCACGGTAAACGCAGAGAGCAGCACAACCATCAATAGTTTCATAAGCGGAGATTACCCTATTAAATTACACACACTTTCCCGAGGCCCGGCTGTATTGGCAGTAATTTAACGTTTGGTGCCGGCGGCCTGCCGGCAGGGATCAGGCTGATTCGCCTGGTTAACCAAGGACGCTTTGCCAACGATGTTACCCGGGACATTCCTCAAAGGTTCAGGGCTGCCGGCTATGATACCCATTAGGTTTATTTTGACCGGCCCTTGCTGTTCCCGCGGTCTTTATCATGGAATGGGTTGGGGCTGGTAACGCCGCGTGAACGCTCCACCACATCAAACTTCACTTGTATATTGTCGAAGTCGTTCCACCGGGCGGCCGTTAGTAACTCGTCTTCATCGGCGGGCCTGTTTTCGTGGTCGAGCCGCCAGGATATGGTTGCATTGGCATTATAGCGGGGCAATACCTTGTTCTCAAAATCATAATAGCTCATGATGGACTCCCGGAGGCCTTTCACGTTTACTTCCCTGGGTACCTCTATCGTGTCCAGCCTTTTGAGTAGTGCAGACCTCAGCACCAGTTTTACGTACGGTTTGCCCGCCACGTTGTAGAGGCGGCTGTTGGGGATGGGAGAGGCGGCGCCGGGAACTGTTGGCGACTGGCCGGAACCGGTGTCGCCCGGCTGCGCGGTTGGGGTTGTTCCGGCGTTGGGGGTCGTGGAAGTGTTGGTGTCCGCCGGTTGCGCGGCCTGTGCTGTTTGCGGCTCGGGTACTTTCTCCTGATCCACGTGTTTCAGCGCCAGTATGAGGAACACGAAAAACAATACAGCTATAAATCCCGCAAAGTAGAGTTGGTTCTGTTTTTTCCTGGCCTGGTTGGCCAGTTGCGTGTTGACGATAGTAAATACCTGGTCCTGGCTGAGCCGGTCGGTATCCAGGTG
>JAEUVZ010000006.1 GCA_016786665.1 Flavipsychrobacter sp.
TGTGTGCTACGACCTTCGTAAAGTATTTGCCGCCAAAGGCCTGCACAAAGATGTGGAGATAGCCGAAAACTACCTGAACATAGCACCCGATAGCTTCCTGTACAGTCAGGAGTTTCAACAGTTCCGGGTTTTCAGGGAGAATAAAATGAACCTGCTGCAAAAGAAGCCGGTAGACACCGCCGCCGTGGTGCGGAACAACCCCTACTACTATGATGCCTACCGCATAGCGGGCGACTATAGCCTGCAGCAGGGCTGGAACGAAGCGGCGATAAAATACTACCGCCAGGCGCTCAGCAAGGAGATAGCGACCAAAGACGAGCGCCGCTCTATAGAAGAAAAGATAAAAGAAGCCCAAAAGAAACCGAAGAAGTAGATGACCCCCTCGCACGAACAATTGTTTACCGAACTGAAGGCCTGTGTGCTGATACCCACCTACAACAATGCGGGTACGCTGGCGGCTGTGATAGAGGGAGTACTGGCCTATACCAGCCACGTGATAGTAGTGAACGATGGGGCGACAGACGGAACGGCGGGGATACTGGAGCGGTATCCGCAACTGCACCTACTGACGCACAACCCCAATAAAGGGAAAGGCGTAGCCCTAAAGAACGGCATCCGCAAGGCCGCCGAACTGGGGTATCAATATGCCATAACGATAGACAGCGATGGCCAGCACTATGCTAAAGACCTGCCCGCCTTCCTGGAGAAAATACAGTCCGAGCCCGGCTCGCTGATAGTGGGCGCCCGTAACCTGGAGCAGGAGAATATGCCGGGCAAGAACACCTTTGCCAACCGGTTCTCTAACTTTTGGTATTGGGCGGAAACAGGTAAGAAGCTGCCTGATACACAGTCGGGCTACCGGCTGTATCCCGTGCAGCAACTGGCGAAGAAGAAATACATCACCGGCAGGTACGAGTTTGAGATAGAGGTGATCGTACGTGCCTCGTGGAGCGGCATCCCGGTAACGCACATCCCCATATCGGTGTATTACGCCCCCGGTGATGAGCGGGTATCGCACTTCCGGCCGGGACGTGATTTTACCCGTATCAGCATACTGAATACCTTCCTGGTACTGATATCGCTGCTGTGGATACGCCCGCGTAATTTCTTCCGCAAGCTCACCTCCCGGGAGGGTTGGAAAGATATGTGGCGGATGATCTTCGTGAATCCTGAAGAGACCAACCATATGAAGGCCGCCTCCGTAGGTTTCGGGTTGTTCATGGGCATTGTGCCGGTATGGGGTTTTCAGCTGGCTATTGGCATACCCCTGGCCTTGCTGTTCCGGCTGAACAAAGCCTTGTTTCTTATCGCTGCCAATATCAGCATCTTCCCGCCCATCATCTGGTTTGCCAGCCTGGCAACGGGTAAGTGGCTGCTGGGCGATAATGACTGGTCGTTCTCCATCAGCGGTATGACTATAGAATACGCCAAGCAAGCGGGTATCGCGTTCTTCCTGGGTGGTACTGCGCTCTCTATAGTAACGGGAATAACCGGCTACATTCTCACTTATTTTTCTTTGCTGCTTTACAGAGGCCGGCGGTAGGTGGCATAACTGCGGGAAAGTTAATTGTGCAATAATGCCATGTTGGTCATAAGTAGTTGATAATCAATCGTTGTTTGTTTTGAAATTTGACTTTTAGTTGAATTTTGTTTGACTTTTACTTTACTTATAGTTGACCACATTTGACTTTTGCTTTAACTAGCTTGACTTTTAGTTGTCGAGAATTGACTTTTGTTTTAACTCATTTTAACCGGTTTTTTTGCTGAAACCCTTTGTGGGAGATGGTTTCAGGCTTTCAAATTTACGAAACCGGGAAGAGATGTTGGGTAGAGGATATCCACATTTTCCTGTCACCCGGAGGTGATGTTATGCTACTCAGCCACGTTAGATTATGGTATGTAGGGCAACCGAGAGGGATTGCCCCTACGCCAAACTGTTGCAAAAGGCTTCTCCTCAGCTTCATCTCTCTATTGCCGGGCGCAGCCCTTTGTTCTATTGGTTGATTTAAGTTGCGCTGCGCTAAACTTAAACCAGAGGGGGATGTTAGGGATTAAGGCCTGCCTGCCGGCAGGCAGGGATTTGTCGGGGCTTTTTGGTTAGTGGGTGGTTGTGATGTGTTTTTCTCATGTTATGCCGGGCGGACGCAAGGGCCGACTAAGGCAGGAAGGTGTCATCGGTAAGCTATTTTTCTGCGCTCTATGGCGCTTAGTTTACCATACATGAAATGCCGCCTTTCTGTCCAGTTGTTTCTTTTGTCATACTGCGTGTAGTCGTACGACCAATACAAGTCTGACTCGAGAGACCCCAAGTGCATGCTTTTCATAGTGCCATCAGAATTGTATAAATAATAGGTTTGTCCTTGCCGACTCATTCCGTTGCCAGAGGTTGTTATTCTGCCTTCTTCGTCAAATGTATATACGCTTTTTGAATCGCTTACAAATGATCCAAGAGTATTGCTAACTCCAGTTGTTTCAGCAGTCACCTGATTGCGCCAATAAGAAAAAGACGTGTTGCTGATGGCCGAACCATTTAAGAATCGTATTGCTGTTGTCCGTTTTCCGTCTTCGTTGTATTCATAGCTGGTGCTATCAATACGTTGCGGTCCGAGTTCATTGTCATATGAAGCTTTTGCTATCAAATAGCCAGTCTTGTTGTGATAGTAGTATGTCTTCCGTGAAACAATCCCTTGCCTGTATTCCGTTGAAGTAGTTGCAAGTCCTGATTTGTTAAATTTAATGATCTCATACGCCGTGGTGTCATTTGTCACACCGCCTGTATCACAATTCATTGCCCAAACTGTGATGGTAAATGCATTTCCTTTAACGTCAAAGTAGTCGGTATCAATTTGGGTGTCCAGTTTGAACTGCCCGATTGATGTTGCCGGTTGAAGCAATATCAACAGGAGAATTAATATTTTAAGGCAAGGGTACAAGTTAGACAGTTTTCTATTTAAAGATACGCTTATTAGATGAGCGAATAACCTATGCCATTATCCGTTTTAACTCCTTCCATTCCTTCCCCGGTCTATATTGTTTAAAGAACTGGTACATGCCTTATAGCAATGTCAGTGTGTACCAGATGGCTATCACCTTCATGGCCCAGATAATCTTATAGTGATAAACAGGCAGGAAATCGGGGAAGCATTTATCGAGGCTGAGGAAGTAGGGGATAGAGGCGAGGATATAAAGTTTGTAGTTCTTTGAATAAACCCCGTAGAAGAAAAAGAAGATGATGATGGGATGCGCGTAGCGCTCGTGCATCTGGGTATTGAAGTAGAAGAAGTAGAGCGATATCATGCCTGCGGCCAGCAGCAGCATTTGGCGGGTATCGTGGGTGATGGGGCTTTTTTCCTTAATGTGGCGGACGATACGCAGCAGCAGGGGGAGCAGGGTCAGCCCGCTGCTGGCGAGGAAAAGCAACAGCCCGGTTTGCTTATAGCTAAGGATGAAGAACTCGGTATAGTCCATCGTGTTGTAGGTATCGTGCAGCAGCAATGTCCACAGGTTGAACGCGCAGATGGACACCCGGGGGTAAAACCCAACAGCGTGCGTCACCACATACCAGAGCTTGCCGGCATTGCCTGAGAGGAGGAAGGGGCTGATGAACAGCGCCAGCAGCGCCGCTCCGAAAACCGCCAGCGATATAAGGCGTTTTGCATTCCGAACGCTATACAACAGGATAATACCAAGGATGGGTATGAAAACAATGGCCTGCAACTTGAAGGTAATGGCCGCCATGAACAGCCCTACACTCCAGTAGGGACGGTAGAAAGCACACAGTAGCGAGAGGAAAATAAGATTGGTGTGTATGGCATCGACCTGGCCCCAGCACATGGAGTTGAACATATAGGCGATGTTCAGCAGCAGGAAGAGGTAGGGTATCTTCAGCTCTACCAGGCGCTGCCGGAATCCACACAGCACTACAATAGGCAGAAAATCGAACACCATGGGTATGTACTTGATGTAATTGATGTTCTTTACTATCAATTCTTCGCTGCCCATGAGCAGGTCGTAGAGGTAGAGACAGTAGAGGAAGCCCGGGTGGTAGTTGGTAGTGGGGTTGTCGTAGATATTGGTGATGCCATGTCGGTGGATGTAAAGGGCCCAATCGGTCCAGAACTCAAAATCGTAAACAAAGTACCGGCCAGGCAGTATAATCAAATACAGCACAAACAGCATGGCGAGTATGAGCCTGTCCCTGGAGCGTTCTTTCATTGGGGGTAAATTTAGCCATGATTCTTTAGATTTTCAGGGCACAGCCCTTCGTTCTGTTGGTTGATTAAGTTACGCTGTGCTAAACTTAAACCAGTAGTGTTGCTGTGGATTATGGTATGTGGGGCAACCGCGAGGGGTTGCCCCTACGCCAAACTGTTGCAAAAGGCTTGTTTTAGCCCTTCGTTCTATTGGTTGATTTAAGTTGCGCTGTGCTAAACTTAAACCAGAGAGGGGATAGTCGGAGGATGAGTGTATAATAGAAAGCGCCATCCGACAAAGTTGGATGGCGCTTTCTATATAGTTCTATAAAAGCCGGGACTAGCCCAGGTACACTTTCAGAGCGTTGCTGTAGCGTGCTTTTTGCAGGCGCTTGATAGCACGTTCTTTAATCTGGCGGATACGCTCTTTGGTCAGATCGTATTTGTCGCCTATTTCTTCTATGGTAGGGCCATTGTCGCCTTCCAATCCGAAGTATGCTGCCAGTATTTCCGCTTCGCGCGTGCTGAGCGATTTAAGTATGCGGCGAATCTCGTTGCGGAGCGAATCTTTCATCACGTCCTCATCGGTATCGCTGCTGCCTTCGAGCAGGTCGCCCATAGCCACGTCTTCCGCTTCGTGCACAGGGGCATCGAGCGATGTGTGGCGGGAGTTGCTGGTGAATATGTTCGTCACTTCTGTTTCGCTCATATCCAGTATTTCCGCCAGCTCTTCGGTAGAAGGCTCGCGCTCATACTCCTGTTCGAAAGCGATGAATGCTTTGTTGGCTTTGTTATAAGTACCTATCTTATTCTGCGGCAGGCGCACCAGGCGGCCCTGCTCGGCGAGCGCCTGCAGTATAGACTGGCGTATCCACCATACGGCGTAGGAGATGAATTTAAAACCCTTGGTTTCGTCAAAGCGCTGAGCGGCTTTGATGAGGCCCAGGTTTCCTTCATTTATCAGGTCACTCAGGGAAAGGCCCTGGTGTTGGTATTGTTTGGCCACAGATACCACAAAGCGAAGGTTGGCCTTCACCAGCTTTTCCAGTGCGCGCTGATCGCCCATATGTATTTTTTGGGCAAGTGTTGTTTCCTCCTCAGGGGTGATCATCGAAATTTTAGAGATCTCCTGCAGGTATTTTTCAACGGCCTGTGAATCGCGATTGGTAATCTGGGTAGCAATTTTGAGTTGCCTCATAAGAACAAAATGTTTAATTTAAGAACACGAACTACATTAAAGACGAGGAAAGTGGCAGAAAAGTTTGAATTACTTTGTTACAAATTTCCTTTGTTTATATCTCACAAAATACGTTCCACAAAAAGTGGCAGAATCGGCTCTCATTCCTGTGAGACATGGAATAAACGCTAAAAGCCTTTCCTCATTGTGTTCTGCGGGCTTATGGATATCTCTTATAGTGCTATAATTTTGTTAATTACGTACCTTTTCAGACAGAACTGCCGCAAAGTTATATCGCGTATGTCAAAAATGCTACCTTTGCAGCCGCGTTTCCAGTAAGATTAACAATTCAATTAACATATTTATGCAGAAAGATCTGTATCAGCACCCGGACTATTATCTTATAGATGAATTACTTACAGATGAACATAAGTTGATTCGCGATACTGTCCGCGCTTATGTAAAAAAAGAGATTTCCCCCATTATTGAGGAATATGCCCAAAAGGCCGAGTTCCCCAACCAAATAATAAAGGGCCTGGGTGACCTGGGCTGTTTCGGGCCATTTGTACCACAAAAGTATGGTGGTGCCGGCCTGGACTACATTTCGTATGGCATTATGATGCAGGAACTGGAGCGTGGCGACTCCGGCGTGCGCTCTACCGCTTCGGTACAGGGTTCGCTGGTGATGTTCCCTATCTACAAGTTTGGCAGCGAGGAGCAGAAGATGAAATTCCTCCCCAAGCTGGCCTCCGGTGAGTGGATGGGCTGTTTCGGCCTCACGGAGCCCAATCATGGCTCTAACCCTGCGGGAATGGAGACCAACTTTAAAGACGCCGGCGACCACGTTATCCTCAATGGCGCCAAAATGTGGATATCTAACGCCCCTTTTGCACAGGTGGCCGTGGTGTGGGCAAAAGATGAAAGCGGGGAAATTCACGGACTTATCGTGGAGCGGGGAATGGAAGGGTTCACCACCCCTACCACGCACGGCAAGTGGAGCCTGCGGGCATCGGCTACGGGTGAGCTGGTATTTGACAACGTGAAAGTACCTAAAGAGAACATACTCCCCGGCGTAAAGGGCCTGAAAGGGCCGCTTACCTGCCTGAGCAGTGCCCGCTATGGCATTGCCTGGGGAGCGCTGGGTTGCGCTATGGACTGCTATGATACAGCGCTCCGCTACTCCCAGCAGCGTGTTCAGTTCGACAGACCTATTGGGGGCTTCCAGCTGACACAGAAGAAACTGGCGGAAATGATCACTGAGATAACCAAAGGGCAGCTGCTGGTATGGCGCCTGGGTGTGCTGCGCAATGAAGACCGCGCAACACCTGCGCAGATATCTATGGCGAAACGCAATAGCTGTGAAACAGCCATCACCATTGCCCGTGAGGCCCGCCAGATATTGGGCGGTATGGGCATCACCGGCGAATTCTCCATCATGCGCCACATGATGAACCTGGAGTCCGTTATTACTTACGAGGGCACGCACGACATACACCTGCTGATAACGGGTATGGATGTGACGGGGTTCAATGCGTTTAAGTAATTGAACCGGGATGCCCGCTAAAGGGGTGTGATAGATATTGGTAAGAAATATGAAAGCGCCCCGATTGGGGCGCTTTTTTTTAGTCTTGTTTAGCGTTGAAGTAGTTCGTCGATTTTGTTAGAGAGGTCGGTGAAGAGGTTTTCATCATACCCGATAGTGCTGAAGGCTACGGCGCCTTTTTCGTCGATAATATAGAACGTGGGCCACGCCTTCACCTTGTAGTCGGTTTCTGCCATTTTCCGGTCAGGCAGAAGTATAATGGGGTAGTGAATCGGGTTGTAATCTATAAATTTCGGAAGACGCGCAATGTCGGCACTGTCGGTATCGTAGGCGTTCAGGCCGAATATCTGCACCCTGGGGTTGTCTTTGTACTTTTCTTTTAGTTTCTCTATTTTGGGAATAGCCAGCACGCAGGGGTGGCAACCCATGTACCAGAAGTCGAGCACGGTAATTTTCCCTTTGAAGTTTATGGTGGTTTCCGCAAGGCCAGCCTGGTAATGCCGCCCGGTAATGGTCGGCGCGGTGGCGCCGCTGTCCAGTTTCTGCGGTTCCATTTCTTTCATAACGAAAGTATCCACAGCATATCCGCCCGGTATCTGTCTGGGCGAAAATTGTGATTCAGATACGTTATCCCATGCGTAAGAGGTAGCCAACCGTTCGTTGTATTGATAATTTCCCTGGTATTTTAATGATGCCCGCCAAAGTATTGGGAAGTAGTCTTTCTTATTGATGTAGTAAGTACGAAAGCGTTCCGTTACATCGTCGTCGTCCGCCGACTGTAAGAGTACCGTATAGCAGGAGTAATTGCCAATGGTGGTGTCAGCAAGTTTCCGTAGTTGCTTTGCATGTTTTATCCGTTCCTCCAAGTCGGTGGCATCCAGGTAGGTGTCCCATACCAGGTCGTAGCTGGAATTGCCTTTCAAGGCCCATTCACCTTGTTCGTGAGCCTTGTATACTGTGGCTTTCTTTTCTTTATGATCTACTAGGTATATGTATTGCAGGTCGTAAAATTTATAATAGGTATCATCAGTGGTGTACCATATTCTTCCCCCAAAAAGGGAGTCTTTAGCCCTTTGGAGGAACACTTTTCCGTTACGGGTAGTGGTGTCGTCCTTACCCAGGTGCTTTTTGCGCATCGTGGCCTCGTAGTTCAGGCTTTCGTGTCGTTCGAAACTCCTAATCATATTACGAAGGATGCTGTGTGCCTCTTGTGCCGAGAGGTGGGCAGCACAAAGGACGAATATAAGTGTGAGAATGTGCTTCATGCAGGCGTTAACGATTTTTTACTGCTTTACAAACTTTCCGAATCTTGTGGTGCCGTCGGTTAGCTGAGTGGTGACGGTGTAGGTGCCCACCGACAAGTGGCGTATGTCGGCGCTGTGTGTTCGTTGTCCGGAAAGGTGCCCGCTTTGGTACACTGCACTGCCGTTGATGCTGTGTATGCTGATGCTTTTGGCATCTGTAGCATCTATGTTGATGTAGCCTTGCGATGGGTTGGGGTAGATGTCGATGGCGATGGGGGCTGATGTATTTTCTATACCCGCGGGCAAGAGGTCGAGTTTGTAGATGCGCGGCCCCAGGGTGCTGTCGTAGTGTGCATAGTAGTATAACGCATTGCCGGTGGAAACCATTGGGTAAGTACCATACTTTCTGAGGTTGAAAAGGTTTAAGTATTCCATTGAATTGGCACCGGGCATGGTCACCTTTTGAGTTCCCGGGGCCGTGCCATCGGTATAAAAAAGTTCACATCTGCTACTATCAATTGCCCTGAAGTACAAACGGTTATTAAACTCCGTAAAATGAAATGGAGTAGAAGAAGTAATCCCTGTAAATATATCTTTTAATAGTGTTGTACCCGAAGTGGTGCCATCTGATAGCCATAATTCCTGGCCCGTTCCCGTTTCTATTCCGGAAATAATAATATTTTGTCCCAGGGTATTTATGCGGAAAGCACTAGTCCTACTTGTGTTCGTAAGATTATACATGGAACCTAATTGCCTGATGACAGAAGTTCCTGCGAGGGTACCATCAGTTTTTAAGAATCTGGACGTTACGCGCGAAAAGAAATAGGCCGTGTTATTAACAACGGCAATTTCACCGCCGTTACTTTCTCCCGGAAAAATGATATGCGTACCGGATGGTGTACCGTCGGAGATATAGGTATTTTCAGTTAGTTGCTGTGGGCCGAAGATAACCTTATCGTTAAAAGCTATCATTCTCAGATCATCTATATAGACACTGTCAAAAACCACGATTGTATTGGCTAATGTGCCGTCTGTTGCCTGAAGTGCATTAAAAGTATCCGTGCCGGAATATGTGGTTGCCGTAAAGAAGATCTTATTGGTGGTTGCTACCAGGTTTTGCTGTGGAAAGGTTCCACCTCCCGGGCCGGGATAGAAATCGTAAAACAATGTTGTGCCCGAGGCTGTACCATCACTACTCCATAATTCGCCACCTGATACTCCATCATCAGCAATAAAGTACATCTTGTTATTCAGAGCCTGTATGTTATATCTGAGGTGTTTTTCTATGGGTTGTTTCCAATTTATAGAAGAGCCTGGGCCCGGCTTAATGTCTTTTACCAACAGTGTTCCTGCCTGTGTGCCATTCGTTTTCCATAGCTCCTGGCCATGGACACCATCATCTGCAAAGAAATATATCTCGTTATTGACCTTTATTAGCCCTGTGGGGCGAACAGAGTCGTGTATCGCAAACTGCATGAGCATTTGTGTTCCACCGGAACTTCCGTCCGTTATCCAAAGCTGATCATTGGAAACAAAAACCATGCTGTTTCCCAAACCAATGCATTCCGTTAAGGCGCCTATGGCATTGGGCTGTATGTTCTGAACCGGTATTTGATAATTGCCCGGAACTAATTGTGGTACGGGCTGAGCGATGGTTTGAAGGCAAAAAGAGATGCCTGATAGAAAAAGGTAAAAGCTTTTCATAAAAAGCGAGGTTTTGGTGTATTAAAGATAGTAAAAGAAGGGACAGGTAGCACTACCTGTCCCTTCTTTTTTTACTGCTTTACAAACTTTCCGAATCTTGTGGTGCCGTTGGTTAGCTGAGTGGTGACGGTGTAGGTGCCTACGGATAGGTGGCGTACGTCGGCGCTGTGTGTTCGTTGTCCGGAAAGGTGCCCACTTTGGTACACTGCACTGCCGTTGATGCTGTGTATGCTGATGCTTTTGGCATCAGCGGCATCTATGTTGATGTAGCCTTGCGATGGGTTGGGGTAAATGTCGATGGCGATGGGGGCTGATGTTTTTTCTATACCCGCGGGGAAGAGATCGAGTTTGTAGATGCGTTGGCCCGCAGTGGTGGAGTAATGTGCCAGGTAGTAGAGCGCATTGCCTGTGGAAACCTGTTTGGCAGCCAGGTAGCATCTTTGTGTAAATGGGCTGGTTGTTTCAGTATGGTTGGCCCCCGGCATTTCTACACGCCCGGTTCCGGAAACCGTGCCGTCGGTATACCATAGGTTGAAGCGCGTACTATCCCAGGAGCGGAAATAGATGCGATCATTGAAGTGGGTGGTGGCGTATGGTCCAAAGTTTACCATAGGAAACTGCGGTATCGTATCTAATAGCCGGATCGTCCCCGCTGTCGTTCCATCTGTTCTCCAGAGAGCAGATTTATTTTGCTTGTATGCTCCAAAATATATGTGGTTGTTGTATGTAATGGGACTAAAGGAAGAGCCCACGCTAATTTGATTGATATATCCCAGGCTGTCTGTTATGGGGTAAGTACCGCCAGGAGTGCCGTCGGTTTTATAAAGGGTGAACTTTCCGAATAGTAAATCGTCTGATGCGAAGAAGTACAACTCGTTATTTAGAATTGCATTTTCCTTTGAGTTCAATACCCCGGAGACCAGTTGGACGGTATTTCCTGCCGTTCCGTCGGTAACCCACACCTGAGGGGATTGAGTTCCAGCAGGTTTGTGCGCGAAGATTACTCTGTTTTGGAAGTTGATTAAATTGAAAAGCCCAAAGTTTACGGTGTCTTTTATTAAGGTAGTGCCCTGTAGGGTGCCATCAGTAGCATAAAAGCGAGTGATAAATGTATCGGACCCATTGGCGGTGAACAGCAGCCTGTTATTGCAAACGGCTAATTCGCTTGTAAAGAATGTTCCATTGTTGCTTCCGGGCGCGGCATCCTGGAAGATGGCAGTGCCACCTGCTGTTCCGTCGGTGTACCAGAGCTCGTTGCCGTTCGCACCATCGTTAGCATGAAACCAGAGTTTACCATTGAACTTCATGAATTGCGGTATTATGTCGCTGTTGGTATTGAAGCAGCCCGGATCTCCCGGATGGATCTCTGTAACGAGTTGTGTTCCGCCGGCCGTACCATCGGTTACCCAAAGCTCACGGCCGGAGACGCTATCGTTGGCAGCAAAATAGATCCGTCCATTCAACTCCGTAAAGCCGGAGGGGTACTCTGTAATAGCATCGGAAAAATGATACAGTAACTCCGTACCCGATGAGGTTCCATCGGTTATCCATAGCTCGTTGAAAGAGGAAAAGATCACTTTGCCGTTATAGCTTTTCATTTCGCGGGCAACAGGTTTCTGCTGGCTGCCGATGGCATAGTCGCCCGGAACCATGTATGGCTGCACCTGTGCCGTGGCCAGCAAGGGAAGGAGGGCGAAGATCAGGGGTATAGTACGGTTTTTCATACAGAGGTTTTTAGTATCTTAAAGATAGGATGAATTTCTTTACAATGCATCGTGCTGACTATCGTTGTATCACCACCTTCTGCACCAGAGCCTGCGAGGGTGTTCGCAGCCGCACGAGATAGTTGCCGGGGGCTATGTTGCTTACCGGGTAAGAGGTGACATTATATCCCTGGGTGAACTTGTGGTTGTTGGCGAATTGCTGCACTATTTTACCATCAATGCTGACCAGTTCCAACGAACCGGTGGTGGCGGTGGCGAAATGGCTTTTTACGATGAGCTCGCTGGAAGCAGGGTTGGGGTAGGGCTCCAGTAGCTCCTCCTCCCTGTAGTAGGTGTAGGGTACGTTTGCAGCCACAAACTGGCTGTCTATTATCACGTTCTCATCTCCATTCTGGTAGAGGGCGAAGATGAGGTAGACAATCATCATTTCATCGGTGGTCGCTTCGCCCGCGTGTACCGTTTGCGGCACTGTCAGCGGCTGGAAGGGATTGTTGGTTGTATTGTCGTAATAAGCGCTGGCGTATAGCTTGGTGCCGGAAGGTACCTTTTTGATTTTCGGGAACATATAGAAGCCCTGCCAGTGGAAGTGCCAATCGGGGATATTAATGTACTTCTGAGTATCCTGCGCCAGTGTTACG
>JAEUVZ010000035.1 GCA_016786665.1 Flavipsychrobacter sp.
AACCTCTTGTATCATCTGTTGCTGCGCCCGGCCCTGGTGCCCGATGCACCGCTTACTGATTTTATTACCTGGGGCACGGTGCAGTTTCTCTCCCTCTTTCACGAGAACGTGTATGCTCTGCAGCACAATATATACCTCTACGATGTGCGCTCGGTGAGCATAGCCCATGAGTGCAATGGCCTGGAGCTGATAGTACTGTACATAGGTTTTCTTCTCTGCCTTCCCCAGGGTTTCAAAAAGATGCTGGGTTTCGCGCTGGCGGGTATTGCTGTCATCTGCCTGCTGAATATTATCCGGTGCGGTTTACTGGCGTGGATGTTCCTGAACATGCGTACCGTGGTCGACTTTGCGCACCACTACGTTTTTAAGCTGATTATTTATGGCCTGGTCTTCTTTGGCTGGGTGTTATATACCCGCAGAAATGTTGAAAAAGAATCATAAAGCAGTAATGTGGCTGGCATTGCTGGCCATACTGGCGCTCTGCACCGCCGACCATGTGTACTTTACCGAGGGGCGGGGAGCGCAGTCGCTGAGCGATGGCGTACGGAAGGTGGCGCATCTTTCCATACTGGCGGCTATCATACCCGTGGGGTACCTGGGTTGGCGGCGCCATCCCCAGCAGTGGCTGAAAAGGGTTTGGCTCTGGTCGCACCTGTGTGCGCTGTCGGTGGTGGTGCTGGCGGGCGCGGCCTGCTATTCGCTGGGCTACTACGATAAAGCCTTTCTGAAAAAGCTGGGCGATATACGGTTGTTTTTCTGCAGCCCGGTGCCTTACCTGGTGCTGTATCTTCTCTCTCTTATTTCCGGCAACCTGGGCGTTGCCCAAAAAGAAGACCCGGCTGCGTAGCCAGGTCTTCCCGTTATATATCGCCTGTAAAAGGGCGGAGTCCATTTATTAGTGCTGTACGGTCAGCTTTTGCGATTGAGCCATCTTGTCTGATTTTACCAGCAGGAAGTAGGTGCCGCTCGCCAGTTCCCTGGTGCTGAACTCATAGTCGGTTTTACCGTTTTCTATCGGTGTTTCCATTATTTTCTTGCCGGTAAGGTCATAGATGCCTATTGAGCCATTGGCCAGGCTGTTGTTGCTCAGCTGCACGTGTACCAGTTGATCCGATGGGTTGGGGAAGATGGTAGCACGGGCGGGAGCCGTCACATTTTCTACACCCAGCGCCCAGTCGGTAGAGTACACCAGGAAGTCGTCTATCGCAGCTTCTACCGCCGCGCCGCCGTTATTGGCCAGATCTTCGGCTATAAAGGCCAGTTGTATCTGGTTGGAAGCGGATATATAATCCCTTACCCGGAAGATACGCCTTCTCCACGACTGGTCGGAAACATAGGTAGATTCCACGTTGTACCAGATAGGTGAGTTGGGCGTGCCAATGCGCACCAGCCACTGCTCGGTATTAGGATTGCTGCCGCGATTGTTAGAGTACCAGCGGAAGTATTCAATAACCGGGTTATCGAAGTTCGTGATGTCTATGAGCGGAGACAGAACGGTGGTTCTGCCGTTGTCCACATCGGCGGCACCTACTGCGCTGTTTACAGAAAGGGCGTTGCCGGTCACCAGGCACTTGGTAGCTCCGGTGGTGTGGTCATTGTTTGGTTGGCTGGGCAGCCCGTTGGCGTAAGAGCCGATGGGGATAGCATGCACCCACTTACCGGAAGTGGCATTGTCTGAGAGGAGGCCGGCCTGGCCGGGGAAGTTACCTACTACCCAGTCGGTAGCATTGTCGTTAAAGTTCTGGTACACCTGGCCCATCAGGTGGGTACCATATTGGTAAGGTATGTTCGACCTGTTGGCCGGCATGTCAGGATGGTAGCCGGCGGGGAAGTATGCATCCGGGAACTCCAGCGTATCGCGCACCACGAAGTAGTAGTCGATAATAGAACCCCTGGACTGGCCAGGTATCTGCGCCGTGAAGTCAATGGAGTTGGTAGTAGCCATAGTGATGGTATTCCAGGTGGTAGCGGGGCGTACCCGGTACTTCACCTGCACATCTTTCAGGAAGGGCTGGTACGTTATCTGGAGCGTAGCATTAATGGGGGCGTCCATATACTCTATGGGGTTCCACATTTCGCCGTGCGATAGTTCGGCATCGCTCAGCAGGTATATGCCATGCTCCGCAAAGGCGGTCACTATCTCCAGGAAGTGCGGCGTACCGTTCAGTATATTGGCGTCGTCGTCATCGGCCATCAGTGCGGCTATCAGTGCGGAGTGGTACACTTCGCCCTCGGTGCCTTCGGGGCCGTCCGGGGTATCGAATAGAGACTCTGCGAATATCCGGGCCATAGTATCTACATTACCTATGTTCAGCCGGGTATCCCACCAGGCGCCCGCAATTATTTCTCCATCGTTGTGTACCTGGCCATTAATATTTTGTGGGTATTTGCGGGGCAGCCCGTCATAGCGGCGAATAAAGCCGTTGCCAATACCGTTCAGGCCCAGGATGGGGGTATCGGTAATGCACATAGCCCATACATCCGCATATCCTTCGTTCAGGGCGCCGTTTTCCATGCCATTGCCGGATACCCAGTCGTAAAACTTGTCGTTGATGCCATGCCCGTACTCGTGGTACACCACATCGCCAATCTCGGCGAACGATGCGCATCCGCCACCGGCTTTGTAGAAGTTGATGGAGTTGCCATTGTAGAAGGCATTGCAGTTACCATTTACATCTACATTGGTAGGCAGCGCAATATCAAGTCCGGTAAAGGTGGGGTAGTGCGACTTCATAAAGTCGTGCACTACATTGGTGTGGTAGTAGGCGTTAATGTGCTGGCTTTGCGCCAGGCCGGTGGTTGGGTAGGTAAAGGTAGTGCCCTGCGTGGTAACATTTTCTATCATTACAGGTATGCTGTCCAGCGGGGAGTCTTTCACCACGCTCCAGTGGCCGCGCAGTGGTATGGTAGTAGCCTGCGGCAGCGTAATGCCCTGGTCGGCAAAGAAGCCCAGGTTATCGGTAAAGTAGTTGGTGCCGTTTATCGTCAGCCTCAGGTGAGGCAGCGGCGCAACCGATGGCGGGGTTACAAAGCCGTCCATCCGCACCATAGAGTTAACCGTCAGGTCGTAATCGAATTTTACATCATTCACGCGGTAGAGTACGGTGCCGTCGGTAGCGTCTACAAATCCGCGCAGTTTCATTTCGTCCCGGTCACCGTCAGTGCCGTCTATATTAAAGGCCCAGGCCGGGTGCAGGTCGTATCCGTTGGCCGATGGTACGGGGAACCACGCCCATTCCGGCTTTATGCTTTTGGTGGTTACGGTTGCCCCGGGCATATTGGCCAGTGCCGCATCCAGCGCCTGGTTCATACTGAGCGTAGGTGCGGTAGCCTGCGGGCTGCCATAGTTTTTCATCTGTATGCGCACCAGCCGGCCATCGGCGGTAAAGCGGAAACTGAGGCGGCTGAACGCCACGTCGTGCCCGTTCAGTACCTGCTTGTAGGTTATCCAGCCGCCGAGCTCGTTCTGGGTTGTGCGGTCCAGCACCCACTCCGATGGGGTTACGCCCAGGTCGCGCAGCTGCTTGTCCATACACTGCCGGGTTTTCTCTGCCAGGCTGCTGCCGGGTAGCGAAATGCCGGGGCCATATATATCTTTAATAAGTCCGGTTGCATTATCTACCGTTATCGCCCATTTGGGGAACGCCTGTACCGCCCTTGCATTGGTTTCGGCTGCGGCTTTGCGGTTGCTGTTTGGCTGATTGTTGCGGAATACCGATACGCTGTAGTCCTGCCCGTGCTTGTGCTGCGCCATAGAGGGGCTTGCTATCCCCGCCAGTATCGCCGCAATTAGAAATTTCTTCATTCTGACTGTTAAAATATAGTTACCTAAATATTTTGTTTCACCCGAAGCTGAAGCGCTTCCGGTAGTGTTTTCTTTCCAGGATGACTTAGGTAGACTCCAAATATATCGATTTATAGGACATAAAGGTGCATGCTATTGTCAAATTGTGGATTCTCAGGGGATTCTAATGGAACCCTCTATCAGCACCGATGCGCCGTCGTCGTTGTCGGCTATCATCAGCAGGTTTACCCGGTTGCCGGTGGTGCCTGTTACGGCTACCGATTCTATTTTCTGCTTCAGCACCACGCCGGCGCTGTCGCGCACCATGCTTATTTGTTCCAGTCCCAGCACGCCGTTGGTATTGTACGACAGGATACCCAGGTAGCTGCCGTGTACCGCCCCGTCGTCTATGGCATTGGGGGTGTCTTCCAGCGAGGCGCTGAACAGTATGGCGGGTTTGCCCCGGTAGGTTATTTCCGTGGCCCCGGAAAAGCCCGCACCTGTGATGCCATAGGTGGGCAGGTTCACCTGCTGGATGCTCATTTCGGGGATAAAGCCACCTACTGGCTGCAGGGCAAACCGGCAGAAGTCGGCCCAGGCCATGCTCACGGCTATATTCTTACCGCGCACGAACAGGAACAGCCGGTCGTGGCAGAGCGCCGCTCCTTCTATATTCAGTTCTTTTTCTTTCAGCCGGCAGCGGCTGCTTATCTGCATGTAGAGGTGCAGAAGGGGTATCTTTTGTGGTGGATGGGTATCGCCTAAGTCTATGGCCAGCAGCATTTCCCGCCGCGACGTACTTCCTGACCCGAAGGCAAAAAGGTAGTCGCGCCCGTTCCAGTGGCCGCATACGGCGCTTTCCAGGTCGTGTTTGTCCTTTTTGGCGATGGTGTATTCCTCCGCGGGGTAGCCGGATATGGGCACGCGGGTATAACCTTTGGTAGCCGGGTGCAGCTTGTAGTATGCGGGGGCGTTATCGCTTATTATATACAACGAGTCCCGCACCAGCGCCAGTCCTGACCCGGAAGGCAGGGAGTCGAGCCGGGTAACGGTGCTTATTTTCAGTTCCAGTTGTTCCTCCATAGGCTGTTGGCAATTGGCGGCTATCAGTGCCAACAGGCAGGTGCCCAGCAATATCAGTTTTCTCATTCTTCAGCATGCAAAAGCGGTTTTGCATAGTGTAATATACAAAACCGCTTTTTATAAAGGGCGTTAACGCTACCGGGGCTATTGCAGTATCACAAAGCGGCCCTGGGTGGTGGCGTCTTTGCTGCGTACCTGCAGTAGGTAGGTGCCTGCCGCCATGCCTGCCAGCGGAATATTTTTCCGGTACTGGCTGGTGGCTTTTTCGCTCCATTGGCGCAGTTGGCGTCCCTGCATATCGTAGATGCTGATGGTAAAGTCCTGTGGTTCATTCCATTTTACGTCTACATTCACCGAGCCCATTGCCGGGGAGGGGAACAGTTTCAGCTCACCCGCGTTCTTTGCCAGGTGGGCAGCGCTGGCGGTGTACAGCTCGTAGTAGTGGTAGTATTCTCTGTCGTTTGTCTGTCCCCAGTCGTTCGTTCCGGTGTTCCAGCTCAGTCTCCGGGTATAGGTTCCCTGGTTAAAGGAGTTATACGCCATAGTGTCGTAGCTGATGTTTCTATATACGGCATTGGCGGTATCGTACTCCATTACTATCCATTTGGCCAGGTTGCCGTTGCCATCATACCAGTAGTTATTTTGGGTAGAGGTGTACCATGCGTTGTTCACATCGTCCCAGTAGTAGGCGGTATCGGTGGTTTTGTAGTTGTTACCGTCGTAGTCCATTTGCCAGTTCATGTTGGTTTCATACTGGTTCAGGGTGCTGTTCCATACGCGCGACCATTGTTCCGTATTGTTGTTGTTGCCGTCGTACAGGAAGTAGATTTGCGATGTAGGTGTCCAGGTTCCGCTGTACACATAGTTGGTAATAGTATCCCACTGGTTGTTGGTGTTCCAGTCGTAGTGACGCCATCCGGCGCTGTCCCACTGGCTCAGGCCGCCATCCCATACCAGCGATTTCTCATCTGTCTGGTTGTTGCCGTTGTAGGCGTAGTAGAATGCGCTCACGTTCATCCATTGGCTATTGTTTACATCCCAGTTCTCAATCACCAGGCTCAGCAGGTTGTTGTTGCCGTCAAAGGTGCGGGTGCGCCTTACCTGGTTTACCCATTGGTTGTTGCCGGTATTCCAGTTTTTCAGGGTGTCGCTCAGGCGCATGTTATTGCCATTGTAGGTATAGTCGTACAGGCGGTAATTAATGAAAGTGGTCAGGTTGTTCTCCGTCATTAGCCGCTGGAGCACATTGCTGTTGTTCAGCGTCTGTATGCTTTTCCGGTAGGGGAGGTAGTTGCTCTGGTACAGCACCACCTGCATGCTGCTGTCGTAGGCGAGCGCTTCGGCGGAAAGCTCTTCCAGTCCGCCGCCTTTGCCGGGCGAGTAGTGATAGTTGGCCGAGTCGTCAAAGTTCCACTGGCTACCGCTCCATTTCCATACAGAGCGTCCGATGAGGCGCGATGCATTCTGCGCATTCATTCCTCCGGTGAGGAGGAGCATTGCCACAGCGGCAAGGGTAAGTTTTTTTGTCATAATATTTCGTTTTTTGGGGTAGGGCAAAGCTCGGCATTAAGTGTTGATGGCACCGTACCCTTTGTACGGTATTTTCACCTACCCACCAGCACGGAGAAGCGCCTGTTTGCGGGCTTTGCAGCTGGCAGCAACGGGCAAAAAAAGGCGCCCCTGCGGGCGCCCTCCGATTATTGCAAGATCACAAATTGCTCCTGCATCGTTGCATCTTTGCCCTTTACCTGCAAGATGTGAGTTCCGGGTGACTTTAAGGAACTATGTTTTTCGGAAACGGCTGTAAAGCTCCTATTATTACAGACGGCTGCCGATACCCTTTTTACGGTATTTGCATATACCCACCAGCACGGATGCGGTTTGGCCGTACGGATACGTCAATTACAAAATCTTTAACAGCCCCGTACCGTCACCTTTTGGCGACCTGCGTATCAACAGGTATAAAACCATTCATACTATGCGATTGAAAAATGTTTGTTTGTTGCTGCCATTGGCGGCGCTGGCTTCGTGCAGCCGTTACGAATCGGCCGGTAACGAAGCCGCCGCTCCTGTTTCCGCCGAAGAGGTACTCGCCTCGGGCGATTCTGTTTCCTTCTCGTCTGATATCGCCGATATCCGCTCCGCCTCGCGAAAGGTCGTGCGCACGGCCGGTATCCGGTGCCGGGTAACGGACGTACTGCAGGCTACTTCGGCTATGGAAGCTGTGGTGCGCCATGCGGGCGGAGTAGTGCAGCAGAGCGATCTCTCCAACGATAACTTCAGCAGCCAAACCATCTATTATAAGCCCGACTCGTTGAAAAGCGTGCAGGTTTATACCCCTACTGCTTTCTTAACGCTGCGCGTACCTGGCCGGTCGCTGGATTCCGTGTTGCAGGCCATTCCGCCACTGGCGGAGTTTATAGAGAGCCGCAAGCTTGCCCAGAACGATGTAACCCTTAGCTACCTCTCTAATGCACTGCGGAATAAAGTGAGCAACACCAACGCTAAAGCAATGGAGCTGGCCCGGAAGAGTGGTGACGCGATAGGCGCCGACCAGTACGATGAGTCCAGGCAGTTGCAGGGCATTAACCGCAGCCTGGAAAACCTGAAACTGCTGGACGATGCCAACTATGCCACTATTACCGTAGAATTCTACCAGCCGGAGCGTATTGTTACCCGCATTGTTCCTGACCCGGAATATTTTTCCCGCCCCGGTTTTGGGGAGCAGTTAGGACAGGCTGGCTACAGGGGCTGGACCGCAATAAAGGCTTTTTTCATCGTCGCTATCAGCATATGGCCCTTGTGGATTGTTGTTTTAATGGCCTTTGTAGTTTACAGGGCAATAGCAGGGAAACGAAAGCCTTTAAGTGGCTTTTAGTTATCGATTTTATTTGAGTAAATAAAAGAAGCTCTGTCGGGAGCTTCTTCTTTTGTACCCATTACTAACACTTTACGAAAATTTACGTCTATTTTTTTGAAACCATTTATAAAACTCCTCAAAAAATCAACCTATGGCTAAAAGGGTACTACTATTCCTATTCGTCCTTTTGTCGCTTAACGCCGGTAATATCAAGGCAGCGCAGATCGATACGACAATGACATACCTGAGTTCATGTTCCTTGTTGTACGTGAGCGTTTTCGCATCGGGGGGGAATAACCTTTCTGTCATGATTGATTTCGGAGACGGTTCCGGCTTCGTATCAACGAATGACAGCGGTGGCTGCTTTAATGCCCAACACTACTATATGTGGCGTGGTGCCAATGCAGTTTTAGTAACATTATATGATAATGGCATATTAGTCGATTCTTCGGTATTTATCTGCAATCGATTAGATGATCCTAACTGTGGAGAAGCAAGTAATATTGTATATTACGATTTGAATCATAATTGTATCAGGGATAGTAATGAGAACCTGGTGTCGATGCCCTTAAATGTTGAAATTCTTACAGGGTGTACCGTTGACGATACCTTAAGTTTTATAGGAGGTTTTAATTTTAGCACATTGGGCTCTTGCACATTGGGCGACTTTGTATTCTTTCGAATATTACCGCATCCTGGTATTACTTTTACCTGCCCGTCTAATGGTACAATCATAGAGACCTTACAATTGAATACTAACCTCTTTAACAATGAATTTGGTGTGGACTGTTCTAGTGGGACTGATATGGATTTAGGGATATATGTTCCTTTTAATCGAGTAGGAACCAATAGGCAGCAAGGTTATATTCATACATATAATGGATTTTGTACTGAAGCCAATGCGGTAGTAACGTTAGTTCACAGTCCGAAATATCAGTATCATAGCGCTATTCCTGCTCCAACTTCGGTTAATGGTAATGTGGTAACATGGAATATCAATAATTTGGGCGCGCTAAGTGATCCGACAGAAAAAATAGTTTTTTGGCTCGAACCAGCCAATGGCTTGCTAACAGTTGGCGATACCGTGCAGACAAAGTTCAGTATTTCGCCACTTATAGGTGATATAAATACTGCAAATAATAATGTTGTAATGGTGGATACTGTTGCTGGCCCGTGGGACCCTAATGCCATCTATGTAACGCCCGAAGGATGTGTTACCCCGGGGACAAACCTGAACTACAAAATTACGTTCGAAAACTTGGGGAATGCACCCGCAGTAAATGTGTATGTGCTGGATACACTACCCCCTGGGCTGGATATAAATAGCCTGGAGCTTATATCGAGCAGCCATGAGATGTTTATATCCACGGCACCTCAGCTCAAGATCCTCCGTTTCGATTTTCCCAATATCATGCTGGCCGATAGCTCCGACCACCTGGGCCGCCACGGAATGTTTCAATATAAAATCAATTCAAAAAGCAACTGGCCTATCGGCGCATCCATAGACCACCGCGTAGGCATTTACTTTGACCATAATGAAGTGGTGCTGACCAACTATGCACAGACGGGAATGTGCTGGCCCGCTGCTGTATCCGAAATTCCGGAAGTGGATATATTTACCGTGTACCCCAATCCTGCCGGGGATGAAATATCGGTTAATACCCGCAGCGTGGCCGCTTACCACATCTCCAATACGTTTGGCCAGTCATTGCAATCGGGTAGTATGACGGCAGGCCGCAATACCTTAAACGTGCGGAACCTACCCGCCGGGATATACCATCTGCAGCTGGAGACGGCAGATGGTGTCCAGGTAAAGCGCTTCCAAAAGCTATAATAAAGAAAGGCGGAGACCCATCTCCGCCTTTCTTTATCTAGTTTCTTACTAATTGATTAGCCCGCAATTGAAGTAGCTGTCTGTTTCCGGTTTTGGTGAAACTACTTATCCGTATAGTTCAGGCTGCAATTGTAAAAGCCGTTTTTGTTGTTGGGGCCGGCTGTGTTCATCTGCATGCATTTTACTTCAGCGCGAGCCAGGTTGGCGGCAGTTATGTTTTGTACTTCCTTTTCCGTGGTGCCGGGTTTGGCACATTCGCACACATAGCCTTTTTCGCAGGAGCTCATCAGTGCCAGTATGGCCAGGGCGGAGAGTATGGGCAGCATTTTTTTCATCATTCAAAGGTTTGTGTCTGTAACAAATATAACGATTTCAGGCGGTGTTCTGTTGTTAAAGGAACGCAATTTTTACCCCTATGGGCTTCCCGGGCTGCGCCGCTCCTGCCGTAACCTTTACAGGTGGAAGTAGTTATCCACATTCTGAATTTCCTTATTCTTACAGCACTGCTTTTTCTTGTAACTTGCCTCAAAGTTGAAGTCTTACGACTAACAACTCAATACCCACGACTACGAGAGATGTCCGATAATTATATTGTTTCCGCCCGAAAGTACCGCCCCCAGACCTTTGATACGGTTGTGGGGCAGGAGCACATCACCACTACGCTGAAGAATGCCATCAGGCACCAGCACCTGGCGCATGCATACCTCTTTTGCGGTCCGCGCGGGGTGGGGAAGACCACCTGCGCCCGTATACTGGCCAAAACTATCAATTGCGAACAGCCAACGGCTGATATGGAAGCCTGCGGCGTATGCCCTACCTGTGAATCGTTCAGGAACAATACCTCTTTCAATGTCTTTGAGCTGGATGCGGCTTCTAACAACTCGGTAGACGATATCCGCAACCTGATAGACCAGGTACGGTTCGCGCCGCAGCAGGGCCGGTACAAAATATACATCATAGACGAGGTGCACATGCTCAGTGCCGCGGCCTTCAACGCTTTCCTGAAGACCCTGGAGGAACCGCCCTCTTATGCGATATTTATACTGGCCACTACGGAAAAGCACAAGATACTGCCTACCATACTGAGCCGCTGCCAGATATTCGACTTCAAACGAATTACCACCAACGATATTACCAGTCACCTGCACAGCATAGCTACCAAAGAAAGCGTGATAGCCCAGGAGGCGGCCCTGCACGTAATAGCCCAGAAGAGCGAAGGGTGCATGCGCGATGCCCTTTCCATGCTGGACCGGATAGTGAGCTTTACCAATGGTATGCTCACCTACGGCAACACCATGGAGCACCTGAACATGCTGGATGCTGACTTTTACTTCCGGCTGACGGACCATATGCTGGCGCAGGATGTGAGTGGTACCCTGCTGGCGCTGGATGAAGTGCTGGATAAGGGCTTTGAAGGGAATGTGATACTGGAAGGGCTGGCGGAGCATATGCGCAACCTGCTGCTTTGCAAAGACCCCCGCATGGCCAAACTGCTGGATGTGCCCAACGATCACAAACCCGTGTACCACGAAAAGGCCAACCAGGCCCCTCCCTCGTTCATTATTTCCGCGCTGAATATTATAAACGACGCGGCGCTGGAGTACAAGAATGCTACCAATAAGCGCCTCCAGGTAGAAATGTGCCTGATACGGCTCTGCTACGTGTTGCAGGCCACCGACGTAAAAAAAAAATCTGATAATGAACCAGTAGCGCCCGCTCCTGCGCCCGCCGTTGCCTACCAGCCGCCTGCTCCGCAGCCGGTAGTAGCGGCCCCAGCCCCAGTACCGGCGCCTGTAAAGGCGGCTGTACTGGAAGCTCCCGCCGCCGCTGTGCCACAGCCGGTAACCCCGCCAGCGGCACCGTCCGTTGCGGCAGCGCCCCAGGCTGCCAGCGCAGCAGGCCCCGCCCGCCGGGTAAGCAAAGACCTGTTGGGCGGCCTGGAAGCGGAAATGGAACAGTTGAAAGCCGCTGCCACCGCGGAAGTGCGCGAACTGACAGCCGAAGTGGCGCAATCGGTATTTGAGAAGTACCGCGACCAACTGAAAGCGAACAACAAAAGCGTTTATTATGCGCAGTTTATTTCCATGAAGGTGGAGGCTCTTCCCCCGGATGAGGTGCGTATCATTACACCGTCGGAACTGGCCGATACCTACGCCCGCGACCAGCGGGATGCGCTGATAGACTTTTTCCGCGCGGAAACGGGTATCATGATGCTGCGCATCACCACCGAAGTGCGCGAGGACAAGGCCATTGTGGCCCGGGAGCAGAAGCTAGTGCTCAGCAAGCAGGAGATGTATGAGGCAATGGCCCGGAAAAATCCTTACCTGGAGCAACTGAAGAACAACTTGAATTTACAAATTGAATATTAGTTTAATTTAACTGCATCCCCTCCATAACCGCTCCCGCAGCGGGGATGGGGCTGATTTATCCCGGTTTTTTACCGCTGGAAAATGAGATTAGGGTTATCGCCTGAAATCGTGTAAATCGTGGTGCAAAATCATTACTTTTGAAACCTAATTTAAACAGGATAAATATTTATGGCTGAAGCGATACGTATGCCACTGCTCAGTGATACGATGAAAGAAGGGGTGATTGCGGAATGGCATAAGAAAGTAGGCGACAAGGTAAAAAGCGATGATGTGCTGGCCGATGTGGAGACCGATAAGGCTACTATGGAAGTGATGCCCTATGTAGATGGCACACTGCTGTATATAGGCGTAGAGAAGGGCAAGGGCGCCAAAGTGAATGATATTATTGCCATAATAGGCAAGGAAGGAGAAGACTACCAGTCTCTGCTGAACGACGCGCCCACGGCCGCCGCTAAGGAAGAGAGTGCCCCGGCTGCCGCCGCCGAAGAGCCGAAGAAAGAGGCCCCCAAAGCTACGGCACCGCCATCGGGCGATGCTACCGTGGTGCGGATGCCACTGCTCAGCGACACCATGAAGGAGGGCAAGATAGTAGCCTGGCATAAGAAGGTAGGCGACAAAGTGAAAAGTGATGATGTGCTGGCCGAAGTGGAAACCGATAAGGCGACCATGGAGGTAATGGGCTATGCCGACGGCACCCTGCTGTACATAGGCGTAAAAGAAGGGGAGGCCGCCAAAGTGAATGGCATCATCTGCATAATAGGTAAGGAAGGTACTGACGTGCAGCCATACCTGGACTACGAAGCATCGTCGGGTGGGGAAGGAAAGGAGCAGAAAGAAACGGCTCCCGCGGCACCGGCCGCCAGCGCACCGGCTGCAGCGCCACAGCAGCAGGCACCTACACAGGCTGCTACACAATCTGCTACATCATCAGATGAGCGGGTAAAAGCATCGCCACTGGCTAAAAAGCTGGCGGAAGAAAAAGGAATAGACCTGCTGGCCGTAAAGGGTTCCGGCCCTGATGGCCGTGTGATAAAGCGCGACGTAGATAGCTTTACCCCCACCCAGGCCCAGGCGGCGCCACAAGCCGCAGCGGCGGGCAAGCCGGCCGCGCAGGTGCAGCAATTCCTGCCGGTGGGCCAGGAAGGCCACACCGACACACCGGTAACGCAGATGCGCAAAATAATAGCGCAGCGCCTGGCGGAAAGCAAGTTCAGCGCCCCGCACTTCTATCTTCGCATCACCGTGAATATGGATGTGGCCATAGAAGCACGCAAAGCGGTGAACGCCGTAGCGCCGGTAAAGGTATCCTTCAACGACCTGATAATAAAAGCGGCGGCTATGGCCCTGCGAAAGCACCCTGAAGTGAACAGCTCCTGGCTGGGAGATGTTATCCGCCAGAACCAACACATACATATTGGCTCCGCGGTTTCTGTAGACGAAGGGCTCATCGTTCCCGTTATCAAGTTCGCCGACCAGAAATCCCTGTCGCAGATAGCCCAGGAATCTTCTACGCTCGCCGATAAAGCACGCACCAAGAAAATTCAGCCGCAGGAGTTCACCGGCAATACATTCACCATATCCAACCTGGGTATGATGGATATAGATGAATTTACCGCTATCATCAATCCGCCGGATAGCTGTATACTGGCGGTGGGTAAAATACAGGCTACACCCGTGGTAGAAAACGGACAGGTAGTAGTGCGCAACCTGCTGAAACTGACCCTGAGCTGCGACCACCGCGTGGTGGATGGAGCCGTAGGCGCCCGTTTCCTGCAGACGCTGAAAGCACACCTGGAAAATCCCGTGACTATGCTGGCATAACCGCATTACAATTGTTTTTTAAATACACGAAAGCCTCCATACCGGAGGCTTTCGTTTGTTTGGTATAGTGTGACTAACACCAGCCCCCCTAAAACCAATAAGCCCCCCATCGGAGGCCTTATTGTTCTATTCTCTCAGGCTATGCTGATTGAACTATGTAAGAAGTTTTAGCGGTGCGCTGCGTTAGGCAATGTCTGCGTGTACCGGTAAGCGTTCGGGCTCGGTGCGTATCTCTGCAAACCAGAAGGCTATAAAAGCTACCGGGGCCGCAAACGTCATGAAAAGTATCCACGAAAGCTTGGCCTGAGGGTTCATCAGTTTGCTTTTGGCCACATGCACTACAAAGTAAACCAGTACCGCGCTGGTGAGCACAAAGCACAGTGTAAAGAAGAGTAGTGTACTGTCGAAGTTATCGGATAGTATCGCAGAGGTGCGTATGTCGGGGTATATAGTGTGCAGGTAGACGAATTGTATCAGCCAGGCCACGTAGGCCAGCATTGGCAATACACTGATGATACCCATGTTCCGTTTCGCGCTTTTGTTCATTATTTCATAGCGTTCCATAATCCTGTCATTATTTAGTGATACTCTATATCTTCAAAATACTGTGCCAACACCCATCCTTAACAGTTTCTTTGCAGGGTGTAAGGGTAGTAAGGGCAAATAAAAAAGCAGCCTTACAGCTGCTTTTCAATTAGTTACATCAGTGGCTCTTACTCCAGGCCTACAACTATATCATATTTCACTACCGCTTTGCAATGCACTTCTTTGGTAGTGCCTCTGCGGGTTTTTGCCCAGAGGGTGTATGTATAGTTATTGGAACGGAGATACTCAGCCAGGTCTACGTCGCCGTTCAGCGGAATGTCTATGCTGGTTTTATATTCGTCGGGGTTGTTAGTAAGCTCGCCAATGGTAACCGGTGTCGGCTTCGTGTCGGAAGACAAAATAACCTTTGCCGCTTCTACCAGGGCCAGGTTGTTAGCAGAGTCTGCGTCCAGCACTTCCAGGGTAAGCGCTATTACCTTGGCTGATTTTATATTGTTAACGCCCACACTGGAGTTGTATGCTTTTATCACGCTGTCTATATTCAGCGTTACGTTGGCTTCGGCCAGGTTCTGTTCCCCGGCCGGTGTTACCGGTATGGAAAAATCAATATCCGCAGACTGCGCGCCTACATTTATTTTCGCCAGGTTTTTCAGCTTATCGCACGAGACAAGGCCCATCATAGCAGCGCCCGCTGCCAGTAACATCAACTTCTTCATTTTTTTAGTGGATTGAAGGCGCAAAGATAAACGATTATAATATTCGCACACAAAATGGCTTTGTTAATCTTTAACTCTGCGGTAGAAAAGTACCGGGTAAAACAATAGATTGGGTGGGGTGAAGGGCTTAGCTATTCACCATATCTTTTACCTCGGCATCTTTGTTGCGCAGGTCTATGCCTCCCTCAAGGATGGATTTTAGATTGGTGAGGTAAAAGGTCCATCCTACCTGGCAGCCGGTATTGTAGTTTATCTTGCCGTGGTCGTCAGTGGGGATGCCTTCCTGTGTAAGGGTTACCAGTGTGCCGGCACTTTGTTCTTCCAGTTGTACTGTTACTTCGGCTCCCCCGGTAAAGGAGAATTTGATGCGGTCCACACCGTTCGCTTCCAGCACCTTCCCTTTTTCTACAGAAGAATCGGGGTATCCATACCACAGCCATTCGTAGCGGTCTCCTGCATACACTTCCTTTTGCTTGTCCCTCAATTCGGTGTCGGATATACGGAAGAGTGCATCGCGCAGAAACCAGCTTTCCATGTTGGCCGGTACGGCCCAGTGGCGGTAGATGGCCAGGCGGGGCGCTTTGATGATTATTCTCTTGGTGAACCTGCTCCAGTCGTGTGACAGAGGTCTTTCTGGTTTTCTAAAGGTGTAAAATACGAAAGAAGCAGCACCCTGGCTGCTCCTTCCGTTCTCACTTGGTTAACTATTCAATATCGCAATCCCACGCCTGGCCGGTCCCATTATCGTTGTCGTTACATTTTGCATTAGCATCAGAGCGGCTGATGTCTTCATATTTTTGGCTGAATACCTGCACACCATTGAAGCGGCATACGCAGTTGTAATCTTTTTTGCAAGAGGTGAAACCAAACGCACTTACCAGTACGAGGGCGCCTAAGAGAAACTTTTTCATAAGAGTGTTTTTATCAGTTAAACAATTTCCTGATGAGCTTTTAAAAAGTGTGCCACCAGTGTTGTGGTTAGTCGCGTTCCACATCGCAGTCCCATTGTATGCTGCCTCCGGCAGTTTGTCCGTCGCCATCACAGCGATCCTCGGCATCGGCTCGGGAGATATCATCGTACTCGCGGGTCCACACTATAGCGTTGTTCACGCGGCACACGCAGTTATAGTCCTTCTTGCACGATACGAAACCTATGGCGCTGAAGAGTACCAGTCCGGCAAATAGTATCTTTTTCATGATTTTTTATATTTTATGGTTAGTAATAGCAGTTAGGCATTCCTGTTATCGCAGGTCGCAATCCCAGGTTTGTCCGGCTACGGTGTATTTTTTCAGGTCACAATCGGTTCTGGCGTCATCGCGCTTGCCGCTGCTTTCTCCTTCATACATTACATTTCCGTTGAAGGAGCAGGTGCAGGTGTAGTTCTTTCCGCAAGAGGAAAAGCCCACGGCGGCCACTAAGGCAATAATTACGGTGCTTATCTTTTTCATAACAATCTGTATCGTTTGGTTATAGATTGTGGATTTAAAAAACTGTTCCAACCCCTGGGGGTGGGGCGTGCCGTGAACAGATGTGCGGCGGGACTGGTGCTTTATTATTTTATTTTAGATTTGTTAGCTGGTGATAGAATGGAGCTTGGAACAGGGCTTTATATTTTAAATGAGCAGAATATATAAGCCTGTCATTAGTTGTCAACAATTACACATGTTGATTAAAAAACTATGGAAATAGTTATCCCGATTTGGGAAAATTGGAATAAATTTTGATAATTCCTGTCCCGTTTCCTATATTTGCCATCCCTTTGCGGGGAGCTAGCTGTGCGCACACTAATATTATTGACTAAATCTTGTTAATACAGAACTGACCTGTACTAAAAGTTGCACCTTTTAGAACGGGATTTTTTTGTTTGTAAATAAAGGAGTATTAAATATACTATGGCTATAACACAAAAACGAACAACGACGGGCCGCATTAATTTCGGTAAGATCCACGATGTTGCTGATACGCCAGATCTTCTGGGTATTCAGTTACAGTCCTTCAAGGACTTTTTCCAGCTGGAAACTACGCCGGATAAACGCGATAATGAAGGCTTGTTCCGTGTGTTCAAAGAGAATTTTCCTATTACGGACACCAGGAACATTTTCGTTCTGGAGTTCCTGGATTATTTCATCGATCCGCCCCGCTACACCATTGACGAATGTATGGAGCGCGGCCTTACGTATTCCGTTCCGCTGAAAGCGAAGCTGAAGCTGAGCTGTAATGACGAAGAGCACGTGGACTTCGAAACCATAGTGCAGGACGTTTTCCTCGGTAACATACCGTACATGACCCCGCGCGGTACGTTTGTTATCAACGGCGCTGAACGTGTAGTAGTATCCCAGCTTCACCGTTCACCCGGTGTATTCTTCGGGCAGAGCGTTCACCCCAACGGTACCAAGATCTACAGTGCCCGCGTAATACCGTTCAAGGGTGCGTGGATGGAATTTGCTACCGACATCAATAATGTAATGTATGCCTACATAGACCGTAAAAAGAAGTTCCCTGTAACGACGCTTTTACGTTCCATAGGTTTTGAAACAGATAAAGACATCCTCCAGCTCTTCGGCATGGCCGACGAGGTGAAAACTGATAAGAAGACCCTGGCCGCCAACATAGGCCGCCGCCTGGCCGCCCGAGTACTGCGCAGCTGGACGGAAGACTTTGTGGACGAAGATACCGGTGAGGTAGTAACCATAGAGCGTAACGAGGTGATCCTGGACCGCGACAGCGTACTGGATGAAGCGAACGCTGAAATGATAGAAGGTATGGACATCCCCACCATCTTCCTGCAGAAGGAAGAAGTGAGCGGTGATTTCTCTATCATCTACAATACCCTGAACAAGGATACTTCTAACTCGGAACTGGAAGCGGTACAGCACATCTACCGCCAGCTTCGTGGTTCAGACGCTCCGGATGATGAAACCGCCCGCGGTATCATTGAGAAGCTGTTCTTCAGCGACAAGCGTTATGACCTGGGTGAAGTAGGCCGTTACAAGATCAACCGTAAGCTGGGACTGGATATCAACATTGATACGAAAGTATTGAGCAAGGAAGATATCATTTCCATCATCAAATACCTGGTTCGCCTTACCAACGGTAAAGCGGAAATAGACGATATCGATCACCTGAGCAACCGTCGTGTCCGCACGGTGGGCGAGCAGTTGTTCGCACAGTTCGGTGTAGGCCTGGCGCGTATGGCACGTACTATCCGCGAGCGTATGAACGTTCGTGATAATGAAGTGTTCACGCCGATAGACCTGATCAACGCACGTACGCTGTCATCGGTTATTAACTCTTTCTTTGGTACATCGCAACTGTCGCAGTTCCTTGACCAGACCAACCCCCTGTCGGAAATAACGCACAAGCGTCGTATTTCCGCCCTCGGTCCGGGTGGTTTGAGCCGTGAGCGTGCGGGCTTCGAGGTTCGTGACGTACACTACAGCCACTACGGCCGCCTGTGTACCATCGAAACACCGGAAGGGCCGAACATCGGTCTTATCTCTACGCTTTGCGTACACGCCCAGATAAACGAGATGGGCTTCATCGAAACTCCATACCGCAAGGTAAAAGAAGGTAAAGTAGACCTGAAGCACCACCACTTCCTCAGCGCTGAAGAAGAAGACCTGGCAAAGATTGCCCAGGCCAACGTGCCGCTGGATGATAAAGGAAACTTCGTAGAAGATAAAATCGCTTCGCGCCAGACGGGTGACTTCCCGATATTGGAACCAAACGAAGTGGAATTCATGGACGTAGCGCCTAACCAGATAGTTGGTTTGAGCGCGTCGCTGATTCCGTTCCTGGAGCACGATGATGCCAACCGTGCGCTGATGGGATCGAACATGCAACGCCAGGCTGTTCCGCTTATCCGCCCGCAAGTGCCTATAGTAGGTACCGGCCTGGAAGGTAAAGCAGCCCGCGACGCACGTATACAGATACATGCTGAAGGCAACGGTGTAGTAGAATATGTAGATGCTAACGAAATACATATCCGCTACGAGCGTAATGATAAAGACAGGCTGGTTTCGTTTGAAGATGACCTGAAAATATATACGCTTACCAAGTATAAAAAGACCAACCAGAGCACAAGCATCACGCTGCGCCCGTCGGTACGCAAAGGCCAGAAAGTGAAGGAAGGCGACTTCCTGACCGAAGGCTATGCAACACAAGGCGGTGAGCTGGCGCTGGGCCGTAACCTGAAAGTGGCCTTCATGCCATGGAAGGGGTACAACTTCGAAGATGCCATCGTGATAAACGAAAAGGTAGTTCGCGAAGACTGGTTCACTTCCGTACACATAGACGAGTACGAACTGGAAGTGCGCGATACCAAGCTGGGTGAAGAAGAACTGACCGCCGATATCCCTAACGTATCGGAAGAAGCTACCAAAGACCTGGACGAGAACGGTATCATCCGCGTAGGCGCGCACATAGGTGAGGGCGACATACTGATAGGTAAAATAACGCCTAAAGGAGAGACCGACCCCACACCGGAAGAAAAGCTCCTCCGTGCCATCTTTGGTGATAAAGCCGGTGATGCGAAAGATGCATCGCTGAAGGCGCCAAGCGGAACGGAAGGTATCGTAATAGACAAACAACTCTTCCAGCGCGCGAAGAAAGATAAAAACTCTAAAGTGCGCGAAAAGGCAGCCCTGGAGAAGATTGAAAAAGTTCACGAAAAGAACCTGGACGATCTGAAGAACCTGCTGCTGGAAAAGCTGCAGATACTGCTGAAGGATAAAGTATCGGCCGGTATTACCAACAACTTTGGTGAGCCCGTACTGAGCAAAGGGGGTAAATTCAATACCAAGACCCTGGGCTCGGTAGATTACCAGAATGTAAACCCGCTGGGTTGGACTGGTGATAAGCCAACGGATGACGCCATCAACCAACTGCTGCACAACTACAATATCAAGTTCAACGAAGAACTGGGCCGCTACAAGCGCGAGAAGTTCAACCTGTCAATAGGGGATGAATTGCCTGCCGGCGTACTGAAACTGGCGAAGGTTTACCTGGCCAGCAAACGTAAGCTGAAAGTGGGTGATAAAATGGCGGGACGCCACGGTAACAAAGGTATCGTTGCCAAAATCGTTCGTGCGGAAGATATGCCATTCCTGGAAGACGGAACGCCGGTAGATATAGTACTGAACCCACTGGGGGTACCATCGCGTATGAACCTGGGACAGATATACGAAACCGTTCTGGGCTGGGCCGGCGAAAAGCTGGGTATGCGCTTCGCTACCCCGATATTTGATGGCGCCAGTGTAGATGAAATAGGTAACCTGATTAACGAAGCGGGTCTTCCGGAGTTTGGCCACACATACTTGTATGATGGCGAAACAGGGGAGCGTTTCCACCAGAAGGCTACCGTAGGTATCATCTACGTGATAAAACTGCACCATATGGTAGACGATAAGATGCACGCGCGTTCTATCGGGCCATACAGCCTCATTACACAGCAGCCGCTGGGTGGTAAGGCGCAGTTTGGTGGTCAGCGTTTCGGTGAAATGGAAGTTTGGGCGCTGGAAGCATATGGTGCCGCCAACATCCTGCAGGAACTGCTTACACTTAAGTCGGATGACATCATGGGCCGTGCGAAAACCTACGAATCAATCGTTAAGGGCGACAACGTACCTAAAGCAGGTATACCGGAATCGTTCAACGTATTGGTGAATGAGTTGCGTGGATTAGGTTTAGAGTTAAAGTTTGAATAGCAGCTATTCTGACCGGGAACACTGCTTTTATTTAAAACTAAAGACGAAAAAAACATTATGGCAATAAAGAAAGAAAACCGTCCGAAGGCCGGATTTAATAAAATCACTATCAGCTTAGCATCTCCGGATACTATCCTCGACCGTTCCTATGGCGAGGTGCTGAAACCTGAAACCATCAACTACCGTACGTACAAGCCGGAGCGTGATGGCCTTTTCTGCGAGAAAATATTCGGCCCTGTAAAGGATTACGAATGTTATTGCGGAAAGTACAAGCGTATCCGTTATAAGGGTATCGTTTGTGACCGTTGCGGTGTGGAAGTAACGGAAAAGAAAGTACGCCGTGAGCGCATGGGCCACATTAAGCTGGTGGTACCTATCGTGCACATCTGGTACTTTAAGAGCCTGCCCAACAAGATAGGTTACCTGCTGGGCGTTAGCTCTAAGAAGCTGGAAGGTATCGTTTACTACGAGCGCTATGTGGTAGTGAACGCCGGTGAAGCTGATGAACTAATCCGCCAGAAACTGAACCTGAAAGATTCTGAAAGCACCCACCAGGCGCTGCTGACGGAAGATGAATACCTGGAAATACTGGATTCACTGAGCAAGGATAACCAATACCTGCCCGATGATTCACCGGATAAATTCATCGCCAAAATGGGCGCGGAAGCCGTGCATGCACTGCTTTCCCGCATAGACCTCGACCAACTGTCGTACGACCTGCGTAATGCAGCCGCTAACGAAACATCTCAGCAGCGTAAGCAGGAAGCCCTCAAGCGCCTGAGCGTGGTAGAAGCGTTCCGCGATGCCAATACCCGTGTAGAAAACCGCCTGGAGTGGACCGTGATGCAATACATCCCGGTTATTCCACCAGAACTGCGTCCGCTCGTTCCGCTGGATGGTGGCCGTTTTGCGTCGTCTGACCTGAACGACCTGTACCGCCGCGTTATTATCCGGAACAACCGTCTGAAAAGGCTGATAGAAATTAAAGCACCAGAGGTGATCCTGCGTAACGAAAAACGTATGCTGCAGGAAGCCGTTGACTCACTGTTCGATAACAGCCGTAAGAGCAACGCCGTGAAAGCGGAAGGTGGACGTGCCCTGAAGTCACTCTCTGATGTACTGAAAGGTAAACAAGGCCGTTTCCGTCAGAACCTCCTCGGTAAGCGTGTGGACTACTCCGGCCGTTCGGTTATCGTGGTAGGTCCTGAAATGAAGCTCCACGAGTGTGGCCTTCCTAAGGACATGGCTGCGGAACTGTTCAAACCATTCATTATCCGTAAGCTAATAGAGCGTGGTATTGTAAAAACGGTAAAGAGCGCCAAGAAACTGGTAGAACGTAAAGAAGCCGTAGTTTGGGACATACTGGAAAATGTGCTGAAGGGCCACCCGGTACTCCTTAACCGTGCCCCTACGCTCCACAGGCTTTCGATACAAGCCTTCCAGCCTAAGCTGATAGAAGGTAAAGCGATACAGCTGCACCCGCTGGTGTGTTCGGCGTTCAACGCCGATTTCGATGGTGACCAGATGGCCGTACACGTGCCGCTGAGCCACGCAGCGATACTGGAAGCCCAGCTGCTGATGCTGGCTTCGCACAACATTCTTAACCCGCAGAACGGTACGCCTATCACCCTGCCTTCACAGGACATGGTACTGGGCCTCTACTATATCTCCAAGGGTAAGAAGACCATGGGCGACGAGATAGTAAAAGGCGAAGGCATGGCGTTCTACAGCCCTGAAGAGGTGCTGATAGCGCACAACGAAGGCCGCGCTGACCTCCACGCCTGGATAAAAGTAAAAGTAGACGTTCGCCAGAAGGACGGCAGCCTGCAAAGGCAACTGCTGGAAACAACGGTAGGACGCGTTATATTCAACCAGTTTGTACCCAAAGAAAATGGTTTCGTAAATGCGCTGCTCACGAAGAAGTCGCTGCGGGAGATCATTGGTGACATACTGAAGAACACCAACATACCAAAGACCGTACAGTTCCTGGATGATATCAAAACATTAGGATTCCGTACCGCCTTCCGTGGTGGTCTGTCGTTCAACATCAAAGACCTTTCCGTACCGGATGTGAAAGAAACACTGGTAACAGCGGCACAGGGCGAAGTGGACGAAGTATGGGAGAACTACAACATGGGGCTTATCACGAACAACGAACGTTATAACCAGATCATCGATATCTGGTCTCGCGTAGATACGCGTGTAACGGAAACGCTGATTCGTGAAATGGCTGCCGATAAGCAAGGCTTCAACTCCGTGTACATGATGCTTGATTCAGGTGCGCGTGGTAGTAAGCAGCAGGTAAAGCAGCTGGCAGGCTTAAGGGGACTGATGGCGAAACCTCGTCGTTCAGGCTCTTCCGGTTCTGAAATTATCGAGAACCCCATCCTCTCTAACTTTAAAGTGGGCTTGAGCGTATTGGAGTACTTTATCTCTACCCACGGTGCGCGTAAAGGTCTGGCCGATACCGCCCTTAAAACGGCGGATGCCGGTTACCTGACCCGTCGTCTGGTAGACGTTGCCCAGGATGTGGTGATCAACGAAGAAGATTGCGGTACCCTGCGTGGTATAGCTACTTCGGCGCTTAAGGATAACGAAGAGATAGTAGAACCACTGTACGACCGTATATTAGGTCGTACCTCGCTCCACGATGTGTTTGACCCGATAAGCGGTGAACTGCTGGTGAACGCTGGTGAAGAAATAACAGAAGATATAGCCAAGCAGATAGAGGAAAGTGCCATAGACGCGGTAGAAATACGCTCGGTGCTGACTTGTGAAGCGCGCCGCGGGGTGTGTACCAAGTGTTATGGTAAAAACCTGGCAACAGGATATATGGCGCAGCGTGGTGATGCCGTTGGTATTATCGCCGCCCAGTCCATTGGTGAGCCGGGTACGCAGCTGACACTCCGTACCTTCCACGTGGGTGGTGTGGCCGGTTCTTCTGCTATCGAATCGCAACTAGTAGCTAAGTTTGATGGTACCGTGCAGTTCGACGGCCTGCGTACTACCAAGTACAAAGATACTGAAGGCGAAGACCAGGTAGTGGTAATAGGCCGTACCGGTGAAATGCGTATAGTAGACGTAGCCAACGACCGCCTGCTGATTACCAACAACATACCTTATGGTTCCATACTGAAGGTGGCCAATGGTAAGAAGGTGAGCAAGGGCGATGTTATCTGTACCTGGGATCCGTTCAACGCCGTTATCATCTCTGAGGTGAATGGTAACGTTCGCTTCGACAGTGTAATTGAAGGTGTTACTTATCGGGAAGAGGCCGACGAACAAACAGGCCACCGCGAGAAGGTAGTAATAGAAACTAAAGATAAAACCAAGATACCGGCTATCATTGTTAGCAATGGCAAAGATGAAAAGACGTACAACCTTCCGGTGGGCTCTCACATCATTGTAGAGTCTGACGAAAGCGTACACAATGGCCAGGTACTGGTGAAGATACCGCGTATCATGGGCCGTAGCCGCGATATCACGGGTGGTCTTCCACGTGTAACTGAATTGTTTGAAGCGCGTAACCCAAGCAACCCTGCTGTTGTAGCGGAGATTGATGGTGTGGTAGCCTTCGGTAACATTAAGCGTGGTAACCGCGAGATCATCGTTGAGTCGCGCGAAGGACTGGTGAAAAAGTACCTGGTGCCGCTTACGCGCCACATCATGGTGCAGGACGGTGACTTCGTAAAGGCCGGTACATCGCTCTCCGACGGTGCTACTACGCCTAGCGATATCCTCTCCATCAAAGGTCCGTTCGCCGTACAGGAATACCTGGTGAACGAGATACAGGAAGTTTACCGCTTACAGGGTGTGAAGATCAACGATAAGCACATTGAGGTGATCGTTCGCCAGATGATGCGTAAGGTGTCTATCATGGATCCGGGTGATACCAAGTTCCTGGAAGATGATACCGTTGATAAATTCGACTTCCTGGAAGAGAACGACTGGATATACGACAAGAAGGTAGTAACAGAAGGCGGCGAAAGCGAAAACCTGAAAGCTGGCCAGATAGTTACCCTCCGCGAAATACGGGAAGAGAACAGCTTGCTCCGCCGCTCTGACAAGAAGCTGGTTGAATACCGCGATGCGAACCCTGCTACATCGTCTCCGGTGCTGCAAGGTATTACCAAGGCGTCGCTGGGTACACAGAGCTGGATTTCGGCCGCGTCGTTCCAGGAAACTACTAAGGTTCTTTCTCAGGCGTCTATCAATGGTAAGTCCGACTTCCTGATGGGTCTGAAAGAGAACGTTATCACCGGTAACCTGATACCTGCAGGTACAGGCCGCCGCGACTTTGATGACATAGTGGTAGGTTCTAAGGAAGAATTTGAACTGCTCATGGCCAACCGTGATGTGCTTCAGTTCGACGAAGAAGAATAGTAATTCTTGAAGTGAATAACAGGCAGCCGCTCTCTAAGAGCGGCTGTTTTTTTATATTTAGGATAATGAACCGACCCGTAATTGAGCTAACCTGTAAAGTGCAGGCATATTCCGCTATCAAAAATTTTGTCTGGGACGACTGTGTTGACTGGGCATATGAAATGATGCAGTTAGGCTATGATACGCCAAGCTTGCTTTTGTTAGCCAGTACAGCAAAGCCAACTGGCTATTTCGAAACTCAAAACTCTTTAAGGCTGGCATTGAAAGAGCTCGGCTTATGCGAAAAGGTAGGGGAGGAAGCAATAATTAGTTACAGCAGCTTTTACGTAAAAAGGATCTTCTCAAAGAAGGGTATCAAAGAGAGTTTGGCTCCGCTGTCTGAACTTTACCATGCCACTGAGTATGGCGGGTTAATTGTGGACTTTTTCGTACTTCATAATGCTTGGGAAGATTTGGATTTCGGCGCAGAGTATCAATGGTATTGGGAGGGGGCGACAAGGGAGAACATTTCCCATATAGTGGTGGAGGAGGCCGGAAAATGGCTGCACCAGTATAAAAAACAGCTTTCTGTAAAGTAGCGGGTTCACTCACAAAAACTACCACATATATAAATTATGGGTAAATAGTTGAAAATCGGGAAACTTATTATTATTTTAGTCCCATAATTCCAACGTATGAAGCTCAGAACATTCGCACTTGCCCTCGTGGCCCTTTGCTTAACAGTAGTTGCCAACGCGCATCCTATCGGAAAGTATATCCGCCACAGGAATATCGCCACTGCTGACCACATTTACGCTTACGATGGCCATGGCCACGATAAGTATTCCCGTGTGTACAAACCACGTGGTACAGACAAGAATTTTTATCACTGTAGTGGTCTCGGCCATCACGTGAATTGCAAGCATGGTTCTTGCCATCATTTTAAGGTAAACCATCACCAGAGCCGTCATGCGTGCAAGCGCAATTGCCACGACCATGGTGCGTGCAAACCACACAGCGGTTCTTCCTGCGGACATCACGGTTGCCGCAACGTGTGCCGCAACAGGGATTATATCCCTTCTTCACACTACCATTGTGCAGACAACTACGTTCATCCTAACGATGCACACGATTGCGGTGGCGACGAAGATGCGGTGGAAGAAGTAGAAGTAGAAACCGGCAACGCCAAGCGTGCTAAAATAAAAATAGTAGAAGATTAGCAGAGGCTCTTCTTTAAAGAAATAGCATCCCCCGGACTGATTGTCCGGGGGATTTTTTTTTGCGCGGCTGGTAGCTATGGCACAGTTTTTAAAATTATCCTCGTAAAAACAGAACTATGAAACAAGTGACCTTTTCGATTGCTGCTACCCTGATGATAATCATGGCGTTGCCATCGTGTGTGGCGAAACGTAAGTACGTTTCGGCCCAGTCCGCTGCGGCGGAGCAGCGTAAGATCAATGAGAATTTGCAAGCCAGCATAGCCCGCCAGGGAGATACCATCAATATGTTGCGCAAGAATGTGAATGCACTCGGCGACGCCTACCAGTCTACCAATAGCGAACTGAACATGAGCAAGGACCAGATAGCCGACCAGCAGCGGAGGCTGGCGCACCTGCAGTCGCTCATCAATCAGCAGCAGAGCAATACAGAAGCGCTGCGCAAGAAGATAGCCGACGCGCTGGTAAACTTCAACACCAACGAGCTGACCGTGTACATAAAGGATGGCAAGGTATATGTAAGCATGACGGAGAGCCTGCTGTTCCCCTCGGGAAGCGCTGAGGTAAACCAGCGGGGTAAAGATGCCCTGGCGAAGCTGGCCGGGGTGCTGAACACCAATCCCGATATAAACGTGAATGTAGAAGGCCACACCGATACGGTGCCCATAAAGAACAAGGTGTATATGGACAACTGGGCGCTGAGCGTGGGCCGCTCTACCGCTATAGCCCGCATACTGATAGGCGACTATACCGTTCCGCCGGCGCGTATTATTGCCAGTGGACGGGGAGAGCATCACCCGGTAGCTCCTAACACTACCGACATAGGCCGCGCGCAAAACCGCCGCACCGAAATAATACTGGAGCCGAAGTTGGACGCACTAATGGATCTGATACACGGCGTACCTGTGGCGGAAAAATAAGCGATACGATAATACAAAGCTGAAGGGGTGGGAACTTTCCACCCCTTTTTTATGCTACCGGTGAAAGTCGACCCGGTAGCTGATAGTGGGAATGAAGCCTGTTTGGTTGAAGCGTTTAACCCGGTTGTCGCGCGCGTCGAATGTGGTGTAGTAGAGGTTGGTACGATTCGTTATGTTCTGGAAGTCGAGTTCTATACTGTGCGTGGCTTTCTTCCGGTTAAATTTCAGGTACGTGCTCGCATCTATGCGGAAGTAGTAGGGAAGCTGTATGGTGAAGTACTGGCCCGGTACATACTGCGCCCTGCCGGCGGCAATGGAGGCGGCTGTGTCTATCGGCGACTCGCGTTGTCCGCCGCTGTATAGCACTTTGGCATTCAGGCCCAGCAGTGTGCGGCCTTTAGATATATTGAACTCTTTGCCGCCTACCACGTTTAGCTGGTACCCCCTGTCGTAGTGCCCGCGGTAGGTCTCCCCGGCAAAGGTCGTGTAGGTAGAACGGAACAGCGAGCCTGCGATCAGCACATAATAATCGTTGGCGAGCGGTTTCTCCAGGGTTATATCCATGCCGTAGTTCCGCCCCGTGCCTTTGCTCACCAGAGGCTTGGTATCCACCAGGCTGAAGAGCGTTTCGGCATTGATAATGGAAAAGCCGCTGGCGCTGTCGCTTTCCACCGGTATACGGTACAGGTACTGGTAGTATAGTTCCACTTTCAGCCGGCTTTTTAGCGGCAGCATCCTGTCGTAGGCCAGAACGGTATGCAGGGCCCGCTGCAGGTCCAGGTCTTTATTGGGATAGTAGGTGGGCTGCCCCTGCGCGGCATTGCGGAACAGGTAGGTGGAAATATGTTCGGGTTTGCTGTGCATCCCCGCCGACAAGGCTATACGGTTCTTCCCGCCCTGGTAGGTGGCCGCGGCGCGGGGCTCCAGGCTATACCGCCCGTTGAGCGCAAAGTAGGTGCCGTGCAGCCCCGAGACGAAAGTGAGGTGCTCGTTCTTTTTGTACTTCCACTGCAGGTATGCCTGGTATAGCTGTGTAGCGCCGTTGCCGTTCAGGATATTTTTCCATTGCTTGTCACCAAAGTCTATGTAGCTGTCGCTGAGCGAGTAGGCCAGTTGCTGGGCTACTATACCGGTGCGTATGGTATGGTGGTTGCTGAGCTTATCGTTGTAAAAGGCAGAGAGGCGCAGGGCGCTGTTCCGGTAAGCGGCGTGTTGCACTGCATGTGCTGCATAGCCATCGGCAATGCTCAGGGTATCCACATCTTTCTTCGCGTCGTCGTAAGAAAAGGACAGGATGGTTTTGATATATGCATCAGGGCTGGTGAAGTATTGATGCGACAGGCCTGCCGTGCCCATGATGCTTTTTTGCTTCAGTTGCAGGTTAGGGTTATCGTCGTTCCAGCGGGTATGGTCGTGCGCGGGGGCGGAGTAGGCTGTATTATAGCCTCCCAGGCCGAAAAGCGAGAATATACCTGCCTTCTTAGTGGGCACGTGTATCTTAAAGGTGATATCCTGGTAATTGGGTACCAGCCCCTGCAGGCGCAGGTAGTCTTCTATCAGCTTCAGGGTAGAGTAGCGGTAGTCTACTAGGTAAGAGGCGCGTGCCCCTTTTTTAAAGGGCCCTTCGGTAGCTATTTCCGCGCCCAGTGTGCCCACGGTAACGGTATGCTCAGCGCGCTCGGTATTGCCGTTCCGGAACGATAGATCGAACACGCCGGAAAGTGCATTGCCTATTTCGGCCGGGAATGCCCCGGTGTAGAAGTCGGTATTGCCCAGGGTATTGGCGTTCAGCATACTGATAGCGCCGCCGGAGTTGCCCAGTTCGCTAAAGTGGTTGGGGTTGGGTATCTCTATGCCCTCCAGCCGCCAGAGGATGCCTTTGGGTGAGTTGCCGCGTACCACTATTTGGTTTTCCAGGTCGCCGTTGTTCGATACGCCGGCAAAATTCTGCGCCATGCGTGCAGGGTCGGCTACCGAGGCGGCGTAGCGCTTGGCCTCTTCTACCGAGAAGCTGCGGGAGCTTACCGTGGCAAAGTCGTTGAGCGCCCGAGAGCGGTCGCGCACATAGGTTACCTCCACCTCGTTCAGCTCGGTAGCTTCCTCTTCCATCATCATGTTCAGCTGAAACTGTTTGCCGGAGGTGATCATCACCTCGTTGGCGTAGCGGGTGCCATAGCCCACCAGCAGGAAGCGGAACGATTGCCGCCCTACCGGTACCTGCGCTATGCTGTAGTAGCCATCTTCGTTGGTAGTGGCGCTTAGCTGGTTGTTGGCCAGGTTCACCACTACCACGCCGGGCAGCGGCTTTTTAGATTCCGCATCGGTTACTATGCCATATACTGTCTGCGCGGGGTCTTGCGCCCGGGCACGCCACCCGGAGAGCAGCAGTATAAGTATGGCCAGTATGCGGTGCGGTGTCATTAAGCAGGGGTAAGGCAAGAAGTGTACCATTTTTGCCCGGTGAAAAATTAACTAATATTATTCGCTTTTAGTTCTAGTTTTGCCTTGTTAAAATCTACTGATATGCTACGTAAGATATTCCTGCTGCTGGTGGTGCTGGTGTCCCTTGCTCCGGCTCTGTATGCCCAGAGCGAAACCGATAAGGCCGACTTGAAAAAGAAGATACAGATGTCGGTAAGGCGGCTGGATATGCGTATAGATAAGGTAGTAAAAGACATGGGGAAAATGACCGATGAAAAATCGAAAGAGTCATCAGGTGCTTATAAAACCCGCCTGGAAGCGACTAAAAGCCTGCTGGAAGCCGACCTGAAAAAGCTGCCCGATGTATCCGCTGGTGCCTGGAAGGAGTTTAAAGACGTGGCAGAAGAGCATATGGACAATGCTAAAGACGATATTAAGCCGGTAATGCTGTAAGCCACCGCTCATACTTAATATATATAGCAAAAGCCATCTGCTGCGGCAGATGGCTTTTGCTATATTGATATATTACCGGTTATTTCAATTCGCAAACAGTGGTGCGGTTAAACTTGCCGCTGATCTCCATTACCTTGCATTTGTCGGCGGCACGCTTGGTAGAGTTGGCCACAACGGTCTCCAGGTACACCTGGTTGGCGGTATCAACGCACTCGCAATCGTATCGTTTGTTGTAGCACGAGGTAAACAGGATACAGGAGGTGATAACTGCCGACAGTTGGAGTAGTATTCTCTTCATAAAGCAAAATTGGTACGCAATTATAATAAAATAAATTGGCAAATTATACGGTTAACGTGCATTATCCTTTGTCTACCGAGTATTTGCCCGGGCCCACCAGTATCAGCCCCATATAGCAGAAGGTATATATTATTGCCAGTTCCATATCGCCTATGGCATCTCCCTTTTTCAGGTGTACGGTAGTGGCCACTATCATGGTAAAGGTAATGAGTATGGCCGCCGGGCGAAACCACAGCCCCAGGATGACCAGCAATGCGCAGACACTTTCGGCGAAGGTGGCCATAAAGCCCCAGAAGGTAGGGTAAGCGTGTATGCCAAAGTGCCCCATGGCGCCGCCCAGCTTTTCCCAGGCGGCCGAGCCGCCGGCCAGTTTCTTGAATCCGTGGGTGAGCATCATCGCGCCCAGTACCAGGCGGATGAGGAGCAGCCCCGTGTGGCTGTAGCGACCAAGTTTTCCGAATATTGCCATGTATGCCTTTGTTTAGCGTAGCTAAAGATAGAGCGAAAGGATGAAAACCAAAAAAAGGAGCGGAGAGAGATGTGCCCGCACACCCGCTCTCCGCTCCCGGCACCTCTTCGCTTCCGCTATTTTACAGACATTACTTCTACATCAAACATCAATATCGAATTGGGCGGTATACCCGGGCGTCCGTCGGGGCCATAGGCCAGGTGCGATGGAAGGTACAGCGTGGCGCGGGTGCCTTTGTTCAGCAGTTGCACGCCTTCGTCCCAGCCTGCGATTACCTGCCCTGCCCCCAGGGTGAAGACAAATACCTGCCTGCCCGCAACGGGTGCGTACTGCTCGTCTATATTACCGTCAAATTTCTTCCCGTCCAGGAAGCGCCCCAGGTAGTTCATGCCGACCTTCTGGCCTTTGCGGGCCTTCTCGCCCTCGCCCGGCTTATGGATAACATAGTACAGCCCGGTAGAGGTCTTCTCGGCTTTTATCTTGTTCTTTTTAAAGTAAGCGGCCAGTATGGCATCGTCTTTCTTTGCCTGGTCCTGCGCCGATGCGCTAACGCTCATAAATACACTGCATAGCAGCAGCAGGCTGCTGAGTATTGTCTTAGTCATGTTCCTGATTTATTTAGGCTGTGAAAATAAGAGGATTAAATGATAAGTTGGTAAAACCTTACCTGCCAGCATTTGCAGCCCCAACGGGGCGTATATCTCAGGTAGTGCTTACGGCAGCCGGGTGCTATATATACCAAGGCCCTCCCGTACCGGGAGGGCCTTGGTTATTTGTTCGCCCGCTGAGCGGGCGGATACTTATACAGTAGCAGCATTAAGGCTGGGCATTTCCTGGGGGTAAACTTTGTCTTCCAGTTTTTGGCGCAGCTCGCTAAAGGCCGTCAGTGTTATATCTATGTCTTCGTCGGTGTGCGCGGCGGTAGGTATGATGCGCAGGATGATGAGGCCCTTGGGTATTACCGGGTACACCACTACCGAGCAGAAGATGTTGTAGTTCTCGCGCATGTCGAAGATGAGCTGGGTAGCGTCAAACAGGCCGCCCTTCATCACCACCGGGGTAACCGGGGTGTTGGTAGTGCCTATGTCAAAGCCGCGCTCGCGCAGGCCGTTTTGCAGGCGGTTCACGTTGTGCCACAGTTTGGCTTTCAGCTCCGGGTGTGTACGCAGCAGTTCCAGGCGCTTCAGGTTGCCCACTACTATCGGCATCGGCAGCGATTTGGCAAATACCTGTGAGCGCATGTTGTAGCGCAGGAATTTCAGGATGCTTTTTTTAGCCGCCAGGAAGCCCCCTATGCTCGCCATAGATTTAGCGAAGGTGGAGAAGTAGATATCTATCTGGTCCATGCAGCCCTGCTCCTCGCCTATGCCGGCACCTGTTTTGCCCATAGTGCCAAAGCCATGCGCATCGTCTACAAACAGGCGGAAGTCATACTTTGCTTTCAGCTCGGCTATCTCCTTGATACGTCCCTGGTTGCCCGACATACCGAAAACACCTTCGGTAATTACGAGTATGCCACCACCGGTCTTTTTTACCATTTCGGTAGCGCGTTGCAGTTGTTTTTCGCAGTCGGCCACATCATTGTGCTTATATACATAGCGGTGGCTGGGTATCATGCGCAGGCCGTCTATAATGCACGCATGCGATTCGGCGTCATACACCACCACGTCATGGCGTCCGCAAAGGCTGTCGATAGTAGAGACCATACCCTGGTAGCCAAAGTTGAACAACATGGTATCTTCTACGCCCATAAACTCGGCCAGTTCGCGTTCCAGGCGGTCGTGATTGTTAGAGTTTCCGCTCATCATACGGGCGCCCATAGGGTAGGCCATGCCATAGTCAGCCGCGGCTTGCGCGTCGGCTTTGCGTACTTCGGGGTGATTGGCGAGACCCAGGTAGTTATTGAGGCTCCAGACGATTTTTTCCTTTCCCTGGAACATCATGCGGTTACCAATTTCACCTTCCAGCTTAGGAAAGGCAAAGTACCCCGGGGCTTGTTCGGCGTAGTCGCCAATGGGGCCCAGACGTTTTTCTAATTTGGCAAAAATGTCGCTCATATAATATAACGATTAATTAAAGTTGGTTGGTATAAAAATATGCGCAAAAATAACAAAAAATAATGCCTTTATAATGATAGTATCGCATTTTTGCAGGATGAAATCCACCATCAAATACACATGTGCAATACTGTTATCTCTACTCCCTCTCACGGTTTATTCAGCTAAGGAAAAGAGCAAGCCGGCGACGGTAGCTGCCCGGCCCAGGCTGGTGGTGGGCCTGGTGATAGACCAGATGCGCTGGGATTTTCTGTACCGCTACGAGGGGCGATATACAGCGGGCGGTTTTAAGCGCCTGGCACAGGAGGGCTTCAACTGCCAGAACACCATGATCAACTATCTGCCCAGCTTCACGGCACCCGGGCATGCCTGCATCTATACCGGCTCCGTACCTGCCCTGCACGGTATTGCCGCCAACGACTGGTACGACAACCTGGAGCAACGCGGCGTGTACTGTACCGAGGACGCGAACGTAACACCCATAGGAAGCGCCAACGACCGGGCGGGCAAGATGAGCCCCGCCAACCTGCGCGCCTCTACCATAACCGATGAGCTGCGCCTGGCCACCAATATGGGTTCCCGCGTGTATGGCCTGGCTATAAAGGACCGTGGAAGCATACTGCCCGCAGGGCACCTGGCCAACGGAGCCTACTGGTACGACGACCGCACGGGCGACTTCATCAGCAGCAGCTACTATGGCCCCGCGCTGCCTGAGTGGATCAAGAGCTTCAACGGCCAGAAGAAAGCCTTCCAGTACATACAGGCAGGCTGGGAAACCATGTACCCGCTGAATACCTACACACAAAGCCTGGCCGACAGTAATGTCTATGAAGGGAAAATGAAGACCGAAGAAGCACCCGTTTTTCCGCACCGGGTAAGCAATTTCGATGGCAGCAATTTCTCCGCGTTGCGGGTAATGCCCGCGGGCAACACCATCATTTTTGATGCGGCAAGGGCCTGCATAGAAGGGGAGCAACTGGGCGGCAGGGAAAATACCGATTTCCTTTGCCTGAGCTTTTCCAGCACCGACTACGCCGGGCATACATTTGGCCCCAACGCCGTGGAAATGGAAGATATGTACCTGCGGCTGGATAAAGACCTGGCCGAATTTATGGCCTACCTCGACGGAAAGCTGGGGAAGGATAACTACCTGGTGTTCCTTACCGCCGACCACGGAGGGGCGCACAACGCCCGCTACCTGCAGGACCTGCGGATAAACGCCGGCAATGTAAGCGAACCGGAACTGCTGAAGCAGGTGAACGCCCACCTGAAAAGTATATACGCCCGCGATAGCCTGGTGCGCGAAGTGAACAACTACCAGGTGTACCTCAACGAAAAGCTGGCCACCCAGAACATGATAGACCGCGAAGACCTGAAGCGCGACGTACACACATGGCTGAGCAGGCAGAAGGGGGTAGCCTATGTGATAGACATGGAAAACATGGATGCCCGCATAGTGCCCGAGCCCCTGCGCGCAATGGTGATAAATGGCTACAACCGGCAGCGCAGCGGCTGTCTGCAGTTTATACTGGAGCCCGGCTGGTATGCAGGCTATGCCCCCACAGGCACCACACATGGCTCCTGGAACCCTTACGATACACACATACCCCTGCTTTGGTATGGCTGGAAGGTACGCCCCGGCGAAACCTACCGAACCGTAAACATGACCGACATAGCCGCCACCCTCGCAGCACTGCTCCACATACAAATGCCCAACGCCTGCGTAGGAGAAGTGATTGGAGAAATAATGAACCGTGATTAGAGTGGTATAGGATTACCACAAAGTTGGCTATGCTTGCCTGATAACTCAATGACAGATAAGGAGAAGAAGCAATTCCCCCTTTGTGAGTGGGCCTTGTGTGCTAGAGAAGGGGGGTAGGGGGATGTCCGCTAATATACGTTTAGCTAGCTCACTCCTCATCCCCCCAGCGCATCTGCTCACCACGTCAGCCCCTCACAAATATAACGATTGTGTGATGCTTTTGTGTTAGTGTAGTCTAGAGATGTTGGTGAACAAATGCCCGGCAGTATTCCTTGATCACATCCCTTACTTCCCGGAACTGTTGCATGATCTGTTCCTCGGTTCCGGTGGCTTTAGCAGGGTCGGGAAAGTTGTGGTGAAACTTCTGCGCGCGGGTGGGGAAGTACGGGCATCGCTCCTTCGCATTATCGCACACGGTTATCACATAGTCGAAATCGATGCCCTGGTATTCGCTTACGTTATTAGATGTATGCCCGGAAATATCCAGCCCGTCTTCGGCCATGATAGCGATAGCGCGCGGGTTCACCCCGTGGGTTTCTACCCCGGCGCTGTACACTTCAACATTACCTCCGGCAAAGTGGCGCAGGTATCCTTCCGCCAGTTGGCTCCGGCAACTGTTGCCGGTGCAGAGAACAAGTATTTTTTTCATCAGTCAATTTTTACCAGGCTGATAAATACCCACAATAAGTTGATGATTGTGAAACGGGGGTCGAACCCATAGGCTATGTTAAGAGCGATAATGCCCAGGAGGATGATACCGAATCGCTTGTGTCTTTTTAGGTAGAGTATGGTAGAGGCCATGATTATCATTTTTTAGCAGCATCCGGAGCCGGGCTCGCAGCAGGTGGATGAAGGGGTGAGTTCGGCCAGGGTTATTTTCTTCTTGGCGGGTATGCCGCACGCGTCTGCGGCCAGGCAGGCGGTCTGTTTGTTTACCAGCACAAAATCACTTCCGTCAAAGTCGAGGCCAAACTTGCCAATAGTCCCCTGCTGGTATTCTACTTCAATTTCCAGGTCCTCGCGGCCCAGTATGCCTTGTGAAATGTCCAGTATCCGCAGGAACTTCTGCGGGGCCAGCCGGTGGTCGTAGTCGCCCGCCTCCCATAGCTGAAAGTTGGCCATGGTTTCTTTCCTTTCCGTACCGCCGCAGTCTACAAAGTGCTTTTGCACCAGGCCTACCTCCGTTACGTGAAAGTGCGGGGGAAGCAATTCGCCGCCCGGTAACTTAAAGTTGATGGCGTTCAGTCCGGACAGTATGTTTTTAAGCTCGCTAATCTTCATGATTCGTCTTTTATGTTTTATTGCAATATTGCGATTAATAAAGGTAAAATTTTTTTAACAGCAGTCGCCGCAGTCGGCAACATCGGTAAACAATCCGGCAAAAAGCTGCTGGTATTGTTTCCACATGCGGGGGTTAATACAATAACAGACGCTGGTACCTTCCACGGTGCCATTTATTAGTCCTACGTTCTTCAGCTCTTTCAGGTGCTGCGATATAGTGGCCTGTGCAAGGCCCAGGTCATCCACCAGTTCTCCGCATACACAGGCATTGGTCTTTTTCAGTTGCTGCAGTATGGCAATACGGGCTGGGTGAGCTATAGCCTTAGCCATAGCAGCCATTTCATTTTGCTTATCGGTGAACAGATCTGTTTTAGTTACCCCCATTGAAGTCAATTCTATCGCAATATTACGATGTATAGTTTGTATTGCCAAATAATGCAATCCCCCCAAAGTTCATTGGTTGAAAACCAGGGATAATTTTAAAAAAACTACCAATTAAAGGAACGCCTACAACTTCATTTCCATTTTTCAGGAATTTTCATCAACTGGTTCTCCAAATTCCAATCCTTTGGTTTAAAATCCGGACTAAACCATTCGGCTCCATTGGCCAACCATCTTTTCCTATAGTCTGTAACACCATCGTTAGTAGTATCTTCATATCCAAATTGTACTCCACAGCAGATACAAATATCATGACTAGGAGTTACTTCATTAAACCAGGCAGGATTATCTAATGGATAAACATATCCACAAACCCGGCAAGTTGCATTTTCTATTGTGCTCATTTTTATTGAATTTCCTCCACTGGTCGAAGCGTCTCGCTTCGTCCTAAGACATTACAAGTATCCCGCTTGCAGTAGCGCAGATTACTTCTTTAAACCTGCCCATAAGAACACCCAGCACTTCATTACCCACACAAGAAAACCAGCTCGAGTCATCACTACCCCTTACAAAAAGTCCCCCTTTGTGTCCAGGCGTTGTGCGTTGGCGAAGGGGGTGGCTGGTGCGCGGCCTCTGTGCTGGGGCAGCCGGGGGATGTCCTACACAACACGGGCAATCACGCTTCCCTTCGCATAAGAAAGGCCCTCATCCTCGTCTGCAACACTACCATACGCCTTATCTCAAATATAACCATTGTGTATGCATTTATATGAGATCCGGTAGTTAGTTCTTTACTTGCCTTACCAAGTGGATCGAAATGAAGAGGTTTACAGCAATCAATAGTACGGCAGCCCAGACCATCAACCCGGCAATCCTGTTTTTACGGCGCGGCCACTTCTCAAATACTTCAAAGTAAGACTGCCATTTACCGGGTTTGGAAAGGAGGTAATGAGTGGATAATAACACCAATACAATGGGTAGGAAGCCAATCGGCTTTTCGATACTGATCGTCGATTTAATCCCAAGGAGTACACAGGTATAACCATAGACAACCAGGAAAAGCCATAATTTCAATACCATTATACAAAGCTCGGCTCTATAGAAGACAGACATCAGAGGATTGTCTATTTTGCTCCATAGCCTGTGGAGTTGGTAAAAGGTATAGTAATATGCCGTAGCTATGGTGCGCATTTATACTCTTAAAGTACAAAAATATTTTCAGTATGCGGAGCTGGTGCGCCCCCCAAAAGCAAAAAGGGCTGCACCAGGCAGCCCTTCCCGAAAAAAATTATGAATGCTTACAGCATCTTGCCTGCTCCGGCGTAGAAGCGCGACCAGTAGCCCTCGTTCAGGTTGCTGATCATAACGCCCTGGCTGGCAGAGGCGTGTACAAAGTAATCGTTGGCCAGGTACACGCCTACATGCGAGATGCGGCGGCTCTTGATGCGGAAGAATACCAGGTCGCCCTCGCGCAGTTCCGACTCGTTAAAAATGCGCTGGCAGGCGTCAAATTGTTCACAAGCCGTGCGCACAATGCTGGCGCCGAACACCGACTCATACAGGCGTTGCACGAAAGCAGAACAGTCTATGCCCGACTTGGTAGTACCACCCATGCGGTAGCGGGTACCATACCAATCGTCGATGAAAGCGTAGAGAGAGAGATTAGAAATTGCAGTAGGCAGTACACCCAGTATCATAGAATACTTCGTGCTGATGAAGTTGTACTCAGCATTGTTAATATTCAGCGATGTGTTTTTAAGGGTGTTTTTTGTAGTAACAGCCATTTCAGCAGGTATTTCCGGGTTGTTGGAAACCGAGGCCGCTTCGGCCGGGTTTTCCGTCTTCGGAATGTTGAGCTTTACATTGCTCATGTTAGCGTTTCCGCCCACGGTCACATTTTCAATGAACTGTGGATTTTGTGTCTTTACCGTATTGTTGGCAGTCTTGCCTTTTACAATTGCCAGTTCCTGGCCGTTACGGCAGCTCACTACAAAAAGGGATGCAGCCAGCAGAACCGGCGCAAGGCGATTTTTTAGTAATACCATTTTAGAATTGTAAAAAGTTTTCAATGCTGGCAAAGATAACAGAATAGCCCTGTGCGTCAAAGCCTGTGGGTAAAAATATGCCCGCGTTAACAATTTGGTAATTAAATATATATAACTGCCCGGTTAATAATCAGCCCCGGTGTCAACGCTCCTTTTTTAGGTTGTGGATAGGGGAGATAAGGGCAAAAAAGAATCCCATGCCATGAAAACATGGATGGGATCAAACAACAAACAAAAACAAAACAATCTTAATCTATTACTTCGAATGTCTTAAAGTATGGTATCAGTTTACCGTTGCGGTACTCGCTGCCCCTCACTTTTATGCGCCTTTCGTCGGTTCCGTCGTCTTCAAATTCCATCTGCATATCATTATCAGAACTTCCAAAATTGTAAATGATCAGTTCGCGCTGGTCGCCCGGTACTTCCCAGGTAAAGCTGATTCTACGTCCATCGGCGTCGTACTGTATGTTATCGGCATTGCCGGCGGTACCAGTAGACCTGCTTACAATAATAGTGGTATCATCGGCTGAGGGCGGGGTGGTGGTATCTACCGGCGTTTCACCGCATTTGGTAGCTCCTTCATCCATATACCCGGTTCCATCGGCGTTAAAGACCCATATATTGTCCAGTTGGCATTGCTTCAGTTCCACGTTCACCCCTATTTCTATAAGGCCTGTCTGGCGCCACTTGTTATTGATCATCCGGTCAGTGCGGTTGCCGACAGGTTTTCCTCCAAAGGCGCTATCTTTATCACAGCCTGCGAAAAGTATGCCACTTACTGCCAGCAAAAGTAATGCGTTTTTCATAATTTGTTAATTATTACGGGTATTTATTTGATATAAAGAATAGTTTGAATTAAAATAAAACAGCTTCGAATTATCACCGCTATCAAAATTCAGCACCCGAAGGTATTGAAAATAAATAGTAATGATCTCTCGAAGCCTCCTTAAAATAACAAACGAACCGCTTCATTTGTCTGGCAACAAAGATAACATCGTTTATAGCAAAAAACCAAAGGCGTTTTGTTAACGGGGATGTTAACGGGCTGGAGTTATTTTTAAACCTGAACAACAGGCATACTAACGCCAACACTCCTGGGTGATTCTAAAAACGGTGATAGTTGCTTATGATAGCGAGGTGCTGCCGGCAGAGCGCACACAAAAAAAGGAACACCATAGTGTTCCTTTTTTAATCGCTGTTGTAGCGAGGCTAGGGATCGAACCTAGGACCTTCGGGTTATGAGCCCGACGAGCTACCGCTGCTCTACCTCGCGATGTGGGGGCAAAAGTACGCCTATCATTTGGGATAAACAAAAGGTTTTTCACATAAACCTTATTGTTATCTCTTAATGGCCGTGAACCTTTCGTACTTTTGCCGCTCATGAGCTGGGAACACAAGTCGGGTTTTGTAAACATATTTGGTCCGCCCAATGCGGGCAAGTCCACCTTGCTGAACGCCCTCCTGGGCGAGCAACTCGTTATTACCTCCCATAAGGTACAGACTACACGCCACCGGATACTGGGTATCCTTACCGAGCCGGAATACCAGATCGTTTTTTCCGATACCCCGGGTATTATTGAGCCCAAGTACAAACTTCACCAGAAGATGATGGGCCATGTAAAAAGCGCCCTGGAAGATGCCGATGTGGCGATACTCATGCACGACATCACCCTGCCGCCGGAAGAATTTGATATAGTAGTCCAGACCCTGAAGCTGAAAGTGCCGGTCCTGTTCCTGCTCAATAAGGCCGACCTGCTGAAAGACAAAAAGGAACTGGCCGCCAAAGTAGCTTACTACACGGAGAAATACCCCAACTGGGAGGTGCTGCCCGTATCGGCGCAAAAGAAGCAGAACCTGGAAGAGCTGAAAAAGAAGATACTGGAAAAGCTGCCCGATGGCCCCCCTTTCTACCCGGAAGACAGCATCTCCGATCGTCCTACCCGGTTCTTCGTTAGCGAGCTGATACGCGAGCAGATATACAACCTGTACCACGAAGAGCTACCGTATCATACGGCGGTGATCATACAGGCATTCGAGGAGAAGGCCAGCCTGGATGTAATACGCGCTGAAATAATAGTAACACGCGAAACCCAGAAAGGCATAGTTGTGGGCAAGGGTGGCAGCATGATAAAGCAGTTGGGCATCAACTCCCGGAAGGCCATAGAGGAATTCCTGCAGCGCAAGGTGCACCTCGAGCTCTTCGTAAAAGTTCGCCCCAAGTGGCGCGACAATGATACCTACCTGAGAGAGTATGGATATAATTGATGAAAGCAGGGTAGTGATACAATCCCTCTCACCCACATGGGTGGGTAGGGAAGATATAGAGGTGGCCATGCTCCGGCTCGATCTCATACATCCCGTAGTGCAGGGAAACAAATGGTACAAGCTCCGCTACAATATAGATAAGGCCCTGGAAGAGGGCTATACCCGGCTGCTTACTTTTGGCGGGGTGTATTCCAATCACCTCTCCGCTACGGCGGGCGCGGCACAGGCTTATGGGCTCCCCTGCATCGGCATAGTGCGTGGCGACGAGGGCACTATCACCCCCACCATGCGGCAATGCCACGATATGGGCATGGAGCTCTACTTCATCTCCCGCCAGGACTATAAACGAAAGAACGACCCCGATTTCCTGGCCGGGTTGGCGGAACAATTTGACCAGCCCTATATGATACCCGAAGGCGGCGCCAACGAAGCCGGGCGGCTGGGCGCGGAGCGGATAGAGTGGGAGATACCGGAAGGGTACACCCACGTTTGCGTCTCGGTGGGCACCGGCACTACCTTGGTGGGTTTGCGCAATGCCTTGCCCCTGGGGGTGCGGCTCTGCGGCTACGCCCCTATGAAGCAGGGAGCCTACCTGGAGCACGAACTAAGGCCACACATGCGGCAGGGCAAGGATGTCAGCTGGAGCATTACAGACAACTGGCACTTCGGCGGCTTCGGCAAGAGCACAGATGAACTGCTCTCCTTCATGAACGAATTCTACACCATCAACCACATTCCCCTCGATATAATATATACCGCCAAGATGATGTATGGCATACAGCAGCAGTTGCGCGAGGGGTACTTTCCTGCGGGTTCGCGTATACTCTGCATCCACACCGGCGGCCTGCAAGGAAATGCATCGGCCAGCGAGAAGCTCAATTTTTAGAAAGGGGGAATGTCTCTTCCCATTCCCTCACCACATCCATTTCCCCCTTTAGGGGGTAACTATATACAAATTTACACTAAATGATTAATTATGACAGAGCAAGAAATTAAATTAAAGTGCTTGGAGTTAACAAAAGAAGATATGCAATCCATAGAAGAATGGATTGAAAAGGCAAAGAAGCTGTATGGTAGCTTTATGCCCCTTTCTTGGTAAGCAAAACTGTAGGTATATCAGCCCAATCTATTTTGCCAGTTACTTGGTTATAGTAATATACTGTTGTTTTCAATTCGTTAGACTGATAGACGGCCATTTCTACACTTCTGCTAATAAGCATAACAACATCACCAACATTGATTTTTTTCATTTTATTACATTTAATTTAGCACTATAAATGTAATAAGAAAGGCTACCACACGGTAGCCTAGAGATAATAAAATTATTTCCCACCCGGGGGCGGTTGCATCCGCATCTCGTTTTTAAGCCATTTTTTGTTTCCTTGTGTCGCTATTATTTTAACGGTGGGCGTATGAAGGAATAACAACGTCATAACGTGGTATAAGGTTAGAGTTGATTCTTGAAGCGGTTGGTCTGACTCTAAATCTTGTATGTTTAGTGAAAAGCTACGCGCCTCATCCCTGTCAATCCTTCTGCCGTGATTGGTGTTGTCTTTGCTGCTACTAAAGTGTTCAGCAACTTTTGCAGCCTTAGCTGATGCGTCTTCCTGCCCTTTAAACATGAAAGTTTCTAACCACTTCGCAACCGTAGACCTACCATATTCTATAGCTCTTTTTGATTCCTGTAAGAGGGCGGGGCCAAGCGAAGATATCATTGGGGCATACACATGAGCATATCCTTTGTCTTCTAAGATTTTCTTTTCTGCTTCCTTAAACTGGTCTAATATAGCTAGTGCAGAAAAGGTTCTTCCATTCGCTGGCATTTGTGGGTCTATAGGCCCCATTTGGCTCTGCCTGCCCATAACTATCAGGTCTGAACTTAGCGCAACCATCGTAGCCGCAGACATGGCGAATGTTGGTATTATAGTCTGTATATAGCCAAATTTAGAACGGAGATAAGATACAATAGTTTCAGGGGCATTTGAAATACCTCCAGGAGAATGCAGAACCAATGTAAGCCCTTTACTGCAATCCATTCCGTGCAACGCTGACATAAATCCATTTATGTCTTCTGCCGCTATTTGCAAATTTATAGGTTGGGATGCTGGTTTTTGCAGATAAGCAGAACCGTATATAATAACATTTGAGTTATTAGTAAGCCCACTCAGTTGATTTAGCGCCTCTTCTAATTTTGCTTCGAGCCAAGTGCCTTTATTTTGATTCGGCACATCGTTAAACTCTTTAACAAGCTCAATCCAACTTGCCATTATTCAACAACAATTTGAACGGGGTAATCAAATGCCACCTCTTCAAATTCTGTTTCATTTAATGCAGCTAAATTGGCTGTTTCCACTATGGCCAAGTACTCCTCATATTGAGAACCAGCCTCCACTATCAACTTAGCATATTCTAATTCTTCTTTCGGGGATTGCATAATAGATGTTTTTGCAAAGGTAGAAACATATTTCATGCCGTCAACCCGCCATTCGACGGTATCGCCAAAAATTTTCATAATATAGGGTTTATAAGGTTAATATTTTACTCTAAAGTTACAGAATATCACGTCCCTATTGGCTTTCCCTACTATTAACATATCCACATTTCACAAAAAAGCCTCCCTATTCGGAGATTTTTGGATTGAAATTGAGCGCTGTTTTTGGTGCCAGGGGGCCTGCTCGCCTTAACGGAAGTCCACGCCCATTCCCTCACCACATCCATTTCCCCCTTTAGGGGGCCAGGGGGCTGCTCGCCCTAACGGGAGTCCACGCCCATCCCCTCACCACATCCATTTCCCCCTTTAGGGGGCCAGGGGGCCTGCTCGCCTTAACGGGAGTCCACGCCCATCCCCGCACCACATCCATTTCCCCCTTTAGGGGGCCAGGGGGGCCTGCTCGCCCTAACGGAAGTCCACGCCCAGTCCCGCACCACATCCCTTTCCCCCTTTAGGGGGCTAGGGGGCCTGCTCGCCCTAACGGGAGTCCAGCCCCTCACCACATCCATTTCCCCCTTTAGGGGGCTAGGGGGCCTGCTCGCCCTAACGGAAGTCCACGCCCATCCCCGCACCACATCCATTTCCCCCTTTAGGGGGCCAGGGGGCCTGCTCGCCCTAACGGGAGTCACAGTCCCGCACCACATCCATTTCCCCCTTTAGGGGCCAGGGGGCTGCTCGCCCTAACGGAAGTCCACGCCCAGCCCCTCACCACATCCATTTCCCCCTTTAGGGGGCCAGGGGGCCTGCTCGCCCTAACGGGAGTCCACGCCCAGCCCCGCACCACATCCATTTCCCCCCTTTAGGGGGCCAGGGGGCCTGCTCGCCCTAACGTTGAAGTCCACGCCCAGCCGCATTTTAATATTATATTGCACCCATAATATCACTTATGGCGGAACATACACAGAAAAAGGGCAACCGGCTTACCCTGTATATATTCATCGGTTTATTACTGGGGGTGGCGTTGGGTTTCTGGCTGAACGGTACCTATGTAAAGAGCGAGAACGACCAGGTAACCATGCTTACATCATCGCTGGAGTCGGTGAAAAAGCAAATGGAGGGCGTTAAAGATACCACCTCTGAGGCCTACAAAGGTTTTGCCGCCCTGAAAGCCGACATGTCGGGCAAGAAGGCAGAATTGATGGAAGCCCGGGACAGCAAGCTGGAGCCCTTCTCCCTGATCGCCGATATTTTCCTTCGCCTGATAAAGATGATTGTGGCCCCGCTGGTGTTCACCACGCTGGTGGTGGGCGTTGCAAAGCTGGGCGATATTAAATCCGTAGGCCGTATAGGGGGCAAAACACTCTTGTGGTTTTTCTGCGCTTCCTTCGCCAGCCTCATGCTGGGTATGGTGCTCGTCAATTTCTTTGAGCCGGGTACACGCATGCACCTGCCATTGCCCGACGCCGCTGATGTAGTGGTAAAAAAGACTGCCCTCTCGCTGAAGGAATTCCTCTACCACGTATTCCCTACATCGGTGATAGATGCCATGGCCAAGAACGAGATACTGCAGATAGTGGTGTTCTCTATTTTCTTTGGCGTAGGCACGGCTGCCATTGGCCCCAAGGGGGAAGTGGTAGTAGATATCATGGACTCCTTCTCCCACGTAATACTAAAGGTGACCGGCTATATAATGAACGCTGCACCGCTCGCCGTGTTTGGCGCCATGACGGCGATAATTGCCAAGCAGGGGCTGGGCATACTCAGCACCTATGCCATATTTATTGGAGAGTTCTATTTAGGACTGTTGCTGTTGTGGCTCTTGCTGCTCTTTGCCGGGTTCCTTTTTATACGCCGGCGTATTTTCTCACTCGTGCGTCATATTAAGGACCCGGCTATACTCGCATTCAGTACCAGTAGTTCCGAAGCGGCTTTCCCCAAAACATTAATGGAGCTGGAGCGCTTCGGCTGTAAGAACCGCATAGTCAGCTTCGTCCTGCCCCTGGGTTATTCGTTCAATCTCGATGGCTCTATGATGTATATGACCTTTGCTTCTTTGTTCATTGCACAGTCGTATGGTATTCATTTAGATTTCCCAACACAGATGAGCATGCTCATGGTGCTGATGCTCACCAGCAAGGGCATAGCGGGTGTGCCGCGCGCGTCGCTGGTGGTTATAGCCGGCACGCTGGCTACATTTAATATACCGGAGGCGGGGCTTGCCTTGCTGCTGGGTATAGACCCGCTTCTCGATATGGGCCGCAGCGCAACTAATGTTGTCGGCAACAGCGTAGCCACGGCGGTGGTGAGCAAGTGGGAAAAAGCACTCGACTAGAAGCTCATAAACCGTTTATTCTTAGTATTTTCACTGCGATTTTTTAAAGATAGTAAGACCGTTATGCAGGATTTTATAGAATTGGTAAAAGAATTGATGGATGTAGATCAGTTGTCGCATTATGTAACGCTCTATGGTGGGCTGTATCTCGTAGCCCTCATCGTTTTTGCTGAGACAGGATTGTTTATTGGGTTCTTCCTTCCGGGAGATTCACTGTTGTTTGTTACTGGAATCATGATTGCCAATCCTACTGACCCTAACCCAACCGCCAGTAGTCTCATTAACTTACTTTACTGGGTTTCCCTTATTAGCGTTGCCGGGATTATTGGTAATAGTGTCGGTTATTGGTTTGGTAAAAAGACCGGCCCATTGATGTTTCAGCGAAAGGATACGCTGTTGTTTAAACGTAAGCATCTGTTGCAAGCTCAGGAGTTTTACGAAAAGCGTGGGGGTGGAGCAATAATTCTTGCACGCTTTCTGCCAATAGTGCGGACTTTTGCACCAATAGTTGCCGGGGTTGTTCAGATGGACCGGAAAAAGTTTTTTCTGTATAATGTAATTGGTAGTATATCATGGGTGGGGAGTATGACGATGGCCGGTTACTTTCTGGGGAACATTCCATGGGTAAAGTTGAATTTTGAAAAGATAGTGATCGGCATCATTGTGGTCACTACCGGGCCGGTACTCTTTAAAATGATATTCAGTAAAAAGAAGTCTCCTGTACTGGAAGTGGGCAAGGAAGCTGTGGAGGAGTCCCTCGGCATGAACGACGAGCCAACTGACAAAAAATAATGGAGCATACCCACCCAAAGCAATTATCTCTTTTTAGTATCCCGGTGCTGGTTGCAGCACTGGGATATTTTGTTGATATCTACGACCTGTTGCTTTTCGGCATCGTGCGTGTGGAAAGCCTGCGTAGTCTAAACCTCTCCGAGGAGATGGTGAAAAGCGCCGGGGAGAGCATCATCAGCTACCAGATGGTTGGCTTGCTGCTGGGGGGGATAGGTTGGGGCGTGCTGGGCGATAAAAAGGGCCGGTTAAGTGTCTTGTTCGGGTCTATACTACTGTACTCGCTGGCCAATATAGCCAATGGCTTTGTGCAGACAGTGGCGCAGTATGAGTGGTGCCGCTTCATAGCAGGCATCGGCTTGGCGGGTGAGCTGGGTGCCGGCATCACCCTGGTAAGCGAGCTGATACCCAAAGAGCGCCGGGGCGTGGCCACATCGCTGGTGGCGGGCGTAGGGCTCACCGGGGCGGTAGTGGCTTTCTTTATTTCCGAGCAGTTCCACTGGCGCACCTGCTATTATATAGGGGGTGGACTGGGCCTTATGCTGCTGCTGCTCCGTATATCGGTTTTTGAGTCGGGAATGTTTACCCGTATCAAGCACGAAGCCGTAAGCCGGGGCAATTTCCTGATGTTCTTTACCAATCGCCGCCGTTTCAAAAAGTACCTCATGGCCATCCTTATCGGCCTGCCCACCTGGTACGTTATCGGCATACTGGTCACTTTTTCCAAAGAGTTTGGCGAGCACTTCAATCTCGATGAACCCATTAAGCCCGGCAAGGGCATCATGCTGGCCTATGTCGCCATTTCGGTGGGCGATATACTGATTGGGCTGGTGAGCCAGTGGCTGCGCAGCCGCAAGAAGGCGCTGTTTCTATTTTACGGGCTCACCATCATCGGCATAGTGCTCTTTTTTATGCAGCAGAATGGCACTGCGGCCAATATGTACCTTATCTGCGCGTTCCTGGGCTTCGGAACCGGCTTCTGGGCGATATTTGTTACTATGGCGGCGGAGCATTTTGGTACCAACCTCCGGGCCACGGCCGCTACCACTGCGCCCAACATGGTGCGGGGTTCACTGCCCCTTATGCTGATGCTCTTTGCCTGGTTGCAGGATGGGGCGGGCCTCACCTACATCAATGCAGGCATCGTTACCGGGGGAGTGGTAATGACGATCACCCTCGTTGCCGCGTTCTTTACTGAAGAGACCTTCGGCAAAGACCTCAATTTCCTGGAATACTAACCCCTATGCATGTGGATATCCTCCACCCGGCAATTCTGACGTATTACGTAAATTTGGGTATCCACCGGAACCCCTGCCTGGAAAGGCTTTAGCAGGAAAACGGGTTAAAATGAGTTAAAACAAAAGTCAATTCTCGCCAACTAAAAGTCAAATTTGGTTAAAGCAAAAGTCAAATTTCGCCAACTAAAAGTAAAGTAAAAGTCAAATTTGGTTAAAGCAAAAGTCAAATTTGAAAACAAAATTTTGTTGATTATCAATAAGTTATGAAAGAATCCGGTCGTTACGGAGACAGCAATAGCAGGATGGTGTTTTTGGGCTGCATTATAGGTGCGGTGCTCCACTTTATCGCCTGCTATCCCGGCTATATGACCGGGGACAGCCTCGACCAGTATGGGCAATCGCTTACAGGTGCCTACAACCAATGGCACCCGCCGGTAATGGCTGCCTGGTGGCGCTGCCTGAATCTTATCTCCAGCGGGCCGCAGTGCATGCTGGCGTTCCAGGTAGTTTGCCTTTGGGCGGGGATGTTTTTCCTGGCTGATATAGTTCGCAGCAGCCGGTGGTGGTGGTTGGCCGTGGGATTGTTCGCTTTTGCGCCATTTGTGCAAAATCACGCCGGGTATATTGTCAAGGATGCCCAGATGGCGCTATCGTGGTTCCTTGCCTGCATGTGGATGCTGCACATAGCTGTTTACAAGAGGAAGCCGCATGCGGTAGAGGTAGTCTTGTGTACCGTGTTGCTGGTTTACGGCTGCTGGATAAGGCTGAATGCGCTTCCGGGGTTTGTGCCGCTTTGCTTCTTATGGGCGCATGTGTTCCTGCCGGGGAAGCGAAGGCTGCTGCAATGGGCGGCCGCGGGTGTGCTCATAGGTGCTAGTGTCCTGTCGCTAAAGGGGTTTAACAACTATGTGGTCCATTCCGCGAAAGCGTACCCGGAGCTGAAGCTCTTTATGCACGATTTGTCAGGTATCTACATCCGCACCGGGCAAGATGTGTTCCCCGCCTCCTTATACGATAATCCGCAATTTGATACCGGGTATATCAGGCGGCGGTACAATCCCACCACGTTCGATAACATCTGGTGGAATAATGATGGGGTGAAGATATTGGATGGCGATGATGCGTCGCTTTACCCGGTACTGAAGCAGGCCTGGCTGCAGGCGGTAGCCGCCCACCCGGCAACCTATGCGCAGATGCGGGCCGATGGCTTGCTCTACTACCTGCGCATCAGGAACAGCGGCGATCATTTTTACTACACCATCGATTTTATAGACGATAACCGGTGGGGTTTCAAGGTGAGTGATAATTTCCTCAGGCGGCTCTGGCTGAAGGGGATACACCTGAATGGGGCTATGCCGTGGATGAGGCCCTGGTTCTGGATACTGCTGAACGTGGGCCTGCTCTTCGGTACGGCTAAGTTAAGAAACAGCGGGTACCGGGTAGTAGCTAAGGCCATGCTGTGGTCGGGGTTGCTGTATTTCTTGCCGCTGTATTTTCTGTACCAGGCCGACCATGAGTTCCGGTTCACTTACTGGAACTGCTTCGTCTGTTCACTTACCCTGCTGTTCTATATAGCGGAAAGGCTGGAGAAACCAGTCCCCAGCCCTTCCTGAATGTTTATCAGTCAGTCTTCCTAAGCAAGCTCCGCTGCGTAGGTCTTTATCTCGTTATATACCGTGTCGCGCTCTACGGGTATGCGCCCCGCTGATGTTATCAGTTGGCAGAGGTCTTCGGTGCTCATAGAGGGTACCTGCTCTTCAGAGCCGGCCATAGAGTATATCTTGGTGGTATCGTCTATGGTGCCGTCCAGGTCGTTTACGCCAAAGGACAGCGTCAGTTGCGCCGACTGCCGGCCCAGCATAGGCCAGTACGCCTTCAGGTTCCGGAAGTTATCCATAAACAGGCGCGCTATCGCATACAGGCGCATGTCTTCAATAACGGAAACCTCCGCTATGTGCGACATGTCGTTTTCTTTATTACGGAACTTGAGCGGTATAAAGCAGTTAAAGCCACCTGTTTCATCTTGCAGGGCGCGAAGGCGGCTCATATGGTCCACCCGGTGGGCGTAGTTTTCAATATGGCCATACAGCATGGTGGCGTTGCTGTGCATGTCCAGCCGGTGTGCCGTGCCATGAATGTCCAGCCAGCCGTCTCCGTCTACCTTGTCGGCGCAGATGACATTGCGAACATCAGGGTGGAATATTTCCGCGCCACCGCCGGGCAACGATTGAAGGCCGGCGTCTTTCAGTTGTTGCATGCCTTGCTGGGTGGTCAGCTTCGCTTTGCGGAACATGTAGTCCAGTTCCACCGCCGTGAAGCCTTTTATGTGCAGGCCGGGGCGATGCGCCTTTATCTTGCTGATGAGCTCGCAAAAGAACTCGAGGTTCATTTTAGGATGCACGCCACCTACTATGTGTACCTCGGTTACGGGTTCTCCGTCATACTTGCGCACCATATCCATCATCTGCTCTATGCTCATTTCCCAGCCCTCATCGCGGTGCTTGTATTGGCGGGAGTAAGAGCAGAAGTTGCAGGTGAACACACATACGTTCGTAGGCTCTATATGGAAATTCCGGTTGAAGTAAACCTTATCGCCATGCAGGCGCTCCCTTACGTGGTTTGCCAGGGCGCCCAGGTACCCCGGTTCCCCTTTTTCAAAAAGCAAAACGCCTTCCTCTTCAGAAAGGCGTTGCTGATTTTGTATTTTTTCTGCTATGTGCAGCAGTTGCTTGTCTAAGTCCTGTTGCTTTAAAACATCTTGTAAGCTAAGCGTACTGGTCATTATTCTACTACTATTTTTCTGGTCACCTTGCCTTCGCTGAACTGGCATTGCACAAAGTAAATGCCTTTGCTCTTATCGCTGATATCAATATTGTAGATGGCAGTATTAGGTGTGGCGTTCTGCTCATAAACCTTCTGGCCCATTACATTGGTAACCTCGATGCGCTGCAACGTTCCCGGTGCGGTGGCAAAGTTAATGTTTATTTTACCGTTAGTGGGGTTCGGGTACACGTCAAATTGGTTTTCCAGTTCTACGCTCAATAGCTCGGTAGGCCACTGGAAGATAGAGGGGTCAGGTGTCAGCGTGCTGGGATAAGTAGTGTGCATGCGGGTCACCTGTCCCTTAGAGAACATTACCATGCAGCCGTCGTCTACATAGTCCATGTAGTTCATCCACATTTCGCCTCCGGCGCTGCTGGTGCAGTTAGCGTACACCGTGTTCTGGCCGGGGCAGCCGCCATTGGCGTCGTCCTGCTGGGGGGTGTCATTGATGCCGTCGTCATCCGAGCAGTTGGGTTGTTCGCCCCATATGTGCTCCAGGCCCAGGAAGTGGCCAATCTCGTGAGTGGTAGTGCGGCCTTTGTCTATACCGCTAATGTATGGGTCGTTGGTAACGGTAGGGATAGTACGTTTACCGAACGCCTGGTAATTGATCACTACACCCATCTCTTCCGCGGGAAGGAAGAAGTCGGTAACCAGGTATTTAGGAAAGGCGATACCCAGCAGTTGGTTATCTGTAAAGTTGCAAACCCATATATTCAGGTATTTCGCTGTATTCCAGGCAGCAGCGCCACCGGTTGCTGTGTACTTTACATTGCTGCACGCAAACTGGGAACCAATAGTGCCACCCAGTCCGTTGAACGCTGACTGGCTGGTAGTGATGATTTCGTAGCCCGGTGTGGAAGTGCCGTTAGGCTTACGGTGGGCCAGGGAGAAAAGGATATTGGCGTTGCCGTACAGGGGTTTGAACACCGCGGGTATGCGGGTGCTGTCCCCGTTCATTTTCTGGAAGTCGCGGTTGAGCACTACCAGTTGGGAGTCGATACGCTTAAGGATACCTTGCGTGCCCCCGATAGAATTTATCTGGCTTTGGTTCAGCACTATGTGTACCACCACCGGTATCTCGTAGGCCGCGGTAGATTGTGTGCTTTTGGCTGCGGCTTCGTCCTTTAGGATGGCCAGCTTCTTGTGTTGTTCATACGTAGCCCTCATGCCGGGGTCCGCATAAATCTTGTCCATCAAATATTCGTGACCGCATTTTTTCTGCGCACCGGCTACTAAAGGAGTGAGCAATGCCGCAAATGCAACCCCCGATAACAATTTTTTCATCTAAGTATGTACTATTGAAGTTTGAGATTGCTAAAATTAAGGATTTATCCGCAGGGAATTGTCATGCGGATAAAAAATATGCGATAGTGTGATTACTTGTCTTTGCGGCTGTTTATCTCGTCGCGGATGTTGATAGCGCGTACGTAATCTTCCTGTTCCAGTACCTGTTGCAGCAGGGTGTTCAGTTCCTCCAGGTTCAGGTTTTTCAGGTCGGCGTCGGATGCCGCTGTAGAGCTGACCGTCGCTTTTGGCGAAGCATCGTCGGTGGCGCCCGCTGCCGGCTCCGACTGGTCCAGGTAGAGCCCGGCGGTCTCCAGTATGTTCTCGTAGGTATATATATGGCAATTCGCCCTTACAGCCATTGCCAGCGCATCGGAGGTGCGGGAGTCTATCTCCACTACCTCGCCTTCGTGGCGGCATACCAGGCGGGCGAAAAAGATACCTTCTTCCAGCTTATAGATGATCACTTCCAGCAACTCTATATTGAAGGTGGTCATAAAGTTGGCAAACAGGTCGTGTGTCAGGGGGCGGCTGGGCTGCATGCGCTCCAGCGCAACAGCGATGGCCTGTGCTTCAAAGCCACCTATTACAATCGGTAAGCGCCTTAGTCCGTTTACTTCGCCTAACACTACAGCATATGAATGAGTTTGGGTAACGCTGTGTGAAAGGGCTACGATCTCTAATTCTATCTTTTTCATTAATTGCGTTGCGCTGTCTTTCCAGACATTATTCCGTGAAGATAATGATTTTCCATTAAAGCTTTTTAATCGAAAAGTGTCGGGCTTTCCGACTCATTACCGTCTGATACCAATGTTATTTCTTTCAGGTCGTTTCCTGCTATTTTCGTGCCTACAGCCTTCCAGCCCGTTACGTCTATGGTTTCGTGCAGCGCCAGTTCCTCTTCCTGCTGGTCGGCTTTCTTCTTGCCGGTAACCATAGTAACAACCGGCTCTGCCTGCGTGGTCACCAGTTTCAGGAAGTTGCCCTCACCTTCTTTAATAAATAAATACTTATTTTTTAATGTTTGCGATTCTACCACAAAGCGCTTGGCATAGTACTGGGCCGATTTATTATCGTAATAGATGGCGCTCACTATGCGTTCCGGGTTGAATTTCTCAATATGTATCAGGTTGTCGGGGTCGTAACGGTTCGTCAGTTCAAAGTCCGTCAGTTCGTAGGTGCCGTCTTTGTAGAACGAGATGATGCGGTCGGTTTCATCAAAGTGGCCCAGCAGTATGCCGTTGCCATCCTTGTTCAGCCTGCCGATGGATTTCTCAAAGAATATCTTGAGTGCCGACAGGGTAGAGCGGCCTTTTTCTTTAAACTTCACGCTTTTTATAGGGTACTTCGTCACCTGGTTGCCGCCGGCCCCCCTGTTCTTTATCTCCAGTTCCTCAAAGTGGAAATCCAGTACCTTGATGCGCGCCTTGCTGCCCGGCGATAGGGTGATCGCTACCACTTCCGCTTCGCCGTTCGCGTTAGACGAGAAGTAGTGCACCTTGCTGTTGGGGTTGCCCTTGGTCAGGTCATACTCCTTATCACGGGTAATACCCGTAACGTTAAACCGCTTGGCGAAGGAGAACCCGGTCTTGCCATCTACATATATCATATTGTAGGTGGTGCGTTCGTCATTCTTCTGAAAGATGGCCAGGTGTATGATGTCTTTGCCCACAAAGGTCTTATCGGCCACTTTCGTTATCATCATTTTGCCATCGCGGCGGAAGACGATGATGTTGTCCAGGTCGGAGCAGTCGAATGCGTGTTCGTCTTTCTTCAGCCCGGTGCCTATAAAGCCTTCTTTCCAGTTTACATACAGCTTGGTATTGGCTATCGCTATGGTGTTTACCTGTATGGTCTCAAAGGGGCGTATTTCCGTCTTGCGTTCGCGGCCCTTACCGTATTTTTTCAGCAGCCCCTCGTAGTAGCGGATGGCGTAGTCGTTCAGGTGGGTGATGTTGTTGTTTACCTCGGCTATTTCATCCTCCACGCCTTTTATATGCTCATCGGCCTTAAAGGTGTCGTACTTGGAGATACGCTTGATTTTTATTTCCGTCAGCCGCACTATGTCGTCGCGGGTCACTTCGCGGCGCAGCTTTTTCTTGTAGGGCTTCAGGCCATTGTCTATGGCGGTCAGTACGCCTTCCCAGGTGGTTTCTTCTTCTATGTCGCGGTAGATGCGTTTCTCTATGAATATCTTCTCCAGCGATGAGTAGTGCCAGTCGTCTTCCAGTTCGCCCAGCCTTATTTCCAGCTCACGGAGCAGGAGCGCTTTAGTGTGCTGCACCGAGTGTTTCAGTAAGTCGCTCGCGCCAATGAAGTGCGGTTTCTCGCCGATGATCACACAGGCGTTCGGCGATATGGATATTTCGCAATCGGTAAAGGCGTAGAGGGCGTCAATCGTCTGGTCGGTAGTAACGCCGGGTGCCAGTTGCACCAGCAGTTCCACATCTTTAGCGGTATTGTCCGTTACGCTCTTTATCTTGATTTTGCCGTTGTCATTGGCTTTCAGAATGCTGTCTACCAGTTGGGAGGTGGTAGTGCCATAGGGCACATCCTTAATGGCGAGCGTCTTTTTGTCTACTTCTTCTATACGGGCGCGCACGCGTACCTTCCCACCGCGCATGCCATCGTTATAGTTGCCAACGTCTATCATCGCCCCGGTGTTGAAATCCGGGTAAAGCTCAAATTTCTTGTTCTTCAGGTGCTTGATGGCGGCGTCCAGTATCTCGCAGAAGTTGTGCGGCAGTATCTTGGTAGAGAGGCCCACGGCTATGCCCTCGGCTCCCTGTGCCAGCAGCAGCGGGAACTTCATAGGCAGGGTCAGCGGCTCGTTCTTGCGGCCATCGTAGCTCAGTTGCCATTCGGTCGTCTTGTTGTTAAAGGCTACCTCCAGCGCGAACTTGGAGAGGCGGGCTTCTATATACCTAGGTGCGGCGGCGCTATCGCCGGTGCGCACATCGCCCCAGTTACCCTGGGTTTCTATCAGCAGGTCTTTTTGCCCCAGGTTAATGATGGCATCGCCTATGGAAGCATCCCCGTGGGGGTGGTATTGCATGGTTTGGCCTATCACGTTGGCCACCTTGTTGAATCGTCCATCGTCCATTTCCTTCATGGCGTGAAGGATGCGTCGCTGTACGGGCTTCATACCGTCTTCTATGGCAGGTACGGCCCGCTCCAGTATCACATAGCTGGCATAGTCCAGGAACCAGTCTTTGTACATATGGTCTATATGCACCATGCTTTGTTCCGCGTGTTCGTTCTGTTCGGTCATTGTGGGGTACGCTTCGTCAATTTCTGCCTGCAATATTACTATTGCTGGCTTCAATCGCAAGGGCTGTGTGGATTATTGGGGAAAAGTTTTGCCTGTATGGTTGTATTTGTTAATGAGTGGGGGCAAAAGGGGAATGCCAGGGTGGACGGAATATCTCGTGTATGCCGGATATAATCCGGCTCATCTGTACCGGCACTGGTCCCCTGCGGAACACCTGCGCCAGTGGAACAACTGTCACCCTGAGCGGTAGTCGAAGGGTTGCTGAGGTTCTTTCCCCATCTGGTTTAAGTTTAGCCTCAGCGTAATTTAAATCCACCAATAAAACGAAGGGCTGCGCCCGTCAGAAAACTTAAAGCCATATGCGATTTTTTCCACCTTCTCAAACCGTCCCGCTTACCTCCCCAAAATACAAATCCCCACCTCCCTCCAAACAGCCGTACCCCTCAAAAGAATCCGGGCCACATGTGCATATCATTTCTTGCCCTGCACAATCAATGTTAGTACATTTGTATTGCAAGTATAAAATAAACCATATCAATTCATTAAAACAAAGATGTAACTAAAATGAAGCTGTGTGTTACGGTCTGTAACTATGCTGAAACTGTCCGACGGTATACTGTAATTGTATGGCCCTACGCTGTAACTACAATGATAGCAAATGATAGTAAAATGTAACTATAAATTTCTTATTCGATTGATTGTCAATCGCTTGTGTTTTTAAGTCCACTGGTGCAGGGTGTTAGCGCTGCGCTCCCGTACCCACACAACAAAACCGGTCTTCGACCGGCGTGTACCATTTCAAAGAAGTCTGGCGATAAATACGGTTCTATCGGTTTCCCCGCCGAGCCCCCGAAGTGGCGAGACCCGGAAGGCGATAAAAAATACGGGAATTGCGGTGTTGCTGCAAACCCGGCGAAAGCCTAGGTTTGCAGGATAAAAATGATCCACTCATGAAGAAATTAATGGTAACCGTGCTGCTGGCGGCAGGTGCGCTGGCCGTAAATGCCCAAAAAGTAAAACTGAAAGAGGGCAGCCTCGATGCCTTGAAGGGCACAACCAGCCTGAAAGTACAATATGACTACAGCGACTTTAAAGTAATAAAGAAGACCGAAGCCGAATATATAGCGGAGAAAAAAGCCAAGTACAACCAGGACGAACCCGGCAGGGGAGACAAGTGGGAAGTAGCCTGGGTACACGATCGCGAAGCCCGCTACGAAGTCCAGTTTAAGGAAGAGTTTGAGCACGAGTCTAAAATGACGATAGATAAGGCATCCAGCGACAAGTACACCCTGATATTCAAGACCGTATTCCTGGAGCCGGGCTTTAACGTACACGTGATGCGTAAGAACGCGGAACTGGATGGAGAAGCCTGGATAGTGGAAACGGCCAATCCCACCAACGTACTGGCCAAAATAAGCGTGGAAAACTGCAAAGGCTACACCTTTGGCGGATTTGACTACGACTCAGGAACCCGTATACAGGAATCGTATGCGGTAGCAGGCAAGGGACTGGGCAAGTTCCTGCGCAAGGCGACCAAATAGATACCGGAATTAAGGAATGGAAGCTGGCCGGGCAGAGATGCGGGGCCGGCTTTTATTTTTCCGCCAGGCGGGGGTGAGCGGTAGCGAGGTCGTCTATGCAGGCCAGCCGGCCGGTTTCCGTGAGGCGAACGGAATTTCCATCGGTAGAGAATTCGGCAAAACAGAGATCGGATAGCATAGCTGCATGCTGGCGAACAACCTGTGGGCATGTATTAAGGTGCTGGGAGAGGGTATCGAGCGAAATGCTCCGGTGGGTGCTTTGTGTCAGCGTTTTGAGTGCTGCGTGTACTTGTTGTAACGTGGCCATGGCAAATAGTTTTTAGTGTAAGGCCCTGGCATCAATTGTAGAGACCGAGGATAAGGAATGCGGGAACGCATCCGCCTTGTAGAGAAACTATTCTGAAACTGAAGCTGGCCGCCCAAAGCAACGGATAGAAAATATCGAAGACATAGTAAAGGTACACTAATAATATGAATAGTAGAGCAACTATTTATTAACTAATGGTTACATGTTCGGTTGTGTGGCTCTGCTATCGCTGTAACTAAATGAGTAGCAACCGGGTAGCTTCAGCCAATAAAATGGCCCCCGGGTTACGGGGGCCAAATCAGTTTGCACGCTGACAGGAAAATACTTTTACTGCGACACCGTAAAGGTAATTGTTTTTTCGGTTTGCAGGCCATGCGTATTGGTAACAATGAATGTATATACCTGCGTCCCTTCCGTTAGCAGCACGAATTTAAAGTCGGCTGAGTAGCTGGTATTCTGTCCTTCGGGAATGCGGATGTCTTTGATGGTTTCTTTGTCGTTCTCGTTCACCTTTTTGCGGATAACGAGCTGGGCCAGCTTGTCGGGCGAGTTGTTGTCTGTGGCATTGATGCCTATCAGCACGGTGTCGCCCGCTGTTACGGTATCATTGGCGGCGTAATAGTTGCCCCCGGTTTTAAAGGCTATGGTGGGCGGTTCGCCTATATATACCTGCTTCTTTTTGCACGATGCCGCTACCAGTATGGCGGCAAGTAGCACGAAGGGCACTACGAGTTTTAAAAACGTCTTCATACCCCAAAAGTACAGAGCGGCGGAAAAATGGCGCTACATAGGAGCGCCATTAACATGTTATTAGCTATTGAGCCGCCGGCAGCGATACCTGCGATGCCAGCCAGGTCTCTTTAAGCGGCACCAGCCAGCGCTGGAGCAACTCGCCCTTGGTAGTCACTGTATTGTTGAACAGGGTAGTGTCCCCGGTAATGTAGCCCTTGTCAAGCGCGTACTGTACCTGGTGGAGCGGAAGCATTTCGGCCTTTCCCTTCACCAGGAAGGTGAGCATTAGCCGGTCAAAGAAGTTAACGCTGTATTGCCGTTCCAGGCTTTTAATGATACGCACGGAGGAGTCGGTACTGCAACCGCTTACGGCAACATCCTGTTCATCGGCTATAATTACAATAAACTGGCGAAAGAGGAGCTTAGCCCATCCCTTTACCGGCTCGCCGTGCGAGAGCCACTGGCTGTAAAACTGGTACAGCTGTTCGTTCACCTCGTTGGCTTCCTTTTCTATAAACGCTCGGCTGGATTGGTATATCCACACCCGGGCAGAATCGGAAAATTCTGCGGGTAATATGGTGTGTAGTTCTGCGGATGACATGAGCAAATTTAAGACGATTTTTATTTTCATAGGTAGGAAGTGTTTTTTATTATCTTGTCCGTCTATAAATAGTTCTATGAAATTCAGGTTAGGCCCGGAACGATTGTTTCTGATATTGGTTGTGGTTTGCCTTATGGTGTATGCCGGCGGAAGGGCTTACTATGTTCCTATCTCTGCTGACGAGTCCAGTTCGTTCCAGACCCTGCTAACGCCTAAAGGGGTGAGTGTAAGCAAATGGGCGAAGGATAACCACACATATGTAATGTTTGACCTGACCGGAGTTAGTTCTTTACGCATAGCCAATACCCACTACCTTAACAGCCTGCTCATGGCCGGGTGTATGAAAGTGTTCGGATATAGCGAATTCTCGCTCCGGCTGCCTAATCTCATAGCTTTGTTTTTTTTCATTCTATTCACCTACCGGATAACCAGGTTTATAGACAACAAAGTACTAAGCTGGTGTTTTTTCCTGTTGCTGAATCTTAATCCGTTTCTGCTCGATTTCTTTTCGCTGGCAAGAGGTTATGGGCTGTCTATCGCTCTTATGGTAGCCAGCCTATATTATTTCATGCGTCATTTTTCTAATGAAGAACGTACAGGTAGCCTGGGCCGTGCGTATCTGCTTGCCATGCTATCTGTGTTTGCCAATTTTACCACGTTCAATTTCTACCTGTCGTTGCTTTTTATTCAATTAGCTTTTGAGCTAAAGCCTGTGGAAGGGCGGATTCCACCGTTGCGGCTGATATGGAATGAGAATAAGAAAATTGTTTTGGCGAACCTTGTCTTTGCCTGTTTTATGATGGTTTTTCTTCTATTACAGGTACGCACCAATCAATTCTACATAGGAGGCGATAATTTTAGAGTAATGTTTGAGTCTATATGCTTCAGTATGGTGTATTACAACGACCGGTTGGCATTACTGTGTTATATAGCCGGGATGAGTTGCCTGTTACTGGCCGTAACCATTGTCATTTACTATTTGCGTAAACTGATGAAATCGCGCGATGCTGACTACAGGGATATACCTTTTATCGTGTCTATTATTTGCCTGGTGCTTTTACTGGTGCAGAATAAAGTGCTTAAAACCCCTTTACCCGAAGGTAGAACATCGTTGTACCTCTTTGTACTCTTTACAATAACATTGGTTTTCTGGTTGAACCGGGTAAGGGTGCGCATACAGCGTGCAGTAGCGCCCGCTGCCATTATAGTAACTGCATTGGTATTGGTAAATTTTGTGGCAAACATGAACTGGAATGTTGCTATATACTGTCCGTATGATAAAAATGCCAAAAAAGTATATAGCTACCTGAAAGCTTCGGCAGACAAGCGGGAGGGAGAAACGACGGTACATGCTAACTGGATACTTACAGGTGCCCTGTATTACTATCAAATAAAAGACAATAATAAAAAGCTAAACATAGTATCGGTATGGCCAGCGGAGCTGGCAACCAAAGATACCAATGCCACCATTTACTACGTAGTAGATACCGTTAAGACTAACTTGCCCGGAAATGCTGCACGGGTTTTGGCATTCCCCCGGGAGCGAACATACTTACTGGAGGCAACAGCTAACCAGCCATAGCCTACGCCAGCGAGCGCGCTACCATTTCGGCGATATCCATCACTTTTACACTGTCTTCCTTTTCCTGGTTCTTTACCCCATCGGTTAGCATAGTAGTGCAGAAGGGGCAGTTGGCGGCTATCACGGTTGCGCCTGTGCCCAGTGCTTCCTCGGCCCGCTCAAAGTTGACGCGGGTGTTGCCCGGTTCTTCTTCTTTAAACATTTGCGCGCCACCCGCGCCGCAGCACATACCGGTGGTTTTGCAGCGTTTCATTTCCACAAGTTCCACGTCCAGCGCGGCCAGCACTTCGCGGGGTGCCTCGTAAATGTTATTGCCCCTGCCCAGGTAGCAGCTATCGTGGTAGGTGATGCGTTTACCCTTAAATTCGCCGCCTTCTTTCAGCACGATGCGGCCTTCGTTTATCAGTTGGTTGATAAACGTGGTGTGATGAATTACTTCGTATTCCCCGCCCAGGGCAGGGTATTCGTTCTTGAATACATTAAAGCAGTGCGGGCAGGCCGTTACTATCTTTTTGATGCCGTATCCGTTCAGTACCTGGATGTTGTTGTAAGCCATCATTTGGAACAGGAACTCATTGCCCGAGCGGCGCGCGGGGTCGCCGGTACACATTTCTTCTTTGCCAAGGATGGCGAACTTAACGCCCACCTTGTCCAGTATCTGGGCAAAGGCCTTCGTAATGCGTTGTGCACGCTGATCAAAGCTGCCAGCGCAACCTACCCAGAAGAGGACTTCGGGAGCTTCGCCATTGGAGGCGTATTCAGCCATACTCTTTATCGTCATATAGTTCCTTTTTTCGATTTCGAATCGCTATTCAGCAAGTGGCAGTAGGCAGTTGCAGTATGCAGTTGCGGTTTGCAGATTTTGCTTAGCGGTTTTAACGTTTATGCTTTAATAAAATTTGTAGGGTTATTTATAATGGCGCCGAGCATTCGCCCAACTTCCTGGTATTCGTTTTTTAGTTTGTTATAGGTTTCTTCACTTATGTATCCACAATCTTTGGAGAAGCTTAAGTGAATCATGGTTTCAGTACATTCGCCGTCAGCGTCGGTCATTCGAGACAGGAAGTTTTTAGGGTACTTTCTTTTTCTATATCCTTCCCCGAAGTTGACACAAACACTGCGTGACGATCTTCTGACCTGGTCTACCAAAGAATATGTTTCTTCTTTTGGGAATGACCGGGTGAGAAAGAATATGTCCATCGCCAGTTTATAGGACTTTTGGTAAATGATCAGGTTTTCCATTTCGATGTGATTTTGATAGTTTGATAAGCGTTCTTCCATCCTCATTTTCTATCTCTGTTCATTGCCACTGAACTCATCTGCGCTCTGCTACCGCTAACTGCCGCTCACTCCCGCCTCTGCTTACTGCTGCTGCCCACTGCTACTGCCCACTGCTACTCATTTCCACAGCCCACTGATCGCGGTCGTCCGGGCTGAACTTCCATGGGGCCATATTGTTCTCAATGTTGCCCGACATAAGGTTCCACTCCTGTGGGGCGTTGCTTTCTTCCATCACCAGGTAGCGGCGAAGCTGATCGATGATGGCGAGTGGTTCTATACCAACTGGGCAAGCCTCTACACAAGCCTGGCAGGTAGTGCAGGCCCGCAGTTCTTCCACCGTAATGTAATCGTGTACCAGCGATTTGCCGTCGTCTACAAATTCTTTGTTCTTAGCTATGTTGCGCCCTACTTCCTCCAGCCGGTCGCGGGTATCCATCATTATCTTCCGCGGCGATAGTTTTTTGCCGGTCATATTGGCCGGGCAGTTGGCCGTGCATCGTCCGCACTCGGTGCAGGAATAAGCATCCAGCAGGTATTTCCACGATAGGTCTTGCACGTCTTTGGCGCCAAAGCGTTGTGGTTCAGCCGGCTGCTCGCCGCCGGTGGGTGCCAGCTCGGGCTGCATCATATAAAGTACCTCCTGCTGAATAGCCGGCATGTTCTTCATTTTACCCTGGGGTGCCAGGCGGGTGTAGTAGGCATTGGGGAAGGCCAGCACGATGTGCAGGTGCTTGGAATAGGGGAGATAGTTCATAAACAGCAGCACACCTACTATGTGCAGCCACCAGCAGATACGCTCCACCGCCACCAGTCCGCCCTCCTGCATATTGCCGAAGATGCCCGTGAGGTGCTGGGAGATCCAGAATGGCTCCGTAGTGGTGTAGTGCTCGGCTTGCAGCTGCTGCAGGCGCAGGTCGGCGGCATTCATTACCAGGAAGAGGCTCATCAGTATCACTTCCGTAATGAGGATAAGATTGGCGTCATTTTTCGGCCAGCCGTTCAGCTCGGCCTGGTTAAGGCGTTTTACCCTGGTCACGTTGCGGCGGATAAGGAAAATAACGCACGCGATGAGTACAGTAGCCGCCAGCACCTCGAAGAAGCCCACCAGGAACGAATACAATCCGCCCAGCATAGGCGCAAAAAGCCGGTGCTCGCCCAAGGCTCCGTCCAGCAGTATTTCCAGTATCTCTACATTAATAATAATGAAGCCGGCGTACACGAATAAGTGCAGTATGGCCGGCAGCGGGCGCTTAAACATTTTCTTCTGGCCCAGGGCCAGCAGCACCACGTTTTTCCAGCGGCGGCCTGGTTGGTCGTTCAGGTCTTCATCGCGGCCCAGCTTAATGTTCCGGCGTATTTCCGAAATCTTTTTTACGAAAAACCAAATGGCAGTTGCCAGTATGAGAATAAAAAATATCTGCTGTACTATAATATACATGAAGCAGGCTTTGATGAACGCCCGAAATTAATCTTTTTGGCACTAAAACGATACTTTAACGCTGTTTTAGTTAGTCACTTTCGGCTAAATTGTTTAGGTTTGGCATAAATGTAAGGACCCGATGATTACCAGGTTGATCGCTTCATTACTGCTGTTTTTTTCTGTTTCACTGAGTGTGCCGGCAAGGGCGCAAGACGATGTGGAGCCTGGCGAGTCGGCTACGCTGGCTCAACTGGAGGACTCCCTTGTGGTATATGCCGACTCTATATACGAGGCACCCATACCAGACACCCGCCTGTACTACAACGACAAATTTGTAAAGCTCCTGGTGCGCGCCCTGAAGGCGCCTAACTCATACAGCTATCCCTTTAAGAAACTGGACGCCCGGATGAACATACTTATCTCTCCGGACGATAAAAGCTTCCGCATGTTTAACTGGGTGATAGCCGCCCCCAATGATGAAGACCGCCGCTACTACGGCGCCATACAGCTGCCGGGCGAAACCCTGAAGCTCTTTGGCCTATCCGACTACTCTGATAAAATGACTGCCGCGCCGGAAGACAGCGTACTTACCGGCGGCAAATGGTTTGGCGCGCTTTACTACCGTATCATGAGCCGAGAAGTGGATGGGGAAACAGTGTACATGATGTTTGGCGTAAACGAAGCGAGCCGCATCAGCAAGAAGAAACTGATAGACCCGATGGTGCTGACCGATAAAGGCCCCCGTTTTGGCGCGCCTGTTTTCGCGCTCAACAATAAGGCAGGCCGCCCCTACCACCGTTTTGTGCTGGAGTATAAGAAAAGTGTAAATGTATCGCTGAACTGGGACGAGGAAAAGAAACTGGTCTATTTTGACCGGCTGACCTCTGAGGACCCCAACCGGAAATATACCTACGTACCCACCAGCCAGTACGACGGCTTCCGCTGGCAGAATGGCAAGTGGAACATAGTGAAAGACATTATACCCGTGATGGAAATGAAAGACGGTGAAGCCCCCAGCGGCGCGCCGATAACGCCGGAGACGAAATAATAACTGCAAGGCCGCTGTATCAGCGGCTTTGATATTTTCACCCTTGCAGGGGTTTCCTGTATTAGCCGTGCTTTTCTATCTTTAGCACAATGATAGATACTATTCGTACCTGGCTGCTGCCAGCGCTGCTGCTGGCACCCGCGGCCGCGCAAGCCGGCGATAAAAGGAAATGGGATGTGGAAAAGCCCGGTGGCCCGCAGAAGGAGGTGGCCTTTACCACTACGGAGGGCACCTGGCTGAACGTGGACGTTTCACCTGATGGGAAAGAAATAGCCTTCGACCTGCTGGGCGACATATATGTGCTGCCTGTAACCGGCGGGACGGCCAAAGTGCTGCGGCAGGGAAAGGCGATGGAAGTTCAGCCCAGGTTCAGCCCGGATGGAAAGAAAATATCATTTACCTCAGATGCCGGCGGCGGCGATAACATCTGGACGATGAACCGCGACGGCAGCGACGCCCGCCAGGTAACGCGGGAGAACTTCCGCCTGCTGAATAATGCTACCTGGACACCCGATGGTAAATACCTGGTGGCGCGAAAGCACTTTACCTCCACGCGTTCATTGGGGGCAGGGGAAATGTGGATGTATCATACCAATGGCGGCGGCGGCCTGCAACTGACCGTGAAGAAGAACGATCAGCAGGATGTGAACGAACCCTGCGTATCGCCCGACGGCCGCTATGTCTACTACAGTGAAGACGTGTACCCCGGTGGCTACTTTCAGTACAACAAAGACCCGAACAACCAGATATTTGTGATAAAGCGATTTGACCGGGAAACCGGCACATCGGAGTTCGTGACGGGCGGACCGGGCGGTGCCGTGCGCCCGCAGGTATCGCACAGCGGTAAACTGCTGGCTTTCGTAAAGCGGGTGCGCACCAAAACAGTGCTCTACCTGAGGGATAATGAAACCGGCGAAGAGTGGCCGGTATACGATATGCTCTCTAAAGACCAGCAGGAGGCATGGACCACCTTCGGCATCTATACCGGCTTTGCCTGGACACCCGATGACAAGCACATAGTGATATGGGCCAACGGGAAGATAATGAAAGTGGATGCATTGGCAACCAACCAGGCAACAGAAATACCCTTTACCTGCGCGGTAAAGCAGCAGGTGACAGATGTGGTGCGCTACCCGCAGCACATAAACCCCGAAGAGTTTACCGTGAGTGTGATACGCCACGCGGTTACCTCGCCCGATGGCAAATGGCTGGTGTTTAACGCGCTGGGCCACCTGTACAAAAAAGAATTGCCGAATGGCCAGCCAACGCGGCTAACCAGCGCTGACGAGTTTGAGTACGACCCGGCTTTTTCGCCCGATGGGAAGACGCTGGTGTATGTAACCTGGGACGACAGCGCCAGCGGCGGCATCTACAAAATGAAATGGGAAGGGGGAAAGCCCGAACGCCTGACTCCGAAAAAAGGCATCTACCGCACTCCGTCGTTCTCCCACGACGGCAAATGGCTGGTGTATGAGCGCGAAGGGGGCAGCGGTCTGCTGGGCCACGCCTATACCGCCCGCCCGGGGATATACCTGTTGGCGGCCGGCGGTGGTACAGAACAATTCGTGACCGACAAAGGAGAACGCCCGGTATTCAGCAAGAACGATGAACGTATATATTACCAGGCAGGTGGTGAACTGGATAAGACCTTTGGCTCCTGCGACCGCCAGGGCAACGAAGAACGCACCCACCTGAAAAGCACCTATGGCAAGCAGGTGACCGTGTCGCCCGATGAAGAATGGGTGGCATATGTAAACCTGCACCAGGTGTACATCGCCGCCTTTCCGCATACGGGAAGGGCCGTAACAATAGGCAGCGATTCGGCCGACTTCCCCGTGCGGCGCGTATCGAAAGACGCCGGGTATAACCTGCACTGGAGCGGTGATGGCAAGCAACTGCACTATACACTGGGCGACCAATACTTCAGCATACGGCTGGATAGCCTGTTCCAGTTCGTGGGCGGACGCGCGGATTCGCTATTTACTATACCCGCCAGCGGCGTGCGCATAGGCCTGAAAGCCAAAACCGATAAACCGGAAGGAATGGTGGCCTTTACCAATGCGCGCATAGTAACCATGGAGGGCGATGAGGTGATAGAGAACGGCATCCTGCTGGTGGAAGGCAACCTGGTAAAAGCGATAGGGAAGAGTGGGGAAGTGACCCTGCCCGCCCAGGCCCGGCAGATAGATTGCCAGGGCAAGACGATAATACCGGGCTTTGTGGATGCGCACGCGCACGCCTCGCACTTCAGCAGCGGCATGTCGCCACGGAAGCACTGGCCGTATTATGCGAACCTGGCCTACGGCGTTACCACCATGCACGACCCCTCCGCCAACAGCGAGTATGTGTTTGCCAATAGCGAACTGGTAAAGGCGGGGCTGATGGTAGGGCCACGGGTATTTTCGACCGGAACGATATTGTACGGGGCTGATGGTGACTTTAAGGCTGTTATTAACAGCTACGAAGACGCCAGGAGTGCCTTGCAGCGCACCCGCGCCTTCGGGGCCTTTAGTGTAAAGAGCTACAACCAACCGAGGCGCGAGCAGCGGCAGATGGTGATAGAGGCCGCGCGCGAACTACAAATGGAGGTGGTGCCGGAAGGAGGCTCGTTCTTCTACCACAACCTGAGCATGATACTGGACGGGCACACCACCGTGGAGCACAACCTGCCGATAGCACCCCTGTACAACGATGTGCTGCAACTGTGGAAGAATGCCGGAACGGGCTATACCCCCACGCTGATAGTATCGTACGGCAGCCTCTCGGGCGAGTATTACTGGTACCAGCATACTAATGTGTGGGAGAAGGAACGCCTGCTGCGCTTTACGCCCCGCCCGGTAGTAGATACGCGTAGCCGGCACCGCACCATGGCACCGGAAGAAGAATATGTGAATGGCCACATACTGGTATCGAAGAGCCTGAAGAAGCTGAGTGATGCCGGTGTATTGGTAAACATGGGTGCGCACGGGCAACTGCAGGGGCTGGGTGCGCACTGGGAGATATGGATGATGGCGCAGGGTGGAATGACACCGCTGGAAGCGCTGCGGACCGCTACGGCCAACTCGGCAAAAAGCCTGGGGCTGGATGGCTATGTTGGCTCGCTAAAGGTGGGCAAGCTGGCGGACCTGCTGGTGCTGGACAAAAATCCGCTGGAGGATATATATAATACCGAGAGCATCCGCTACACAATGGTAAATGGCCGCCTCTACGACGCTGAAACAATGACTGAAACGGGCAACTATAATAAACGCCCCGGTAAGTTTTACTGGGAGCTGAACAAAAACTCTGAATCGTTCCCGTGGTACCAACACGAGCAACACCTGGAGGATTAGGTATGGAGGTGATGAGAGTGATGGTAATAAGACCTTAATTCAGGATTTAGCAGTAAATGTTGTAAATTTGCAGCCCTGTAAGGGTCCGGTAGCTCAGTTGGATAGAGCATCAGCCTTCTAAGCTGAGGGTCATTGGTTCGAATCCAATCCGGATCACGAAATATGAAAGCCGCTACAATAGCGGCTTTCAGCGTTATAATCCTTATTGGATATCGAACCATTGGGTATAAAAGACGCTATTCTGCTTCCGAAATAATGTCACTAAAGTAGTAGCAGTATATTTTCGCTAACTTTACCGTGTGCGAAATGCGATTATTATATTGGTTATTTTCCTTTTGGGTATTGGCTTAACCCAACCTACAGGTATTTTGCAACCTATAGATTTTAAGGCTAAGTACGAACAATGTAGCCATGAAGACCATGATATTACAGTGCTTGACTTTGTATTTGAACATTTGTTGAACCTTGAAGCTATTGTCAATATTATAGAAGGTGAGCATGAATATGATTTTGGTGATTATCCCCACGCACCTTTTGAGACGATAAAAAATGTTCAGGAAACCATAGCGACTGTTCCAAGCTTCATTTTCTTTGAGCTATCAGAATTATGTTTTTGCGAAACCACAATAAAATATCCTTACCCGACCTCTGATTATCTTTCGAGTTTTTACACGGATATTCTTCGCCCTCCAATCTGCTAGTACATATAGACATGAATTGGAAATGAGTACTGTTGAATACTCATGGTAGATAGTTGTGTCTAACCATATGTATTACTATAACAGTCTCCTCAAATAATCAGATTATTCTCAAAACCGTTAAATCAAATGAAGTATATCATAACAGGTATCCTATTAGGCATATCATTATATTCTGATGCCCAAAGTGGCTACGATACCTCCTTTTTGCAATCAAAACGTATGTCCGATGCAGACTTGACAAAAAAGAAAGAAGGTACATTTATTACAGGTATTCCTGATTTTTCATCAGACCCTGTAACGGGGTTTGGTTTTGGCGCAAGAACCAATATATTCTGGAATGGGAAAAGGGATAACCCTCTATTTGCCTACACGCCTTATTTAATGCGACTAAAAGCAAATCTTGCATATTATAGCACAAATGCACGTGAGTTAGTACTCTCATTAGATGCTCCATATTATAAAGGCACTAGGTGGCGGTTCAAAATAGATTTCAAGGCACAGCAAAACCCCGCAAATCTCTATTTCGGCTCAAGCGAAAGCACGTTACAATCACTAAGACTGCCATCTACTCCAGCTTCGAGTATTGGTTATAGTAGCTATAAAGAGTATGATAAGGCACGAAAAATCCTGCGTGATGGAGGAATTGGGGAGGCGGATTCAGTAACGGATGCCTTATCTAATCGTTTCAGAGAAACAGAAGTAATGCTTAACCTTAAAGCTGATTACGCTTTAGGGAAAGGGCGCTGGCGGGTAATGGGTGGTTATGAGATACAACATTTAAGCTACAAAACCTTTGAAGGTTTAGAGGCAGAAGCAATTGAACCAAATACAGGAAACGAAATTAAAGCTCCGAATGGAACATCGTTATTAAGACGTGACTATACACAAGGGTCAATCTCTGGACTAGACGGTGGTTGGGTGTCAATTGTCCAAGCTGCGTTGATATATGATACAAGAGATTTTGAACCCGACCCAACGCGTGGTTATTATCTTGAAATTGCCAACGAATATTCAAGTAAATATATAGGGTCACAATTTGATTTCAATAAGCTGTTTGTACAAGGTCGGATTTATCAGAAAATACCTATTGGGAAAAGAACTGTTTTCGCTGCCCGAGTAGCTGCGGGAAATATCTTTGGCAATAAAGCACCATTTTTTGAGTTTCAAGACCAATGGAGCCCAGACGGTAGCATTAACGCTTTAGGCGGGAAACAGTCATTAAGAGGGTATAGGGCAAATAGATTTCTTGCACGTTCAATGTGGTTTACCAATATGGAATTAAGGGTAAGGTTGGCAGAAACAAAATTCGGAAAACAACGTTTTGCATTTGGAGTAGCACCATTCTTTGATGCGGGTACTGTCCGAAATCGTTGGCAGGATTTGAACCTAAGTAATATCAGGTTTTCTTACGGTGGGGGTCTAAGAATAGCCTGGAATCAATCCACAATATTGTTTTTTGACTACGGAGTTTCCAAAGAAGATAAATTATTCTTCTTTGGTATAGGGCAGGCATTTTAATCAGTTAAGCTCCTAACAGCCTTAAATCATTCAATAAATGGTTCGATAAATGTCCAATAAGGTTCACAGATAAGCAAAACCCGCTCTAGGAGCGGGTTTTGCTATTTCGATTGTTTTTTACCTTTTCTAATATATTGATTTTCAATGCTGTTTGGTTCGAATACAATCCGGTTGATAGTTGTATATCAAAAAAATCATAACTTTGAATTGAACCTTTTCTATTAACCACTTTTTTTAACTATTAACCTATGTTTAGACTTTTGTTCTTTTCCTTCTTGTGCTTATTCTCATGCGCACACTACACTGCCTATTACTAAAAACACCTTCCTGATGTGCCTTCAGCAGATGAAGTTGTGAAAGAAGGTATAGATATGGCAAAGATGGATGCTACGCTTTTACAAAAAATAGAAGAGCTGACTCTTTACGTTATAGACCAACAAAAACAAATAGAGCAGCTAAAAAAAGAAGTAACTAAGAATAAAAACTAAAATTTCTCACTATGAGACAATTCTCATTTGGCATTGCATTATTGGCTTTATTCCTTTTGAATGCATGCAGTTCTTGCAAAAAAGAACCTGTTAACCATGTTATCGAAGAAAGAATACGACAACATTTTAATTTCCAAACTGGGAGTTATTGGATATACAAAGATTCAATGACAGGCATTGAAGATAGCTTTGTTGTAGAAAGTAATTATTCCTTTCAGAAACAGGCAATTTTCAATAGCGACGAAACCCAGGATATTATCAATATTGTTATCAGAGAATATAGAAATAACAGCATTAGTCCGGATTCATTTGTCCTAACATGCACTATGAGGCGCAACTATATGGCAGAGATATTTGATTTTGAAGCCACAGGAGCGTATAGCGTAGGCTACGGGCCACTTTTTATTTATCCGTTTACCCCTGGGGGATTACCGGTCGGCTTAGTACTGGATAATAATGGTGATGGATCAATAGTGAATATTTATCCGTCTTATACGATTAATAATACTTCCTATACAAATGTTGCACTGGTGAATCACTCTTTCGGAAGTTCTTCGAAAGCGCACAATGATTACTTTTATATAAGCCCTGATGTTGGAATAATCAAGATGAATATTACCCGTACCAATGGCTTGCATAAGGTCTGGGAATTGCAGCGCAAGAATATCATTTTATAAATCGCCTACAAGCTTAATTATATAAGGAAGATCTTTTACTTTTTGTATTCCGGTTATATTGGTTTCAGCCAGCTCGAATCTGTTACAATCAGCTAAGAGGTGTTGGCAAATGATGCACTTGAAAAGCCATTTAAAATGAAAGACCTTCGTGATATAGTGGCTAAACATCTGAATAAATAGTTAATTGCCACAAAGCATTTAGATAGCTAAAGGCTTTAGGTCATTGACGATTTGGTTTGAAAAAAATCCAATCCGGTTCACAGTGTGATAATTTAAATCCTTGATAATCAATGATTTATTAAGGTTTTTTGTTTTGGGGGTACAGTTTGGGGTACACGAGTTTTTCTCGTTTTTGGGGGTTGAGGAAGTGGCTTGGTGCTGGTTTATCCCTTATTTTTCCTGTCCGCTTACTGGGCGGGTTCGTAGTTAAGCATCCACTCAATGCCGTATTTGTCGCGGAACATGGCGAAGGAGGAGCCTTGGGTGTTTTGGTCGAGAGGGACTTCTATTTCGCCGCCTTCGGAGAGGGCGTGGTAAAGTTTGCCGGCTTCTTCCCTGGTTTCCGCATTGATGGCGATTTTACTCCTGTTCTCGTTCTCGTTTACTTTTCCCATAAAGGAGGGTACATCGTTGCCGGTGAGCAGGCTGCCGTCACCGATGGGCAGCGCTATGTGCATGAGTTTGTCTTCTTCTTCCGCAGGCAGGGGAAAGGCGGCTCCCGGGATGTCTTTAAAACGGATGATTTTCTCCAGCGTGCCACCGAAGACGGATTGGTAGAATGTGAATGCTTCTTCGGCGTTGCCGTTGAAGTTGATGTGGGGGTTGATGCGTGCCATAGGTTGGTGGTTTTACTGTTGCTCAAATGTATGTCATCGCGTCCGGGAAAATATATGATACCGGGGTATGACTACTTTAATTGAACGACGCCCGGAACTCCAGGGGAGAAAGGCTGGTTTTGCTTTTAAATAGTTTACTGAAGGATTGCGGGTGCTCAAATCCCAGTTCGTAAGCTATCTCGCTTACGGACAGGGTGGTGGTGGATAGCTTTTCTTTGGCTTTTTCTATCAGTTTCTCGTGAATGTGCTGCTGGGTGGTTTGGCCGGTGAGCTGTTTGAGCAGGCTGCCGAGGTATTTGGCAGAAATATTCAGCGCGTCTGCAAGGTACTGAACCGTGGGCAAGCCTTGGGAAAGTAGTTGTTCGCTGCCGAAGTAGTGGTTGAGGTGCTGTTCTACCTGGTTGAGTATGTGGTGGTTGCTTTTTTTGCGGGTGAGGAATTGGCGTTGGTAGAATCGCTCGGCATAGTTCAGCAGTGTTTCAATGTAGGATATAATAATGTCCTGGCTGAATTTATCGATGTTGGCCTGGTACTCCATTTGTATGTTGTCGATGATTCCATTCACAATGGCTTTTTCTTTGTCGGACAGGAACAGGGCTTCGTTGACGGCGTAGTCGAAGAAGTCGTATTTTTTTATGTTCTTTCCCAGCGGGGAGCCCCAGAGGAGGTCGGGGTGTATCAACAATATCCATCCGGAAAGATCATCGCCCGGTTCCGGCCCTGCGCCGCGCAGCACCTGGTTGGGCGCTACGAAGTACATCATCCCTTCGTCGAAGTCGTAGGTTTGCTGACCGTAGAAGAGCTTATTGGTAAATCCTTTTTTCAGCGAGATGTAATAGAAATCGAACATGGCGCTGAGCTCGCCTTCAAAGTCGGGCATTTGCAACTGTGCGTAATTCAGTACACTGATGAGCGGGTGTTGCGGGCCGGGGAGGCCCAGCATCCTGTGGGCTTCGGTTATAGATTTTACACGTATGGGCTGCATTATGTAACGGGGGATTTAATAAAGGGATATTTCAGCCAGATCATTACCAGGGGCATTACGAGGAAGGGGATTTCCATCCAGACCATTTTGAATTGGCCGGCCCGGATGGCGAGCGCCATGATAATGACAATGGAAACAGCATTGAGGAGGTTGCCCAGGAAGAATGTCTTTGGTATGAGCAGCAACACCCCTACCAGCAGGGTAGCCGCGCCGAAGAAGGGAATAGCCGCAGCGCCGATGCCCAGGTCGGCCATCATCTTTTGAGCAGCGGGATTGTTCTTGTAGTTGAATGTATCCCAGCCGTGCTTAAAGGCCAGGAATACTGATACCAGTAGTAGTATCAATGAAATAATGCTCTTTGTCATATCGTGTTGGTTATTGAAAATAATGAATAATAATTATTGAATCCTCCTGAACTTCATCGTTTTTCCTAACAGGGAGATGCCTACATATCCCCGGAAGTCGAGCTCGTCCGCGTTTTTGAGTTTGGCTTTCACGCTATAGGTGCGGCCTTCTTCCGGGTTGTATAGCGTTCCGCCGGTGTACTCTCCTTCTTCGTATTCCAGCCCTGTAATGTTGGTGATGCCATAGCGGGAGCGGCTTCGCAGTTTGGGGTCGGGGTTTTTGTGGTCTCTTTTGGGCGTTTTGCCGTCGGCTTCATACATATTGGATGCATAGAGCAAACGTCCCAGGTACTTAGAGCCCTGCTTGTAGAATTCGAACCGGAGGCGGGGGCTGGCATCTACACTTTCCCAAGTCCCGATTATTTTGTCGGCCGGTAGGCCTTGCGCCAATGAAGCTGCTGAAATCAGCAGTGCGAGAGCGGCGATTACACATTTTCTCATTTCTGTGGTGTTTTTAGTTGTTTGATCTTTTTGAATTCCCTGTGGCCAAACTTCAGCAGCATGCCCGGTACCAGCCTGCTGGCCAGTTTTATGATGTTGATGAGCCAGGGCTTTAACTCTTCTTTGTCGGCCAGCAAACCTTTTATTACTACGTTCACCATTTTATCCACCTCCATCATCATTGCAGGGGCAGGCTGCACGGCCCAATCGTTCTGCAGGTTGGTTTTTACCCCCGGCGGTATCATTTCGAAGACTTTTACCGAGGTATCTTCCAACTGCAGCCTCAGGGCCTGCGTGTATGCCCGTACCCCGGCCTTTGCAGCGCTATATACGGGTGCTACGGTGTAGGGCATGAAGGCGATGCCGGAGGATACGTTCACGATGGCGGCGGAGTGCTGTTTCACGAGGTGTGGCAGGAACTGGTGTACCATCTGTATGGTGCCTGAAAGGTTGGTAGCTATCTCGCTGTTTATGTTTTCAAGGTCCAGGGAAGAGTCCCGGAGGTCTACCTGGCGCATCAGCCCGGCGTTGTTAATCAATATATTCAGATTGGGGAACTGCCGGGTAACCTCGTGGTACAGTTGCTCTATATCCCCGGGTTTGCTTACGTCGCTCTGAAAAATGTGTACGCCCGGGAATAGCCGCCGGGTCTCCTCGAGCGCCTGCAAGTTGCGGCCGGTGACAATAACCTTAGCGCCCAGGGCGGTGAGTTGCTTTACCAGTTCCAGGCCAATGCCGCTGGTTCCGCCGGTGATGAGTACTGTGCTGTCTTTTAAGTTCATTTCCTTTTTTTTTGATACAGCAAAGGTCACCTGCGGCGTGTTGTGCGGAGTAGCCAAAAGTCGCCATGTTGTAGCCAAAAGGCAGATATGAGTAAAAAGTGTGTGTTTGGCTGCGAAATCTGCATGTGTATTTGTCCTATTTTTGCGCCTCAATCAGCACAATGAGCCAGTATATAGACAGGATAAAGGAACGTATAGCCCCACTGAAGCAGCAGATAGTAGCGCATAAGGTTTATTCAGTTATCAACGATATAGAGGACGTGCGAGTGTTCATGCAACACCATGTGTTCGCAGTATGGGATTTCATGTCGCTGTTGAAATCGCTGCAAAATAATCTTACCTGTATTTCCATACCCTGGTATCCGAAGGGTGATGCGGAAACCCGTTTCCTGATAAACGAGATAGTAACCGGCGAGGAGTCGGATGTAGACCTGGAGGGTAACCGTACCAGCCACTACGAACTGTACCTGTCGGCCATGCGACAATGCGAGGCAGATACTAAGCAGATAGAAGACTTCACGCACGTGCTGCAGGCTACCGAGCGCTTTGACAAGGCATTTGTGGCCGCGGGCATATCGCCATCGGTGCGGTCGTTCATAGAGTACACGTTTCATATTATATCGGGTAACCAACCCCATTTGCAGGCAGCGGTATTCACCTTTGGCCGAGAAGACCTGATACCCGGTATGTTCCACTCGATGATTACCGATATGGGAATGACGATGCCGGAGCGTATTTCCGTATTCAAATACTACCTGGAGCGGCATATAGAGGTGGATGGCGACCACCACAGCGAGCTGGCCCTGAAGATGACCGCTAATTTGTGCGGCAACAACGAAAAGTACTGGGACGAAGCAGAAGCGGCTGTAGTATTATCGCTGCAAAAGCGGATAGCCCTTTGGGACGGAATATATGAGCAGATAGCGCAAAAGAAACAGTTGGCCGTATAGCGGCCGCCCATGGCGCAACATTATAGCCCGTCTTTGTCCGTGATGGGTATCCATAACTCTTCTTCGGAGCCGGGAGAATCGCCTTTGTATTTTTCGCCCATAAGTGCGAAGTGCGGCCGGTCGTCGAGCCGGAAGGCGGACTGGGCCATCCACTCGCCATAAATATACCGGTAAGTATCGCCTGCATCGGCCGGCTTCCCTTTGTAGGTAAAGACCGCATAGCGGCCGGCTGGCAGGGCCAGGCTTTCCATGCCTTCGGGTAGGGCGCCGTTGCCGGCTACGCGCACCGCCGCCCACTTTTCAAATTCGCGTGCGGGGTTGAATTGCGTGAAAAAATCGACCCCGTCGTAGACCTCTACTGAATAGAGCTCAGTACCAACGGCACCAGTGATCAATCCCCGCCGGGGCATAAAGCTGCGCCACAATTCCGCCGTTTGGTTGTGGAGGAAAGACATCTTTTGTTTCGTGCCTGCAAGCAGCGTTTCGGGTAGGTGTTCTATCCGGTATTGCATGTGTATTGGTGCTTTAGTCTTCTATGGCCTCTATTCCTTGCTGTTTCAGCTTTTCCAGGTTGTTTCTCATGGTGGTGAGCTGTTCTTCGCTATGCCCCTGCCATTGTGTTACCTCTCCCACCACCTTTAGCGCGTGCGCGGTGCGATAGGAGCGGGTAGGATTTCCCGGAAATTTTTTATCGGTGAGGTTGGGGTCGTCTTCGTAGTGCCCGGCGGGCTCTACTATATAGATGCGCTGGGGTGCATCGCCGCGGGCCAGTTCCGCGCCCCATATGGCGGCTTCTAGCGTGGCGGTAAAGTACACATACTTCGCCTCCTTCATAGCTCCGTAGTTGGAGCGGAAGCCCGGCTGTATGAGGTCTCCCGCTGCCAGCGCGGCCTTAGTGCCGTGGTAGAAACATTCCGTGGTGTTATCCGTGTTATCGTGATTGCTGTTCATATAGTGTATGGCTGCCCGTGCTAAGATAAAATGATTTTGCGGACGGGACACTTCGCTTTTCCGGATATTGAACATAAGTTTTCCCGTTTTTGAAAACCGTTGTAAGAACGGCTTCGTTCTTTTGCATCATTAATTCTTGCTCCCACCTAATGATAGCCCGCTGCGCATAGCAGTGCTATTATCTTTTATTAAAACTTATTGACTGAAGGCTTTACGCGCTGCGGCACGCATTAGATTGGCGTTTTTGGCTGTGCCGTGTGCAAAAGCAAGGTGTGCCACCCCGTTCCGCAACAGTTTGGACGGGAGCAAGAGTTCTGAACTGCTTGCGACGGGGGCGGCCACCACCTAAACCGGATTTTTTTAAATATAGATATATAAAACATGAAAAAAGCAGTACTCACTTCCATTTTTATCGCATCGCTGTCGGCGGCGCACGCACAGGCCGTTCTTGATACCGTATCTATGGGCGCTCAATATGCCAACAATGTATGGTATAGCCTGGAGAACGACGAAGTAGGCACGCAGCCCGTAGGCAACTGGGAAATAGCCCTGGCGGCCACTTCTTCGCAGACATCATCGCTCACTACCGCACTCCATATCAACTCTAAAGTGGTGAAGCTGTATGAGGCCGCGGGTGTACCCGTAGCTGACTTTTCCACCGTTACCACCTTTGATAATACGTGGACGGAACTGTACAATACAGATACCACGTGGTCAATAGGCGCCTTTAACACGACTACGCCCATGAACCAGTTTGACTATGGCTGGGGCTCGTACAACACGACCACGCACAATGTGGAAGCTAACAGGGTGTTTGTACTGGAATACGTGGGTACCACGCCTACCTACCGGAAAATGTATGTGACGCTGAACACGATGGCCGGCACCTATACCCTGGTACACGCCAACCTGGACAATAGCGACATGCATACCGAAACGCTTGATTTTTCGCCGTACACCGATAAAAACTTCTTCTACTTTACCCTGACCGGTAATGCGATAGTGGACCGTGAACCGGAGACCGACAACTGGGACCTGCTCTTTACCCAATATGCCGCCTACATACCCACGCCCTATTTCCCGGTGACGGGTATACTGCACAACGTGGATGTAGAAGTGATAAAAGCACAGCAGGTGGCCGATGTGACTACCTTTGTAAACTATGGCGCTCATACCTTTGACTACAAAATAAACGGTATAGGCTACAACTGGAAAACCCTGAACAACCAGACCTTTACCTATAACATAGAGGACTCCACCGTCTACTTTGTGAAAGTAGCGAACGGTGATATCTGGAAGATGATCATGACCGGTTTTGGCGGCAGCAGCAACGGCAGCAGCATGTTCTCTAAAGAGAAGCTGCTGACAGCCAGCGTGCACACGGTACAGGGTGCCAGCGAGTCTAGCCTGGCAGTATATCCTAACCCGTCTACCGCCGCTACCGCGCAAATAGTGTATCACCTGGGCAGCAATAACCGTTCGGTGGTGCTGTCGGTACTGGATGTGACCGGTAAAGTAGTAGCTACCGCCGCACTGGATAATACCAAAGGGCTTCACCAGCAGGCAATACCCGGCGCTGACCGGCTGCTGCCCGGAATGTACCTGGTACATGTGTCTACCGACAAAGGCTCCATGCAGCAAAAACTCATCATCCAATAATACAGTACAAATAATAGAAACAACGTGAATTCTCTTTGCCCGGAACAGGCAAGGAGATTCACGTTAAAAAGAAGATATGAAACGGAAGCTATTGCAGGGAATCGCCTTTTCGCTCGCCATCCTGGTACATGGATCGTGCGGGGAAGGCGGACAGGCAGAACAAAAGAAGGAATCTACAGACGAACAAACACGTATCGTATCGCTAAGTGGTACCACTACAGAAGTGCTGTGCGCCCTGGGTGTGCAAGACAAACTAGTGGCAACAGACGTAACCAGCTACTATCCCGCTGCGGTGGCGGGGCTCCCCAAAGTAGGGCACAACCGGAACATTTCCGCTGAAGCCATACTGGCGCAGCGACCTACACTGGTAGTTGCGCTCCGTGAGCAAACCAAGCCCGACCTGGTAGAACAATTGCAGACAGCACACGTACGCGTGCTGCTGCTGGATATGGACTACTCGGTAGCAGGGACGAAGAAACTGGTGGCGCAACTGGCAGATTCGCTGGGCGTTACCGGCCAGGTAGGGACTATACATGCCGGAATAGACCGGGATATGGCCGGATTGGCACCGGCTAACGGCGCGCCTAAAGTACTGTTTATCTATGCGCGTGGCGCCGGCACCATGATGGTAGCCGGGGAGCATACACCCGCCGCCAGCATGATAGCCATAGCCGGGGCGAGGAATGCAGTAAGCGGGTTTGAAGACTTTAAACCCCTGACAGCGGAAGCGCTGGTAGCCGCCAACCCGGATGTAATACTGATGTTTGATAAAGGGCTGGAAAGCCTGGGTGGCATAGACGGACTGCTGAACGTGCCGGGCGTGAAAGAGACCAGTGCGGGCAAACACCGCCGGGTGATAGAGATGGACGGACAACTACTGACCGGCTTTGGGCCGAGGGTAGGAGCCGCCGCTAGTGAACTTGCAAATAAACTGAATGCACTCAACGCGAATTAAGATGTTGCTCCTGCTGCTGATAGCACTGCTGGTGATATCGATACTGCTAAACGCAGGTATCGGTGCCATACGGATAGCACCGTATGACTCGCTGGCGATACTGCTGAAGCCCCTGGGTATAGACCTGGGCGGCACTTACAGCGCGCAGCAGGAAGCGGTATTGCGCTCCATACGGCTGCCCCGGCTGTTGCTGGCAGCCATGATAGGAGGGGGGCTGGGTATAGCCGGGGCAGCCATGCAGGGATTGTTTCGCAACCCGCTGGCCGACCCAAGCCTGGTGGGTGTATCCTCCGGGGCTTCGCTGGCGGCAGTATCCTATATAGTGCTGGGCATTAACCTTTCCGCTGGTATCGGCGGACTGGCCGGTATGTATGCGCTCTCGATAGTGACCTTTGCCGGCGCGCTTACTACGGCGCTTATCGTGTACCGCTTTTCTCAAGTGGGAGGTAAGACCATTGTGAGCATGATGCTGCTGACCGGTATCGCCATTAACGCGCTGGCCGGCGCACTGACCGGATTCTTTACATACAGCGCCAACGATGCGCAGCTCCGCAGTATTGTCTTCTGGACGCTGGGGAGCCTGGGCGGCGCTACCTGGAGCAATGTATGGGGTGCGGCGCCCTTTATACTGGTGCCTGTACTGATACTTCCCCTGCTGGCGAAACAACTTAATGCTTTCTCGCTGGGAGAGCGCAGCGCGGCGCACCTGGGTATAGCCACCGAACGGGTAAAGCGATGGGTAGTAGTGCTTACCGCGCTCTGCGTGGGAGCCTCTGTAGCCGTTGCCGGGGTGGTGGTATTCGTGGGGCTGATAGTGCCGCATGTAATGCGGATGATAGCCGGACCCGACCACCGTTACCTGTTGGTTTTTTCCGCATTGTTCGGAGCCGTACTGCTGCTGAACGCGGATTTGTTCTCGCGCGTGGTATTCGCCCCCGCGGAGTTGCCCATCAGTGTAATTACCGGCATTATAGGCGCGCCGGTATTTCTGTACCTGCTGATAAAAGAACGCAAAACACACCAAGCCGGCTAAACAGACATGATAGAAGTAAGCAAAATATCTTATTCCATAGGCGATACAGTGATACTGGGCAACATATCGTTCCAGGTATTGCCGGGGGAATTACTGGTAGTGCTGGGCAGCAACGGCGCGGGAAAATCGACCCTGCTAAAACTGATGTGCGGCGATCTCCAGCCGGCAGAAGGGAATATTACCCTGCATGGCCGTAATCTTTCGGGATGGCCGCACAGTGAGCTGGCAACCTTCCGTGCGGTGCTGCAGCAGCACTCGTCGCTTTCCCTGCCGTTTAGCGTCAGTGAAGTGGTGATGATGGGCCGCTACCCGCACCAGAAGAGCCGGGAAACGGATGCAGACCGCCAAATAGTGCAGGAAGCACTGAAGAAAACGGGTATCGCACACCTGGCCGGCCGAAATTACCTCCACCTATCCGGTGGAGAGCAGCAGCGGGTACACCTGGCAAGGGTCTTTGCACAGGTATGGACCGCCGGCGGGCGAGCTCTGCGCTACCTGTTTATGGATGAGCCGGTGAACAGCCTGGACATCCGCCACCAGCATGCTACCCTGGAAATAGCCCGGGAGTTTGCAGCGGAAGGCAACGCAGTGGTAGCCGTACTTCATGACCTGAACCTGGCGATACAATACGCCGACAAGATATTGTTGCTGAAGAAAGGCCGTATAGCGGCCTTTGGCGCGCCTGAGGAAGTAATGCAGCAGCACATTATCAGCTCGGCATACGATCATCCTCTCAGCATATTTCATACACCACATTACAAACATCCGATAGTAGTACCGGTATTAAAAGCATAAAAACAATTAAAGCAATGGATACATTGAACCTGGACATTAAAGAGCAATACAGCCGCATAAAGGCGGAACAACCCAAATCGCGCATTCGTGATATAGCGCGCACCATGGGCGTGGGAGAAGCGCAACTGGTAGCAACCGGCGTAGGCGAAACAGCGGTACGCCTGGAGGGTGACTTCCGCGAGATGATAAAAGAGATTCAGTCGATGGGCAAAGTGATGGCCCTGACCCGTAATAATAATGTAGTGCATGAGCGCAAAGGAGTGTACCACAATGTATCCTTTGAAGGCGGCGGCATGGTGGGCCTGGTGCTGGACCCCGATATAGACCTGCGCCTGTTTATGATGCACTGGAAGTCGGGCTTTGCGGTAAATGAGAACGACCGGAACAGCCTACAGTTCTTTGACAAGAGCGGTGATGCCGTACACAAAATATACCTGACCGGCGACAGCGACCTGGAAGCGTATCAGCGGTTTGTAGAAAAATATAAAGCGCCGGAACAAAGCCAGGACCTTACGGTGTCGGCCTATGAAGCAGAACGCCCTGAGCTGCCTGATACGGACATAGATGTTGCAAGCTTCCGTGAGGGCTGGCTGGGCATGCAAGACACGCATGAGTTCTTCGGGCTGATGGGCAAGTACCAGTTGAAGCGCACCCAGGCCCTGCGCCTGGCGCCGGAAGGGCATGTGAAACAAGTTCCCAACGACATCGCCCGCCGGATACTGGAAGCAGCAGCAGAACGACAGGTGCCTGTAATGGTGTTTGTGGGCAGCAGAGGATGTATACAGATACACACGGGAACGGTAACCAACCTGCTGGAAACCGGGCCGTGGTTTAATGTGCTGGACCCCGACTTTAACCTGCACCTGAGGCAGGATGCTATTGTGTCGTCGTATGTGGTGAAGAAGCCCAGCGTGGATGGCATAGTGACATCGCTGGAGCTGTTTGACGAAAAAGGGGAGATGATCGTCCAGTTTTTTGGGAAACGCAAGCCCGGCATTCCGGAACTGGAAAGCTGGAGGGCACTGGTGCAAGATGTAGCAGACTTCTAAACAGCAATAAGCGGTATGTGCGGCTATAAGACATTACATAATAATGAAGACGGGTATGTGGTAGCGTGCCACTGCTGCGGGCATATACAGGTGGCATTTGGCACTACGGCAATGTCGTTTACCCGCGAGCAGTTTTATGACCACATACGGCTGGTAGATGAGTGCTACAAGGTTCACTGCCTCACCGCCTTCCGCGACCAGAAGAATGTAACGATACCTACCGTAGCCCGGTCGCTGTCGCTGATATATAGTGTAAATGAACTGAAGCGGCTGCTGAAGCTGATGATAAATGGAAGAAACAAGCTGGAACACGATAAACTATTCAGGTTTCATGATAACTAGCAGGCATATATGTATGTGGGTGAGCACGCTACTGGCGCCGGTGGCACTGTGGGCGCAGGATACCAGTAAGGCGCGGGTGAAGGGAATAGAAGAAGTAGTAGTGACCGGACAATACGCTCCCGGCGACCCTGCGAGGGCGGTGCAGCGCGTGCGGGTGATAGACCGTAAGAAAATAGAACTGATGAACGCCCAGAACCTGAAAGATGTACTGACCAACGAACTGAGCGTGCGCATCAGCCAGGATAACATACTCGGGTCGGGCATTAGTATGAACGGGCTTTCCGGCCGCAACGTGAAGATACTGGTGGATGGTGTGCCTGTGATAGGGCGCATGGATGGTGAAATAGATATATCGCAGGTGAACCTGGGCAACATAGAAAGGATAGAGATGATAGAAGGCCCGATGTCGGTAACCTATGGTACCGACGCACTTGCGGGAACTATTAATCTCATTACCCGGAAAACACAGTCGGGCATGCTGGAAGGCAATGTCAGCACCTTCTACGAGAGTACCGGCACCTACAACCTCCAGGGCCGGGTAGGGTACAGCAAAAAAAAACACAACGCCTCGCTGAATGCCGGCCGTAACTTCTTTGACGGATGGAGCATGGGCGAGCGTCCCTCGTTCGACTTCAGCCCGCGCATAGCTGACTATACCCGGTACCATCAATGGAAGCCGCGGGAGCAATATTTCCTGAATCTGCAATATGGCTATACATTGGGGAATACTACGCTGAACTACAAGGGCGACCTGTTCCAGGAGAAAATCACGAACAGGGGCATTCCGCAGCAACCCTACAACGAGTATGCCTACGATGAATATTACCACACCCGCCGAACGGACAATGCTGTTTTCCTTACCAGCAACCTGGAGGGGGGCGGCAAAGTAAACGTGCTGGCCTCGTATAATGACTACAAGCGAACCAAAGTTTCGTACTACAAAGACCTGGTAACGCTTAATGAACGGCTCACTACCGGGGAAGGCGACCAGGATACTACCCGGTTCAACCAGTTCAATACGAGGGGGACTTATACCGGCGAACTGGCTGATGGCGTGCTGCGCTACGAAGCCGGGTATGATGTGAACCTGCAGAATGGTACGGGCAGGCGCATTAAGAACCAGGTACAGTTTATGGGCGACTACGCCGCCTATGCCAGCGCGGAATACCAGCCGTGGCAACAACTGGTGATACGCCCGGGCCTGCGCTACTCGCACAATACTACATACAAGGCACCCCTGATACCATCGCTCAGCCTCCGCTACCGTGTATCGGATAAGATGACCGTGCGTGGCTCTTACAGTAAAGGGTTTCGCGCGCCAGACCTGAAAGAGCTGTACTTCTACTTCTACGACATTAACCATAATATCAAAGGCAATGAAAACCTGAAAGCGGAGTACTCGGATAATATGAACGCCTCCGTATGCTATGCTACGGGGATGGACAAGTGGAGCTACAAAATAGACGTGTCGGGGTTTTACAACGATGTTCGTGACCGCATTACGCTGGTGCCTACCGGCAACGGCATAGAGTACACCTACATAAACATAGGTGTGTATAAGACAAAAGGATTGCAAGCCAACTTTGAGGCTACTATCCGAAACCTGAAATTAGCTGTTGGCGGTATGGTGATGGGATTGTACAACGAAGTTTCGGAGGTGGAAACCTCGGTAGCGAAATTCAGCTATACCCCGGAGGCGCGGGCCAATGCAGCGTACACCCTGGCTAAGTGGGATGCCACCATAGCACTGTTCTACAAGTATACCGGTAAAATGATCACTTACGGCTATGTGGGCAACGTACTGACGCAGGGCAATATGAATGCATACCATACCGCAGACCTGAACCTGTCCAAATCGTTCCTTAAAAAGCGGTTCGCTGTTGGCGTGGGTTGTGAGAACATCTTTAATGTTACGAATGTAAATTCCCTGCTGATGCCGACATCGGGCGCGCATAGTGGCGGCGGCGGCGCCGTACCTATGTTGAACGGACGCTTGCTGTCGGTAAAACTGGATGTAAAACTATCAAAGAAATGAGGAGCAGCCTGTTAAGCTATATCGCCGTATCGGCGGCAGTACTAACTATCGCCAGTTGCGTGCGGAAGGAACTGCCAGTGCCGGCCCATGAGCCCGGAGCTAATGTAACGGCTACGGTGAGCATGGGGGCCGACTACCGCTGGCAATACTTTTACGACCTGGAGACCAACACTGTAGTAGGCAAGAACCTGAAGGATAGCTGGAACCTGGGGTTTGAGACCTCGAGGGATGGCTACCGGGTAATATTGAATACCGCCCTGCCTATGTTTGCCTATCCCACCGGGAAGACCGCGTTCGGCAGCGTGGTAATGGCCGATACCGCCGGAAGAAAGAAATGGGATTCGCCCACCGGATCGCCTGACAGCACCGCCATTGGCGACTGGCGCGCATCGGGACAAGTATATATTATAGACCGGGGGTACAGTGCCGACCTGATACACCAGGGATACCGCAAGGTGCAGTTCCTAACCGTTGACGAAAGCAGGTATAGCGTTCGCATTGCCCGGATGAACGGCAGCGACGAGGTAGTAATAGATGTGCCTAAAGACAGCCTATACAATTTTACCTTCCTGTCGCTGGATGCCTCGCCTGCCGTAGTGCAGGCCGAACCACCCAGGGATAAATGGGACCTGGTGTTTACCCAGTACACCCATATATTCTACGACCTGAATGAACCCTACCTGGTAACAGGGTGCCTGCTGAACCGGTTCAGCACTGCCGCGGTAATGGATAGCACGGTGGGCTACGCGGATATTACCTATACTTCCGCGCAGGGATATAGCCTGTCCCCGTTTATTAATACGATAGGCTATGACTGGAAGACGGTAGGCTCTACCGGTGGTGGCGGCAGCGACTATAAGGTACACATACACATGAACTACATCATCCGCACCTCTTCGCAAAGCTATTTCAAGCTGCGCTTTATCGACTTCTACGATAATAAAGTGAAGGGTAATCCTAAATGGGAGTTCCAGAAACTTTAGTGCGTCAGTTCTTACGTTTCAGCGAGATCTCTATAAGGCTTTTCAGCACCTTCGTATCCACATCTGCCAGCTTGCTGATGTAGAGGCAGCCCACGCCGGTTTTGTGCTTGCCCAGTTTTTCCAATGCGGCAGCATGCTCTTTTATATTCATGGTGAGGTAGAGCGATATGTTGGCTTTACGGGGAGAGAAGCCTATGCGCAGCCAGTCGACTTCGCGACCGGTGGCGGGGCTTGTATAGCGCACGTTCCCAAACCCTACCAGTGAGGCTCCCCACATTTTGGGTTCTTCCTTGCTTGCTTTCTTCATCATTTCCAGTATAGCGAAGCTGTCTTTCCTTTTTTGCTCATCGGCCACCTGGTTCAGGAAGTCTTCTACGCTGGCGTTGTTTTCCTTCGTCTTTATTTCCGCGAGCTTGCTCTTTTTAGGTTTTGTCGCTGTTTTGGCAACCGCTGCATCTTCCGTTGTTGCCGATTTTGCCTTTTTAACGCCCGCAGCTTTTGTTGCTTTTTTGTCGGCCATAGCTGTTGAATTTTGATGACTGGTACTACGAAAATATTGAATTTCCCGAAGCGGCCGCTTATTTGTATTTTCAAGAAAATGAACCAGGCTCCTGTAAGCATATACGACGCCGTTTACCAAGGGGTAAAGCGCGTGATATTACCCGCCCGGCTTATCAGGTCGGCTGGCTGGCTGCTGTGCCTGGTACTGCTGGTGGTGTCGTTCTCGTGGTGGCATTTACTGCTGATACCCCTGGGTATCGTGATTTCGGTACTATACTCTGTACGGGCTACCACACGCTGGCGTGTATGGGCGTATGCGCATGTGGCGGATATACACCAGTTTCAGCGCACTGCAGAACTGTGCAACCTGCTGAGCATCCGCTCCTACGACCGGGTACCATCGCACCTGGGCAACGTGCAGCGTGAGCGGCTTATAGCACTACAGCGGCGATTTGATGAAGAGCCCGTCTTTGCTGATGACCCTGCATACCCGGAGGAGACCGCTATATACCCGGCTGGGTTTTTCGGTGCCGGTGAACAGGCAAAACTGGTGTTCAGTGAGAAGGGGATATGGGTGGATACCTATGGTTTGTACACTTGGGATGAGATAAGTAATGAGCGCCTGGCTCCCATTGGTTTCCGGAGTTTTAATTTACGGTGGGGTACCTATGTGCCCGCCGGTACGCAATATCACCTTCGTTTCGATACGCCGCATCGCTCCATAGACCTGCCCGTTCATAGCCTGGATACCGCCGCCTGGAAGCTGGACCTGTTGCTGTACCTATACCAGGGCCGTTACCGTCGGAGTAAGTTATTGCCATCGTGAGCGGGGGATGCTATGCCGGCAGGGTAGCCAGTAGCTGCTGGCTGGTAATTTCCATAGCACAACGGAAGTGCCCTTCGGGACAGGCTTTGTGTCCGTGCAGGCCACAGGGCCGGCAGTAGAGGGGCGATGCGAGCTGGACGATGTGTGCATCGTCGCCCAGCGGGCCAAAACCAAAGGATGGGACGGTAGAGCAATATACCGCGGTAACGGGCGCCTGCACCGCACTGCAAAAATGCATCGGCGCCGAATCGTTTACATAATTCATGACCGCATCTTTCATCAATGCTGCCGACTGGAGGAAATCGAGCTGGCCACAAAGATTCTCTATGTTTTTTCTGCGGGAAGCCTCTATCAACTGGTTGGCCAGGGTTACATCGGAAGGGGCGCCCAGCAGGTAAACGGTAAGGTTGCCGGGAAGCGCCGTGATGAAGGATACCCATTTTTCCGCCGGGAACTGCTTGGTGAACCAAACAGATGAAGGGGCAATACAAATGTACGGTTTGCCTTTCCACGCTTTTACCCGCTCATAGTCGGCAGGTGTAGGGTAGAGTGCGGGGTGCATGGCCTGCTTGTCGGTCAGTTCCTGTACCAGTAGCTGGTTACGCTGTGTTTCGTGCAGGTAAGGCCCAGCGGCACTTTCGGCAATGATGTGCGGGTACTTATGGGTATAGGCAACGGAAAGCGGATTTTTGTCGAATCCTGATTTGAACTTAGCCCCCGACAGCAGGCATACCAGCCCGGAACTGGCAAAGCGGTGCGGGTTAATGACCGCATCGTACCGCTCCTTTCGTATCTCCCGGCACAGGCGCAGCAGGTTGGGTATCTTCCGTTCTTTTTTGTTCCAAACCCACACTTTATGGATAAACGGATGGTCGCGAAGCAAGCCTTCGTTCCCTTTGCGGAGCAGGAAGTCTATCTGCGTACCGGGATAGCGCGCGTGCAGCTTTTCCGCCAACGCGGTAGCCAGTACCACATCGCCTATAAAGGAGGTTTGAATTATGAGGAATTTCTTCATCCGCGTATGTCGCCAGCCTTTCAGCAGGAATTTTAGAATGTCCTGCGTTGTTTTAGTCTTTGAGTGCGCGGCTGCAAAATAAAGGTTTCTTTACTCTTTCGGAGCCTGTCGCCTTACATATTTGGTGAGTACTACTATCATCTGGCCCTCTATCCTTCCTTCTATCTGCTCCGTGTTGTCTTTTACCAGGTGGATGTTCTTTATTACGGTTCCCACTTTTGCGTTCAGCGTAGTACCTTTTACATCCAGCGATTTGGTCAGCACCACCGCATCGCCGTTGTGCAGTTGCGCGCCAAAGGCATCCCTGTGGAGGTCTACCGAGGCGTCATTTTCGTGGTCTCCGCTCGATTTTGCCCATTGCAGGCGTTCATCGTCCAGGTACATCATGTCCAGGTTCTCTGCCGCCCAGGTTTCGTCTTTCATCCGGTTCAGCATTCTCCAGCTTACTACCTGTATGCCCGGCACTTCGCTCCACATAGCAGTAGAGAGTACTTTCCAGTGGTTTTTGTCCAGCTCTTCCTGTTTTTCTATCTGCGCCTGGCACTTGCCGCATATCAGTATGTTATTCTCCTCGTATCCGCCGGTTTGCGGGGGTACTTCATATACATTCAGCTTTCCCTGCGCTTCACAAAGCTCGCATTTGCCACCACTGCGTTGGGCCAGTTTTTCTTCCAGTTTCATAATTCCGATTGAGGCGCGAAGATAATTTTATTAATTCATCCCTTTTCCCGTTATGCACCCGCGATGACGAGCGTCATCGGTTGGGGCACTGCTGATTACCGAGGCTTTTTTCTAATTTAGGTACTATTGCGCTGAAAACAGCAATAGCCATATGATGTTAGCCCCCGATACCGGCACCCGGACAGGCAAAGTGCTTTATGCACTGCAGGTAGTGTTCTTTGGCGCCGCAATACTGTACTTCGGGCGTACCCTGTTCATCCCGGCATCGTTCGGGTTGCTGGTGGCTATTGTTATGTATCCCGTCAGCAAGTGGCTGGAACGCAGGCGGTGGCCCCGGTCGCTGGCCATCAGCCTGTGCCTTACCCTGGTAGTGGGCGTGTTTGGGCTGCTCATCTGGCTGCTCAGCCTGGAGATGAGCTACCTGGTACACGATATTCCCGCGCTGGCCGCCCGGCTGAGCGAACTCTCCCCGGGTTTCCAGCAGTGGATATATGAAAACCTGGGCATCCCTTATGCGGTGCAGCAAGAGTGGCTGGCGAGGATAACAGGCGATTTGCAAGGCAGCATTACCGGTGCTATCAGCAGCACCCTCAACGCCACGCTCGATACGGTCTTTATGCTGATAATGATACCCGTGTTCGCCGCACTATTCCTGTACCAGCGGGAAGCGTTCGTCCGTTTCCTGGAGCTGGCCACCGGCAAGGCGTTCCGGGGAAAGCTGCACCTCATTCTCCGGCAGACCTCAGCCACCTATTTTGGCTTCATCAAGGGCACGGCGATGGTGTACCTGATTGTTGGGGTGCTTAACAGCATAGGCCTGCTGGCGCTGGGCATTCCGCACGCGATACTCTATGGAATGCTTACCGCCTTTATGACCGTGATACCGTATGTAGGTATCCTCATCAGCGCTTTGCTGCCCATCTCTACCGCAATAATCACCAAAGATTCTATGTGGTACCCGGCAGGTATTATAGGCATCTTCGGTTTCGTGCAGTACCTGGAGGCCAATGTTATTTTTCCCAGGGTGGTGGCTACCCAGCTGAATGTGAGCACCTGGGCTACGCTGGTAGCTATTATAGCCGGTACCATACTATGGGGAGTAGCGGGCATGATACTGTTCATACCGTTTGTGGCCATCTTCAAAATAGTGAGCGACCATGTGGAGGAATGGAAGGCGGTGAACGTGCTGCTGAGCCGATGATGCACCGGCATGCAGTATTCTTTCCCGGCAAACGGGGAAGGAATAAAAACCAACCCACCGGGACCGGGGCATTATGATATATCCCTGATTTTTTATTACTTTGAAACTTGTAAAGAAACCGGAAATGAAAAAACTATTATTTGTCGCTATTGCTTTGGTTGCCTTGTCTTCTTGCGAAAAGCAGCGTGTCTGCTCGTGCAAGTATCCTGGTAATGTGAACAGGCACGAGATATATAACTACAACGAAGCGGAATGCCTGGCCTACGAGGGGCTTTCTCCCGGGCGGGAATGCGAGTATGACGAAAAATAATTTCTGAAGGAAAGCCCTCGCTGTTGCGGGGGCTTTTACTTTACTATCTTTGCCCCGCTTTATGCGTCCATACCGGATTTTTACCATATTGTTCCTGTTCTCGCTGCTGGTGATAGACTACGCCTACTTTATGTGGGGGGCATCGCTGTGGTGGCTGGCGGTGAGCATAACCATCTATGTAAGCGCAGTGGTGCTGGGCACCATCTTCATCCGCTGGAACTTCTTCCTGCCTTCTCTTAATAAAAGCAGCCATAAAAACGTAGTGGCCCTTACGTTTGATGACGGCCCTGCCGGGCAAACAGCCGCCATACTGGACATACTAAAGGCGGAGGGCGTGCCCGCAGCTTTCTTTTCCATTGGCCGACACGCTGCCGCCCACCCCGACCTGGTGAAGCGATGGGATGCGGAAGGCCACCTGGTGGGAAACCACAGCTATGGCCACAGTTTCCATTTTGATTGGAAGTCGGCAAAGGCCATGAGCCGCGAAATAGAGCAGACCAACGACACGATACGATCCATAATAGGTAAAAAGCCGAAAACGTTCCGCCCTCCTTATGGCGTTACCAACCCCAACCTGGCGCGGGCGGTAAAGCGCACCGGCATGGTTTCCATTGGCTGGAGCTTGCGCACTTTTGACACCGCCGCCAAAGACCCTAAAGAATTACTGGAACGGATATTGCTAAAAGTAGAAGGCGGAGACATTATACTGCTGCACGACAGCATGCCTGTAACCACCGAAATTTTAACAGCTTTAATAAAAGCGGTGCGGCAAAAGGGCTATACCTTTGCCCGCGTAGATAAAATGCTTGATATAGATGCTTATGCGTAATGTGTTGGCCGTTTGGATGATGTGTATGTGTAGCCTGGTGGCTGTGGCACAACCCAAAGGGTATAGTGCGGTAAAGAACGTGGCGGCCTTCCAGCAATCGCTGCAGAAGGCGAGCGCCTCCGTGCAGACCATACAGAGTGATTTTGACCAGGTGAAAAACCTCTCGCTGCTGCAAGACAAGATAAAGAGCAAAGGCAAGTTCTACCTGAAAAAGGAAGATAAGGTGCGGATAGAGTACACCAGCCCCTTTAGCTACCTGGTGGTGATGAACGCGGGACAGGTGCTGGTGAAGGACGAGCAAAAGACCAATAAGGTAAACACCCGGAACAGCAAAACCATGCAGTCGGTGAACCGGATAATGCTGGACTGCATGAGGGGCACGGTGCTGAGCAATCCTGATTTCCGCACGGCGGTGTTTGAAAGCGGGCAATCGTACCTGGTATCCCTTACCCCCGCAACCGATGCCATGAAGAAAATGTTCCGCCAGATAGATGTGTATATGGACAAGAAAAGCTTTGACGTGCGCAGCCTGAGCATGGTGGAGCAGGGGGGCGACTTTACCGATATGGACTTCCGCAACACACAGCACAACGTATCCCTGAATGACGCGCTTTTTAAGGTTAAGTAGCCTTTTTCTCCTGCTTGTTACTGCCTCCTGCTCCGCCCCTTACAAGGGACTAAAGCGGCAGGAAAATAGCGGCTCAGCTATGAGGTTCCGGCCGGATTTTGATCGGGCGCTGTACCGTTGCTCGGTAGATGGGCGGGTACTTTTCAAAAAATTTCACCTGGGCGGTGTACTGCTATTTAAGGAAATGGAAACAGGCACCCGGGTGGTGTTTCAGAACGAAATGGGGCTTTCTTTCTTCGACTTTGAATGGGACAGGAACGACAGCTTTACCGTACACCAGGTGATAGATGAACTGAACCGCCCCGCAGTCATCCGCACCTTGCAGAAAGACCTTTCCCTGCTGCTGATGCGCGGCCTGGATACATCCACGGAGCAGTACTATACCAAAGATGGTGATACCTACCACCGCTTTACGCTGGATAAGGGCTTTGCATGGTATATAGAAAATTCGGCACGATTAGTGCGGATTGAGAATAGTGGCGAGCGGAAAAAAGTGGTGACCATCACAATGAAAGGCAAGGACCAGGACGGGGACCTGCCCCGGAAAGTGACGATGGACCACCACAAGGCGAATTTTACCATAATGTTCAAAAAAATAGAGCCCGATGCTAATGAATGACTTTTATACCTATCGCGACGCCCACAAAGAAGAGGGCAGCTTTTCGTGCCGGGTAGCATTCAATAAGGAACACGATATTTTTAAAGGCCACTTTCCCGGTCAGCCGGTAGTGCCCGGCGTGTGCATGATGGAGATGGTGAAGGAGTTTTTCCAGCAGGCGCTGGGCCGTAAGGTATGGCTGCGTAATGCCGGCAATGTAAAGTTCCTCCAGCTGATTACCCCCGATGTGCAACCCGTTATCAGCATCAGCTGGAAGGAAAGTGATGCGGGCTATAATGTGAACGCTTCGTTTAAAAACGATGCTTCCGACCTGTTTAAACTACAAGGGAATTTTGAAATAAGCTAGCTGTTTTCCCGGCGGTGATGTTACATTCCGCACAGCGTATAAAGAAAGAAGGAGTGAGCAAGCGCCCACTCCTTCTTTCTTTATACGGAAACAGTTTGTTAGTCGGCCTTCACCCATTTGCGGGCGAGGGTGCCATCCTGTGTTTCTACCAGCAGTGCATATACGCCTGCGGGTAAGTGGCTTACAGGTATGTTCATTTCGGTAGTGCCCCTTACCAGTTGCTTATCGGCGGCATACAGTTCCTTGCCGGTAATGTCCACTATGCGCACCGTAGCTTTGGCAGCGGCCGTACCGGTGATGCCCACAGTTATGTGGTGGCTGGCGGGGTTGGGGTAGATGCTTATTTCCTTGCTGTCTTCTGCCAGGGCAACTGATGCGGTATTGGTTACCAGGTTAATAGAGTCGCTCAGGGCGCCTATGCTCAAGTTGTAGTATCCGCCCGATGGTGTCATTACCGGCTTCAGGGCCCGCACCTGGTAGTAGTAAGTGCCGGTGCTGAAATTGTGGTCGGCAAAGTTGTGGTTGGTAAGGAGTGGCGATATGCGTTGGAAATTTCCGTAACGGCTGCTGGCGCGATATACGTAGTAGCCCAATACCGCCGTGTCGGGCGATTGCACCCAGTTCATGAATGCGGTGGTATCGTTTGTCTGCTGCACCGTCAGGTTTTTAGGAGGTTTTATGTAGTCGGTGCGCAGGCTCAGGTCGCCCATGAGGGCTATATGTACGTAGCGGGTACCAAAGTTGCCGGGAGTGTAAAGGGTGTTGTTGTTCTGCATCAGCTTTGCGGTGTAGCCAATGTTCTCACCCAGCGCCATGTGGTGTACAAACCAGTTTGGCCTTCCTGCCCAGCAGGAAGTAAGGGCGGGCACATCGGAACACAGCGGCGCACGGAGGAAGTTGTTCTGCGAATCCCAGTCGCCAAAGTAGCTGCCAAAGAGCTGGACAAAAATACCGTTCACGTCATTCTGTGCAAAATCGTTGGTAGTGCCCACACCGGCTGAACTGGTGTAGGAGCCGGCTCCACAGCCATAAGCCCACTGGTAACTGGAGTCGTCGAGCGAGTTGATCAGCTCCATTTCGCGGATGTTCTCGCGGCCCACCAGCCCGGCATAGGTACGCCATCCGTTGCCGGCAAACGCCTCTCCGCCAAAGCCGCCAAAGTTATCGTCTATCAGCGCTACGCGGCGTATGTTCAGCGAGTCCATCTTATAGCGGTGCGCGCGGTTCAGGTAGGTGGTCATCATCTGTATCTCCGTTTTGCCGAAGGCAGGCATGTCGTAGAAGTCTATGCGGCTTACCTGTAGTTCGGTAGAGGAGGGCAGGAAGTTCTGGTCCCATTTGCCATCTCCGGGAATGTTGTGGTTTTGCGGGCGTGTAGCGCCTGCATCGTTCACCAAGTTATCGCTCCAGGTGCCATCCAGCTCGGCATAGTACACATCTGCCGGCCATGCACCTGCGTGGTCGGGGTGTCCGTCGGGGTATATGTACCCACTGTAAGGAACGGCGAGGTGCCCTACTATCAGCGCGGCCGATACACGAGGATTGGCCTGGCGGTCGGCTTTTATCAGGTTCTTAATGCTTGTGTCCAGCATAGTGCGGGGCAGGTCGTGCCGGATAATCTCCCATCCATCGCCGGAAAGGTCGCGCACCAGTTGGTTTATCTGGTTGGTACAGGAAGGGATAAAGAAATCGTCTACCAGCAATACCAGCGCGCCCCGGTTGTGTATGGCCGGTGCTTTAATGCCGGCGTGGATGTATCCATAAGCCGTTTGTACGCCCAGGGCAACCATCTTGTATTCATACGATGAGTCTACAATAACGGCGTTGTCTACATACATGGTGTCTGACGCCCCCAGGAAGGCCATAGCAGGGCCCCAACTGGAGCTGTTCTTTGGCTTCTTGAATATCTGGTAACTGGTAGCGTAGGCAATGGAGTCCCAGCTAAGGATTATCTGCGGCGGCTGTTCGCTAACCTTAGCGCTTATCTGGATGGAATAGTCTTTTGCCGACTGCGCTATTGAGGCGTTGCCGAGCACTAACAGAGCAAAAATGATTAAGTAGCGTTTTGCCATGGAGAATGTTGATAAAAGTTGATTGTAACCTACGAAATTATTGGCTAATTACATAATTTGATATGCGGGTGCAGGCGTACGGTAAACTCAGCCGGCAATGCCCGACATTATCGCCTTTAGCATTTGCTGCCAGGGTTCTGTTGCGGGCGGCAGGCTTGCAGCCCGGGCGGCTACCAGGTGGATAACCAGGTGCCGCGCCCGGCGCTCCAGTACAAAAGCAGCCAGGGGCAATGCATCGCCCGGCAAGCTACTCTCTGCCGGGAACCGGCTCAGCCGCAAGGTGAAGGTTTCCAGTTCTTCGTCGGGGAAGTCATCGTACTCAATGCTTTGCACCAGCAGGTGCAGGCTCGCATCGGCAAAGAGCAACCGGTCGCCCGTATGTGCGGGCCGGAGCAATTCCTGCATGTGGGCATCGACCAGGGACAGGCCCGTGCCGGCAAATCCCTGGTCGCGCCAAAACGAAATATCCAGCAGGCGGTCTTTTACCACCACGAAAATCTCTTCCGCGTCGTCTATGTCGAATGCGACGAGCTCTTCTTTCAGGTGGAGGTTACCGGTTTCCATGGAGTTATTCTTTCAGCAGCTTTATTACCTGTGTTCCCTCCTTTCCGGCCAGCTTCAGGAAGTAGATGCCCGGCGCACCCTCTACGGCTATCGTTCCGCTTCCGGATATCAACCCGGAATTCACGATGGTGCCGCTTATAGTATACACCTGGTAAGATATGTGGCCGGGCACTTGCGAGACGCTGAAGCTACCGGCAAATGGATTGGGATATACCTGCACGGTATTGCGGGCGATGCCGGGCACCGAGAGCGGGGGCAGCACATCGCCATAAGCGCTGTCGAATTGTACGGTACAGTCAAAATTGACCCGGAAAGTCCAGTAGCGGTTGTAGACGCAGCCCGACGGACAGTCTTCCCACCCATACCGGAATGTAAGGCGAGTGTAAGTGTCGGTAACGGTATCGTTCAGTATATCCGGTGCGTCGCCCTGCATGCCGGGGTCGTTGCCGATAACGGTAAAGGATTGCCCCCAGGTGGCCGCAACAGCGTGCATATTGAAGTTGGAATCGCTGGTAAAGAACAATCCGTCCAGTCCCGAGGTAAGGTCGAGGTAGGTGTCCAGCGTCAGGTGATAGTCGGTAAGGAACTGGTTAATCGTGGTGTTGCTGGTAGGAATCATGTTGTTCTTAAAGTCCATCATCCAGGGCTCGGTCTCGTCGGCCCATATTTGCAACTTATTGAGGGTGAATTTGTACGGGCTGTCCACGCCGCCATTGGCAAACGAATGGATGTTCAGTATGGAAAAGATGGTATCCCGCTGGGGCATGGTGGTAGCATTGTACAGGGTGATGAGCGCGTTCATCATCGTGTCGGCCTGCAGCGTGGGAATAGTATCCATACTCATTTCCGGCAGGTGGAGCTTATACACCCGGCGCAGGGCCAGCCTTTGCGCATCGGTACGATACTGCTGCTTTATCGAATCGGGGGCGGTGCAGGAGGATGGGTATAGCTGAGCGGAGGCAGCCACAGATAAGATGGAAGTAAGTACAAATAGTAGTGTTTTTTTCATACCCGGCTGTAAGAAGTTGATGGTATTAAAGCTACAACAAAATAGCTTATGGCATGAATTATTTGCATGGGTAGTTAAATCTTCCTCTATGCATATTCACCATGTAATACCAATAGAAGTTAAACACCTTTTCCCCGTCCTGGATGGTAAACTGCAGGAGTTGCTCCGCTCGCTGAGCGAGGAGGAATGGCACCGGCCCGCTACGTCGCCCGGCTGGCAGGTGAAAGATGTAGCCGCCCACCTGCTGGATGGCAACCTGCGCAGTATATCCATCCTCCGCGATAAATATTACGGCGACAAGCCTGAACACCTTTCCGGCTATGGTGACCTGGTAAACTACCTGGACAGCCTTAACGCCTCGTGGATAAGGGCTTACCGCCGCATCAGCCCGGTGGTACTGGTGCAAATGCTGGAGCAATACGGCAAGGAATACAACGACCTGGCAGAGCAACTGGACCCCTGGCACGACGCGGCCTTTCCGGTGGCCTGGGCGGGCGAGGAGATAGCGACCAACTGGTTCCACATGGCCAGGGAATATGCGGCAAAATGGCTGCACCAGCAGCAAATAAGGAGCGCGACAGGCAGAGAGGGCCTCTTTGACCCGGAACTGTTCCACCCGTTTGTAGCTACATATATGTGTGGCTTGCCCTATACCTACCGCGATGTGGCCGCCGCCACGGGAACCAGTGTGGCAGTACTGGTGACCGGCCTGGAAGATGAGTGGCACATCAACAAGACGGATGAGGGGTGGGTGCTCCGCAAGAGTACCCGCCTGCAACCCGATAGCCGGGTGGTGCTGGACCGTGAAACCGCCTGGAAGCTGTTTGCCAAAGCGATAAGCCCGGAGGAAGCCGCCGGCCTGGCACTGATAGAGGGTGACCGTGAACTGGGTCTGCCTGCGCTGGGCCTGGTGCGGGTAACAGCATAATGTTGTATTTTCCGGGCCGGATTGGCGGACACACGTATCATATTGCAAGAGCAGTTGGCCCTGTTTCACCCACTGGATGAAGAAGCCCTGGAGGCACTCTGCCGTCCGTGGGAGGAGGTAAGCTACGGGCGTAAACAGCTCCTTACCCGCATTGGTGAGACCGAGCGGTACCTGTACCTGGTGCTGGAAGGGGTGCAGCGCGCCTATTATACACACAACGACAAGGATGCGACGCTCGTTTTTTCGTATGCGCCCTCCTTTTCGGGCGTAGTGGATAGTTTCCTGTTGCAGCAGCCATCGGCCTACCAACTGGAAACCATTACCCGCAGCCGCCTGCTACGGATGCATTACCACGACCTGGCCGACCTTATGGAACAGCACCGCTCTATAGAAACCTGGGTGCGGGTAGCCGTAACCCGGGTACTGGCCGGCACCCTGCAGCGGCAGGTAGAGCTGATGGCCTTTAGCGCCGAAGAGAAATTTACCACCCTGCTGCAGCGCAGTCCGCAGATACTGAACCTGATTCCGCACAAGTACCTGGCCTCCTATATAGATGTAGACCCGGCTACCTTCAGCAAAATGCTCGCCCGGGTGAAGCTGTTCTAAAATCTTGACGCAGGCCAAGATTTGACCCGGGAGGCGGGTTTACCTTTGCACAAACAATACCACATTACATGCCTTTGTACAATAGCCACCAACTGCTTTCAGACCTGCACGCTGATGTAAGCCGGATGACAGAACAAGCCCGGATGCTGGCTGCATTGCCGCCGGCCGAGCTGAACCGCCAGCCAGCCCCGGGTAAGTGGTGCGTGGCCCAGGTGGCGGAACACCTGAACAGTTACAACCGTTATTACCTGCCCGAGATAAAAAAAGCACTGCAACAGCCCGGCCAGTCGGCCCCGGTGTTCCGCCCGGGATGGTTCGGTAACTACTTTACCAATATGATGAAACCCAAAGGAGGCCAGGTAGGCAATAAAATGACCGCTCCCAAAGGCCACCGCCCGGAACCGGAACTGTATGCCCCGGCCGTACTGGCGGCGTTTATCAGCGGGCAGGAGCAACTGCTGAAACTCCTGGAGCAGGCCCGGCAGGCCGACATAGGCAAGCTGCGTGTTCCCATCAGCATCAGCCGGATGATAAAGCTGAAGCTGGGCGATACCTTCCGTTTCCTGGTAGCTCACCAGGAGCGCCATTTTGTGCAGATATCGAACGTTTTGGCGACGCTGGGTGTAGAATGGCGGCAACAATAACAGCGCCCGGCAGCCGGGCCAAACGGGCAGTGCCGGAGAGCGGTTGCCCGGCTTTTAAACTATTAGTTTCCTATTTCGTAACTTTCCCGCTCCAAAAAGGGAATAAATGGCACAGCTCATACGGAAAGAAGACGCACTGGAATATCACGAGAAGGGAAGACCCGGTAAAATAGAAGTAATACCAACCAAGGAAACCAAAACCCAGCGCGACCTGGCGCTCGCATACTCCCCCGGGGTAGCAGAGCCTTGCCTGGAAATTGCCGCACACCCGGAAGATGTATATAAATACACCGCCAAAGGAAACCTGGTAGCCGTTATCAGTAATGGAACCGCGGTGCTGGGCCTGGGCGATATAGGCCCTGAAGCATCGAAGCCGGTAATGGAAGGTAAGGGCTTGCTGTTCAAGATATTCGCTGATATAGACGTGTTTGATATAGAACTGAACGCACGGGGAATAGATGAATTTGTCAGCGTGGTGAAAGCCCTGGAGCCTACGTTTGGCGGCATTAACCTGGAAGACATAAAAGCCCCTGAGTGCTTTGAGATAGAGAAGCGCCTGAAGGCCGAAATGAACATCCCCCTGATGCACGACGACCAGCACGGAACCGCCATCATTTCGGGCGCGGCCCTGCTCAACGCGCTGGACCTGGTGCACAAGGACATAGCAAAGGTAAAATTCGTTATCAGCGGCGCAGGCGCCTCGGCTATCTCGTGCTGCAAAATCTATATAGCGCTGGGCGCTGATGTTCGGAACATGTACATGTTTGACAGTAAAGGCCTCATTACCAAACAGCGCACCGACCTGGATGAGTACAAGCAGCAATTTGCCCAGGACAGTAAAGACATGACGCTGTCGGAGGCTATGATAGGGGCCGATGTGTTCATTGGCCTGTCTAAAGGGAATGTGGTATCGGGCGACATGCTGAAAGGTATGGCGATGAAGCCCATCGTTTTCGCGCTGGCCAACCCCGACCCTGAAATAAGCTATGATGCCGCACTGGCCGCCCGCCCCGATGTAATAATGGCTACCGGCCGCAGTGACTATCCTAACCAGGTAAATAACGTGCTGGGCTTTCCGTTCATCTTCCGCGGTGCGCTGGATGTACGCGCCACGGCCATAAATGAAGAAATGAAACTGGCAGCGGTACACGCCCTGGCCGCCCTAGCCAAAGAGCCCGTGCCCGATATAGTGAATGTAGCCTACAACGAAACCAGCCTGAGCTTTGGCCCTACTTATATCATTCCCAAGCCGGTAGACCCGAGGTTGCTGACGACTGTTTCCCCTGCAGTGGCAAAAGCGGCGATAGAGAGCGGGGTGGCCCGCCGCCCCATTACCGACTGGGAAGCTTATGAAGGTGAACTGTACCGCCGCCAGGGCTCGGACGACAACATACTGCGCTATGTAATGAATAAGGCCAAACAGCACCCGAAGCGAGTGGTGTTTGCCGAAGCGGAGAATACCAAAATACTGAAGGCGGCGCAGATAGTAAAAGACGAAGGTATCGCCATACCCATACTGCTGGGCAATGAAGCTCGCATACGCCAACTGCTGGAGGAGCATAAAATACCCCTGGAAGGTGTACAGATACTGGACCCGAAACACGAAAGCACCGAGCAGAAGCGCTGCGAATATGGCGAGAAGTTCTTCCAGAAGCGGAACAGGCGCGGCTTTAATATGTATGAAGCGAAGAAGATAATGCGGGAACGCCCCTACTTTGGCTGCATGATGGTGGATGCCGGCGAAGCCGACGCCCTTATCTCGGGCCTGACGCGCAAGTACCCCGATACCCTGCGCCCCGCGCTGGAGATAATAGGACTGGAAGAAGGCGCTAACCGGGTAGCCGGTATGTATATGATGCTCACTAAGAAAGGCCCTTTGTTCTTTGCGGATACAACGGCCAACTTCAACCCTACGGAAGAAGAACTGGTGGATATCACCATGCTTACCGCCAAGACCGTGGAGCACTTCAACATAAAGCCGAGGGTCGCGATGCTCTCTTACTCCAACTTTGGCAGCAGTAATTCCCCCGAGGCCATAAAGGTGCGTAATGCGGTGGAAAAGATAAAACACCGATATCCCTGGATGGTGATAGATGGCGAAATGCAGGCGGGCGTTGCCTTTAACAAAGACCTGCTGCGCGAGAACTATCCATTCTCCGACCTGGTGAACGAGTCGCCCAATACACTGATATTTCCTAACCTGGCAGCGGGCAATATAGCGTATCACCTGCTGCAGGAGGTAGGTGGCGCTGAGGCCGTGGGCCCCATACACATGGGCTTCCGTAAGCCGGTGCATGTGTTGCAGTTGGGCAGTAGTGTCCGCCAGATAGTGAATATGGTGGCTTTCGCCGTGGTAGATGCCCAGGGCATCAGCAACGCCGCTACAGAGTAATGAGAATAGCCATCATAGGTGCGGGCGCCGCCGGCTGTTTTGCAGCGGCGAATATTCCACAGGTGGATGGCGTTTCCGTTACGGTATATGAAAAAACCGGCAAAGCGCTCCAGAAGGTAAAAGCCTCCGGAGGTGGCCGCTGCAATGTGACGCATGCCTGCTTTGATGTGCCCGAGCTGGTAAACCGGTATCCGCGGGGCAAGCAACTGCTGCGCAAATCGCTGCACCATTTTCAGCCCAAAGATACCATAGACTGGTTTGAAAGCAGGGGCGTGCCCCTGAAGCGCGAAGCCGATGGCCGGATGTTTCCCGACACGGATGAATCGCAGACCATCATCGATTGCATCTGGCAGGAGATGATGCGCCGTAAGGTGCAGGTATTGTATCACAAGAGCGTCGTGCGCATAGAGCGCAAGAGCGAAGGGTTTGTCATTTACTTTGCCGATAAAACCACCGCCGAAGCGGATAAGATACTGGTAGCCTGCGGTGGGTTTCCCAAACCGGAACAGTACCAGTGGCTGGAGGATATGGGGCATAGTATTCAATCGCCGGTGCCTTCCCTGTTCACGTTCAATATACCCAGGCATCCCATAACGGAACTAATGGGCCTGGCCGTGGAGAAGGTACGGGTGAAGGTGCAGGGAACCAAACTCTCGGAAGAAGGGCCGCTGCTCATTACCCATTGGGGTATGAGCGGCCCGGCAGTATTGCGCACTTCCGCATGGGCGGCCCGCGAGCTTGCCGAACGCAATTATCACTTTACTATACTGGTCAACTGGCTGTACGACGTTACCGATGCGGAGTTGAAAGAGCAACTGCAGCAGATACGCATAGCGCAGGGAAAGCAGGCTGTGCAGCACAAGAATCCCTTCAACCTGCCCCGGCGGTTGTGGGAATACCTGCTGAATGCCTGCGGCATACGGGAAGACGTGCGCTGGGGCGAACTGCCCGCCACTGCACAGAACAAACTGATAGAGTGCCTGCTGCGCGACGCATATGAGGTAAAAGGCAAAACCACCTTCAAAGAAGAGTTCGTAACCTGCGGGGGCATATCACTTTCAGAGATAGACCCTAAAACGATGGAAAGCCGTAAAGTGCCCGGCCTCTATTTTGCCGGTGAGATAATGGATGTAGACGGCATCACCGGCGGGTTCAATTTCCAGAATGCGTGGTGCAGCGCCTGGCTGGCGGCGAAGAGTATTTCAACAAAGACTAGTCACTCTGGCCAGCCCTGATACCTGTTAACCGCCCAGTTTCTTAATCGCTTTCATCATATCTATTCCACGGCCCAATACGGGCTTGAACAGGTCGCCTTTTTTCTCCAGCCGTTTCAGTATGTTCTTTATGTGGAAGTCGGTAGGGTGTAGGCCCGGCGTCACTTCCTTCCAGTCGAGCGGGGTAGATACCGGCGCCCCCGGTTTGGGCCTTGCGCTGTATACTGATGAAAGAGTCTGCCCCGGGCGGTTTTGCAGGTAGTCTATGTAGATGTTCTTCGATCCTCTTTTTTTGAGCGAGCGCTCCAGGCTGGTGAATCCCGGCAGTTCTTCCTGCGCCAGTACCGCTATCATGTGTGCGAAGTCGCGGGCCTGCTCGTAGGTGTACTTAGCCGCCAGCGGAACGTACACGTGCAAGCCGGTAGCTCCCGATGTTTTGCAATAGCTTTTGCAGCCGCCACGCTCCAGTATAGCCCTTATAACCTGCGCTGTTTCTATTACCTGCTCAAAGGTGTTTTTGTCTGATGGGTCTATGTCCAGCACCAGGTAGTCGGGGTTATCGGGTGTCTCTACCGTTGAGTTCCAGGGATTGATCTCGATACAGCCCAGGTTGGCCATGTACAACAGGGTAGGCTTGTTGTTGCAGACTATATAATTGATGTCTTTACCGGCACTTTCTGAGTACACCTCGTAGGTTTCTACAAAGGGAGGTGCGTTGTCTCCCGCATCTTTATGAAAAAAGCCCTCATCCTTTATGCCATTGGGCGTACGCCGGAGCGATTCCGGCCGGCCTTTCAGGTAGCGGCTCATATACTTCCATGCTTTGTCGTAGTATTCCACCAGGTCGCCTTTGGTATAGCCTTCCTGCGGCCAGAATATTTTGTCCAGGTTTGTGAGCGTTACTTTCCGTCCGCTTACGTTTCTTACGTTATCCATGTTGGTCGATTGATGATTTTCAGTTACAGGGGCCGATTCGTTTTGTTTGTCTGTAACCTCCTGCGTTTCCTTGTCTACCCGCAGCCCCAGGAAAACAGGGTGGCGGCGAATGCCCTCGCGGGTGATCTCTGAGAACTTGAGGTTGCATACCAGTTCCGGCCGAAGCCAGGTGACGGCTGCATTTACGGGTATCTTCTCCGCAAAGGGAGAGCCGGTAGTTTCGTATTTTTTAAAGAGTGTATGCAGTTCCTTCAGCGCGTGTTGGTTGAAGCCCGTGCCGGTATGGCCTATGTAGGTGAGTTTGCCCTTTACATAAGTGCCCAGCACCAGCGCCCCAAAGTGCTTCCGGCCTCCGCGCGGCGCCGTGTACCCACAGATAATGGCCTCTTCGGTCTGTACGGTCTTTATTTTCAGCCAGTCGGCACTGCGGTTTCCCTCCCGGTACCGGGAGGGTGCTTTCTTGGCTATCATTCCTTCCAGCCCGTTCTTTTTTACGAGGGCGAAGAATTCTTCGCCTTTTTCCGCTACATGTTCGCAATAGCGTATCACCGCATTGCCGGGTGGTAGCAGGTCTTTCAGCAACTGTTTTCGTTCCAGCAGGGTTTTGTCTTCCAGGGTGTTCCCTTCCAGGTAGAGGCAATCAAAAACATAATAGATTATCTCCGCACTACTGCCCGGTTCGTAATGCTGCAGCAATTGGAAGTCCGGGCGGCCTTTGTCGTTCACCACTACTATTTCTCCGTCCAGCACCGCATTCAGTTTCAGGCGCTGCAGTTCTTCCACCACCACCGGGTACTTTTGCTCAAAGGATAATCCGTTGCGGGAGTATAGCCGCACATCTTTGCCGTCTGCCTCCGCTACTGCACGGTAGCCATCCCATTTTATTTCGTACACCCAGTCGGTACTGTTGAAAGCACCTTCGTGCAGTTTGGCCATCATGGGCTTTATAAATGTGGTGTATTTCCTGTTTACCCGCTTATCGGCGGTGCGGGTGGGTTTGGCTGTCACTTTTTTTTTACCGCGGCTTTTTTGGCTGCGGGTTTTACGGGGGCTTTTTTCGTACGGGCGGCATTTGCCACTGTCTTCTTTTTCGGCGGCGATTTTTTTAGTTCCCGTTTTTCGCGCTTTTCCGCGCTCTTTTTCAGCGATGACTTTTTGGCATAGTCTTCAGCGTTGTATTCTTCCTGTGCGTATTCATCCCGGTGCTTTATGAGCAGCCAGGTGTTTTCTCCGCGGCCTTTCATCTTTACGAGGGCGAACTCGCCTTTCAGTTTGCGCCCCTTTACCCGGAATTTGATGCTTCCAGCCGCCAGGTGCGCCAGGAATTCTTTTTCCGTAATGGTTTCGCCCTGCTCGTCTACCGGTTCGTAGGTGCCATGGTCCCATACATCCACGAATCCCGCACCATAGTTCCCTTCGGGTATCACACCCTGGAAGGTGCCGTAGGATACGGGATGGTCTTCTACCATCATAGCCAGGCGTTTGTCCTGCGGATTGAGTGAGGGGCCTTTAGGTACGGCCCAGCTTTTCAATACACCTTCCGCTTCCAGCCGGAAGTCGTAGTGCAGGTGAGAGGCATCGTGGCGCTGCACCACGAATGTCTTTTGCCTTTTCGTTCTTTTTACGGAGCCTTTTGGTTCCGGTGTTTCGGTGAAGCGGCGCTTCTGTTGGTACCTGGTGAGTCCCATTAAGATGCTTTTTTACGACGGGTGACGGGTATTTTTTTGGTAACTGCTTTTTTGGCCGGGGCTTTTTTCGCTTTGGTGGCGCCCAGGCTTTCTTTCAGTTGCTCCATAATGTCTTTCGATTTATTGCGCACCATCTTCAGTTTGGGTTCGGGCAGGTCTTTGCCTTTGGCGCGCAGCTTTATCATTTTCAGCAGCGCGGCATCGTAGGTATCCTTGTACCGGGAAATATCGAACGATTTTGGTGTCAGCTGTGCTATCAGCGCTTTGGCCATTTTCAGTTCCGCCGGCTTTACCGCGGTACGGGCCGTGGGTATGTTGAGGTCTTCATAGTCCCTTATTTCCTCGTGGAAACGCAGCCGGAGCAGTAGCAGCATGTTTCCCTGCGGTTTCAGCAGGCATAGGTTCTCTTTAGTACGCATCACAAAAGTGCCTATCGCTACTTTGCCGCTGTCCTTCAGTGCTTCGCGCAGCAGGGCGTATGCCCGTTCGCCGCCTTTGGCAGGCTCCAGGTAATAGGGCATTTCGTAGAAGGTAGTGTCTATTTCCACTTCCTCCGCAAACTCCTGTATCTCAATAGTTTTGCTTTTTTCAGGGCTGGCTTTGGCAAAGTCGTCTTCCGTCAGCACTACATACTTGTCTTCTACTTTGTAGCCCTTTACTATATCGCCCCAGGCTACCTCCTCGCCGGTTTCCTCATTCACCCGCTGGTACCTGATGCGTGCGTTGTCGTGCTTATCCAGCATATCCAGGTCCAGCGCGCTGCTTTGCACGGCGCTGAAGATGCGTACCGGTATGTTCACCAGTCCAAAACCAATAGCTCCTGACCATATTGCGCGCATATCTCTTGTTTTTGATATGGGTTTAAAAAATGATGCCCGCATCCTGCTTATTTTATACGGTATATATTATTCCTGAGAACAAATTGTTATATTGTAGCATATTGATAATCTCTACCGCTCAAAAAAATACAGACTTATGAAATGTAAAAAGCTACTTCTTTCCCTTTCCCTGTTGGTGGCAGTACATAGCGCGCAAGCGCAATATTGTACGCCCGATTACCTTTTTGGTTGTTTGCTGGGCGATAACATTAATACGTTTTCAGTGACGGGTGTTAACAGCACGTCTATATCCAGCCTGAATACCAGTTGCGCCAGTGCGGGCGACTACGAGGACTTTACCAATGATTCCGTGAGCTTCCTGCAAGGCGGTGCTTATACCGTAACCATCAACAGCGAAGCGGCGAACGACTTTGTAGAGGTATATATTGATTTTGATGACAATGGCTCTTTCAGCAGCAGCGAGAGTGTGGGCGGAATGAACAATATGGCGGTCAGCCCCGCCACATCCACCTTTACGCTGAATATACCGGGAACGGCGGCGCTCGGGCCACATCGTATGCGGGTGGTAGTAAGCGGCGACTCTACTTACCCGGGTATTAATCCCTGCCCCTGGAACATGGGCTTTACCGGTTACGGTGGCGGAGAGGTACACGATTATGTTGCCGATATACTGGGTAGCACCACTACCTGCGATACGCCCACGAACCTAACGGCCTCAGCGATTAACTTCGACGGCGCTACTTTTAACTGGATGGCCGTTACCGGCGCCACGGGTTACCAGTACGCGCTCAATACCAGCCCTACACCTCCGGGGTCCGGCACGGGTACTACCAATACTTCCTACGGTGGCACCGGCCTGATGTCCAGCACCACCTATTATTTCCACCTGCGCACGGCTTGCGGCAACAACTTCTCATCGTGGATCACCATCTCTTTCAATACTTCGGCTTGTCCTAACCCTACCAGCATCACACAGTCTGCTGTTACGGGTTCTTCCGCTACTATATCGTGGACGGGACTGGTGAACGTGAGCGGCTACCTGTACACGGTTACTACTTCGGCTACACCACCAGCTAGCGGTACCTTTACCGCCAACAATACCGGAACAGTGAACGGCCTGTCGCCTAACACGTTGTATTATGCATGGGTTCGTACCGTATGCGGCCAGGCGGATAGCTCTAACTGGGCCAGCGATACATTTACAACCCTGCCGGTAAGCGTAGTGAATGTAGGCGGTGATGATTTTGTTCTGCAAGCGTATCCAAACCCGGTGAAGCATTCAGTACATATAGCGGCCGCCGGCAAAGAAGGCGCTGTAGCGCACATAGAACTGACGGACCTTACCGGAAAGCTCATCAACCGCTACCAGATGGAGGGCAAAGACCTGGTTGTTGACATGAGTGGCCTTTCCAATGGCGTGTATTTTATCCGGTATGCAGATGATGCGCACCGCCGCACGGTAAAGGTGAACAAAGAGTAGTAACAGCACCTGCCAACACTCATTGAGACAAAATAGAAGAAAGCCTCTTTCCACGGAAAGAGGCTTTCTTCTATTTATATTAGATATTACCGTAGCCGCGTCTCGTTGGGGTGTTCTTCCCTCCACCGCCTGCGTTGTTCGGCGCGGGCACGGTTGGTCTTGTCGTCGGAGATATTGCCGAGACCAATCACCAGGGAAACGTAAGTGCCGAATTTTGTGCCCGGGCCTCCTGTTATGGTCGTTTTGCTGGCGGGGATGAACCACTCCGTCCTTTCCAGCGGCAACAGGTAGCCCGCCCTTAGATTTACCAGGTAAAAAGAGCGGAATGCAAAACCTACGCCCAGGTCGAAGTGGATACGGGAGCTGGAGAGCTCTTTATAGTCCAGGTTGCTACCCAGGTATTGCCCCAGTACAGGGGTGCTGTCAGCCAGCTTTTCGTGAAACTTATAGTTTAATGCGCAGGTTTTGAAGCCGGCATAGGGGTAAAGGGAAAACTTTAGTGTGTGCAATACATCATATCCCACGTTGAACTCGAAACTGCGGTAGCGCTGGCGGGCAAAGGTGGTATCCGTTTTTTCCCTGCGGGAGCCGGAAAGGTAAGAGAAGTTAATAATGGCATGGTCAAAATGCCATTGAAAGCCCATGCCGGGTACTACCGATGGCGGCTCCGGGGCGGGGTAGCCCAGCGAGCGCAATTGGGTGATCATACCGCTATTGTTGATGTTGGGAACTTCCAGCGACAAGTGGTAATACCCACCCATAATGGTATTGTAGGTGGAATCGCGCTTTGCCGATACGGCCAGGGGCAGGATCAGGCAGAGCAGGGTTTTCAGGCTCATGCGGGTTTTATTCATTCGTTCTTTTGGGTTGGTTGACTATATAAACTGGTGCGGACGGATTTTTAGTATCACCATCTTGGATGTAGGGGTGTTGCTTTTATCGGCGGTACTGTTAATGGGCACCAGCACGTTGGTTTCGGGGAAGTAGGTAGCGGTACACTGCTCCGGAATGCTGAAAGGTATCACCAGAAATTTGCGGGTCACCCGTTCTACGCCGTCGTGGTAATTGTACAGGTCTACCACGTCGCTGGCTTTCAGCCCGGCTTTGTCCATGTCGTTCTGGTTCATGAATATCACCCGCCGTTCGTTGCGGATACCGCGGTAGCGGTCATCCAGCCCGTATATGGTTGTATTGAACTGGTCGTGGCTGCGGATGGTCATCATCATGTATTCATCATTGGCCAGTTGCTGGCGGATAATGTCGGCGGTGTTGAAGTGGGCTTTATTGGTAGAGCTTACATTGAACTTCCCTTCGCGGGCGTTATTGGGCAGGTAGAAGCCGCCGGGCACCCGTACGCGTTTGTTGTAGTTGTCAAATCCCGGTATCGTGAGCTCTATATCGTTGCGGATGTTGTCGTAGTGCTCTTCATACAGGTCCCAATTTACTTTTGACTTGTGGCCTAAAACTGCCTTAGCCATTCGGCAAACAATGACCGGTTCACTGAGCAGGTCTTCCGATATGGGTTTCAGTCCGCCTTTCGACATTTGCACCACACCCATGGAGTTCTCGCAGGAGATGAATTGCGTTTCGCCATTCAGCACGTCCTTATCGCTGCGGCCCAGGCAGGGGAGTATCAGCGCTTCTTCTCCATGAATGAGGTGGCTGCGGTTGAGCTTTGTAGAGATATGCACCGTCAGGTCGCAATTTCTTAGCGCCTGGGCCGTGTATTCGGTATCGGGTGTGGCTGAAAGAAAATTACCACCCATAGCTATGAACACCTTTGCCTTGCCCTGCTTCATGGCGTGAATGCAATGCACCACATCGTACCCATGCTCACGGGGAGGTTCAAATCCATAGACGAATTGCAGCTTGTCCAGGAACGTCTTCGGCGGCTTTTCGTTGATGCCCATAGTGCGGTCGCCCTGCACATTGCTGTGCCCTCGTACCGGGCAAGTGCCAGCCCCGGGTTTGCCTATGCTGCCTTTCAGTAATATCAGGTTCACCACTTCTTTTATAGTGTCCACTGCATTTTTGTGCTGGGTGAGCCCCATGGCCCAGCAGGCGATGATCCTGTTCTTACGTTTCAACACTTCAGCGGTCTCTCGTATCTGCTCCATGCTGATACCGCAAGCTTCCGCCAGTTCTTCTACTTTATATTTTTTCAGGTTAGCGATGTACTCGCTATAACCCTCAGTGTTCTTTACAATGAAGTCAAGGTCAAAGACGCTGCCTGGTCTTTTCTCTTCTTCTTCCAGCAGCAACAAGGTAATGGCTTTCAGCAGCGCCATGTCGCCATTCAGTTTCACCTGCAGGAAGATGTCGGTCAGTTTGGCTTTGATGCCCAATGCGCCCTTTACCGTTTGCGGGTTGCTGAAGCTGATAAGGCCTGTTTCCGGTAGCGGGTTTACGGAGATAATGGTGCAGCCATTCTCGTGCGCTTTCTGCAATGCCGAGAGCATGCGCGGGTGATTGGTGCCTGGATTTTGCCCGAGGATGATGATCACTTCCGCTTTGTAAAAATCATCCAGTGTCACGGAACCTTTACCTATCCCCAAAGATTCACCCAAAGCCACACCGCTCGACTCATGGCACATATTGGAGCAGTCGGGCAGGTTGTTAGTGCCGTATTCCCGCACAAAGAGTTGGTACAGGAAGGCAGCCTCATTGCTTGTTCTGCCGGAGGTATAGAATACCGCTTCATCGGGTGAAGCCAGTTTGTTGAGATTCTTTGCTATTAATTTAAATGCATCATCCCAACTGATAGGCTGGTAATGCGTAGCCCCTTTGGGCAGGTATACCGGTTCAGCTACACGGCCTTTTTTTCCTATCTCGTAGTCGTTCAGGTCGGCCAGGTCTTTAACTGAATTATCCGCAAAGAATTGGGCGGTTAGTTTCTTCGTAGTGGCTTCTTCAGCTATGGCCTTAGCGCCGTTCTCACAATACTCGGCTATTTTAGAGCGTGCGCCATCCGGGTCGGGCCAGGCGCAGCCCGGGCAATCGAAACCATCTTTTTGGTTCAGGGTCAGCAGGGCCTTCATACCCCGTGCCACATCCATTTCCCCAAACACGTGCTTCGCGCTTGATACCACAGCCAGCATACCGGCAGCAACCGTCTTGGGCTTGGTCACTTTTATATCGAGGAACGTTTCGGGGTTCTCGGCGTTGGGTAAGTTGTGGTCGTGGTCGCTCATGCTTAGCAAACTTGTGAGGGGTTGTCAAAATTGTCGCTTTGGTCTTCCAGCACTTCACCGTCCAGGCACTTAAAGTCTTTCTCTATTAAAATGAACAGGCTTTTACCATCGCCGAGGGGCATATCTGTACGATAACCCACAGTTTCGGTATCTACCCATTCTTTTTTCATCGCCTCGGGCATGTACACGGTTATGATGCTACCGTTTATATCAGCCTCAAGGTTGCCGATTCCGGCTTTACTTTGCAGCCTGTATGTCAGTCGGCCATTCGGAAATTCAGTATGTTCTTCAAGGAAACCATCCCTCCCGAAGTTTTCCAGCTCAGTCTTCACTATCCTGATGCGTACTGAATTGCCTTTTATGCGAATTTTCATGTTAAAAATTTTCGATTTCTTTATTTTTTCAAGAACGATTTATAAACTTTCCATTCCGGATCAATTTCAGCATACATCTGAACATCTGTAGTCGGAAAAGTCTTTTTCAAAGTTTCATGAATTGATTCGAAGTCATTATCGGCTTTAGCGTAAGATATGAATTCAATAAATTTCTCACCGTTAAGACCTGATTGAACGGCAACGAAAATACCACTATTGTTCTCTGCAAACATTTTTTCGATATAGCTTTCTATTGAGTCTTTAAGGTTGCTTGTTTCAGTATTATGTTCTATTACAGGTATAGCAACACCCATTCTCACAGGATAAGCGGAGCAACTGTCACAATCCAGATATCTATCCTTTATACGAACTATCATACCTTCATTTTTTTCTTCAACTATTGTCCATATGTCTTTTTTACCTTCATTATAGTCTCTAGGAGTTACATCAGAACATGATAAGAAAGTAAAAGCTAATAGTAAAACAAAAGTGTTCTTCATGGTTTGGATATGATCAAATTATTACTCTCTGCCGCCCTGAATATATATTAAACCGCTCTCCCCTCAAAAAACCAATAAGCGTCATTCCATTCTCATCCGCCATCTGCGCAGCCAGGCTGGAGGGTGCTCCAACGGCTGCCACGATTTTAATCCCCGCCATAATGGCTTTTTGTATCAGCTCAAAGCTGGCGCGGCCGCTGAGGAGTAGTATGTGATTGTCTAATGGCAGCATACCTGTTTCCAAAGCCGCACCTATCAGTTTGTCCAGTGCATTATGTCGGCCCACGTCCTCGCGCATCAGCAGAATATTTCCTTCCATATCAAACAGCGCGGAGGCATGCAGCCCGCCGGTACTGTCAAATACCGCTTGTTGTTGGCGCAGTATATCCGGCAGGGTGTACACCAAAGCTGATGAGACTTGCAAGGTGTCCTCGCTTGGTGGAATATTACAGGTGGTGCGCACCGCCTCTATCGACGACTTACCACATACCCCGCAACTGGAAGTAGTATAAAAATTACGCTCCAGTTTGCTGATGTCCGGCTGTACGGAAGGAGAGAGCATTACGCGTACCACGTTCTCATTCGCCCCATTGCAATGTTTTATTCCGGTGATGTCGCTGCCGTGGTGTATGATGCCTTCCGTGTAGAGAAATCCCGAAGCCAGCTCAAAATCGTTTCCCGGCGTGCGCATGGTTACGGATATGCTTTTTTGTATTCTGCCGTCTTCGGGGCCATATTCCAGCCGTATTTCCAGCGGTTCTTCCGCCGCCAGCATATCGTCCGCTTCGCTCACTGCGGAGGCGGTCATTTTCGTAATGGATATAAGCGTGGCAGCGGGACGGGACATATCCCAAATTTACTTAAAAACCAGCAGACCTTAGCTGGTTCACGGCTGTTTCGTAGGAGGCTTTGTCGTCTACGCTTTTAAGCACATCAGGACGGGTGGGGTACACGGCGGTGGCGTTGTGCTCGCTCAGCAAGTGCCGCAGCGAGTGCCGTCCTTCCCGGTGACACCGTTCCAGGATGTCTTTCGCCGATGGCTCATACACGGCCAGCAGCGGCTCAAAAAGATTGCCCGCAATGTTGTAAAACGCCGTGGCTACCGCTGCCGTATTCCGCTGCCGCACCAACTGATGTACGTCGCTGCCGGAGAGGAAGGGATAGTCGCAGCCCACCACTAGGAACGATGCGTGCGGGTACAAGTCGAACGCCGTGAGCAGCGCGGCCATTGGCCCTGTTTGCTCATACTTCAACGTATCGGGCAGGGGATGATATTGTTGCGGTATGTGCGGCAGCTGTGCCTTGTTGCACGAGAGGAATACATTGCTGCAGAACGGCTCCAGCATATGGTATAGGTAATGGCGCTGTGGTTGTCCGTAGTACTCCAGGGCACTTTTGTCGGTACCCATGCGGCTGCTTTCCCCGCCGCAAACTACCAGGCCGTATAGTACGCTCATAAAAAGAATGTTTTAGGCAGTACCATCTCCTGGTTCAGCCCATAGTGAGTAAAGCTTTGCTCCAGCATGTAGTCGCGTATCACCAGTAGCAGTTTTGCGTTCCCTGTTTCCTGGCGGTATAGCTTCACCAGTTCCGTTACGGCGGGCTCAAAGCCTGTATGGCGGTTCATCTCCAGTTTGCCTACTTCATCCAGTATCAGCCATTCGGGTTTTTGTTTTGCCGCGTTCAGCAGAAGCTTCCTGCCCAGCTCAAATATCTTTTCATCAAAATTCCATTTGCAAATATCTATCGTACCGGCTTCCTGTTTCTCCGCTACCTGGAAGTCGTAGTATGTTTGCGTGGCTATGTCATACAGTTTGCGGCTGCCATTTACATCGGGCATCAGCACACCTGCGATGTCCGGTTGCCTTTTGGTCCAGTTCATAAGTAGGGTACTCTTGCCGGAGTGTACCGGCTCGCTCAGTATGTGAATGTTACTCATGCGTGCGTACGGTTTGCAAACTCAGGGCCAGTAGTATAAAGACGAATTCCCGGTAGCGTTTCAGCCCACGGTGCTGGCGGGATGCGATAGTGTAGGCCGGCCGCAGATAGCTGCGCAGTTCCGGCAGCTGGTCTATCAGGCTTTGCATTTCGGCGCGGTTCTTTTCCTGTTGTTTGTCTATAAATTTCTGCAACAGCCACTTAGTGATGGGCATTACCAGGTAGTATATCAGCAAAAGTACCGCCACCGTACGGGCAATGATGTACACCGCTTTAGAAGTATCGCTGCCACTTGCCAGGAACACACTGGCGATAAAGCCCAGTATGGCGAACGTGATGAGCATCCGGGTATTCCGTTTTTGCTTTCGGGATACGGTGATGTTGGCTTCCGCCTGCTGCAACTCATCCGCTTCGGCCTTTATGGCCTGGCCCCTCAGTTCCAGTTGTTTCGGTAGCCGGTTCATCCACACGCCCAGTATCAGCCCCCAAAGCGCGTAGCCTCCGCAGTAGGCGCCGATAATCCACAGGCTGAAGGGTATACCGTGGCCCAGGTGCAGTTCTTTGGCTATTTTCCCGAAGAACATATCCAGCGCCTGCCAAATGGCCATGCCATACACTATGGTTTTCATCAGCACCATTTGCAATGCCGACTCCAGCATGGCCAGCATGCCAAACAGGAGCGGAACCAGCTTAAACCGCGGCATCAGCCCGAACATGAGCGCGCCTATCAATCCCTGGAAGCTGACGGCAATGTATGCCGGTGGCGGTGAGTGCGGGCTTACGGCGGCTTTCACCAGCAGCACCAGCAGGGTGGCTTTTAGTATCTGCTGCGCGCGGTTGGTACTGTAGTGCGCTATCAGGCCAATGACCAGCACGGCGAAACCACCCACGAAAATACCCGTAAAGGGCAGCCTCAGGGCGTGCATCCAGCCCCCCAGCCCCGATTCGCCCAGCGCCCATAGGGCGGTGAGCCGGTTGATGGTAGCTGCGTGGTTTTGTTTTTCGGCCATTATTGTAAATGTAGCAATGCCGGGATATATTTTCTATAAAAGCTTCGTTTCTAATTTTATTTTTGTGGTATGACACTGGAACGTGAAGCACGGATAAACACCGTCCTCAACCACAGGCAGCCCGACCTGACCATATTAATGGAGAATGTGCACGACCCACACAACATATCTGCCGTAATGCGTACCTGTGACTCTATTGGTGTACAGGAAATTTATGTCCTGAATACACAAATAGGTTTGCATGAGACATTTGGCAAGAAAAGCTCGTCAGGAGTAGCTAAGTGGCTGACAGTCCATCAATTTCAGGATATTAAGGAGTGCATGACAGCCATTAAGAAAAAGTATAAAAAGGTCTATGCAACGCACCTTGGGGTAAAATCACATTCTTTATACGAATTGGACTTAACACAGTCGGTAGCACTGGTTTTCGGTAACGAGAAGGATGGTGTGTCTGATGAGTCTTTGTCTTATTGTGATGGTAATTTCATTATCCCGCAGGTAGGTATGGTGCAGTCTCTGAATATCTCTGTGGCTTGCGCTGTCACCTTATACGAAGCATTCAGGCAGCGCACGGCTGCGGGCTTATATGATGGCGTTTCCCGCATGCCTGTACAGGAGCATGATGGCCTTTTAGAACATTGGATGCAGATAGGTTCAACAGAGTGGGTGAGGGCGCAGGAGTTGAAGAAGTATAATAAATAGAGACCTTAATTTAGACATAAAATTTCTTTTAAGTTGTTACATAAAACAAAAAGCGTCCCGCACTGCAGGACGCTTTCTTATTAAAATGTAAATCTATTAATTGCCTAAATAAGATTTTAAAAGATTGCAACGGGTAGCAGTGCGGAGCTTGGTAATAGCTTTGTCCTTTATCTGGCGTACACGTTCGCGGGTCAATGAGAATTTTTCTCCAATGTCTTCCAGGCTCATTGGATGTTCCACCCCGATACCAAAATACAGTTTGATTACATCGCGTTGGCGATCTGTAAGTGTGCTGAGGGAACGTTCAATTTCGCAACGGAGTGAGTCGTAATGTTCCAGGCCGGAGTCCGCAGATTCTGAGTTGGGATTTTCCAGTACGTCCAGCAGCGTGTTGTCTTCGCTGTCTACGAACGGAGCATCTACCGATACGTGGCGGGCGGCAACACCCAGGGTAGTTTCTACCTCCTCGGTGCCGATATCCAGCAGTTCCGCCAGTTCTTCTGTAGAAGGTTCCCGCTCAAATTCCTGCTCCAGTTGAGAGTAGGCTTTGCTGATCTTGTTCGAGAGGCCCACTTTATTCAGCGGGAGGCGAACGATACGGGATTGCTCCGCCAGCGCCTGGAGAATCGACTGGCGAATCCACCATACGGCGTAGGAGATGAATTTAAAGCCCCTTGTTTCGTCGAAGCGCTGCGCTGCCTTAATAAGGCCCAGGTTCCCCTCGTTGATGAGGTCGCTCAGGGAAAGGCCCTGGTTCTGGTACTGCTTGGCTACCGACACTACGAAGCGAAGGTTGGCTTTGGTGAGTTTCTCGAGTGCTCTCTGATCACCCTGTTTAATTTTAATGGCTAGCTGAACTTCCTCTTCAGGAGTTATCAGATCCACCTTACCTATCTCCTGGAGGTATTTTTCAAGAGACTGGCTTTCACGATTGGTAATCGATTTCGTGATTTTAAGCTGACGCATAGACATAGGCAAACCATTGTGTAGTTAGTGAATAGACTAAAGATTGTAATGTGTAGAAGTGGGTAAAAATGACATTGTTATAGCAAATCTAAGCTTCTATGCAATTCAACCCAAAATTTTTTTAAGTATTTTTTAACAGCCACTGGACAATATTCCGGGCGTTTTCTCCCTCAAATTTCAAGCCAAACCGCAAATTAAATTTTGATTATTGGTTCCTTTTTTTATTATTGCATCTACGAACAATAAAACGTGAAGCCAACAATCAAATGAGTAAGAAGAAGACCATGTACACGCTTGAGTTTCCTATCCGGAGCTCCCCGGCTATATTATACGAGTTCCTGTCAACACCCGTTGGCCTGCAAGAATGGTTTGCTGATAAGGTAGACCAGAGAGACAATGTCTTCTACTTCAGTTGGAATGGCGCCCCTGATGAAGCCGAGCTACTGGAGGCGGTGGAAAACGAATACGTACTCTACCGGTGGGACCATTATGGCGATGACGAATATTTTGAATTCCGCATAGAGCAAAGCCCTATAACGAACGAAACCATCCTCAAAATCACCGACTTTGCCGATAAAAGCGAGATAAAGGACCAGGAGCGCCTGTGGCATACACAGGTAGCCGACCTGAAGCACCGCATAGGCGCCTAGCCACTCTCTTTTGTATACATACTTTTACAAAGGCTTGCACCTATGCAAGCCTTTATTTTTGTAGGTTTGTAGCTTAATTCCCCCCTGTTTGATCAAGAAACTGGACAAGCTGATTATCCGGAGTTTCGTTGGCCCGTTCGTGGTCACGTTCTTTGTTACCCTTTTTGTGCTGGTGATGCAGTTTTTCTGGCTGTACATGGACGAACTGATAGGGAAGGGCCTGGGAGTGTGGATGATACTGCAGCTGCTGCTTTATATATCGTCTACACTGGTGCCGCTGGCATTGCCGCTGGGTGTTTTGCTGGCATCTATCATGACATTCGGGAACCTGGGGGAGAACTTCGAACTGGTGGCCATCAAGTCGTCGGGTATATCGCTGCTTCGCTTTATGCGCCCGCTGCTGGTGTTTATGATATTTGTAAGCGGCGCAGCCTTCGTGTTCAGCAACAACGTTATCCCCGTAGCTAACCTTAAAGCCTTATCGCTGCTGTACGACCTGCGCAACTCCAAACCTACGTTCAACATCCGCGCCGGCCAGTTCAACAACGACATAAAAGGATTCTCTATAAGAGTGGGCAGCAAAGACCCTGATGGAAAGACCATTCGCGATATTATCATTTACGACCAGTCTTCCGGCTATGGCAATGATAAGGTGATACTGGCCGAGAAGGGGCAGATGATACCCTCGGCCGACAAGCAATCGCTTATCTTCCGGATGAACAATGGATGGCGGTATGAAGAGCAGCAATCGCAGCGGGGCGCCAACCGGAACCCGCAGATGCGGCTCCATTTTGAAAGCTGGGACAAAGTCTTTGACATCTCTTCGTTTAAAGTAACGCGCACCAACCAGGACTTGTTCAAGAACGCCTACCAGATGATGAACGTGAGCCAGTTGACGGAAGGCATTGACAGCATGAAGCGCAAGAGCAAGACCATAGCCCGCACGGTGAGCGCTTACCTGGCGCCCTACCAGCTGCTGCTGAAGCAGGAGACCGAGAACAAAGACCTCCTGGCCAAAGTAAAGGCTAATGCAGCGCCCATCCGCACTTTCGACTCTACGTTCAATGAGCTGATACCCGATTCGCTGAAGGCCAGCACCCTGCAGCTCAGTGTGGCCAATCTGCGGAGCATTAAAAACTCCCTGGATATGGCCTCGCTCGACAGCCGGGCGCAAAAAGAAAATTATATACGGTACAATGTGGAGTGGCACAAAAAGTTTGTGCTTTCCTTCGCCTGTATACTCCTGTTCCTTATAGGGGCCCCCCTGGGTGCCATTATCCGCAAGGGCGGGCTGGGGATGCCCCTGGTGATAGCCGTGCTCTTCTTCGTGGTATTTCATATCACCTCCGTTACCGGGGAGAAGCTGGCCGAGTCGGCCGTGCTCCCGGCCTGGGCGGGTATGTGGATGGCTACCGCGATGCTGCTGCCCATAGCTATAGTGCTGATACAACAGGCCCGCAACGATTCCCAGATTTTTAGTAAAGAATGGTACACGCGTATATGGACGGGAATGACGGCCATAGTCAGCAGGTCCCGCAAAAAACATTGATGCCGTGACAGATAAGAGGCCACATTCTTTTTATAATCCTTACTTCATTGTGCCTTTCCTGGTATGGATGGTAGTGGGTGCGCTGGTGCTGCTGGCAGGAGAGAAGACCTTCCTGTTCCGGCTGTTCAACGGCAACCACTGGTCGTCTGTAGACAAGATAATGCCCTATGTGACGCTGCTGGGTGAGGCGGCGGGGCTGGTTACCATCTTCGTGCTGGCCTTGTCTTACCGGCGCTTTCGCAATTGGTGGTACATTACCGCGGCGGCCAGTTGCACTATCCTGGCTGCCCTGCTCACCCAGTTGCTGAAAACGCTCTATGCCACCCCCCGCCCGCTGGCATACTTTACAGAGGCGGGCGTAGTGCGCATTTTGCCGCAGTGGCATCACTATTACCATCGCAGCTTCCCTTCCGGGCATACTACCGGGGCGTTTGCGGCTTACTTCCTGCTGGCGTGCCTGCTGCCTGAAAAGTACAAGCGGTTTGGAATACTGTTCTTCGCGCTGGCGCTTACAGTGGGCTATTCCCGCATTTACCTGGCGGCGCACTTTTTTGGCGATGTGTATGCCGGCAGTGTGGTGGGCACTCTTTTCAGTGCGCTGATGCTGGCGTTGCTGCGGCGGTACCAGCACGTATTTTTTAAAAATTCCAGGTCATTAAACTAATAGGTATGCCCGGATATGTAAAATATTTTATCATAGTAGTTGCGGCAGGGTTGCTCTTTCTTCCCTTCCTGGGGAACGCCCACCTGTTTGACTGGGATGAGATAAACTTTGCCGAGTGCGCCCGGGAGATGATAGCCACCGGCGACTACCTGCGCCCGCAGATAGACTTCCAGCCCTTTTGGGAGAAGCCACCATTGTTCATCTGGCTGCAGGTGCTTTCTATGAAGCTGTTCGGGGTTAATGAATACGCCGCCCGTTTCCCCAATGCACTGCTGGGCATCGTTACCCTGGTGACGCTGTTCTACGTGGGCAAGCGGGTAGTGAGCGAGCGGATGGCGACCTGGTGGGTGTTGCTGTACGCATCGTGCTGGCTGCCGCACCTCTACTTCAAGTCGGGTATTATAGACCCGGCATTCAACTACTTCATCTTCCTGGCCTTTTTCCAGGTGTACCTGTTGCGGTTTGGCAGTCGCAAACTGCTTCATGCCGTGCTGGCGGGCTTGTTCCTGGGCCTGGCGGTAATGACGAAAGGCCCAGTGGCCATACTGGTGGCTTTGCTGTGCTTTGTGGTGTACCTGGTGGTGAACAAGGGCATTTGGGGCTACCGGGCAGGGCACTTCCTGGTGGTGGCAGCGGTGGCCGCCGCTACGTTCTTTTCGTGGATAGGTATGGCCATACTGCTGCATGGATGGGAGTATGGTACCTGGTTCCTGGATAAGTTCATTACTTATCAGGTTCGCCTTTTCTCTACCGAGGATGCCGGGCATGGCGGGCCGTTCATCTATCATTTTATCGTGCTGCTGCTGGGTTGTTTCCCAGCGTCTGTTTTCCTATTCCAGTTTGGCCGCAAGAGGGCGGTGGAGCAGGAGCCCGGCCGCGACTTTACCCGTTGGATGTGGATACTCTTTGGCGTGGTGCTTATCCTGTTCTCTATAGTTAAAACCAAGATAGTACACTATTCTTCGCTGTGTTATTACCCGCTTACCTTCCTTGCCGCGCTAAAAATCAGCCAACTGAGCGAAGGGAAAGACCAGCTAAAGAAGGCAGTACGCTGGATAGTGCTGGTAGTGGGACTCCTGCTGGGGGTAGTTTTTGTCGCCCTACCCGTGGTTGGGATGAATATTAAGGAGCTATCCCGTTCTATAAAAGACCCCGTAGCGGTGGCCGATATGCAGGCTGACGTCTCCTGGCATTGGCTGGAGTCAGTGTGGGGCGTTATCTACCTGGCAGGAGTTGTTTTTGCCTTTGTAGTAATGAAGCAACAGTTCCGGAAGGGGTTGATTGCTTTTTGCGTGGCGCAGTTGTTGGTAGTGCAGGTGCTTATAGCGCACTTTACGCCTAAAATAGAGGCATACTCCCAACGGCCGGCCATAGAGTTCTTTGAGCAGTTCCAGGGGCAGGATGTGTATGTGTACACTATGGGTTATTATAGCTACGCTCATCTTTTTTATACCCGTAAAGCCCCCGGGGTGAATGGCGGCAAGGCCATAGATAAATATAGCTTACTGGAGCACTCTGATAAGCCGGTGTACTACGTTTGCCGGCTGAACAAGGTTGCGGATTTTAAAGCGTACCCCCAACTGGAAGAGATAGGCCGGAAGAATAGTTTCGTTTTCTTCCGAAAGAAGTAATGGTGTAGCAACGGCAACTGCCGGCGAGTATAAAAGAATAGCCCCGGGGTTTTGCTCCCGGGGCTATTCTTTTATCAGTATGCGTGGCTGATTACCTTACCAGTGTCACATCGCCTTTCAGCTCTTCGGTTTTGCCATTGCATTTGTATTGCAGTATGTAGTAGTAGGTATCTATGTTCTGGTCTACGCCATTGTAGGTACCATCCCAACCTATGTTCTCGTCAGCGGTTTCAAACATCTTCGTTCCCCAGCGGTTCACGATAATGAAACGCTTGATGGCGTGCGTGCCGGTAGTGATGGGGCGGAAGATGTCGTTCTTGCCATCGCCGTTCGGGGTAAACACATTGGGCAGTGATACCACGCAGCAGGCCTGTGCATCCAGCTTGGTCGACTCTTTAGCGGTA
>JAEUVZ010000061.1 GCA_016786665.1 Flavipsychrobacter sp.
CAGCTTTATCCACATCGACGAGTGGCAAGCCACAAAGCTTGCAAACGAAGGCGATTGTGGATAAAGAATTTGAAAAACCGAAAGATCAAAACCAATCAAAAACTCTAATTTTAAATACTACGAATTAAAGGGAAGCTTACACATTTTTATTTTAAAATTTTTTCGCAATTGGTTATTTGTACCGTTCTTAAGAAGAAGGATATACTCTTCTACTTCTTTCTTTACGGCCTCATGAAAGCGAATCCTATTTACGATGGTCATTCCATTATTCTTTGAAACCAAAGAACCAATTGCTCTTACTTTTGTGTTACTAAAGGTCTGGGCTTGGTGTAAAATGCCACATCTGAAATTATAATAGAAAAATTCTGCCTCTGCTATTGTTGGAAAATATGACTTGAAACTGTCTCGTTTCATCAAAAAATCTGTGAAGAGGTCTCGTGATATATTCTTCGAGTTTGTTTTGCCTTCATAAAATGATTGTAATGTTTCAATTAACAAACAATCAATTGCCAATATTGTAAATCCAAATTTTCTATCTGGAAAAGGAATGCCCGCTTCAAACTCTATTAGCTTATCTGCGGGCTCTATATATCTTTCATTCAGACGATTTTGCAGGACATTTATAGTTTTATCCCAAGTTTCTGCTTTAGAGAAATCAAGCTTGTTATAATCAGTAGAAGTAAATTTTTTGGCTAATTCCATTTGATACCTTTGACCAACAAATATAGCTTAACAAAAATTTGTTCATAAGCAAACCAACGTTTACCCTTGAACAAAATCCCATCTTAAAGAGCGTGTTTTTCAATTTCAGGGCTTAATCGATAACCCTGATTGCCAATCTGTTATCTTATTCTATCCTGTCTAAGTCGCTGCCACCGATGGTGCCAAACTGTACAAAGGTAAACGTTGGTTTACCCCTTAACAGACAAGCCCTCTCCGGCAACGGCTCAACCCATTTGTTAGAGAGGAATACAGACAAATCCCAACTCAAAGAGTTGGTAACCGAGGTCACCGACCAGGTAATGGCTCGTTATGGCATAATGGATGGCCCCTTGGGTGAGCAAAGATGAAGCCATGAAGCTTTTAAGAATTGAAAGTTCTGCTACTCTTCAGAAACTGCTGCAGGTGGTCTAGTTCTACGTGGTCCATTACTACTATTTTGTACCAGGCGGGTGTGTTTCCGTGTGTGTCGGGTACCAGGCCGAAGCTGGTGGCTATTTCCGGGCTTATGCAGTTGGCGTCTATGGTCACTATATTCATTCGGGCATGCCGGTAATAGCGTACGTTCATTTTGTCCAGCTCCCCGCACAGCCATGTGGTACGGTAGAGCAGTTTGTTTATTTTCTCCAGCCAGCCAAAGGGCCCGTAGGTTACCAGTATCATCCATATAGCGACGGCGTTGGTGCCCGAGCGGCTGCCGCTTAGTGTTATGTCGTGCCCGTTCACATACGTGGCCTCTTCAGTAAGCACATACTGCATCAGTCCCTTGCGTGCCAGGAAGATGCCCGTTCCGTAGGGCGCCTGGAGCATTTTGTGCGCATCCAGTGTTATAGAAGAAACGTCTGCATTGGCAAATGTGAGTGTGCTTTCCGGCTCACTGGTGGGATATATAAAGCCCCCGAAGGCGCCATCTACATGCATCCGGAACGGAAACCTATGGCGGTGAAGCCCCTCGGTGTACACCGAGGGGTCATCTACACTGCCAAACATGGTAGTGCCCATATTGGCCACCACTATCATATACCGTATGCCTTCCTTCCGGGCTTTTATCAGTTGCTTGTCCATGTCGGCGTTATCCAGGCTGCGGTTGTTTTCGTGTGTCTGCACCTCGTACAGCGGCAGCTGCAGCAGGTTAGCCGCCTTTGCCATAGAGTAGTGCGTGTCGCGGGAGCAAAGTAGCCCTACCTGGCCGGGTTGCGCCGCGTGTTCCCGGGCAAAATAGTTACGGTATATCCATATCGCCTGTATGTTCGCTTCGGTACCGCCGCCGGCAATATACCCGTCGCAGGAGTTTTCCTCCGCCCGGAAGAAATCCACGCTGAGCAACTCTATTGTTTCCCGCTCTATTTCCTGGGTGCCCTTAAAGAAGGGCTCCGACTCACCCAGTGTGTGGCACCCTATGTGGTTGGGGTTCTGGGCATAGCAGCGCAGCAGCGGGGCGTCTTTCAGAAAGCTGGCTTTGTCGGGGAAAACGGTAGGGTCAAGCCGGGAGGCGGGTATGCCGAGGCATATATTGTGGTTGTAGTTAATATTGTCTTTCAGTGCTGCGGTAATCCTCTGTTCCTGCTCCTCTGCGCTCCATTTCTTCCAGTGTTTCATGATGCAAAACTACCTGCTCCGTTCGCCGGAACTGATGATGAAAGTCATCGCTATTGATGCGAAAATGTTACTTTTATTCTATAAAATTGACGCCGGTGAATTTTCAAAAGAAAGGCGACGAATTGGAAGCACTGTTCAATAATGCGGCTATTGGTATTATTATAGCCAATCAACTGGGAGAAATAGTGCAGATAAACCAATTTGCCCTAAACCAGTTCCACTACCAGGAAAGCGAACTGCTGGGGCAGAAGATAGAGGTGCTGATACCCCGAAAGTACAAGGATCAGCATATCCGCCACCGGGAGCACTACGGACGTAACGCGCACAGCCGCCCTATGGGCAACGGCATGGACTTGTATGCGGTAAAGAAAGATGGTACCGAGTTTCCCGTAGAGGTGAGCCTTAGCCCGTTTGACAGTAATGGCAACCAGTATGCTATTGCCTTCATCAGCGATATTTCCGTCCGGAAGGCATCGCAGGAGGCACTGCTGCAGTTGAATGCCGAACTGGAGGAGAAGGTAAAGGAGCGTACCCGGTCGCTTTCAGAAGCGCTGGAGAAAGAAAAGGAGCTCAATGAGCTCAAATCCCGGTTTGTGTCTATGGCCTCGCACGAGTTCCGAACGCCGCTCAGCACTATTTTGTCTTCAGCTTACCTGGTGTCTAAATATACCGGCGGCGACGACCAGCCCAAGCGCGACAAGCATATACAGCGGGTAGTCTCTTCCGTTAATATGCTGAATGATATTCTGAATGATTTCCTTTCTGTAGGTAAAATAGAGGAGGGGAAGATACAGGTGCGTTTCGCGGAGCTGAACATCCGGGACTTTATAGAACAATTGTCGGCTGAAATGCAGCCCATCCTGAAAAAGGGACAGCAGATAGTACACCAACATACAGGGGAAGAAATAGTGGTGCTCGATTATTCCCTGCTGAAGCATATTATCATGAACCTTGTTTCCAATGCCATCAAGTTCGCTCCGGAAGAGACGGTAATCAAAATCACGTCTGCCGGTACCGCGGAGTCGTTCAGTATTTCCGTGAAGGACAGTGGCATCGGTATACCGCAAGAAGACCAGGTGCACCTGTTTGAACGCTTTTTCCGTGGCAGCAACGTGGTGAATATACAGGGTACAGGGTTGGGGCTGCACATCGTTTCCAAGTATGCGGAACTGATGAATGGAACTATCTCTTTCACCAGTGCGGCGGGGCAGGGTACAGAGTTTCATATTATATTTAGACCAATAAACGAACAGGAATGAAAACGATATTGCTGATAGAAGACAATACAGACATCCGGGAGAACATGGAAGAGATCCTTGAGTTGTCTAATTATAAAGTGATCACCGCCGCCGATGGAAAGGATGGAGTGGCCATGGCGGTGCAGCACAAGCCCGACTTGATAGTATGCGATATTATGATGCCCGTTCTGGATGGGTATGGTGTTATCCATATGCTGCAGAAGAACGAAGACACGGCGAATATCCCGTTCATATTCCTTACGGCAAAGGCCGAAAGGGCCGAGATACGCAAAGGCATGGAACTGGGCGCTGATGACTACATTACCAAACCCTTCAACGGCACGGAACTGCTGAATGCCATTGAGGCCCGGCTGAAGAAAGCCGAGGTGGTGAAGCGGGAAATAGCCGCGGGCATGCAGGGGATAGACGAACTGATGGAAACCACCGGTGGAAGGGAAGCACTTACTAATTTCAGGAAAGACCGCAGCACCACGGTATTTAAGAAGAAGCAGGCCATCTACTCCGAAGGTAATCACCCGTACCGGATGTATTACATAGAGAAGGGAAAGGTGAAAACCTATAAAACCAACGATGATGGCAAGGAACTGGTAACAGGCCTGTACAACGAGGGCGACTTTTTCGGGTTTATAGCCATGCTGGAAGGCACCACCTATAAGGAGTCGGCGGAAGCGTTAGAGGAAACGGAACTGGCGGTAATACCGCGTGAGGATTTCGACAACCTGATAAACAACAACCGGCATGTGATGCAGAAGTTCATTCAGTTGCTGGCCAATAATGTAACGGAGAAGGAGCAGCAGTTGCTCAATATAGCCTACAATTCTCTCCGGAAGAAAGTAGCGGATGCGCTTATCTCTATTTATACCAAGTACGGAGCGGGTAATCCCGGTTATTCCATAGATATCAGCCGTGAGAACCTCGCCAATATAGCGGGGACAGCCAAGGAATCGGTCATACGTACCTTGAGCGATTTTAAAGATGAGCAACTCATCGACATCCGCCAGGGGGATATTTACATTCTGAATGAAAGGAAGTTGGCCAACCTGCTCAATTAGAGGCTTTCCGTGAGATAGCTGTTGAAATCAAATTTCAGCCGGTTAAATTCATTTTCCATCAGTTCCATGTCTCGGCGCAGCTTTTCGTGCTTCAGCTGATTTTGTTCATCGGCCATCTCGCCGTTCAGTTTCAGCTCCTTGGCTATATCCTGGCGCAGCAGGGCTATAATAGCATCTTTATTCAGGAACTGGCTCTGGAAATATTCCACCTGTTCCAGCAGCCGGTCGTCTATCCCGTTTTTTATTATTTGCGCCAGCCGGGTCTTTAAATGAATATTTTCCTGCTGAATGTAATTCAGTGCCCGCCCCCATGTGTCCAGTTCATGGTGTATCTGGTGCATGTGATTTATATTCATTTCGTTCGTACTCATATTTCAGTCAGGCTCCCTTTTTGTTTCCCGGTTAGGCAAATGTATGCTCCGGCGTTAGCCCGCGCAGTAATCACCGTCACTACCGCCTGGTGATAGTGGTCATATATGCAATATACCGGCGTTTGCCCGGCTAAAAAGATGATGGATGTCATCTTTTGGCGGCCCTGCAATCATTTCCCGGGGGATGGGGCGTATCTACTTTCGCTCTAAATACAATAGATGATGGCAAACACTAGCCCGGCGCTTTACGAAATGGTAGCAGTACTAAATACCTGCTACAACGATGTGGAGGAGCTTTGCGATAGCGCCGTTCAGCACGCCGATGCGCTGAATGGCCGCACCATATTTACCGGCTACCTCTATCACACCCGCTTTCTGATAGCTGAGATACGGATGTATATAGACGACAGGCGCTCCGTGTACCTGCCTTATGTAGCGGAGCTTTCAGAAAAGAGCTCCACCGGGCATAATTGCATGAACTGCGCAGGCCGGTGCGAGTTGCAGCATACAGCCAGGATATTGGAGATGGTATCCTCTCTACGGAAGTTGGAGAGCACGGTCTCCTACATACAGTCGGAGTTGGAAGCCATCTACGCCCACGAGCAGCTGAAGGGTAGCCTGCGGGCACTGAATGCCGAGGTGCAAGGCTTGATAGATCGGTTGAATAATACACTGCAATACGAAGAAATGAACCTCGTTCCCGGGGTGAAGGGGGCGCAAACCAGCATCAATGCACACGGTTAAATCGGGCGCTAATACATTGATAGTGGAGCGTCCGCTCCGGCCGGAACCGGTATGTTATCATTGCGGAACGCCCTGTATGACCAACAAGCTATCCATTGAGGATAAGTTTTTCTGCTGCGAGGGCTGCAAGCTGGTGTATGAGCTACTGAACGAAAACGGCTTGTGCGACTACTACAAGCTGCAATCACACCCCGGCCTTTCTCAGCTTAAGGCGCTGCGGAACGATAAATTCGCGTACCTGGATAACCCGGATATCGCAAAGAAGCTGTTCAAGTTTACCGATGGCAGAAACGCCATAGTTACGTTGTACGTTCCGGGTATACACTGCAGTTCCTGCATGTGGCTGCTGGAGCACATGCAGAAGATAAACAACGGCATTACCGAGAGCCGGCTCAATTTCAGCGCTAAGGAGCTTACTGTTCGTTTTCAGCTGGATAAGGTGTCGCTGCGGCAGGTAGTGGAGCTGATGGCCACTATAGGGTATGAGCCCTATATTTCCCTGGATGATACCGAACGAAAAAAGGGGGACTCATCCAATAAGAAGCTCG
>JAEUVZ010000010.1 GCA_016786665.1 Flavipsychrobacter sp.
CTGTGGAGGCCCCCCCCCCATCAACAACCCGCCTAATACGGCATAGTTTTTGCTATATTTTTTCTACTATTACCATAGATTCACCCCGTATCCGAATCACGCATGATAGAGGTTAAAAATATAAAGAAGAGTTTCGGCGATAAAACCGTGCTGCACGATGTTACAGCCAGCATGTTGCCCGGCAAAACCAACCTTATTATCGGCACCAGCGGCTCCGGAAAAACCGTGCTGATGAAGATAATGATCGGCCTCATGCACGTAGATGCCGGGCAGGTACTTTATGAAGGCCGCGACCTTACCCAAATGAGCATTGATGAGATTAAAGACATCCGCCAGCAGATAGGAATGCTCTTCCAGGGGTCGGCCCTGTTTGATAGTAAAAATGTGGAGCACAACGTAATGTTCCCGCTCGACATGTTCACGCGCATGGACCGCAAACAGAAGAAAGACCGGGTGAACGAGGTGCTGGAACGCGTGAACCTGGTAGACAGCAACAAAAAATATCCCGCGGAGCTAAGCGGTGGTATGAAGAAACGCGTCGCCCTGGCCCGCGCCCTGGTGCTGAAACCGAAGTACCTCTTCTGCGATGAGCCCAACTCCGGCCTGGACCCGCAGACCTCGCTGGTAATAGATAAGCTGATAAAAGAACTCACCGTAGAGAATAATATCACTACCGTTATCAACACCCACGACATGAACACCGTAATGGAAAGCGGCGACCACATCGTGTACATGCACAAAGGCCGCAAAAAGTGGGAAGGCTCTAACAAAGACATCATCTTCAGCGAAGACGAAGACCTCAACAACTTCATCTTCGCCTCCGACTTCCTCTACAAGGCCAAAGAAATGACCATGATGGAAGAACGTGGAAAAATGAAATAACGCTCTATTCAAATAACGATAAGGATAGCTCCCGCATGTTGCAGGAGCTATTTTTTATTTACGCCCAGGCTTTAGGAAACGTTCGTCGGCGGCCGAACAAAAAAAAGCCCGGCATACACCGGGCTGAATGATAGATAGCTTTAGTTACAGATAGGTGCTCTATAAGGGCTGAATCCGCAGAGCGTTAATTGGGTAGTGCGGGAGTTACCGCCGCGGGCGGTTTCCGTTACTGATAATTTAGACGAAGGGCGTAGGGAAAATGTTAGAGGGAGAAAGGTATATTTTTAAAAAAATCTATAGGAAACGATACCTATAAATAAGAAAGCCGGTAGAAACCGGCCTCCAAAATCTAGAATTGATTACCCATTACAAAATTCTTGATTAATATCGTTATCAGCGGGGTATGCTGCCCGCTCACGTATTATAAGACGACAGCACTCCTTAAAAGGTTGGGGCACCTCATATTTTTATTTTCCGATGTATGAAAGGAAACTTGGTTTTGAGCCTATTTCCCGTAAATTTGCCCGCGTTAAACGGTCGCTGCCAATACTTGCGGCCTATCAGCTAATCAACTTATCAACGTACAATATGTCGGTTTTAGTAAATAAAAACTCCAGGGTAATTGTTCAGGGCTTCACCGGTACGGAAGGTACTTTCCACGCCAGCCAGATGATCGAATTCGGTACTAATGTAGTGGGTGGTGTCACTCCGGGAAAAGGTGGACAAACACACCTCGAAAAACCTGTGTTCAATACCGTGCGCGATGCGGTGGTAGCTACCGGCGCCGATGTTTCTATCATCTTCGTTCCACCGGCATTTGCGGCTGACTCTGTAATGGAAGCGGCCGACGCGGGTATCAAAGTAATTATCTGCATCACCGAGGGCATCCCCGTGCAAGACATGGTGAAGGCTCGCGAATACATTAACGGAAAGGATTGCCGCCTGATAGGCCCCAACTGCCCCGGCGTTATCACTGCCGGCGAAGCGAAGGTGGGCATCATGCCCGGCTTCATCTTCAAGCAGGGACGCATCGGTATCGTGTCTAAGTCAGGTACCCTCACTTACGAGGCGGCCGACCAGGTTGTGAAGGCCGGTATGGGTATCTCTACAGCTATTGGCATCGGTGGCGACCCCATCATTGGTACTACTACCAAAGAAGCGGTAGAACTGCTGATGAACGACCCCGAAACAGACGGTATAGTAATGATAGGTGAGATAGGTGGTAACATGGAAGCCGAAGCCGCCAAATGGCTGAAGGACAACATGCGCAAACCAGTGGTAGGCTTCATCGCCGGCCAGACTGCTCCTCCGGGACGTCGTATGGGACACGCAGGCGCTATCATAGGCGGTGCCGATGATACGGCCGCTGCTAAAATGAAAATAATGGGCGAGTGTGGCATACACGTAGTGGAAAGCCCCGCCAACATAGGGAAAACAATGGCTGCTGTGCTGCAGAAAGAAATGGCATAGCCTCCTGAAGTAAATAATAGATTACGTACGTCCCGCACCTTGCCGGGACGTACTTTTTTTAGGGGTATTGCAGCGCCTGGGCGGTTGGTATGGTTTTTAGAATGGTAGGGGTAAAAAGAAATACCATGAAAAAGATAGTATTATTATCAGTAGCCGCCGTAACCGCTATATCGTTCGCATCCTGCGGAGGAGACGGAGAGCACAACGAATCAACAGCAGACTCTATGGCCGCGGAAATGCCGGCCACTACAGCAGCCAGCACCATTACCTACTACGATTTACAAACCGGCAACGCCGTGCATAAAGACGATGCTTCCGGAAAGTATGTAGACGACGCAGGCACGCCCTCTCAATTTTACGTAGACGTTCAGGCTTCCGATACCTTCTCCGGTGCCACCGGCCAGAACGTGAACAACGCTATGGTACGCGTCAATAATACCTGGTCGCTCGACGAAGCAAAAGTGAAGATCACAGAAGATAAAATGGTAGTGGAAGACGATGAGTCGAAGCTGAAAGTAAAAGACGACAAGGCTAAGCTCATTACCGAAGACCAGAAAATAAAAGTGCGGGAGCGCAACGGCGAAACAGATGTAAAAATCAAAGAGCGCTAATAGCGAACCACATAGAATACGATGCAAACAGGGAGCGGCTGCCGGGCAGCCGCTCCCTGTTTGTTATATCACTTCACCATACGGTACATCCGGCGTTATCCGCTAGTCCTTCCCTCCGGGTCCGGTTGTGCCGGCCGGAAAGATAGCGGCTCTCCGGCGCATCATCTCCCGCGCTACTTTATGGGCATCAGTATCATCAGTGGCCAGCAGGTGGCGCACTATGTTTCGGTAGCTCTCATCGTCGCGGTTCTGGCTCAGCTTAAATATCGCCGAAACATCTTTCACCTCCAGCTCAAAGGTAACGATGCCTTTCACCATCATGGGTACGTACCCTTCCGGCAACTGCTCCAGTAGCAGCGGACGTTCCTGCGCTTGCTCATATCCGTTCATCAGTTCGGTGAGCAACTGCACCGTAGCCGTATCATCCAGGAAGCGCACCGTTCCCCGTACATGCACGGTTTGGTAGTTCCAGGTGGCCCCCATCTTTTGCGTGTACCAGCTGGAGCTGACATAGCAATGAGGCCCCGTGAATAAGATAAGCGCTTCCGGGTTCTTTTCCAGTGCCCGGTGATGGTCGGTCTTCCGCATAATGTGCGCCCGCAAAAAAATGCTTCCATCCCGTTCATCAATCAGCACGGGCACCTGTGTAGCTACACTCTTTTCTCCGTCGTGCCCTATCAGCGTCACAAAGGGATGCCCTTTCATAAAGGCTAATATCTCCCTGTCGTCCGTCTCTGTAAACTCCGGCATCTTATACATATCCGCAATATAGGAAAACTAAATACAGTTACCCCTTTAGGGGGCGGAGGGGGTTTCCTATCTTTGCCCCATGATTTACAAGGTAATAGGCTTAATGTCCGGCAGCTCGCTCGATGGATTGGATATAGTGTACGCACAGCTCGAGGAAGTGCGCGGAAAATGGTCCTTCGAGATAAAACACGGCGAGTGCATTGCCTACTCCGAAGCCATGACCCGCGACCTGGCCAATGCCACCGAACGGAACGTACCCGAATACCTGAAGCTGAATACCGCCTATGGCCGCTTCCTGGGAGAGCAGGTAAATCAGTTTGTAGAGAAGCACCAGCTGCACCACCAGGTGCATTTCATAGCCTCGCATGGCCACACCGTCTTTCACGAACCCCACCAGGGTACCAGCACGCAGATAGGCGATGGGGCAACCATAGCCGCCGTTACCGGCCTGCCTGTTATCAGCGACCTGCGCTCACTGGATGTAGCGCTGGGCGGACAAGGGGCGCCTATTGTTCCCGTAGGGGATAAGTTACTCTTTGGTGAGTACGATTATTGGCTGAACATCGGCGGTATCGCCAATATCACCGTGCTGCACAACGATGCTCCCGTAGCATTTGATGTTTGCCCCGCCAACCAGGTCCTCAACGGGCTGGCGGAGCGTGTTGGGAAAAAGATGGACGAGGGCGGTGCAATGGCGCGCACCGGTAAGATACTTGTAGAGCAGTTCACCCGGCTGAATGGTTTGCCCTACTATGGCAGGCCAGCGCCTAAGTCGCTCAGCAACGATGAAGCCAAACAACTCGCTTTCCCCATATTGCTGGAAAGCCAGCAGGCCAACGAAGACATGCTGCACACAATGGTGTGGCATATAGCCGAGCAGGTATCGAAGGCTGTAAGCCTTTATCCCTGTGGTAAAGAAGAGCCAAAGCTGTTGGTAACGGGTGGTGGCGCATTCAACGATTTCCTGGTAGAGAAGATACAGCAGGCCCTTACCCCGCAAAACGTGAGTGTAGAAGTGCCCGGCGAAACCGTAGTGAAATTCAAAGAAGCATTAGTGATGGCCCTCATCGGCGCGCTCCGCTGGAGAGAAGAAACCAACGTCCTCAGCACCGTCACCGGCGCCTCCCGCGACAGTATCTCCGGCGCCCTCTGGATGGGCCACACCTACAGTGGAGAGTAAGCACGCACAACAGGCTAGCCTGCAAATTCGGGGTTGGGAACCTCCCCCTGCACGAGTACCTCCTGCTGGTACGCTTATTCGCGTGCACCCGCCATTGCATAAGTGTTCACGTGCGATAGAAAACGTCTCAGCCACGGAGTACACCCATAACTAAAACCTCGGGCAACCCATAATGCGTCTCCATCCAGAGAACCTCCGGGGATTCAAATACAGGTTGTGCTTTGTGGTAGTTTGAGAAAGAATGTGTATAGGGTCAGCCCTTTTTCTAAACAGTCGCTCAATTCTTATCTCATAAGCTCCGCCTTCTTTCAGTTCCATCGAGTAAATCCCATCTGCGTCTGTAGTAGAAGATGCGACCATTTTTCCATTCTGGTAGATAGCGACATTGATTCCCTCAACCACTTGTGCACGGCCGTTATATATCGTGCCCTGTATTATCGTGGCGGCATCATCATTTTTCGGCTTACCCGGTGGGTACATACGAGGCCCTGTTTCTATCCGGGCTTTAGGCTCTGAAGTCTGTGCGTTCAGCTCGGCAGCAGAAGTAAATGTCAATACCAGTCCCCAGGCTATCACCATCCGGTACAGCCGGCTATGTGGTTGATAAGGGATGCGTAGGTCCCGGCGCAGTTGTGCCTGCGAAAACCGGCCGCAAACGTGTTCCGGGCCTTCAGCAAAAAAGCGATACAATGCTGCATCGCTCCAAGATGAGAAGTCGATAACCTCTTTGCTGCATTGGCCGCAAAACTTCCCCTGTGCACACGGGGTCATTTTATTCCAGTCCTGCCCGCATGGCTCAGGAATAGTTAGCTGAATGGGTCTTGGGGCCTTCATCGCAGAATAGGTTTTATTAAAGATACGCCTTACTGTTTTGTATTACAAGATTCCGCTTTTCGCCTGCACCCCCCAAGCGCAGGTATCTGCTTGCCATGACGAAATGCCGCGCCTATCGTTCCACCCGTACCTTTCCTTTTTCAGTTCGCTCAGGCGATGGGCCGGGCTCTGAGGGCGCAACCTCTACATCTCCCTTCATTACAGGGGGGTAGGCCACCGTGCCCATTATCGGCCTGGGGATGTCTTCTACTGCAAAGTTCACAACACCCTCTTTGCCGGCGGCTACCTGGAGTGTTTTGTCTTCCCGGTTTCCTGTAGGGTGCAGGGCTGTTACAGCATACAGGCCGGGGCTAAGTCCCTTTATTTCGTAGCGGCCGTCTTTATTGGTTACGGTATGCGCCTTTATCAGTCCGCCCAGGCTCACCTCTACTATGGCCCCGGCTACAGGCCGACGGCTTTTATCGGTCACCCGGCCTCTTACAGAGCCACTGGTGCTGTTGGTCTTTTCCGGGTCGCCGTCTTCGCAGGCAGTAGCCAGCAGCTCCACCTGGGGTTTCACCATTGCGTGGGCTTGCGGAGCCTGCGCAAAAAGTAGTGTCAGCCCGCAAGCCATCGCCAGCCGGTACAGCCGGCTCCTCGGCTGCGGGGGCAGATGCAGTTCCTTCTGCAGTTGGGCGCCAAAGAAACGCCCGCACACACTTCCCGTTGAGGCTTTTGCAAAAAAGCCAAACAGTTCGGCATCAGTCCATGTAGTAAAGTCTATAACCGTTTTCTGGCATTGCCCGCAATAGCGGCCTTGTTCGCCTGGTGTCATTCGGCTCCAGTCCTCGTGGCACGGACTGGCAATGTTCAGTTGTATGGATTTCGGCTTTTGCATAGCGTTCTTTTTTATCAAGACGCGGAGCGATGTATATTTCCATAACCGGTATCACTGTTACCTCTTGTGTGGCAGGAGATCATCCCGACAGGTTGGGGCATGTACTCTATGGCCTCACGGGCGATTTCACTATATCTTCCGTACTCAGTACCGTCCGGCTGCTGCCGTTATCTACCAGCATGCCATAGTTGTTAATGATTTTCTTGTTAAAGTTCAGGTGGGCCACCAGTTCTTTTATATAAGAGGGCGCCTGCACCACCACGTTCTTCCGCACATTCTTAATGCCGTTAAAATCAGTATGCAGCACATACACACCCGGCTCCACATCATATATATGGTAGTTGCCCTGCGCATTGGTTGTGGCATCGCACCAGAAGATTCCGTTTTTGTACAGCGCCACCTGCACGCCTTCTGCCTGGCGGTTAAAAGCATCCTTCACTCGTCCGGTAACATCTGCCATATTCACAGGCTCGGCCAGCAATTCGGGACTGGCACCATTCCCGTCAGCAAAGTGCGGTGTCAGCGGAGCCATATTCAGGTTCATGGCCAGCCCACGGTAGCAATGCACCACCACGTCTTCTATCTCCAGCTTTTCAAAATTGGGGTAGTGCGCCGTCAGCGTGTACTTGCCGTAGCGCAGTGGCTTTATTACATACTCACCGTCGCTGTTCGTCATGGCGGTTGCCTGGCGATGCCCCTCGGCGTACAAGGCTATTATTACTCCCGGCATCACAGCGCCATTCTCATCCAGCGCTACACCTTCCAGTGCGCCAAATTCCTGCGCCCGCACCGGCAGGCACATAAGGAAGGCCAGCATCCCGCTCAGCACCCCCTTTATTATCATAGGCTTGTTCATAAGATGGTCTTTATACACAAGACGTATCGAACGCACGAAAACCCCGGGTGATTTTTTTTAAAGAGCAAACCAATTCCCTCCTGTTTTTTGTGTGGGTACCCGCCACCGGGGCGGGGTGGTCAACACAACAACGGGCTTGTCAGAAGCAACCGTTTACGCCAGCCAAATCAAAAAGGGGTAGGGTGGGCGCTCTCGCTCCCCGTCAGCCTAATTCCGTCTACTGGCCGGTTCCGCCTAGTACTGCCCCGTTCCCAGCATCACCAGCGTACACGCCTGTACGGGTTGAATACCACTTGCACGTGCCATACTTGCCAGTTCCGCATTTTCCGTTCCCGGGTTAAAGATGATGCGCTTAGGCTTCAGCGAGAGAATGTAATCATAATACGGCTGCTGGTTGGTAGGATTCAGGTAGAGTGTGATAGTATCTATATCTTCTACGAACGGAGGCTCCGTTTCTATGCGTACCCCTTCCACCTCTCCGGCCCGCTTGCCAACGGCAACTATAGGATGCCCGTACCGCATCAGGTGATGAATCGCGATATTTCCGTAGCGGGCAGGATTTTCCGATGCCCCCAATACCAAAGTCTTTTTCTTTTCCATATCCGGTAGATATACAGCAAAGTTATGCCATTACCCACCTAACCACACAGCAAAATTACGCTCATAATTCCACCTCCCCTCAGGGCCGGGGCAAACGTTGGCAACACCCCTACCCATTAGTGCCGCTGGCCTCCCTTCAGGGCTGGGGCAAGGCGTTGGCAATACAATCCACACATCAGTGCCTCTACATCCCTTCAGGGCTGGGGCAAGCCGTTGGCAATACAATCCACACATCAGTGCCTCTACCTCCCTTCAGGGCCGGGGCAAACGTTGGCAACACCCCTACCCATTAGTGCCGCTGGCTTCCTTCAGGGCTGGGGCAAGCTTGCCATATCGCCTTCCATTAAGAGCAAGCCTCAAACACCCCCACTTCCCCAATATTCCCTAACTTTAATACAGGCTTTAACACCACAATACACTACATACTAAATACTAAATACTAAAATACTCTCTACTAAATACTACATACTAAAATACTCTCTACTAAATACTAAATACTAAAATACTCTCTACTAAAGACTAAATACTAAATACATGGAAGCATACATCATAGCCGGGTACAGAACAGCAGTAGCAAAAGCAAAAAAAGGAGGCTTCCGCTTCACCCGCCCCGACGACCTGGCGGTGGAAGTAATAAAGGGATTACTCGCATCCGTCCCCCAGCTCGATACAAAACTCATAGACGATGTAATAGTGGGCAATGCCGTACCCGAGGCCGAGCAGGGATTGCAGGTGGGCCGTATCATAGCCAATCGCGCCATAGGCGAGTGGGTGCCGGGTATTACCATCAATCGCTACTGCGCTTCCGGCCTGGAAGCCATCGCCATAGCCACAGCAAAGATACGCACCGGCCAGGCCGACTGCATTATAGCAGGCGGCACGGAGAGTATGAGCCTGGTGCCCACCGCGGGCTGGCGCACAATGCCCAATTACGAGTATGCAAAAGACAATGGCGACTACTACCTCTCTATGGGGCTCACTGCCGAGCAGGTAGCGCACGATTTTAACGTCTCCCGACAGGCACAGGACGAGTTTGCCTACCAATCGCACCAGAAGGCCATAACGGCCATTACCGAAGGATATTTCAGAAAGGGCATTTTGCCCGTCACCGTCAGGGAAACATATGTGAATGATAAAGGCCGCAAAGCCGAACGGGAATACATAGTAGATACCGACGAAGGCCCGCGTGCCGATACCAGTATCGATGCGCTATCCAGGCTGCCGGCGGTGTTTGCGCAGGGGGGCTCGGTTACTGCGGGCAATTCATCGCAGACATCCGATGGCGCGGCATTCACTATAGTAATGAGCGAGCGCCTGGCCAGTCAACTGGGGCTCAAGCCCTGGGGCAGGCTGGTGGCGTGTACCAATGCCGGGGTAGACCCCCGCATAATGGGTATAGGCCCCGTAGCCGCCGTTCCCAAAACGCTCGGCGTTGCCGGTATGAAGCTCAGCGACATAGAACTGTTTGAGCTGAACGAGGCTTTCGCCTCCCAGTCCATCGCGGTGATAAACGAGCTGGGCCTGGACCCTTCAATCGTTAATGTAAACGGTGGAGCCATCTCCCTCGGCCATCCACTCGGCTGTAGCGGAGCCAAGCTCACTATCCAGCTCCTTCACGATATGGAACGCCTCAACAAACGCTACGGAATGGTCACCGCCTGCGTCGGCGGCGGACAAGGTATTGCCGGCATAATAGAAAGGGTGTAATTTTTTTGTTACGCCAGGGGTTTGGCATATTTCGTGCTGTCATTCGGTAGCCTTACTTGGCTATATTTGCACCACACACAGCCCCTTTTATGCGTAGCTTTTTAGTTCTGCTTGTTGCTATTTGCTTATCATTGCCCGCAGCAGCGCAGTTGTTTGCCCGCAAGCCTGTTTATTCCGGCATGTATTTCCAGTGGGGGTACAACCGCGATAAGTACTCCCGTAGCACTATCCGCTTCACCGATCACGACTACGATTTTACCCTGCACAATGTCAGGGCCAGCGACCAGCCCGATTTTAAGGCGTTTCGCACCAATCCCATTGACATCACCATTCCGCAGAATAGCGTGCGCCTCGGCTTTTACCTCAACGAAGCGCATACACACGCCATTGAGCTTAATTTCGACCATGCCAAGTATGTAATGGATAAGTACCAGCGCGCGTACATGACAGGGGAACTGGGTGGCCGGCAGTACAATGGCGATACGGTACTGGCGCCCTGGTTCGTTAAGTTTGAGCACACCAACGGCGCCAACTTCCTCTTGCTGAACTATGTGGGACAGCACGAACTGCTCCGCAGCAAAAAGCGGAAGCTGGCATCAGTCGTCTGGAAGGCGGGGGCCGGGGTAGTGGTGCCCCGCTCCGATGTACGCATTGGCCTGCGCCGCACCGACAATCGCTACCACATTGCCGGTTACATCGGCGGCCTGGAAGGCGGCCTGCGTTTTTACCCCCTCCGCAATCTTTTTATGGAAGCTACTGCTAAAGGGGGCTATGCCAACTACTGCAACGTGCTTACCGTGGGCACGGGAAAGGCCAGCCACGATTTCTGGTTTGGAGAAGTGGTAGGCCTGGTCGGCTACGATTTTCACAACGCGCACTGGTACAGCAAAAAGAAACGGGAAGCAAAGCGCCGCCTGAAGGTTAAGGCAAGTTAAGCACGGCGTTCACCACCGGCCCGTTGTTATACTGAAATACAGGCCTGCCCCTTACCAGGCTGCCCTGTTGCACTATCTGGTTCAGGTAGCCCGCTTCTATCATAAGCATCTTGTTGAATTTATATCCCGCCAGCAGGCACACGCGGTTCTGGTCATAGATGTTTTGCCCCACGTTCTTCCCGAACCCGATGAATATTTCATCAAATATCCCTGCGTACAGCGTCTTGTCTTCCATCGTCTTCCGGTTCAGTGGTATGTTCACCCGGCCCATGTAGCGCAGCCTGTTCAGGTAGTTCCAGCCGGTTATGTCGCGTTCGGGGGCTTTCTGGTCTATCTTGCCCAGCCAGCGTTGTTCCAGCCTTATCCGGTGGCTGAAGTGGTAGCGGCCTTTGGTCTCGCTCCAGCTCAGTTGTTCGGTCAGCCGGTTTTCCGGCAGTGTGTAGGGCCCGGCAGGGTAGTCGCCATAGGGGTAGGTGATAATATACCCGTACAGCAGTGTCATGGTAATGTTATTTTTAAAACGGTATTGAAGCCCTCCCCGGGCCAGTGATTGCTGCCAGTGGGTGATGATATTGTCACGCCGCCACGAGTATTCCAGCCATACCGAAAAACCCTTACCCAGGTTTATCGTGTTGTAGGTATTATACCAGCCTATGGTATTGTTGTCGCTAAGTCGTTGAGCGGTAGTCTTTTGTGGAGAAAGGGCAAAGGTACTGAGGCAAATGGCCAGCAGGGCAAATGTTCTATTTGTCATAACTCTGGTCAGCTTAGGTGTCCTGCGAAGATAGGCAAGGGGGGCGGGCCGCCGTTCACCCCGTTTAAATATATTTTCACAACATTTTTTGGGTTTTATATTAACCAATTGGTAAATTAGTAATCCGTCTTAAAAAACGCTTTTAGAATATGGCAACATTAATTGCGAAGGAAGAGATTTCAGGTTACAAAATTGTTCCCGCTTTTGTCGACAGGTCCGATGAATGGCAGCGCGAGCTCACCTATGCTACCCGTCTGGGCAACGAGTTCAAAGGAAAAACATCCATTACATTCGAGACTACCGAAGGCCCCCGCCTCGTAGAAACAACCGTTTGGTCCGTTACTGAGGGCTACCTCCAGCTAAAGGGTGGTACGCTCATACCTATTAAGAGCGTCATCGACGTCCATTTCTAAGTTCTTATCTCCCGCCGTCACCATTTCCGCCAGGCGCTTGCGTGCCCGGCAGCACATCTGTATACAGTAGAAAATACACCAACCCCGCTAACTCCCCGCCCTTTTTCAGGGATGGGCGGTTGCCAACTCGGCTTGACCGATGTTGCTAACCTGGGTGGCTGAGACTACAAAGATTCTGCACTGGTCCACTCCGAACCCTTATCCATTACCCTGTAACTGGTGATGCTCAGTTTTCGATCCGTCAGGTCGTAAGAAAGTTCCTCCTGCGATGCATATCCATCCGAATAGGTTACGTTAAATCGTTGTATCAGCACGTGCTTACTTGCGCTGCCCAGTTGCGTGCTGGTCTTTTCAACAGAACCGGCAACTACGCGGCTTACGATAGCTCCGTGAGCTACATACATCCTTTTCAGGTATTGTTCCAGCGGTTCGGCTCCTTGCTGCTGCAGGGTCTTCCTGCTAAACAGCTTCACAGCGCCATGCTGATCATTGCGTTTCAGCTTCGCGTAGAATTTTTCTGATACGGCGCTTACATCTCGGTGTTTTTTGTCTTCGATCTGGCAGCCGGCGAACACCAGTATAGAAAGCAGCAGGAGGATATATCGGTACATAGTCTTTTGGGTTGAATGGTAAAGATATTGAATCGCTGCCAACCCTATACACCACCAATCCGGCTAACCCCCGCCCTTTTTCAGGGAGGGGCCGTTGGCAACTCGGCTTGCCCGGTGTTGCTAACGGGGTCCGGCCCAACACAAGCAACATCCTCCACTGGTTCAGGCATTTGCTTGTACCCACCCTGGTGCTAGTATTTACTTGCGCGAGACACCAGCTCCGCTTGTCTTATTTATTTTATTTGTTATTTCTCCCATCTTTATTTCCGATTAAAAAGTTAAATAGCTAATTTTGCCGCTGAATTACAGGCACTTGCCTATTGTTTATTTTTGTTCCGCATAGCGGACTGCCCCTTATTGAATTGAACATTATTTATTATGGATCGTCAGGAAATAATCAGCCGTATTACCGACTTTATGGTCGAGGATTTTGAAGTGGATGCCGATGCCATCACTCCCGAAGCCAATCTTAAAGAAACACTGGACCTTGATAGCCTCGACTACATAGACCTCGTTGTGGCCATTGAGCAGAATTTCGGTTTCAAGGTGAAGCCCGAAGATTTCCAGCAAATGATCACGCTCCAGGATTTCTACAACTATGTAGAGGGTCGTCTCCAAGCTCAAAACGCTTAATTATAATGGCTGCCTGGGAAGGGCGCTCTCGGGGCACCCCTTTAGGTTACCGTATTTTCGTCTGGCTCTTGCAGAAGGGTGGGCTGCGTATGGCCTACGCGCTGCTGCCCTTCGTTACCGCCTACTACCGCCTGTTCGTAAAGGCGGCCACCAATCCTTTGCATTACCTCTATACCCAGCGGATGGGGTTCAGCAAGGCGGAGGCTGCAAAGCTCATTCGCAAAAACCTCAACACCTTCGGTCAAACCCTCATCGATAAGATTGCCGTTCTTTCAGGCGGCGGAAAGGAACTCACCTTTGAGCACGAGGGCGGCCACTACCTCAACGAGATTGCTGATAATGGAAAAGGAGGCATCATCATCAGCGCTCACCTGGGCAATTGGGAAGTGGCGGGGCATAAGCTCGAGCGCCTCGGCTCCGCTATCAATATTGTGATGTACGATGGCGAAGACCAGCAGATACGCCAGTACATGGACCAGTTTGAGCAGAAGCGCTCCTTCAACCTCATTCTTATAAAGGAGGATATGTCGCACATCTACGAGATGTCGGCCGCGCTCGCCCGCAACGAGCTTATCTGCCTGCACGCCGACCGGTTCCGCCCCGGTAACCGCACCCTCCGGCATACGTTCCTGGGCAGGGAAGCCAGTTTCCCGGCAGGGCCTTTTATCCTGGCTTCCAAACTCCGCGCTCCGGTTTGTTTTGTTTTTGCGTTTAAACAGAGTAATTTTCATTACCATTTCGTCGCCCACCCCTGGAAGACATACGAAGGGCGCGGAACCGCCGGAATGGAACGGATGCTGGACGACTACGTAGCCACTTTGGAACGCGGTTTGCAACAGTACCCTGAACAATGGTTTAACTATTTTGATTTCTGGAAGGATGATGAAGACAAGTGAGCAGATATTACCCTTTATACCGCAGCGGCCGCCTTTTGTAATGATAGACGAGATAGTATCAGCCGATGATGCTGTTTCCAGAACTACATTCACTATACGGGAGGGCCATCTCTTTGTGGAAGGTGGATTTTTTGGGGAGCCGGGACTGGTGGAGAATATGGCGCAGACCGCCGCGGCGGGTACGGGCTATAAAGCGCAGCAGGAGGGTCAGCCGGCGCCGGTGGGTTTCATTGGCGCGTTAAAGAATCTGCACATTGCGCAGCTACCCAAGGTAGGCGATACCCTTACTACCGAAGTGGCATTTAAAATGCAGGTGATGAACGCACACATAGTGCAAGCCACTGTTAAAGTAAACGGCAGCGAAATTGCTAATTGCGAACTAAAAATATTTTTGCAGGACAACTAAAAAAACTCCCCTCCTGTCATCCTGAGCGCAGTCGAAGGAAGGAGGGGTGGCCGCAGGCCGGGGAGGTTTACAGCGGGTGGGGAACACCCGACACAGGGTAGATGTAGATTATAACAAAGGGAAACTAAAACCATAATAATGAATTCTCCAAAGTCCCGGCTGGGGCGGTGGCGGCAAACAATAACTTTATGAAAAAACTACTCTTCATTCTCGCAACAGCGTTCTTCGCGCTCCACACCAATGCGCAAACACAGGCAGATGTATTTAATGCCGACAAAGAACTCACATGGCTCGGGCTCGATTTCTCACAGGTACATTTTATCGGCCCTGCCACGCAGGCGAAGGATGCCGGCGAAATAACCCCCGAAGAAATGCGCGATAAGTATTTCGTCTCCTGGAACCAGCTCTTTGTTAACGAGCCCAAAAAGTTCGATGTCGCTAAGGCTACCGGCCGCACCTCCGTAAAGTACAATACCGACGTTACCGAAAAGGCCAACAATAAACTCAATCGCGACTACTTTGTCAGCGATGCCAACCAGTACCACACCCTCGATGAGGCCAAGGTAAAAGCGCTGGTGAAGAAGTACAATTTCCAGGGCGCGAAAGGATTGGGCTTGCTGTACTTTGTAGAAGGTATGAGCAAAGGCAAGGAAGAAGCCTGCGCCTGGGCCACATTTGTGAACATGGATACCAAAGAGGTGCTCTGGACGCAGCGCATAGCCGGTAAGGCCGGCATGAGCATTGGCTTCCGTAACTACTGGGCCAATCCCTTCGCCAACATGACCAAAGACCTCGGCAAGAAACACTAAGTAATAAATGCGCCCTTCCCGGCTGCTTCGCATCGGCGGGTTCCGGGAGGGGTGCTCCTGTTTTAGCCGGGAGCATAATACGCGGATGAGCCACCTGGTACCATTTAAAAACAAGCCACACTTTGCCATTGTCAAAAACACTTACACACAGCCTGGAAATAGAAGTGAAGTTCAGCGAGGCCGACCCGCTCGGCATCGTATGGCACGGACACTATATCCGTTATTTCGAAGACGGAAGGGAAGCCTTTGGTAAGGCTTATGGCCTCCGCTACCTCGACCTCTACCGCGAGAATATCGTGATCCCCATTGTCAAGATAGAGTGCGACTACAAGAAGATACTCCGCTACAGCCACCGGGTACGGTTAGAAACTACCTACCACGATACCAAAGCGGCGAAGCTCCTGTTTAAGTACACTATGTTCGATATTAATACCAACGAAGTCATCGCTACGGGCAGCTCCATGCAGGTATTTACCAACCGCGAAACCATGGATTTAATGCTCACCGTCCCTCCCTTCATGGAAGAGTGGAAGCGCAAATGGCTGAATGATTAATAGGTAATTACACACCCATTGTTATTACGAAACCCCTGGCCAGCTTCACAGCCACACACTATACATAATTTCCCCTCCTGCCAGCGAGGGTGATGCTGAAAAACACAGCAAAGCTGTTTTTTTAGCTGGGTGGGCCAGCTCGCCCTACACGGGCGTCCATGCTCGGCAGCGCAGCTGCATCCCTGTCATGGTGAGCGCAGTCGCATCCACGCCACCCAAGTTCTCAAAATTTAACCGAACTTCGCGCAGCGCCAAACCAACCAACCAACCAACATGAACGTCTATGCACTCGCTACCAACATCACCTCTTCCCTGGGCGTCACTACGGCTGCCAACTGGCAGGCGGTGGCTTCGGGAAAAACCGGCGTGCGTCAATACCACGATGAGGCGTACAGCGCTACTCCTTTTTTCGCCTCCCGCATAGAGCCAGCGGTATGGCAAAGCATCGCCCAGCAAACAAAAAGTACCCGCGCACTATCTCCTTTTGAGCAGCTCGCTATTTTCTCCGCTAAGAAAGCCCTGGCCGAGTGCCGACAGGAACTGGAGCTGAAGGATACCGTGCTTATTCTCTCCACCACCAAAGGAAACGTCGAGTGGCTGGAGCAAGTGGCGGATGAGCGCACCCTGCTGGGCACCAGCGCCCATATTATTGCAAGTGAGCTGGGCGTTACCAACAAGGCCATTGTCATTTCTCACGCCTGCGTATCCGGGGTGGTGGCCATTACTCATGCGCAGCGCCTGCTACAGTCAGGCAAGTATAAGAACGCCATCGTGCTGGGCTGCGATCGCTTTTCCCGCTTTGTGCTCAATGGTTTCCAATCTTTCCAGGCCATAGCCGACGAGCCCTGCCGGCCCTTCGACGCCGCCCGCAAAGGCATTAACCTCGGCGAAGCCGCAGGCACTATTATTCTCTCCGTCAATGCGGAAATGCCCCTGGCGGAAATACATGCGGGCAGCACCTCCAACGATGCCAACCACATCTCCGGCCCTTCCCGTACCGGAGAAGAGCTCGCCCTGGCCATACAGCGGGCGCTGGAAGGAAGTAAGATAAAACCCAATCAAGTCAACATGGTCTCCGCCCACGGAACGGCTACTCTCTACAACGATGAGATGGAAGCGAAAGCATTCGCGGTGGCAGAGGTGCTTCATGCTCCGTTGCACAGCTTCAAGAGCTACATAGGCCATACCCTCGGTGCGGCCGGTGTGGTAGAAAGTGCTATGCTCATAGAAGCCCTGCAGCAGCAAAAGCTCATCCCCTCATCTGGCTACTCCCAAAGCGGTGTCTCCACCAACATCAACGTCACCACCCAAATGCAACCCGCAGAACTCAATTACGTCCTCAAAACCGCATCCGGCTTCGGCGGTTGCAACGCAACACTGGTAATAGGGAAAGTATAAACAACACCAACCCTATTCCAGGCTCTCCCCCTTGTTTTTAGGGGGAGTGGCCCTCAGAGCCCTGTTCAGTGCCGGGCCGAGGGGGTCCCACAGCGGCCGGGCAAAAATGGCATAAGAAACTCCTCAAAACATCCGCATGTGGATATCTCCCGCACACCCAACACCAACCCTATTCCAGGCTCTCCCCCTTGTTTTTAGGGGGAGTGGCGCGCAGAGCCCTGTGCCGGGCCAGGCCGAGGGGGTCCCACAGCGGCCGGGCAAAAATGACATAAGAAACCCCTCAAAACATCCGAATGACAGACAGCTTAACAGCGTTACGAAGCTGAAATCCTGGTGCGCATTTTTCTGCCAGGAGGAATTAGAGTAGGGAATGATAGTGGAGAAATCTTGATGCGGAATGAGCGACTTCCTCCGGCTTGGTCAGAAAACCGGCGCTTAGTAGAATAGAGAACTGCGAAACCCAACAAACCACGCAGCGCTGGCCACCGAGCCCGGCGGAGCCGCATGGCGTAGGGC
>JAEUVZ010000022.1 GCA_016786665.1 Flavipsychrobacter sp.
CGGAGCTGTTCATCCGCATGGGCGAGCGCCGTTCGGAAGAGCTGACGGTGAACATCACCGACATGAGCGGCAAGGTAATAGCCACGCAGCACTATGCAGCGGGCAGCTACAACCCTGCGGCTATGAAGGTAGACGTAAGCCAGCTGGCGCAGGGTATCTACATGGTACGCATAGTAGACGCCGGCAACACTACGCTGGAAGTACTTAAATTCAGCAGGCAGTTCTAACAATCAGCCATTAAATAGTTACGAAAAAATGCTCCCCTTCGGGAGCATTTTTTCATTGGGCTATGTTAGCTTTGTATGCTATGTTCATAAAGAATCAAACCTTCAGCGATGAAGATACACTCCTGGAAGCAATGTTCGATTTCGACATCGGGCGCAAGTCACCCCTGGTGCAGGAACTGGTGTCTGCGATCAACCAGGAGCTGGAAGAGCACGAGGAATACAAAAAGTACCGTGACTCGCTCACTGATGAGGACGATAAAGCGGAGTTGTATATAGAAGAGCGCGATCTGCGCCTGGCTGAGATATTCCTGCAGCGCTACGATAGTTTCGTGATACACAGCGCCCGGCTGTATGGCGTAAAAGACGATGCGCGCGACCTCTTATATGAAATAGATATGGTATAATGGCCGGTTTCAGACCTCATTCCCCCTTTTGGGGGTTTGGCGCATAGCCCCTAATTGGGTATTTTCGCTTTTCTCTAATCAAAGATGGATATTTAAATGAAGAATGTTTTGTTTCTCATTGCCGCCGCAATGCCCGGTATCGCATTTGCCCAGGACGACCTCGTAAAAAAGCTGGAAGGCAACAAAAGCGATAGCGCTAATAAAAAGTACCAGTTCACCACGGTGATAAACCTGGAGAACACGCCGGTAAAGAACCAGGGTAGTTCCGGTACCTGCTGGAGCTACAGCACCAACTCTTTCCTGGAAAGTGAAATGATACGCATGGGCAAGAAGCCTGTAGATATAGCCGAAATATTCACCGCGCGCTGCGTGTACCTGGATAAGGCCGAAAATTACCTGCGCCTGCACGGCGATGCCTCCTGGGGCGATGGTGGTGCCTGCCACGATGTAATTAATATGTATGCCAAATATGGCGCTATGCCACAGGAAGCTTATACGGGACTTAACTACGGCACTTCTAAAAACAAGTTTGGCGAAATGCAGGGTGTACTAAAGGCTATGCTCGATGCCGCGGTGAAAAACCCCAACGGCCGCCTGACTCCCAATTTCAGGAAAGCGTTCCAGTCGGTGCTGGATATATACCTGGGTGAGGTACCCAAGAGCTTTACGTACAATGGTAAGTCCTACACGCCTCAGTCGTTTGCAAAGGAAGTGGTGGGAATCAACCCCGCTGACTATGTGGAAATATCTTCCTGGACCGACTACCCGTACTACGAGAAGAACCTGCTGATGGTTCCTGATAACTGGAGCTTTGATAAGGTGTATAATGTGCAGATGGAAGATATCACGGCCATTATAGACAATGCGGTGAAAACAGGGTACACGGTTACCTGGGCTACCGATGTGAGCGAAAAGTATTTCAGCTGGAAGAATGGTGTGGCTTTCGTTCCCGAAAAGGATTGGGAAGACATGGAAGAGGCCGAACAAAAGGAACTTTTCAATGGTCCTAAAACAGAGCGTAAGATTACAGCACAGGCGCGCCAGTCCGCTTTCGACAACTACGAAACTACCGACGATCACGGCATGCACATAGTAGGTACCTCTAAAGATCAAACGGGCAAAGAGTATTACATAGTAAAAAATTCCTGGGGCGAGAAGAACGACTACAAGGGATACATTAACGTAAGCAAGCCCTACGTTCAGTACAAAACCACTGCTATACTGGTGCACAAGGACGCGATACCTGCGGCGCTAAAAAGCAAGATGAAGATATAAAACCCATAAGGCTCCGAAAGGGGCCTTATTTCTTAACGCCCGGTAGCTGGCTGCAGCTTGCCGCAGTGAGCTACCGGGCGAACTTTTGTGCAATTACAATCTTATTTTTACGGTATGGAACCAATCATCTCTATTTTTAACCTGGGCAAGTACTACGGCGACAAGGCCGTGCTTAAAGGGGTTTCGCTTGATGTGTACCCCGGCCAGATTATCGGCTATATTGGCCCGAACGGGGCCGGCAAGTCTACTACGGTTAAAATACTCACCGGTATTATCCGCGACTTTACAGGCGAGGTAACCGTGGGAGGGAAGGACTTACGGACACACGCCGGCGACATAAAAAGAATGATAGGCTACGTACCGGAATTGGCGGAAATGTACGACCTCCTCACCCCCACGGAGTATCTTGACTTTGTGGGCAAGCTATACCACATGCCCGACAGCCTGGTGAAGGAGCGCTCAGAAAAGATGCTGGACTCGTTCAGCCTGCTGGAGCACAAACACCAGCGCATGGATAGTTTTTCCAAAGGCATGCGGCAGAAAGTGCTCATCGCCTCCGGGCTGTTGCACAACCCCTCTATTGTTATACTGGATGAACCACTCTCCGGCCTGGATGCCAATGCGGTGATAATGGTGAAGGAACTGATGCAGGTGCTGAAGCAGGAGGGGAAGACCATCTTCTATTGCTCACATATGATGGATGTGGTGGAAAAAGTGTCGGACAGGATTGTATTGATAGACAGGGGGGACATTATCGCGAACGGAACCATTGATGAGCTGAGGAACGATACTTCCGATTCGCTGGAACAGATATTCGCCAAGCTTACCCGTTCAGGTAATATAGCCGGTAAGGCCGACGCATTCGCTTCCGCGCTGAGCGCTAAAGATACGGGCCATGAATAAGTTATTGCTGGCACTGGTGATGCTGCCTTCACTTCTCTGGAAGAGGATGGGGGCCGATATCGCGCAGTTGCGCGCCATACTGGACGTAAAGTTAATGTTGGACGACCGCAAGCCGCTGAATGTAGGGCGCAGGCAGAATGAACAGAAGAAGCCGCGCAAGGCGATGACGTTGCTGGGGATGTTTATTTTTTTTATCGTCGGCTGCGTCTACCTGTTCCCCCTGATGGTCTTTGCCGATAATCGTATTATGGGCTTGTGGGCGTTCCTGACGCTCTTCCTGTTCATGCTCACCTTCTCGCTCATTACCGACTTTGCGAATGTGCTGGTAGATACCAAAGACAAAATTATACTCTTTTCCCGCCCGGTGAACGATAAGACCATTTTCCTCTCCCGGATGTTGCACATCTTCATTTACCTGTTTCGCATGGTGTTTCCTATGTCGTTGGCGGCATGGGGATTCATTGCGTACAGCATGGGGTGGCTGGCGGCCTTGCTTTACCCGCTGGTTATATTGCTGCTGGTCTTCATGGCGCTCTTTTTCGTGAACGGCACGTACCTGCTGCTGCTCAAAGTGGTGAAACCCGCGCGCTTCAAGGAGATTATCAATTACCTGCAGATAGCTTTTTCCGTGGTGCTTTTTAGTACCTATTATTTGCTCCCGAGGGTAATGGAAAACGCCGCTCTTCAGCAGGTATCTGTTAACGATTACCCCTGGGTGCGCTGGTTTCCTACCTACTGGCTGGCTTCGGTCTTTAGCTGGGTGGGCACGGTCCCTTCTGTTCCGGTAGACAGATGGTTGTCGTTACTGGCGGTGGTGTTCCCCGTGTTCTGTTTGTACGCCTCCGTGCGTTGGCTGGCACCCAACTTCACCGGCCTGCTTTCCGAGGCGGACACCGATGCGCCTCCGCAAAAGGTAGTAAAAAAGGGTGGTGCCGGCAGGTACAAGCGGCTGGCCGAGCTATTCAACCGCAGCAGCGAGGCGCGCGCAGGCTTTACTATCGCCTGGCTGCAGACAGCCCGCAGCCGCACGTTCAAGATGAGGGTATATCCCAGTTTTGCCTACGTGCCCATTTACTTTCTATACATGTTCTTTATCAACACCAACAAACCCATGAGCGAAGTGTGGGCTTCCTTATCCGAAAGGAGTGGGGTGTACCTCGCCCTGTTGTACATGACCTCATTCGTTATGTTGCAGGCCCTGGGTTATGTCGTTTACTCCGAGCAGTATAAGGCAGCCTGGATATATTATGCCTCACCCACCAGCTATCCGGGTAAGATAATGGCCGGAGCCTACAAGGCAATGTGGGTAAAGTTCTTCCTCCCACTGTTTGCTTCCGTTTCATTATTCGTGTTGTATGTTTGGGGGCTGCCCGCCTTGCTCGATGTGGTGCTGGCATTGGTGAACGTAATGGTCTTTACGTTGCTCATTATGCGCTTCAGTTACCGCCAGCTTCCCTTTTCCCAACTGGAACAAATGAACAACAAGGCGGGCAAGGGCCTGATGCGCATGCTGCTCACGTTCCTATCCGTGGGTATTATGGGGGTGGGCCATTTTATGGCGGTAAACTTCTGGTGGCTGAAGCTCCTGTTCCTGTTATTATCTTCGGCGTTACTATGGTTGATTTGGGATAGCTTTACAAAAACTACCTGGGACAACCTGGAAGGGGTAGAAGAGGATATGTAATATTGTAAAAGAATTATTCGGATATACATGATAAAGAAACTTTGTTGCATAGTTGGTATAGCATTGCTGGCGGCCTCCTGCAAAGAGAATGCGGGCACTAAGGGTACCGCCGAAACTAAATCCACCGCCGCTGTAGTGGAAGATTTGCATACACAGTCCAATGCGGCCGAGGTAACGATGAAGCACCTGGACCTGGACATAAATGTAGACTTCGCCGCTCGACAGATATCGGGCAGCGCTACCTGGCAGATAGAGAATAAAGCTAAAGTGGCCAACCTGAAGCTGGATACCTACGACCTGTCCATAGACAGCGTAACGGTAGACGGCGCCCGGGTAACACACCGCCTGGACTCGTTTGTAAAGCACCTGGGCAGTTGCCTGAACGTGCCCATCGCGCCGGCCAGTAAGGTAGTGGCGGTCTATTACAAAAGTGGTAAAGAGGCTACGGCCCTGCAATGGCTCACACCGCAGCAAACACTGGGTAAGAAACAGCCATTCCTTTACACCCAGTCAGAGTCTATCTATGCGCGCTCCTGGATTCCTTGTGCCGATGGCCCCGGTATACGCTACACGTACAATGCCCGTGTTACCGTGCCCAAAGGCCTGATGGCGCTGATGAGCGCGGAAAATCCCCAGCGGCTGAGTGACAGTGGGGTGTATCATTTCCGTATGGAGATGCCGGTACCGGCATACCTGATGGCGCTGGCCGTAGGCGATATTTCGTTTAAAGCCATAGACGAAAAAACGGGGGTGTACGCGGAGCCGAATATGCTGGAGAAGGTACACAATGAATTCGCAGAGACCGGGAAGATGGTAAAGGCCGCCGGTGACCTTTATGGCGAATATCGCTGGGGCCGCTACGATATACTCGTGCTGCCACCGGGCTTCCCGATAGGCGGGATGGAAAACCCGCGCCTCACGTTCTGCACACCTACAGTTATCGCCGGCGACCGCTCGCTGGTAAACCTGATAGCGCACGAGCTGGCGCATAGCTGGAGCGGCAACCTGGTGACCAATGCCACCTGGAACGACTTCTGGCTGAACGAGGGCTTCACGGTCTATTTTGAGCGTCGTATATCGGAGGCGATGAACGATAAAAGCTATGTAGACATGCTCTGGGAACTGGGCTACCAGGACCTGGAAAAAGAAGTGGCCGACCTGGGAGCCGCCAGCCCCGACACCCGCCTGAAACTGGACCTCACCGGCCGCGACCCGGACGATGGCCTTACCGATATAGCTTATGAGAAAGGAGCGCTGCTGCTTCGCCTTATAGAAGAAAAAGCAGGCCGGGAAAAATTTGATGCGTTCCTGAAAAAATACTTTAGCGAGCACGCTTTCAAAACACTCACCACAGAGCAATTCCTGTCGTACCTGGACGACAACCTCCTGAAGGACGATAAGGAATTCCGGGAAGTGGTGCGCCAATGGGTGTATACGCCGGGCATACCGCAGGATGCGCCGCGTGCTGCCCAGGAGCGCTTTAACAAGGTGAACGCTGAAAGGGATAAATTCCTGGCGGGAACGGATGCCGCTACACTGGCCACTACCGCCTGGACCACCCACGAGTGGCTTCACTTCCTACGTAAATTACCGCGGCCCCTCACTACCGCGCAAATGGCGAACCTGGATAAGGCGTACCGCTTTACCCAAACAGGGAACAGCGAAATAGCCGACCTCTGGTTCATTATGTCGGTGGCGGCGGGTTACGATGCGGCTTATCCTGCTATGGAGCAATTCCTCAGCGCGGTAGGGCGTCGCAAATTCCTGGAGCCGCTGTATGAAGAAATGATGACTACAGGCAAAGCGGATATGGCAAAGCGGATATATACCAAATACCGCATGAACTATCACCCGCTGGCACAAACTACTCTTGATAAGTTGATACTGAAGTCGTAATGTTCAGCAATCCATTATCCGTTTCACTGGCGATAGCGGCGGCATTGTTGCTGCTGCTATCGGTACTTTCCTTTTTCATTTCCGTATCGCGGAAGAAGATGGGATGGATATACGCCGCGCTGCTGCTATTCCTGCTGTGTATAGGGCTATCGCTGTATATCTTGTTTCGCTTTCTGTGGTCGGCGCTTTAGCGGTTCTTCCCGAATATGGCGAACCAATGCGCGGCCGGGCGGGCCATCACGTCTTGGGCGGCGGTGTCTGCTTTTTGCAGTTGCTTGCTGGCGGTATGGTAAGCCTGCGGGTCGTTCAGCATTTTGCCCAGCGCGCTTTCTTTATCATTGGCTTTGGCCAGTATAGGCTTTAGCTTTTTAACGTTGTCGCGCAGTTCGTTCATGCTGTTTCCCAGGCTGGCGGTTGACTTTGCCAGGTCGCCCGATTTCTTTTCGTAGTCGGTGGCCATAGAGGTCCACTCCTTGCTGTCGTTCGCCATGTCGTTCATGTTGCGGTCAAGGCTTGCAATTTTAGGGGCAAACTGCTCGCCGGTACCACGGGCCTTTTCCGATGTCCGGTTCGCTTCCCGCGATTCACGGTCCAGTTTGTTAAGCTGAAATTTTATATCCTGCCGCGCCCCGGTGCCAAACAGTGAAGAAAGCTCCGTCAGTACGGTATCTCCTGTTTTTAGCATGGCTTTGGCGGCTTCTATATTGGCGCCCAGCGTGCCGTTCTCACCCATCAGGCCGGGTTCGTCTATTCCTTTTATCGTGCCTTCGTCGGGCAGGTATTCTTTGCTGTCGCTAAAGATAAGCAGTATGGCCTTGCCCCCGGAAATACCGGCGGAGCCCAGCTTTGCGGTGGTTCCTACCGGTATGTTTATCTCCGGTTTTATTGCTATGGTTACTTTCAGGCCGCTGTCCAGTACCACCACGTCCGATACCTTGCCCACTTTAGCGCCATTAATGTCTACCTCCGAGGAGATGGTAAGGCCGTCTACATTTTGGAAATACGTAAAGTAATGCCGTTCCTTGCGGAGCTGCTCCCGGTTCACCAGGAAATACAATCCTCCCGCAACAAGCGCTGCTGCTATCACAATGGAAATTACCGGGCGTTTCTTCTTTACTTCTTCTGACATGGGGGAACGATACCTGCGGCTAAATTACTTATAATAATCGTGCCGTTTCACCCCGGTGTCTGAAAAGCGCAGGCGATGTGTTAATTTGCATCACCATGCCGGTAAATAAGGTGCCTATTGAAGAATTCCTGGAGCTGTCCCGGATGCATCCTGTGTTGGATGTACGCTCGCCGGGAGAGTACCAGCATGCGCACATACCCGCTGCCCTTAGCTTCCCCTTGTTTACCAACGAGGAACGGGCGGTAGTGGGTACGCTGTACAAGCAGCGCAGCCGCGAAGAGGCCATCAAGGAGGGACTCGATTACTTTGGTCCGCGTATGCGCCCTATGGTGGAGCATGCGGAGGCGATACTGGCCGGGCGCACCACCAAAGGCCGTCCACCCGGTAAAACCCTGCTGGTGCATTGCTGGCGGGGAGGCATGCGCAGCGGCGCCGTTGCCTGGCTCCTTGATCTTTACGGGTTTGACGTGTATGTGCTGGCCGGTGGGTACAAGTCGTTCCGGCGGTGGGTGCTGGCGCAATTTGAGAAGGAGTATCCTTTTAAAATGCTGGGGGGCTACACCGGCAGCGGAAAAACCGAAGTGCTGAAAGAACTGGAGCGAAGGAAAGAAGTGGTGATAGACCTGGAAGCGCTGGCCGCACACCGGGGCTCGGCCTTTGGCGCCTTTGGCCAGGCAGAACAACCGGGGCAGGAACTGTTTGAAAACCTGCTGGCGATGCAGCTGAATTCGGCCCTGGCAACCGGCTTGCCTATATGGCTGGAGGACGAGAGCCAGCGCATAGGCCACATTAACCTGCCCAACGCCTTTTGGGAACGGATGCGCAAGGCGCCGCTCTACTTCCTGGAGGTAGGCTTTGAGCAGCGGCTGGAGCATATAGTAAACGGCTACGGTGCCTTTAGCAGGGAAATGCTCATCAATGCCATCATCCGCATACGCAAGCGGCTGGGGCCGCTGGAAACGAAGACCGCCATCAATCACCTGCTGGAGGATAACCTGAAAGAATGTTTCCGCATATTGCTGTGGTACTACGACAAGTATTATACCCGCAGCCTCCGCCAGCGCGAGCAACTGGACGAGTTGCTGCACTCCATACCCTGCGAAGAAGTAGACGCTAAAGCGAACGCTGAAAAAGTAAGAGCGCTTCATCAATCCACCTGATAATGGAACCGACAGAAAAAATAGAACTACTGCAATACGCGCATGGCGCGGGCTGCGGCTGCAAGATAGCCCCGGCGGTACTGGAAGAGATACTACTGGGCAAAACCACCTTGCCGGGCCACAGCGCCCTGCTGGTGGGCAACAGCACCAACGACGATGCCGCGGTGTACGATATGGGGAACGGCACCGCCCTTATCAGCACCACCGACTTCTTTATGCCCATCGTAAACGACCCATACGATTTTGGCCGGGTGGCGGCGGCCAATGCCATCAGCGATGTGTATGCCATGGGGGGCAGGCCACTGATGGCGCTGGCCATACTGGGCTGGCCGGTGGATAAGCTGCCGGCCAGTGTGGCCCGGCAGGTGCTGGACGGCGGACGGGCCGTATGCGCCGAAGCGGGTATTCCGCTGGCAGGCGGGCACAGCATAGACAGCCCGGAGCCCATCTTTGGGCTGGCGGTAAATGGTATGGCCGAAATAGCTCATCTGAAGCGAAACAATACCGCCCGCGCCGGCGACCATATACTGCTCACCAAGCCGCTGGGTACGGGCATACTTTCTACCGCGCAGAAGCGGGCCGTGCTGGAAGACACACACCTGGAACTGCTGATACGCCAGCTCACTACACTGAACAAAGCAGGGGCGGAACTAGGCGCGATAGACGGGGTGAGCGCTATGACCGATGTAACGGGCTTCGGGCTGCTGGGGCACCTGGTGGAAATGGCCGAAGGAAGCGGGCTGGCCGCAGAGCTATACTATGCCCGGCTCCCGGTAATGGAAGGTGCCCGGGAATACCTTTCCCGCAGGATAGTGCCTGACGCAACGTATAGAAACTGGAACGCATATAGCACGAAAACCGGCTTTGACGCCGGTGTAAATGTAATGGAAGCATTCTCCCTGCTGCCCGATCCGCAAACCAATGGCGGCCTGCTGATAGCAGTAAGCGATGCCGGCCTGCCCGCCGTGCAGCAAGTGCTGGGCGCTTACGGCCTGGGGGCGCATGCTCAACCCATAGGCACCTTTGTAGCAGCGGCAGATAAGATAGTGCAGGTAAGGCAATAACGCCCTGCCGCCCTAGTGCAGCAGTATGTGGTGGTATATCATGGCCGATAGCTCGCTTTCCAGGCGGTTGTCGGTGCCATTCTTTGCTTCGGTGAACTGCCACCCATCGGTGGACTGAACCATTTCCAGGTGCATCTGGCCTTCGCCGGGAATCTCAATATCTACCAGGTATTTCAGTTGGCTATCGGCGGTTACCGTGTTGCTGAAGTCGCACAGGTAGTGCTGGCCGTTGCAATACAGTGCCTTGAAGAACTGGTAGTTTACGTTTTGCTCGGTTGGTGTTTTAATCGTGAACATTGTGGAGGTTTTTGTTTGTTTGTGTTTTGTAGCACAATGTTACACCCTAAGGGAGGCCTGTTCCAAAAAAGCGCCGCTCCTTAACGCTGCATTTGGAAGCGGATAACAATTGATTAGGAAAGAAATTTTGCCGTTAACAAAAAGCACGCTTAGCGGGACTGGGGTGGTGCGGTGTAGCCGGGCTTCTGCTCCAGGTAGTTGCATTGTTCCAGGCTGCCCAGGCGGAAGCGGAGGGGTATGTTCCGGCGTTCCAGCTTCAACTCCTGACGGCAAAAGAACCCATAGTTCCGGGTGGAAAGGTTGGCCGGGAGTGCAGGTTGCATTAGTGCCTGGCTTGATGGATGGTAAGCCGGGATGGATATTACCGGTAATGGCTTGCGGGCAAGCGTGTCCTGTGCTTTGGCATGGTAAGCCGCAGAGAGGCACAGGACTAGTACTCCTATATAACTACGCCCGGTACGCATGGCGGCTGAGGGGCATGTGTTGCTTGCGGGTAACGGGCAGGGTGAGGGGAGCAGCCTGCGGGCGGGTGAGCGCCAGCTTTATGGCATCTATCATATTGTCAGTTATCAGGTTCCGTTTTGGCTTGGCCACCGTGCGGCGGCGGTTCACCAGGTACACATCGTCCTCGGCCATGGTGTATATAATGGGCATACTCAGCAGGTTAATGTCGTTGATAAAGTGCTGGTACACGTCCATGGTAATACTGCCGGGGCGGGTGGGGTTGATGAATATCACATCCGGCTTTGTTTCGGCGACCAGGTCGTTGATGATATCGGTATAGAGGCAGGTGTGTACATGCAGGCCCCTGTCTACCAGGTATGTTTTGTCCACTTGCATGGCCCTTTCTTCGTCGCCTATCAGCAGTATTTTCAAACTCATAACCAGACGTTTTTACGTGTTACCTATTATATACGATTAAAAAGTGTGCCAAGTTTTCTGCCAGGGAATGAAAGTTATGCACATTGTTCTTTATGCTTGATAATCAGCGTGTTACCACTCCTGAATTCATCAGCATTGCCTGTTGCAAGTGCGCTATCGACATCTCTACCATTACCGTCATATCGTAGAGCATCTCGTAGCGGTATTTTTTACCCCACCTGGGTTTTAACTGCGGGTTAGTATCCCGGTCTTCCCGGTACATATCGGCGTAGCTGAAACGGCCATTAGCCTCTAGACCATACATTTCGTAAAACTTATAGCTATACTTTCCATCGGCCACCTGTATATTGAACCGGAAGAAGATAGGTACCTCTCCGGCTACCCCCGCGGCTACGGGCGTGTAGCGGATAACTCCCGTCCCTGAGATGAACCCTTCTGCGGCTTTTTCCACCTCCAGGCGGGTATCGGCGGTTTTGTAATTGTAGTTATACCACTCCAGTGCGTTCCCAAACAGTATCTCTTTGGTCAGTCCCGGGACCTCTTTAGCACCCTCAAACACTATCTCACCGCCCTGCATGGGGAGCGGCGGGGATATCCAAACCCGTTTGCCGATAAGTGAGTCGGGTGTGGAGATGGTTTCGGGGCGGTACTGCGCCAGTGCAGCTGTGCCTGATAAGGCCATTAAAGCAGAGAGTAGGAGCGTTTTCATAACAGCGTTTTTATACTGTATGTGGGGTAAAAACTATGCCACCTCTCCCGCCGCACGGCGCGTATCGTGGTACAAATCGTCCGTAGTACAGCACAATCCGAACATTATTGTTCCGGTGCCCTGTGGCTGTGCTACTTTAGGTGTGTACTACAATTAAGCGCACATCTAAATTTTGAAACAATGAAAAAGATCGTCTTGTTTACAGCGGCTTCAGGCTTGTTCTACCTGTCCTTATCTTCCAATGCCGGCGGACCGGCTGCGGGAGGGCTAAACGCTACGGGGAGCCCGGGCACCAGTCCATCTTGCGGGGGCTGCCATGCCGGAGGCACCGGTACTACCACCGCCACCGTGGAGCTAAGAAAGTTATCTACCGGCCCCACCGGCCCGGTGGTAACCTCGTATCTGCCCGATACCAACTACCTTGTAAAGGTGGTGGGGAATCATCCCACGCTGACGCATTTCGGCTTCCAGGTAACGGCGCTCAACAGCGCTAACGACAACGCCGGTGTCTTCAGTGATTTTCCCGTGAACGTACACAGTGCGGTGGTGAATGCGGTAACGATAATAGAGCACACCGACCAGTTGCCGAAGACGAATAATGAGTTTAACGCCACCTTCCGGTGGAAGGCACCGGCACCGGGCAGCGGAGCGGTTACCTTCTACGGCATTATTAACGCGGTAGACAATAATACGATGGTGAGCGGAGACCGGCCCAGTCCCGGCTTCACTGTTGCGGTGGCGGAGGCTACTACCGCCAGCGTAGGTACTGCGGCATCTGCCATGAGCATCCGGGTATTTCCGAATCCCGTAACTACAGAGCTGCACCTGGCGCTTTCTCAGCCGGAGCAGGGAAGCTACCGGCTTGCGGTATATGATGTAAGGGGCAAGTGCATATACAACAGCGCCCTAGCGGTAGCAGGAGCTGAGGATGAATGGCAGGTGAGCACGGCTGACTGGGCTTGCGGGCTCTATCACGTTCACCTGTGGAAGGAGGGAACGATGAAGACGGCGCTAGTAGTGAAGCAGTAGCGGCCGGGCTTTGAACCATTGACGGGTCAAGTAAAAAAACGCATAGCCTCGTTTGGTGCGTAACTCATTGATTTTCAATAAAAATTCAATTTCAAATTTGACTTTTAGTTGAATTTCATTTGACTTTTACTTTACTTTTAGTTGGCGAGATTTGACTTTTGCTTTAACTCATTTGACTTTTAGCTGGCGAGAATTGTCTTTTGTTTTAACTCATTTTAACCGGTTTTTTAAGTTTCCTGGTTGGTGGGGTGGTCCGGCCCGGCTGCCCCGGCGGGCATTTTGCAGCGGGTGGTTATCCTCTTGTGAAGTTACGAAGATGTGGGGAGTTGGGTGGGGATGTGGATATGTTTTGGGGTGCCCGGTTGGTTCTGATAGGTTCGCTGTGCTGACCGCCTCCCCCAAGCTGCGCAAGGGGACTCCTCCTAAGAACAGGAGGGGAACTGGGTGGAAGTAGCCTGTTTGGTTCTGATAAGTGTGCTGTGCTGACCACCCCAGCCGGTAAAAAATGGCTTCGCTTTTTTACCGGCATCCCCTCCTAAAAACAGGAGGGGAGCTGGGTAGTGGGTGTGTTTTGGGCTTGTTTGGTTCTGATAAGTGTGCTGTGCTGACCACCTCCCCCAAGCTGCGCAAGGGGACTCCTCCTAAGAACAGGAGGGGAGCTTTTTAGAATA
>JAEUVZ010000020.1 GCA_016786665.1 Flavipsychrobacter sp.
ATCATTCCGGGAGAGTAGGTAGCTGCCATATTCATTTACAAACGCCTCACACTTGTGTGAGGCGTTTTTTTTATGCCCGTATTTATACCTTTACAATGTCATGCAACTTCCAGCGCACTTATCTCAACTAATTCTTCAAACAGAGCGGCTGATACTCCGGGAAGTAAATCCGGAGATCATTGAGTACCTGTACACACAATGCAGCGATGAAGACATCATGTCGTACAAAGGATTTCCTACGCGCGAATGGCTGGAAGCGGAGAAGGAAAAACAAAAGGGTGGGTTTACTACACACCGGATACGGCTGAAGGGTTTTTTAATTGTGCTAAATGAAACCAATGAAACCATCGGAGCCTGTCATTATCATACCTGGCAACCGGCACACTCGCGTGCTGAGATAGGTTATGGCATGTATAAGGATGAATACAAGAACAAAGGCTATATGAAAGAGGCGGTAACGGCTATCCTGCATCATGGCTTTGAGATAATGGGACTGAACAGGGTAGAGGCGCTGGTAGGGCCGGCTAATGAACCTTCATTACGCTTAGTAAAAAGTCTCGGCTTTACACAAGAAGGTATCCTAAGGGAACACTATTGCAAAGATGGTGAGCTCCAGGATTCCATTATATTCTCCTTATTAAAAAAAGAGTATAAGAAGTAGTTTATTTCTTACGTTTCCTAAAGTCTTTATAGCTGGTTGGCTTCTTGGTTTTTTTCTCGCCGTCTTCACGTGTTGCAGTAGTACGTTCCTCTTTCTTTTTCACTGGCTTAGGTCTACGTGAGGGGGCTGGTTCTTCCTCGTAATGCGATGCTTCCTCTGTTTTGCTGGAGGTGGTGATGAGTTTGTTCATGGTTTCCATCTCCGCCGGTGTAAAGTGCCGCCATTTTCCTACCGCTATATTTGACAAGGTGATATTCATGATGCGCACACGGGTAAGCATTACTACCTTGTAATCAAGGGCGGCGCACATGCGGCGTATCTGGCGATTCAATCCCTGGGTGAGTACAATGCGAAAGCGTTTATTGCTCTCCTGGGTCACTTTGCACTTTTTGGTAACGGTGTCCAGTATCCGAACGCCATTGCTCATGCTACGGATAAACTCCGCGGTGATAGGTTTATCTACCATCACCACATATTCTTTTTCGTGGTTGTTAGATGCCCTCAGTATCTTATTCACTATATCTCCATCGTTGGTCAGAAATATCAGCCCTTCTGAATCCTTATCCAGCCGCCCGATAGGGAATATGCGCTTGGGATAGTTGAGGTAGTATATTATGTTCGATTTGTCTTTAGGATCGGTAGTAGACGTAACGCCTTTCGGCTTATTAAAGGCTATATAAAGAGCTTGTTTTTTAGGCTTCAGCTTTTCGCCATCTATTTCTACCCTGTCTGCAGGGGAAATCATGGCAGACTCAATAATTAGTTTGCCATTAACGGTTACCCGTGCCTGTTCTATCAGTTTATCCGCTTCACGGCGGGAGCAAAAACCGGTAGAACTGATGTATTTATTTAGGCTAATGCGGTCGTCTGAGTACTTTTCGGGCATTGGGCAAAGTTATAAACAATCATTGGCCTTCGCTGCGGCTGTACTGTCTTATTTTACTGTATTTGAGAAAGGTCATGTAAGCGGAAAGCCGTGCGATAAGATACCCTTCATAGCCATCCAGGAATCCCAGGCGGATAATGTAGGCGGTAAAAAATGTCCAGAAAGGCGAGAGGCATACTTTGACCAGGGAACTGGTTTTGCCGCGGGCCACGGCATCGTGCGCCGCCAGGTCGGTGTACTTATTGATCTTCCCTACATGATCGGCAATGCTTTTAAAGCTATCGTGAAATAGGTCTCCTTTTATCACCGGTACCTGTACTGCTTTATCCGTAGGTAGCCAATACTCGTGAACATTGCCGCCCTGCCAGGTGCCTTTTGTGCGGTTGTACAGGCGTGTTTTACGGTCGGGGTACCAGGTGCCGTGCCGTATCCATTTTCCGTTGTAGCGATTGAGCCGTGCAAACTTGTAAGCGGGTGCGGCTGCGGAGGCTTTTATACCCGCAATGCCGGAAGCTAACTGCGGACTCAGGTATTCGTCGGCGTCCAGCATCAGTATCCATTCGTTTTTAGCTGCATTGTCGGCAAATGTTCGTTGCGCGGCGTACCCCAGGAAGGCCTGCTTTATGACCCTGGCGCCCAGCGATTCAGCAATGGCTACCGTATTATCAGTAGAATGGCTGTCAACTACCAGTATTTCATCTGCTATCTCTTTTACAGACTCTATGCATCGTGCTATGTTCCGCTCCTCATTGTAGGTAATGATAGCGGCGCTCAATTTCATCATCGGTGACTGTAAATATAGAATTATAGTTGCAAAGGCTTGCGTCGGCCCGACCGGAACAAAAAACTTTGCCTAAAAGACCCTATTAGGAAAGCAGTTTCTGGCGGAGCAGGAACTCGAGTTGTTCATTGGATATGGTGAGCTTGTCGTTCAGTTCTTTCTCTGCCATCCTTTTGTTGTATACCTCAAAGGCGCGCCCGATGGTCATATCCAGCTCTTCCTCGTTCCAGGGTTTACTCAGGTAGTGAAAAATCTTGCCTTTATTAACCGCATCAATCACCGCGTTCATATCTGCATAGCCGGTAAGGAGTATCCGGATAGGGTCGGGGTGGTCTTTCAGGATAGATTCCAGAAATTCTACACCCGTCATTCCCGGCATACGCTGGTCGGTAATTATAATGTTTATATCATTGTCATTCAGGATGGTAGTCGCTTCTGCAGCTCCTTCAGCCGTGAAGACATTGTATTTAATCCTGAAGGTAGCCTTGAACGAAACCAAGTTATTCACCTCGTCATCCACATAAAGAATATTTATTTTCTTATTTGTCATGGGAAGCCAGAATTAGCTGTAATTTTGATGTCAGTTTACGCAATATAGGGATTAATTTGAGATTTTTTACTTATCTTATTGCATTTCTTGCCAATACGATAGTGAGTGCCGATTTTTTCTATGTATGTTTTTTTCATACTTTTTATACTAAATAATGAATCGGGATATTAACCACGGGTTATTTCAATGGCAATATCAGCCCGTTTTTTTCAGATTACACCTTCCCACAGACAAAGCAGCTTACCAGCAATTACTCCAGGAGCATTCCCACTTGTCCGTTCACGACGAGATGGAGGGCCAGCTACGGGAGTTGATAAAAAGCCTGCATCCCTCCAGGAAGATACCGGCCCAGGAATATCCAGGGTTGATAGCGGCACACCTGGATGGCTGCCCTATGCAGGAATATGGTGTATGGGTATATTACCCCTGGCTGAATTCAGTAGTGCACCTGCTGGACGAGGAAGAATTTGTAGAAGTGCGCACCAACCGCAACCGCTACAAAATAACCCGGGAAGAACAGCAACAGCTTGCCACACGAAGGATAGGAGTTGTAGGCTTGTCGGTAGGACAATCTATAGCACTGACCCTGGCGATGGAGCGTACGTGTGGCGAACTACGCCTGGCGGATTTTGACACCGCTGAGCTGAGCAATCTCAATCGTATACGCACGGGTGTGAAAAACCTGGGTCTGCCTAAAACAATCATCGCCGCCAGGGAGATAGCCGAACTGGACCCTTATATAAAGGTGACACTGTACAATGATGGCCTGACCAAAGAGATTCTCGATAGCTACTTTACCGGTGGCGGTAACCTGGACCTGCTGGTAGAGGTATGCGATGGGCTGGATGTAAAAATTCTCAGCCGCTACAAGGCGCGCGAACTGCGCATACCGGTGGTGATGGATACCAACGACCGCGGCATGCTGGATGTGGAGCGCTTTGACCTGGAGCCAGACCGGAAAATACTACACGGACTGGCCGGTGACCTCGATCCCGAGAAACTCCAAAGCCTGAGCAACGAAGATAAGATACCGTATATACTGCAAATGGTGGGTGCTGAGGACATATCGCCGAGGCTGAAAGCCTCTATGATAGAAGTGGAGCAGAGCATTAATACCTGGCCGCAACTCGCATCGTCGGTAACGCTGGGCGGTGCCATTACCACCGATGTATGCCGCCGGATATTGCTGGATCAATATAAAGGTTCCGGGCGCTTCTATGTAGATATAGAGGATATAGTGAAAGATGAGGCAGCACACACGGAAGAAAACTACGATGGCCCGGCAAAGCTAACGGAACAGGAAATGTTGCAGATAGCGGCGCAGGTGCAACCTGCTGAAGGCGCAGAGCGACTAACGGAAGACGATGCGCGCCGCTTGGTAGAAGCCGGCACAAAGGCGCCCACCGGGGGCAACTGCCAGCCGTGGTTCTATATATACCGGGATGAAACCCTGTTTGTATTTCACGACTTGCATTATTCTTATTCGCTGCTGGACTACGACAACCTGGGTTCCTATTTTGCCATAGGTGCTGCGGTAGAAAACATAAGCGTGCAGGCAGCTACAAACGGCCTGCGTGCGGAAACGAACTATTTCCCGGTAGAGGGGAACCGTAAGCTGGTAGCGATGGTGCGTTTTTATAAAGATGCCGCAGTGGCCACGGAGGAGAACACCAGCCTGGCAACAGCTATTGACCTGCGTGTGACTAATCGTGAATTATCTACCCGTGAATTGCTGAGCCCTGGTGTGTACACAGAGCTGCGCAAGGTCATAGCGCCCATAGATGGGGCGGCGCTCCATGTTTTTGATGATGAACCCACCATGACGGAACTAGCCGGCATGCTGGCTACAACGGAAATGTTGCGCATCATACACCCACGCGGACATTATGATACCTTTCGAAAAGAACTCCGCTGGACCAACGAAGAGATACTGCAAACAAGGGATGGATTAGACGTACGTACACTGGGTGCCACCTCTACGGAAATAGCGGCGCTGAAAGTAGCGGACGACGCAGAAGCTATCGCTTTCCTGCGTAGCATAAAGGGAGGCGCGGCCTTCCGGAAGGCAGTGATGAAGAGTGTGGCTTCAGCCTCCTGCATGTGTATACTTACCCTTCCGGCAAATACATACGGGCATTTTGCGGAAGGAGGCAGAGCGGTAGAGCGTATGTGGCTGACTGCCAACCGGCTGGGCGTAGCCTTTCAGCCCATTTCGCAACTAGTGTTTTTTATGGAAAGGTTACAAAGAGGGGGAGATGGTGAACTGGACGAATTTTTCAAGGCGGAATTTGTGAAATTGAGAAATAAATTTTATACTTTGTTACCGCAAATGAGCGGTTTGCACCCTATTTTCATTTTCAGGCTGTCGAAAGCCGACATGCCAAAAGTTAGGTCTTTAAGGAGAGCGGTAGAGTCTGTGTTTATTTATTCATAATCATATAGAGGAGTAAAGGGATTATAGATTAAAATGATCAGACTGAGATTATATAGGGCTATTGACGATCCGGATTCTTGCCAGAAGTTCATTGTCGGACATCGGCATGTGTTGGAAAATATTGGTGTAACCAAGGTCACATCCTCGCAGGACGAGTGGATGCACAATCCTGATGTGTATGTACTGATAGTGGAAGATACCACCGATGCACGGGTGCTGGGTGGTGCCCGTGTGCATATTGCCAGCGCTACCAGCAAACTGCCGATAGAGGCGGCCACTTCTTACCTTGACAGTAAAGTAACCAGTGTTATTGAATCGCACATACCGGAAGGTACCGGCGAAATTTGCGGCTTGTGGAACTCCCGCGAGGTAGCGGGCATGGGTATAGGTTCCGTCTTTCTTACGCGGGCGGCGGTAGCCATATCGGAAGTGATTGGCTTACAATCCTTGTTTGCTCTTTGCGCTCCCTACACCGTTAAAATGGCTCAGAATGTAGGCTTCCGGATTGAGGAGCGGGTAGGGAACAAAGGGGCTTTCTATTATCCCAAACTGGACTTGATTGCCACCTTTATGATGCTACCTGACGTTCCCGTCCTTTCCACTGCTGATGATGAAGAGCGCGGCATTATTATGAAGTTGCGCGGAACACCCGTTGTGGAGCGAATAGAAAAATACCGCAACCGCGATGTACATCTCTATTATCAGCTTACTTTATAGTTCCTGAATCATTTTGTTGACGCATATGCTAGGATTTGTATCATTCAAAACTTATATTTACGAAGCTGCTTTTTTAGATGAATAACGTCCTAAGAACGAAATGGTTACTGACGCTTCTTTGCGCCTGTCTCTTTTTAGTCCCCGCCAATACTGTTTTAGCCCAGCTTATTTCCTACGATGGTACCCAGGTCTCTGCCATTGGGAAGGATTTGGAATATTATGTAGATAAAACCAATGCTATTACAATAGCGCAGGTAGCACAGGTAAAAGAATTCCAGAGAGGGGAGCGGGAGGTAAACAACCTGGGCATCATTAACGGGAATGTATGGCTCCGGTTCAACATTCAGAACAATAGTTCCCGGAACGAGGTAATGCTGGAAATAAGCCAGGCTCTGCTGGACTCCATAGATTTATACGAGATGGACAACGGCACCACTACATTGCTGAACAGCGCGGGCCTGGCCTATGATTTTTCGTCCCGGCTTATCAACAACCATAATTTTCTTTATCCGCTCCAGATTCCCAAAGGATCTACCAAAACATTCTATGCCCGCATCAGCGCGCACCAGCAACTATCGCTGCCTATATATGTAGGGCCGTTTGCCAAAATACAAGACAGCGGCATGAGCAAGAATATGTGGTTTGGCATATTCTTCGGAATCATCGCTGTAATGTTCTTTTACAATCTGTTCATTTACTTCACCGTTAAGGACAAGATCTACCTGTACTATGTAGTGTATATATTGGTGGTAGGCTTGGTACAGGCTACCATAGAGGGGTACGCATTCCAATACCTGTGGCCGGGTAATACCTTCCTGGCTACGCGAGCCTTTTACCTGTTTACCGCACTGGTAAATATTACCGGGCTGGAATTCGTGCGCCGTTTCCTGCATACCCGGAAATATCTGCCGCAGATAGAGCGCTTTTTCGCACTGATTTATGTCTTTTACGCTGCGGCTATTTTCCTGGCGCTGAAGGGGAATTTCATACTTTCTTACTACATACTGCAGGGTTTTGCTGGTGTAGTAGCGCTTTATATGCTTACTATATCCATTATCATCGCTCGTAAAGGATATCGCCCCGCCAAGTTCTTTGTTGCTGCCTGGATACCGCTTATTATCGGCATATTTATTTACGTGCTGAAAGATGTAGGCGCCATTGGGTATTCCATTTTCAGCAATTACAGTATCGCCATCAGTTCGGTGCTGGAGGTCGTTCTGCTGTCGTTCGCACTGGCGGATAGCATCAACGCCTTGAAAAAAGAAAACGAACAAGCCCAGGCCGACGCACTCCGAATTTCCCGGGAGAATGAGCGCATCATCAGGGAGCAAAATGTGATACTGGAGTCCAGGGTGAACGACCGCACCATAGAGCTGAAGGAGTCTAATGAAGAACTGAACAAGACGCTCCACGACCTGAAGGAAGCCGAGGCCCACCTGGTAGAGTCGGAGAAGATGGCGTCACTGGGGCAGCTTACGGCCGGTATTGCGCACGAAATAAACAATCCCATCAATTTTGTAACCTCCAACGTTCACCCGCTGAAACGTGATGTGGAAATACTAATGGAAGCGGTACAGGCCATAGAAGCCGTAAGCCTGGAAGATACTGATGTGGCCGAAAAGCAGAAGAAGATAAAGGAGTATAAGGAAGGTATTGATTTCGACTACCTGAAGGTAGAAATAGACCACCTGCTGAAAGGGATAAACGAAGGTGCCTCCCGCACGGCGGAGATAGTTAAGGGCCTGCGTGTTTTTTCCCGGCTGGATGAAGACGACCTGAAAAAGGCGGATATGAACGAGGGGCTTGACTCTACGCTCATTATCATAAATAACCTACTGGGCAAAACAAAGGTGGTGAAGGAATATGCCGAATTGCCACCGATAGAATGCTATCCGGGTAAGTTGAATCAGGTTTTTATGAATGTGATAACTAATGGTATTCATGCTGTTGATGATAAGTTCAAGGGTGAAGCCGGGGGGATTATCACAATAAAAACCAGCCATGACGAAAAAAATGTTTATATTAATATCGCGGATAACGGAACCGGCATGACCGAAGAGACCCGGAAGAAATTATTTGAGCCCTTCTTTACTACTAAGGAAGTAGGGTCGGGAACCGGTTTAGGTTTGTCCATTTCGTGGAACACCATTAAAAAACATAATGGTAATATAGTAGTTAATTCTACCTTAGGGGAGGGTTCTGAGTTTATATTTGAGTTGCCCATAATGCACCAGTCGTCTTAAATACACATTGTAATTGAGCAAAGAGGATAAAATAAAGGTTCTGTACGTAGACGATGAGATAAATAATCTCCACGGGTTCAAGGCCACGTACCGCATGGACTACAATGTATTCATCGCTAACAACACCGATGAAGCGCTGAACATATTGCGGGAGCACCCCGATATGCGCGTAATATTAAGCGACCAGCGCATGCCCGATAAAACGGGTGTTCAGTTTTTTGAAGATGTTCGGAAAGAGTTCCCTTCGCCGGTGCGTATGCTCATTACCGGCTATACCGATGTGGAGTCGGTGATTGAGTCGATAAACCGCGGTAATATCTTCCGATACATAAAAAAGCCCTGGACCGACTTTGATATCAAGTCGGCCATAGATGAGGGTAATAAATTCTACCTGAGTAATACCACGCTGGCCATCCGCAACGAAGAACTGCAGAAGGCTTACAACGAACTGGATAAATTTGCCTACAGCGTAACGCACGATATGCGTGGCCCGCTGCTCAGCATATTGGGCGCGATAGACCTGGCTCGCGAGAATGAGAACATGGATGAGATAAAGGAGATGCTGGGCATGATGGATAAATCTATCATAAAGCTGGACAACTTTATACAGAGCATACACGACTACTACAACCTGAACCGGGGGGAACTGCAGATAGTGGATGTGGACTTCCAGAAAATAGTTAACGACCTGAAAGATATATATGGAGTAGGTGGCCTGGCGGGAAATGTACAGTTCGATGTACAGATAAACCAGTCAGAACCATTTCGTTCCGACGACATGTCGCTGCGCATTATATTGAATAATCTCCTGTCAAACGCCTTCAAATACCAGCGGAGGGACGAGGAACACAAAAAAGTATCCCTTAGTATAGAGGTTAATAAAGGGATAGCTACTATATTAGTAGCGGATAACGGAATTGGTATAGACGAGGCGCATGTGAATGATATATTCAACATGTTCTACCGCGCCACTACCGAGGAAGTAGGCTCGGGTTTCGGGCTGTATAATGTGAAAGACGCCCTTAATAAACTCAATGGAGATATAAAAGTATCTTCTACGCTGAAAGAAGGTAGTACGTTCACTGTCACTATTCCAACTAAATAACGAGATGGCCGAGGAGAAACTGAATTTTATCATTATCGACGATAGCAAGCTGGATTGCTTTATTGCGGAAAAGATCATTCGCAATACAGGTAAGGCTACCGACATACGTTCGTTCACGGCGGCGCAGGAAGCGCTGGCGTACGTTACGGATAATAGGGTAGCGGAAGGCACTCGCACGATAGTGATTGTAGATATACAGATGCCGGTAATGAATGGTTTCGATTTTGTAGAAGCATTCGAGAAACTCCCCGATGAGAGCCGGAAAGGCTACACACTATACATGCTCTCTTCTTCCATAAACGAGAACGACCTGAACCGGGTGCAGAGCTATCCCAGTATCAGGCAGTTCCTGAATAAGCCACTCACCAGCAATATGCTTTCCACACTGCTGGAGATGCCTTGATAATTACTTATTTGATAGGTGTAACGGTGTAACCCTGCTTTCTCAGGAGCGCTATCACTCCTTTATCGCCTGGCAGGTGGCCGGCACCTACGGCAAAGAACACCGACTGGCCATTCATCATTTTTTCCATACGCGGTATCCAGCGGGTATTGCGTTCTTCCAGCAGCGCCTTCATAGCTTCCTCGCTCATCTGCTCTGTTTCGGCAAAGAGTTTTTGCAATTCCGGGAGGCTTTGTGTTTTGTAGGCCGCTATCAGCTTGGTAAGTTCTGCCTGGCTTTCATTGTCGCCATTCACCACGCGCAGTACCGATGAAACGATAGAGTCCGCCTCTATCTTGTTCATCACCGCTATCTGTTCGTCGGCGCTTTCCAGTCCTATTATCTCTTTGTTTGCTGGCTTGGCCAGGCCCATCAGTTTTTCTTCGTAAGCTACCGTCTGCTCGCAGGGGTACATTTTTTTGATCATCAGCTGCACCAGTATAAAAGGTTTCATTTTGCTGAACATATCTACGTTGTAGCCCAGGGTGTCTTTTACATATTTACGCACTTTCTCATAGTCTGCCGGCTGAAAATAGTCTTTCAATTGCTTGCCCGACTGGTCTACAAATGCGGTTTGCATTTTGGCCATTACGGTCATATCGTCCATATCCATTTCCAGGCATACTTTATCGGTTTTATCAAATGCCTGTTGCATAGGGTCCGACCAGAAGTAATCCGCCTGGCAGATCATGTGTATGGTCCCAAAGAGATAGGAAGGTTTAGAGAGCCCTTTCCCGCTTACTTCCCACAGTACGGAGTTCTCATCTTTAGAGGCGTTCTTTTTTGTTTTGTCGGCCGGAGGATTGGCACAGCTTTGAACTGCTCCCGCCAGCAGGTAAACAGCGGCAAGAGCCAGGGCATGTAATTTTTTCATGCCCTAAATATACGCTATTCAATATAAAGCGTCAGCAGCCCGATACCCACGCCCAGGGCTATGGCAATGATTTTCTGCCAGGTAAGGGAGTGGTGCCGGGTGCCGCTCTCAAAAAAGATAGTAGTGGCTATATGAATGAATGAACCGGCCACTATCGGTATCACTACCGCACGTATGCGGGAGATGGCATAGTACTTCTGGCTCACCTCGCTGGCCACCATACTTCCCAATGGTGTCAGCAGCGAGAAAATGACCAGGGTTACCAGCGCCGCTTTTTTGCCCTTCAGGCTATACACCAGCGTTGAGGCCAGCATTATTTCCGGTAGTTTGTGAGCAGCTACGGCCAGGTACAGGGATGGCTCGGTAGAGGTCTGCAGGTAGTTGAAGCCCAGCGGCAGGCCCTCCATAAAGGCGTGTACTCCCAGGCCTATAAGGATAGAAGTGAGTGGCACATGGTGGTGATGTCCGTGATCATTGCTTTCCACATGCGCGTGGCCATGCTCTATACCATGCGTGAAGCGCTGGATGACCAGTTGCAGGAAGAAGCCGGTGAGCAGGTAGATGCCGGCAGCCGTGTGCAGTTCCTCAAATGTTTCGTGCAGCAGGTGCAGAAACACGATGCTGAGCAGGAACGACCCGGAAAACGCCAGCAGTAGGTGCATTTTGCGGTCGTTGATACCCTTGAACCATAAAGGAACCGAACCGCCTATAAGTGTGATGATAAAAAGTAACAGATTGTATAACTGCATCGGTGCCCGCTGAGATAAGGGACAAAAGTAAAACCATTTTTGTTATCGCCTTGTATTTCATGCGATAATGTTAAAGATTATGCCGATATAGTAATTCTATATTATTCCCGGCACAGATTTTTCTTGTTCATTAGTAGAAGGAACATTAAATTAGTTAGCGATGGATATCTTCAATCAACATATGCCTGCCAGCAAGCAGCCGCCTGCAGCAGGAAAGCTGCTGGTGGCGGAGCCCTTCCTGGCGGACCCTAATTTCAGCCGGGCGGTGATATTGCTTTGTGAGCACGGTGAGGACGGTACCGTAGGTTTTGTGCTGAACAGGCCTACCGAGCTTACGCTCAGCGACTTGCTCCCCGAACTGGCGACTCCCTCGCTACTCGTGCACCAGGGAGGGCCCGTGCAGATGGATACATTGCATATGCTGCACCAGTCACCCGCCACACTAGGCGGTACCGGTGTGGCTGATGGCATCTATTGGGGTGGCTCTTACGAGGCGCTGCAGGACATACTGGCCAGTGGCACAGCCCTGGATTCCGAATTGAAACTGTATGTGGGCTACTCTGGATGGTCGGCGGGGCAGCTGGAAGGGGAGATGAAAGAAGGATCCTGGCTGGTAACCGACCCAACACGGGAATTGTTATTTGAAACACCTGCCGATGATATGTGGAAGGCGGCTATACGCCTAATGGGCAGGGAATACAACCACCTGCTGAATATGCCGGTAAATCCGCAATTGAACTAATCCACACTAAGTTGCCCCATTACGCAGATGTGCCTAACTTTAGGCATTATTCCAACGGATGCGAACGGTTCACGCGTTATTGATTTTTGCCTTGCTCATTCTCTCTTCCTGTTCCGGGAAGCGGGGAGGTGCGCAGCGGTATGTGATGACGGCCGAGGACTCGGCCAACGGAACCTACTTCCCCATGCGCCAGTTTGTACGCGACCAGTGGAAAATGAACAGCGGCCTGCCCATTACCCTGGTAAAAGTAGTAACTACGGGGGGCAAGCGCGATTCGTCTTACGTTTCAGGGGCGCAGGTAGGGTTGGGCGCTATCATGGAGCAATTTGTGAAAACAGACATTGGTGGCGTGGAATTAATGGGCAGGTACCAGGTAAGCGTGATAGAGGACGAAGCGAACCAAACCAGGACATTCTATTACGAAGCTAAGTTCCCGGAACTCTATACGCAAAAGCTCCAGGTGATTACCAATCCCGATAACGGGAAGATAAAATCATTGTTCGTAGAAGCAGGCGGAAATAACCGGAAGGAAAAGCCGGTGAAGCTTTATTATGTCGTAGACCGGTTGATACAGATACAGGAGGAGCCAGGCTCCCGTGAAGAAAAGAAGACAGAATATTTTTTCCAAATACCAGAAGGGGCGTAGCGCATGACCAGAGAGGAGTTTAGTAAGATAGCACCATCCATCCCCGGCCAACCGGGTTGTTATAAGTATTTCAGCGAAGAGAAGGAACTGCTGTATGTGGGTAAGGCCAAGAACCTCCGCAAGCGGGTAAGCTCCTACTTCAACAAGACGGTCGATAACTTTAAGACCCGCCGGCTCGTAACCCTGATACACAGCATAGACTATACCGTTACCAATACCGAACACGATGCGTTCTTGCTGGAGAACTCGCTGATAAAGCACTACCAGCCGCGGTTCAACATAGAACTGAAGGACGATAAGACCTACCCTTATATCGTAATAAAGAAAGAACATTTCCCGCGCGTGTTCCTTACGCGCCGGGTAATAAAAGACGGCTCGGAATATATAGGCCCCTTTACCGGTGTGGCCCGCGTTCGCGACCTGCTGGAACTGATAAAGAACAACATACCGCTGCGTACCTGCAACCTGAACCTGAGCCCGGCCAATATTGCAAAGGGCAAATACAAGGTTTGCCTGGAGTATCACCTGGGCAACTGCAAAGGCCCCTGCGAAGGACTGCAGGGCGAGGAAGAGTACACCGATAACCTGCAGCAGGTGCGCCACCTGCTGAAAGGCAACGCCAGCGAAGTGGTGAAGTTCCTGAAAACGGAGATGATGCGCCTGGCGGGAGAAATGCAATACGAAAAAGCCGAGATAATACGGCAGAAGATAGACGCGCTGCAAACGTACCAGAGCAAATCCACCGTGGTGAATCCGCGGCTGGGCAACCTGGATGTGGTGAGCATTGTAAGCAAAGAAACGCTATGCTATGTAAACTATATGATGGTGGCCAATGGCAGCATTATATACGCCCGCACCCTGGAGGTAAAAAATGAATTGCAGGAAGAAGACGAATATGTACTCTCGTTCGCGCTGGCCCGGTTGCGGGAAGCGTACAGCAGCAACAGCAAAGAGGTAATAGCGCCCTTCCCCATAGAGGTGGCCGATGAAGGGGTAACGGTAACCATACCCAAGGCCGGCGACAAAAAGAATCTGCTGGAGCTGAGCCAGAAGAATATTCACTTCTTTATGGAAGACGTAAAGAAGAAGAACACCCTGATGCTGGAGGAAAGCGCTAAGCTGCAGCAGGAGCAGGTATTGGAGCAGCTACAGCAGGCATTGCAGCTCAAAAGCCTGCCCCGCCATATAGAGTGCTTCGATAACTCCAACTTCCAGGGGGCATACCCCGTATCGGCTATGGTGTGCTTTAAGAACGGCCTGCCCTCCAAACGGGAATACAGGCACTACCATATTAAGACCGTAGTGGGGATAGACGACTTCGCCTCTATGAAGGAGGTAGTGTACCGGCGGTACAAGCGGTTGCTGGAGGAACAGGCGCCGCTGCCGCAACTGGTGATAATAGACGGGGGCAAAGGGCAACTGGGCGCCGCTATGGAAAGCATAGAACTGCTGGGGCTCCGTGGCAAAATGACCGTAGTAGGGCTGGCTAAGCGTGAAGAGTCCATCTTTTTCCCCGGAGACAGGGACCCCCTCCAGTTGCCTTACGATAGCCCCGCACACTTGCTTATCCGCCGCATCCGCGATGAGGTGCACCGCTTTGGGATCACCTTTCACCGCCAGGCGCGCAGCAAGGGCACGTTCAGGAACGAACTGGAAGGCATTCCCGGGATAGGGGAGAAGACCGCCAACGATCTGCTGAAGGCATTCCGCTCGGTGAACAACATAAAGAAACTGACGGAGCGCGAGCTGACCCGTGTGATAGGCGCGTCAAAGGCGCGGGTGGTATGGCATTTCTTTCATGCGATAGACGAAGAAGATTGGAAAGACAATCCCCCTGAAAATCAGTAACTTTGCGAAAATATTTTCATGTCGCCTGACAGAAAGCCATTTTTTCTCACCTCTTTGTTTCGCATGCGGTGCCCCAGCTGCAGGAAAGGGAGGGTGTTCACCAACAGAAGCATTTTCCCCCTCGGTAAGCTGGTAAATATGGTTCCACACTGCGAGGTGTGCGGCCAGAAGATGGTGGAGGAGCAGAACAATGGAGGAGGCATCAACTACGCGCTTACGGTATTGCTGTTCTTCCTGAACCTCTGTTGGTACTGGCCCATCTTCGGGCTCTCTTATAAAGACAACAGTGTAGAAACCTACCTGGTAGTGAGCATAGTCATTGTGCTGCTGGCGCAGCCCTGGCTGATGCGCCTTTCCCGCATGCTGTACCTGTACTTCTATGTGCCCTATGGAAAGACCCGCAAGCAACCAATAGCCGAAGAACAAAATCAATAGTTATGCAGAACGATAAGAAGAAGCCACCCCTGCTGCCGAGCATCGCCAAAATGAAATGCCCGAACTGCCGCAAGGGGAACATGTACGTGAACAAAAGTTACTTTCCACTCAGTAAAATGCTGGAAATGCCCGAAACCTGCCCGGTGTGCGGCCAGAAAATGGAGCTGGAAGTGGGCTTTTACTACGGTACCGGTTATGTGAGTTATGCGCTCACCGTGGGGCTTATCGGCATATTTTTCGTTGCTTACTGGCTCATCTTCGGCCTGTCGTACCTCGATAATAGTGTGTTCTATGCATTGGGCGCCTCCGTAGGGCTCGTATTACTGCTGCAGCCTTGGCTGATGCGGATATCGAGGGTGCTTTATTTATATATGTTTGTAAAGTACGGGAAAGGTACCATACTGAAGTCTCAGGAATAATTTTTCGATTAAATTAGCGGCATGCAAAAGATACTGGTAGCCAATCGTGGCGAAATAGCCATGCGCGTTATGCGCACGGCACGAGAAATGGGAATAAAGACCGTAGCAGTATTTTCCGAGGCGGACCGGAATATGCCCTTTGTCCGCTATGCGGATGAGGCCGTATGTATTGGCCCTGCGCCTTCGGCACAGTCGTACCTGCGCGCCGATAAACTGATAGAAGTAGCGAAGCAGACGGGTGCCGACGCCATACACCCCGGCTATGGTTTCCTGAGCGAGAATGCTTCCTTTTCTAAAGCTGTTTCCGATGCGGGACTGATATTCATAGGCCCCTCCGCTTATTCCATCGAGATGATGGGCAGCAAGATAGCCGCCAAGCAGGCCGCCAAAAAGTTTAACGTACCTATGGTGCCCGGAACGGATGAACCGATACAAACCGTGGAAGAAGCGAAGGAGATAGCCGCGAAAGCGGGATATCCCATACTGATAAAAGCTTCGGCCGGGGGCGGCGGCAAGGGTATGCGCGTAGTGAACAGCGAAGACGAACTGGAAGAGCAGATGCGCATGGCAAAAAGCGAAGCGCTCAGCGCCTTCAGCAACGACGATGTATTTATAGAGAAATACGTGGCATCGCCCAAGCACATAGAGATACAGCTCATAGGCGACCAGCACGGCAACTGTGTGTACCTCTTTGAGCGGGAATGCTCCATACAGCGCCGCCACCAGAAGCTGGTGGAGGAAGCTCCTTCCAGTTGCCTCACCCCCGATATACGAAAAGCGATGGGCGAATGCGCGGTAGCTGTAGCCAAATCGTGCAACTACTACGGGGCGGGCACCGTGGAGTTCCTGGTAGATAATGACCTGAACTTCTACTTCCTGGAAATGAACACCCGCCTGCAGGTAGAGCACTGCGTTACCGAAATGATAACCGGCATAGACCTGGTAAAGGAGCAGATAAATGTAGCGCGCGGAAATAAGCTGTCGTTCACGCAGGACGAATTAAAGATAAACGGCCACTCCATAGAGTTGCGCGTGTGCGCGGAAGACCCGGTAAACAACTTCTTGCCCGATACGGGCACGCTGGAAATGTACCAGCCACCCAAAGGCCCGGGCGTGCGCGTAGACGACGGCTATGAGCAGGGACAGGCCATCCCCATCTTTTACGACCCCATGATAGCGAAGCTGGTAGTGCATGCCGCCACCCGCAATGAGGCCATAGAGCGCCTCTGCCGCGCTATAGACGAGTATTATATACAGGGTATACAAACTACGCTCAGCTTTGGCAAGTGGGCCGTGCAGACCGAACCATTCCGCAAGGGTGATTTTGATACCAAGTTCATAGAAAACTACTTCAGGCCGGAGTACCTTACCGACACTGCTCCCGAAACAGATGAAGTAGCCGCGCTGCTGGCAGGTTACATTTGGCAGAAAGACAAGAAACAGCAAGTGGCCGCACACAGCAATGGCACGGCTGCCAACTGGAAACTGAAAAGAAGGTAGTACCTTAAAATAATAGCAACCTGTATAGAGCGCCATTCACCCGGATGGCGCTTTTTTGTGCGGAAAACTGACGGGAAATTTCCACAAAATAGCAGGGCGTGTTTCCCCGGTGCCGGGTGGTGCATTTTATTGTATCTCTCTGTATTTCAATGGGTTGACACTTCTTTAACGATTAGTGGTATCGTGCTTGCAATATTGCTGACGAACATGTCTTGTAAAAAACTAAAATTGAATGTTATGAAAAGGATAGTAATGATACTGCTGGGGATGGCCATGTTTTTCGGTTTCAGCATTACAGAGGCCGATGCACAGCCCCGTCACAAACACCACAAGCACCACAAGCATTACCGCCAGCATCATCCGCGTGGACATGCATATGGGCACGCCCGCCACCGCCATCACTACCGCGATGGATATCAGCCACGACGTACTACCTATTACCGCGCACCGGCGCCCCGTGTAGTAGTTCCCGTACCGCCACGCCCCCGGGTAAGGCATGTGCCTGTTCCCGTACCACCACATCCGCGTGGCGTACCCGTACCCCCACACCCCAGGAGCATACCCGTTCCCGTACCGCCACATCGTTGGTAATTAAATAAAAAGATGATTTGCATAAAACGAAAAGGAGAGCGGCTGAATGCCGCTCTCCTTAATTATGAAATAGGATAATTAATGAGGCAGCACCGCCAGTTTTTCTAACTTAAGCAGGGTACCCTCTTTATCTGCGATCTTCAGTTGATAATATCCCGGGCTAAGTGTGCTTATGTCAATGGTTTTTTCGGTGGTGTTCTCAACCGCCAATCTTCCATCGCTGGTGTAGATGGAAACATACACCGGTTCGGCAGCCTTGATAAACAACTGCGTAGTGGCAGGGTTAGGGAATACTTCAATATTGCTTTTTGATGTGGAAGCTCCATGCACCGATAAGGAAAGGGCAGCAGAGGTATCCGTACAGCCATTGGCATCTGTTACGATAACCCGGTAAATTCCCGGATTGGTGGCCGTGTAGGGGTTGGTGGTAGCGCCGGGGATAGGATTGTTGTTCAGCAGCCACTGGTAGCTGTTGAATGTCCCGGTGCTTAAGCTCCAGCCGGACTGGCTGATGATAGGGTTGGGAAGCGGGTGAACAAATACCGTTCTGGAGATGGCAATACTGGTATCGCAGGCATTGGAAGCGCGAACGGTAATTGTACCACTGCCCGTGCCCATCATTACAGTGATTGAGTTGCCGTTCTGCGGGCCAATGATACTCGCTCCGGTAGGTAAGGCCCAGGTATAGCTGTTGGCATAGGTGACCGGGGTGTTTGCCAGGTTTGCACCGAGTTGGCGCAGACGGTATCCGGGCCTAAAAGGGTATCAGGTGAATAAACACCAGTACAGGTGGTTACGCAACGGACACTTCTGCCATAACCTTTATACACGGGATGATTAGTATCTACGGTGCTGGTGATATAAACTGTATTAGCCAGGGAATCTACAACGCTGGATGTCCAATACGCAGAACTGTTGTGTACGCCTATGAAAAATGTGTCAATATAGTGCCGCGTGCCGGCCATAGGTAATTTGAGGTTGGAAGAAAAAGCGGACGTGTTTGCACTTATTCCCTCAATGGCTACCAGGTTCGAAAATTCTGATTTTGACGGCATATGCCAGTTGGGGCCTAAGGCCGCGCAAGGGTCGTAACCGTTTGAGTCTGATGGCGGCGCGTTTGTCCAGGTATTATTGCTATCTCCATTTGCCCACCAGGGATTTGCACCCGCACTGGTATCGACAAAGAACTTATCGCTACCATTGGGAATCCCAGCCGGGTTATTTATGGCTAGTCCATGTGCGTGCGCCGTGTCACTTGTCGGCACCTGGTGCCCGTCATCCCATCTGCCCCATTGAAAATAATGTCCGTATGCTGCCGTATCAGTGGCGGAGTCTGCCACCTGCGTTGCGCCCAGGTTTTGCTGTAGCCAGATAAGACCGTCGGCAGCGCGGACAGTTGTATAGGTAACGGTATTGCCCCGGTATTGAAAGGTAATAGTGCCCGTATCACCTACAGTGAGACTAGGGTCGTTTTGGGCTTTGGCTGTGCTCACAATAGCGAAGAATAGTGTAAAGAGTAGCAGGCGTTTCATAGTATTTATATATGTTTTGGCAAGATACAAAAAACTGCCTTACTTTTTGGCACGCCGATTGGTTTACTACTCCCGGAATTTATTTGTTAACTTTTTTAAATCTTGAGGAGTATGAAGGTAAAGATGCTGATAACAGCAACGGTTGTTGCTATGCTCTCCCTTGTGTTTGCCGACAACGCCAACGCGCAACGCGGCAGGGGAGGATACTACAACCGGGGTGGGAACTGCGGGCCCGGCTATGCACCGCAGCGCTACTATGGCAATAACTGCAATACGGGCCAATGGCGCAGGCCGGTGGTGCGCAATTGCTACCGCCCGCCGGTGCCGCGGTGTCGTACCAACCGTGCCCCTGGGTTCTATGGCGCGTACACCAATGGCTATACCACCACTACGGTAACGGTAGGGGCGCCCGCCGGGTATGTTGGCGGTTACTATACCAATGGCTGGAACAATGGCGGATACTACCGCGGAAATGGTTGTGGAAATGGCTACTATCGCGGCAACCGCAGATGGTAGTGCTCCCGGAAGCCCCGGAAACGAAAGAAGCCTTCCGCGTTGGCGGAAGGCTTCGGTATGGAAAGATGGTATTGCTTATTTCTTTCCGGAAGCGGCTTTCGCTTCTTCGGTTTCTGCCTGGCGCAGGGCACGGGTAGTTACTACGGAAGCGATAGGGATACGCGGAGAGTTCATTACTTCCATGTCGGTAGCTACTACGTCTTCTACACGCAGGTTACCGCCTATCTGCAGGCTGTCGATGGGCACTTCAATGCTCTCGCGCAGGAACTTAGGATAAGTACGCACTTTCAGCGTCTTAGCTTTTATTTCCAGGCGGCCACCCGCCTTTACACCTTCCGGCTGGCCGGTGAACTTCAGCGGCAGGTTGGCAATGATTTTTTTGTCTTCTACCAGTTCCAGGAAGTCGATGTGGTTCAGGTCATCGGTTACCACGTCAAACTGCAGGTCTTTCATTATGGTACGGTATGTTTTACCATCCACGGAAATTTCCGCTATTTGGAAATCAGGAGTGTACACCAGGTGGCGGAAGCCCATTACCGGTGCGGTAAAGTGAACTGTTTCGTTACCACCATAGATAACGCAGGGAACTTGTCCTTCAGAACGAGCCTGGCGTGTTGCTTTTTTACCAAGGTCGCTTCTTTTTGTACCTTCAATTTTGATGCTTTTCATCGTTTACATTTTTGCTCTTCAACACCGAAAGGATATCCGTCAAACATCCGGACGTTGAAAATTCAGTTTTTTAAAAAAGGTATCCCATCATGGGGACGGATTTTTTTGTATAAACAGTCGTTTTAATTCAAAAGTCAAATACTGCCGGTTAGCATACTGTTAACTGAAAACTGCTAACTGAGAACTATTTTCTCTGACTATGAATAAATAAAGAACTTATCGATTTATTCTCGTGGGTGTTCCGGATGGCTGTAGCAAACAGCTTGGCCGTGGGCACCACTTTTATTTTGTCAATCGTCTGCTTCAGCGGAATGGTATCACAAACTACCAGTTCTTCCAGCTCTGAGTTCGTAATGTTCTCGTAAGCCTTACCGCTGAGGACAGGGTGTGTACAGAAAGCACGTACCGACAGCGCTCCGCGTTCCTTCAGTATAGAGGCCGACTTGCTCAGCGTACCCGCCGTATCGCAAATGTCGTCTATCAGTACCACGTGTTTGCCACTCACATCACCTATCACCGTCATAGCCGCTACTTCATTGGCGCGCTTGCGTTGCTTATCGCAGATAACCATATCCAGCTCAAAATATTTGGCAACTTCACGCACCCTGTTGGTAGAGCCTACGTCAGGGGCCGCAAAGATAAGGTTTTCCATCTTAAGATTCTCGATATATGGTATAAAAACAGCGGAACTGTCCAGGTGGTCCACCGGTATATCAAAAAAACCTTGTATTTGTGGTGCGTGCAGGTCCATGGTCATAATGCGGTTGGCCCCGGCGGTGGTCAGCAGGTTGGCCACCAGCTTAGAGGCTATCGATACCCTGGGCTTGTCCTTACGGTCCTGGCGGGCCAGGCCAAAGTAGGGTATTACAGCGGTAATGTAGCCGGCGGAAGCCCTCCTGGCCGCATCTATCATCATCAGCAGCTCCATCAGGTTGTCCATAGGGGCGTTGGTGCTCTGCACCAGGAAAACATAATCGCCGCGTATCGACTCCTGGAACACCGGCTGGAATTCGCCGTCGCTGAACTTCTGGATGTCAATTTTTCCTAATGGCTTACCGAAGGCCTGTGCAATGCTCTCGGCCAGGTAGTGAGAGTTGGTGCCGGAGAAGATCTTTACTGAAGACTGCATAATTGGATTGCTGAATGGACTGCAAAGGTATATAATGCAGGCTTTTGTCAAAGAGGAAATTTCGGATATTATTGTTCCGTTTCCCGCACTTCCTCGTCGGTCATCAGCAATGGCCACGATTCCGGGCCAACCTTTGTTTTCCCAAAGATATACCAGTAGTAAGCAGCGCTCATATTGTTCCAGTGAAGAACACCTGAGGTGTACTGGTACGTCTGGAACATGTTCAGCGTAATACAGAATACGGAAACGCACGCAAAAAGTGCCCGCGATAGCCGCCTGCCTTGTACCCAGGCAGCCTCTGCCAGTGCGCACAGGGGCACGGCTACGGCAGGCAGTACATCTACCAGGGCGCGGGCGCTGAAGCCACCGCCATAGTGCCATTGTTTCCAGCTGAAAACCACGTAGATAATAGTTGCCAGGTACAGCAGCAGCGATGGGACTATTGCCTTGTGCTGTTTCCAGAGGAAATAGAATCCGGACATAGCCACCAGGGCTATTGGGGTGTACACAAACCAACCCTTCTGGAAGCCAAGTAATCCCAGGCGCAGCCGTGGGTTCAGGAAGTCGAAGGCTTCGCCAGGGTAAGTGTCTACCACCCAGCTGCCGCTTATCCACCTGGTGTAAACAAAATGAATGGACACAATAGCAATCAGCAGCACGGCAGCCATTGCTATCGATGCGCGCCGTTGCCACCACAGCCGCAGGCGCGCGCGGAGGGTATCCCTGTTGTAGACGCCCCATGCCAGGGGCAGCAGCACGGCTATCACATCTACAGAGCGGGTAAGGAAAAGCATCCCCAGCGATGCGGCCAGCAGGTAAAGGTGTTTCCGCATACCGGTACGGTACCAGCTATCGGTGTGGTGGAGTAGCAAGGCCAGCAGCAGGAAGCAATAGGGATGGCTCATGCCCTGGTCGAAAGCGGTATAGGTGTACAGGTTGGTGCCAAAACCAATACAGGCCAGGGTAATGGCCGTTGCGGTATCACTGTATCGGCGCCGGAGGAAAGCACCTAGCACCAGCAGGCCCAGGGTAGCACAGAGTATATTGGTGGAAATAGAAGCCACTACATAGGGGATGCTATAGCCATCGGCAGGGTAGGTATCGCTGCTGCTCGCATAGGTATGCGCAGCCAGGAACAGCGGTAGGTTGAACAGGGCAACACCGGGAGGGTATTTTATCAGCTTGCGCTCATCGGGGCAGTGAACCACCATATGCCAGTCGTGGTGAGAGCCAAAGGGTTCGTATTGGCGGATGATCTCCGGGTAGAACGACAGGTGTGCCAGGTCGTTGTATACGAACACGGCAGGCAGGTAGGCGTGGTAGCCAAACTTGTCGTAGAGATAAAAGTTCTTCCGGTGGCGATCCCCATTCAAAAGGATATAAAAACATACCGCGCAGTACAGCAGGCATATGAAACGGGATTTCATATGGATAGTTAGGTTTTGAGTTAGACAATAGTCTATACTGGCGGTTACAGCTATAACGCATTTGCTTACAGTATATTATGCGCCCCGTAATTTTTTATTGGGAGGCGGTGAGTGGAGGGCTTGGTATTATCGTTCTGTGTTCGGGGTTATTGTCCCGGCGTTTCAGTTATATTTGATGTCTAAAATCAACTATTATGAAACGCAAAGCAACAGCCGTATGGAATGGATCGGGCAAGGAAGGTAATGGCCACCTCAGCACGCAAAGCACCGTGCTCAACAAAACGCAATACTCTTACCTGAGCCGCTTTGAGGAAGGGGTAGGCACCAACCCGGAAGAACTGATGGCGGCGGCACATGCGGGCTGCTTTACCATGAAGCTCTCTTTCGTGCTGGGCGCTGCCGGCTTCACTCCCGAGGAGATTGAAACAGAATGTGCCATAACGCTGGATAATGGAGTTATCTCCCGCAGCGAACTGGTAACCCGGGCTAAAGTGCCCGGCATAGACGAGGGTAAATTTAAAGAGTGCGCCGAGGACGCGAAAGCCAATTGCCCGGTGTCTAAAGCATACAGCGCACTGGAGATTTCGCTGGAGGCAACTCTTGTATCTTAAAATTGACAGAGTGTAATTCGTTAAGGCCGCAACCGCGGCCTTAATTTTTTTTGGTGACAGGTATCATGCTGCATTAAAGTTTATATGTATACTGGTTTCACAATCAAATTCTGTTGCCAAAGGGTTAACCCGTTATTGTATTATTCTATAAAAGTATGGGAGAAAACCTTTGTTTATATGCGGGAAGTCGTATTACCTTTGTGTGAACAACACACCTCAATAGCCAACAGAAAACACACCCGTACTACGAAAAAGTTATCCGTAAAAACAAAAAAATAAAAACCATATCCCCACGATGGGCAAGAATTTTGTGTGTTTGAATATCGCCATTATAGGCAACGGCCCTAAAGTGGCCCCTTTTGCGGAACAGTTGGCCCGGGAGGGACATACGGTTTTCATTGGCCTGAATGAAGACGAGCACGATGAAGTACTCGTGTCAGCCGAACTGGAGAACATCTTTTTTGAGAACATCGAAGACGCCGGCGCGCAGGCCGATGTCATCTATCTTGCCGTTACCGCCGATAAGGTGCGGCAGGTAGCTTACATGCTGGGCGATGTGCGCAACAAAGTGATCATAGATGCCTCCGCCAATATTGACCCCAAGCCGGAAGAGTATGTAGCCACACTGAAAGCGGCCATGGCTATTACGGGAGCGGAGCATATGGTGAAATCCTACTTCCTGGCGCCTGAGTTCGACGCTCGCGAGGCTGGCGACATCTTTTTTGCCGGTAACAGCAAAAAGGCCAAGTCAGTAGCTATGCTGCTGGCCAATAGCCTGGGCTTTAAAAATACCTACGACTTCGGCGACATAGATACCGTACCCCTGCTGGAAGACATGGCGCGGTGCTGGTATAACCTGGCCATTAAGCAGAACATGGGCAAGGAGATCATGTTTAAGATAGTGAAGAGGTAAAAGTACCGGGATTAAACCAATTAGACAGATTAACCACGTGTATACACAGGGTGAAAAGACAATAAAAGAGCGGCCGCTACATTAGCGGCCGCTTAAGTTTTGTTAGCCCTGGCAAACCCGTTACATCAGCCTTATCCCGGTTCTGTATTGGCCAGCACATCCGCTATGTGCAATGTTTTGATATTGAGTTTGTTCTTGTCTATATAGCCTTGCAGGTGCATGATGCAGGAAACGTCTGTAGAGATTATGTATTGTGCGCCGGTGTTGAGGGCGCTTTGCACTTTGGTCTGCGCCATGCCATCGGAGATGGGCTCAAACTTAACGGCGAATGTGCCGCCGAAGCCGCAACAGGTTTCGGCTTCTTTCATCTCCACAAGTTCAAGGCCCTTTACGTTTTGCAACAGCTTGCGGGGTGCTTCTTTAATGCCGCACTCCCGCAGGGCCCCGCAGGCATCGTGATAGGTAGCCTTGCCCTCCAGCCGCGCGCCTACATCGGTTACATTCAGCACTTGCGTCAGGAATTCGGTGAATTCGTACACCCGCGGAGCAACGGCCTTGCAGGTGTTGTGTTCCGGGCTGTTATCAAACAGGCTGGTATAATAATTCCGTATAAAGCCCGGGCAGGAACCGCCGGGGCTTACTATATAGCCGTCTTCTTTAAAGTCTTCCAGGAACTTGGCTCCCACCGCCCTGGCCTCCTGCTGGTAGCCGGCATTGTAGGCGGCTTGTCCGCAGCACGTTTGGGCGGGGTTGTATGTCAGTTTACAGCCCAGCTTTTCCAGCACTTTCACCATGTTCATCGCCGTATCAGGATACAACTGGTCTACAAAGCAAGGTATAAATAGCTGGACGTTCATCTGTTTCAAATTTAACCACTAAGGTGTAATATCCATAAGTTTCTCCCCGCGGGGCTTCCCCCTCAATAAAGGGTTATGCGTTTAGCATACGGCTGTTCTGTATCATCTTCAGTGCGGCTATGGCAGCCTCCTCGCCCTTATGTCCGTGCACACCGCCCAGGCGCTCCCAGGCCTGCGCATCATTCTCCAGCGTCAGCACACCGAAGATAACCGGAACGGGTAGGGTGAGGTTGAGTTGGGTAATACCGTCCGTCACCGATTGGCATACATACTCAAAGTGTGGCGTGCCGCCGCGTATCACCGCACCAAAGGCTATGATGGCTTCGGGCTTGTCCGTACCGGAGCGTTCGTAGTGCGCCCATAGCTGCTTTATGGCAAAGGGTATCTCCACGCAACCCGGAACTACCACCTTCTTTACGATAACGGCATTAATGTCGTTGCAGATACGCTCTGCGCCATTCACCAGTTCAGCTACTATCTTATCATTCCATTCCGTACACACGATAGCGACGCGTGCGTTGGTGAGTGCTTTCAGCGAAGCAGTATCAAGCAGGGTACTGCTGTTTTGCGATTGTGCCATATAGATATTAAAAAAGCCCCTTTTCGCCATAAAGGTAAAAAGGGGCTTTGAAATTAGGTACAAAATATTATTCGCCCAGGTCGCCCAGTTGCGCCAGTTGTTTGTCTACTTTCTGGCCTTCTTGAGTCATTGGGTATTCGGCACGTATTTTCTGGTACATCTTCTTGGCTTCTTCCGGCTTGTTCAGCTTTTCATACGCCAGTCCGGCGCGGAACAGGTAGATAGGTGCGTGTACGGCGTCGTCTTTCTTTCCGGCTGCTTTTACATAGTAGTCTACGGCTTTGTCGGTTTTGCCTTCGTTCATGTAAGCATCGCCCAGTGCGCCCATAGCGCTGTATTCTACCAGCGTACCCTTGCCGTTAAATTCGCCCAGGTATTTGATGGCGTTTTTAGAGTCTCCCTTGCGCAGGTAGCAAACACCGGCATAGTAGTTAGCCAGGTTGGCCGCGTCGGTACCACTGTATTTCTTTATTACGTTCAGGAAACCTTTGTGTTGCCCGTCACCGTTCAGCGCTTTATCCAGCGAGTCGGCTGCCAGGTACTTTTGCGGGAAATACATCTGTGCGGAAGCTTTCTCTTCACGCGGGGCCTGGTAGAAATTCTTGTAACCCAGGAAGCCGCCTACAGCCACCACCACTACTATAATAGCGGTGTTGATGCGTTTCTTGTTCTTTTCGTAAGACACCTGGATATTATCAAGTACTTCCGCTCCCTCAGGCGTTATTGTTACCTCTTCCTGACCGGGTTTGTTTCTCGTTGTATTAGCCATTCTATTTATTAAATAAGGTAGATTGTTTGTTTTGTAAACTATGCTCAAAATGCCCGATATTAATAATATTAATTATCGCTGCTGCATTTCAGGCTGCAATTATAATATTTTATTGGTAATTATCCTGAAAATCAATCCGAAAGACCCGGTAGACCGGTCAATCTGTTCTTTCCATTCCAATTCCGGCACCCTTAGTCGGTTATGTACGGGTAGTCTTCCTGTACATATATGTCTTTGTACAGTTCGCTGTCGTCCGGCCAGGGGCTTTCTTCCGCAAATTGTACCGACTCTTCCACCTCGGCGCGTACTTTTTCGTTAATGGCTTCTATTTCAGCTTCGGTAGCCCACTTTTCGGCCATTATCTTGCTCAGTACCTGGTTTATGGGGTCTTTCTCCCTGTATTCTTCCAGTTCTTCCTTGGTGCGGTACTTGGCGGGGTCGCTCATAGAGTGGCCGCGGTAGCGATACGTTTTTATCTCCAGGAAGGTCGGGCCGCCCTTTTCACGGGCACGGCGCACAGCCCTTTCTATTGCTTTGTGTACTTCCTCGCAGCTCATACCGTCTACGGTATCGCCGGGCATGTTGTAGGCGTCAGCCAGCGGGTAGATATCCTGGTTCTTAGCAGTACGCTGAACCGAAGTACCCATCGCGTAGTAGTTGTTCTCGCAGATGAATACCACCGGCAGTTGCCACAGCACCGCCATGTTGAACACCTCGTGCAGCATACCCTGGCGCGCGGCGCCGTCGCCAAAGAAGCACAGCGTGGCGCGATCGTTGCCGTGGTATTGGTCGGCAAAGGCAATGCCGGCACCCAGGCCTATCTGGCCGCCCACGATTCCGTGGCCGCCAAAAAATTTCTTTTCCTTGCTGAAGAAGTGCATACTGCCACCTTTGCCCTTAGAGCAGCCGGTAGCCTTGCCGTACATCTCCGCCATACATTCTTTGGCGGGTATGCCCTTGGCTATCGCCAGTGCGTGGTCGCGGTAGGCGGTGATCACGTTGTCGTCATCTTTTATAGCGGTCATCATGCCCGCAGCCACGGCCTCCTGGCCTATGTAGAGGTGACAAAATCCGCGAATTTTCTGCATTCCGTATAGCTGACCGGTCTTTTCCTCAAAGCGGCGCATGAGCAGCATGATCTCGTACCAGTATAAATATGTTTCTTTTCCGAATGGAGTCTGCACTGTTTGTCTAAATTTGTGCGAAAATATAAAAACTTTCCCGTCCATTTCCGCTTGAATACTATAAAAAATATAACATTAGTACAGTTTCGCAACTATTCTTCGGCCAGTTTCCACTTCCCGCAGCCTATTACCTGCATTACAGGGCCTAATGGCAGCGGAAAAACCAACCTCCTGGACGCGGTATATTACCTGTGCTATACCAAGAGCTACTTCACCAGCCTGCAGCAGAATAACGTGCAAAAAGGCATGGATGGCTTCCGGGTACAGGGAACCCTGGTGAGGGCGGAGAGCGAAGATCGAGGGGCCGATGGCGACGCCCCATCACCAACGCCCCTCCGCGGAGCGGAGGGGCCGGGGGAGGTCATCATCTGCAAATGGAAGCAAGGCAAAAAAGAACTTTCCGCCGACGGGGTGGAATACGAGAAACTGACCGATCACATAGGCAAATACGCTGCCGTAATGATAGCCCCCGATGATATGGAGCTCATTAACGACGGCAGCGAGCTGCGCCGCAAATGGGTAGATAGCATCCTCAGCCAGACCGACCGGGAATACCTGGAACGGCTAATACGGTACCAGAAAGTGCTGCTGCAGCGGAATGCCTGGCTGAAGATGCACTTCCTGAACCCTCCTTCCGATAGCCCCGAACTGGAACATTACAACAGGGTGCTGTCGGAAGACGGGGCTTATATATACCAGAAGCGACACCTGTTCATCAGCAGCTTTATGCCACTGCTGCAGGCATACTACCAGGAGCTTTCCGGCGGTAAGGAGCGCATAGATGTGGTGTACGAATCGGCGCTGGCGCAGCAGGGCATGTGGGAACTGCTGGAGCATTCTTTTCAGAACGACCTGCGCATGCAGCGTACCACCCGTGGTGTACACCGCGATGACTGGACCTTTCTGCAAGACGGTGCGCCGGTGAAGCAATTCGGCTCACAAGGGCAGAAGAAAAGCTTCCTTTTTGCCATGAAGCTCGCGCAATACACCTACCTCCACCAGGTGCAGCGGCACAAGCCCATCCTGCTACTGGACGATATCTTTGAAAAACTCGACCAAAGCCGCATGGAAGCGCTCCTGCGCATTATCCGCGGCCCCGCCTTCGGCCAGGTGATACTGACCGATACCCACGCCGGCAGAGTAGAGCAGGCCTTTGGGGGCAGGGAAGGGATTGAGTTTATTGAGTTGTGATTATTAAATATTAGATAGCCGCTAACTCAGATATCGTTATATTTGTAAAGAACAAAGTGATACGATGAATCTGCAATATATATCTGATAACAAAGGCCAAACAACTGCGGTGCAGTTGCAGATTCCTATCGAGGAATGGGAGCGGCTTAAAAAGAAATATAAGGAGCTGGAAGAAGAGGAGGAAGCCAATTCGTTTGTTCTTTCCGATTGGCATCTGGAACTTGTTCGTAAGGAAGTTCAAAATGTGAAAGACGGTACTGTGCAACTCACTAACTGGGATGAGGCTAAGATCAAATTCAAATTCAAACCGTGACATCATACACTGTAGTCACAACTGCGAATGCAGACCTGGATATACAACAAGCAATCGATTGGGAAGATGAACGTAGTGAGGGACTTGGTCGCCACTTTTTCGACAAATTGGAGAACAGGTTAAAAGACATTTCTTCACTTCCTGCCATGGGTACTATCCGCTACGATAACGTTCGTTGCGTAAAAGTCAAAACATTTCAATACCTGGTACACTATATAGTTGATGACAAGCATCAGAAGTTGATTGTTTTGCGCGTATTACATACCAGCAGGAAACCAGCCAGGTGATACTTGCCAATAACCACGTCGGCAGAGTAGAGCATAGACACAGTTGCCCTACGGAAGCCCCGCGCCAGTGGGTGTGTTATTTTTTGAGCGATAGTCGAAAGCATAACTGATGGCAATAAGGATAGGCAATGACAGCCAGGCAGTGAATATTAATTCCATCCCGTTTTGCCCATCGCTCACATAACATAAGGTTTCAGCATCTGTGAACAATGCGGCAAGGCTTGCCTGTAAAGAAGTATACTCTATTAGGTTGAATACGGGCAGTAGCTTTTGAACACGATACTCTTTTCTCTTTCTAGTCTTTATTATTTTCCGGTCGAATATAAATGGCAGGCAAATAGCGATGATGGTAGTTGATAGCCAGATACCCTTTGTAGCCGCGGCACATTCTATTCCCATTTTTCCCAGCAGCGATTGAAAGCCTGTAAGTACAATGGCCGTAAACCCCGGAATAAAAAGGCCGATAATGGAACTATAAAGGGTTATCTTTAGTAGTGGATACTTCCTGGTCAAGTTGACGTATTTAGTGTGTCAAAATCGGATATAGGCAACATGTTTTTCGGTATTATATAAATTGCGAAACTGTCATGTCTAAAAGGGGCAACCATTAACGAGGATTTGCCATTTGAGTGAGGGTGCGCTCTAGCCTGTCAAAATTCTCTTCGTTTTTCTCGGGTGCGAAGGGGCGTATCTTATCGCAGGTTTCTTTGTCGGCAAACTGCATCCGGAAGGTAAGCAGTGTGTTTCCATCCTCAGTAGATTCAAAAGTGGTAAGGACACGGAAGTAGGGTTGTGTCACCCGGTTCCACATAATCAGGCGGGGTTCGTCTATTATCTCAAAAATGACTTCGTTCTTGTAATTACCCTCGCCGCCGGGTCCATGCATTACAAACTTCCAGGTACCACCCGGCCTGAAGTCGAATATTTCGAACGTGTTGGTGAAGTCCTTCGGTCCCCACCAGTCTTTCAACTGCTCCGGGTCAGACCATGCTCTGAAAACCCTTTCTGGCGTTGTTTCAAAGATTCGGGTGCTGGTTATCTGCTGTTCTGATGGAAGGTTAAAATCGGGTTGCATGATTTGAAGATAAGAAAAAATCGTTTCTTGTCTCGGCAGCCCAGTTTTACTACACCAACCTTTCCAGCCGCCCCTTCCTCTTTACGATATTCTTATAATCCCACTGTATCTCTTTCGATTTCTTGAGCCAGCGCTTGAGGTCGGTCACATTTACCTGGTCTGCCGCAGTATACCGGGCTTCCGCGGCTTTAAACTTACCCTCCGGCGCCAGCCCTTCCTCCTCAAACGACTGTCCACTCCAGAACAGCAGCCGTACACAGTTCTTTAGCCTATCATAACCCACTACCGGGTTCTCTTCTATAAACCATACCGGGTGGCCATGCCATACCTTGCTTTCCGCCTCCGGGAGTTCTTTACTGATGGTAGCATAGAGAAGCTCTGCGATGTGGAGGTCGCTTTCTTCTAGTTTTGTGTGGTATTGGATGATGTCTGGGTGCATGGTGTGAAATTACTTTAAGTTGATGGGAGTTGCAAACTACCGTTATTTATACCACAAGTGAAAAACACTTGCGGTAGTTGGGGGGATTACAGTTTACTGTTTTGGCAGATCCGTGGTCATATAGTTGGAATAGGCAACTTTTTTCCCATTTAACAGACATTCAACACCTTTTAATGTTGGGCCACTTTCTTTGAAGCAACATCTGATAAAATATGTTAGTGTGCCACTTCCCCAGAAAAATTGAACCGTATAACCAAAATCGGTTTCGCCATTTAGTTGTGGACTTACTATTGATGTGTGTAGTGGTATTTCTCCTGTATTAGCTGGAATTGCACCAAAGTCTTTAGTAAACGAAACATCAAAGTTTTGTGTGGGCTTAGTATTTACTTCATGACTCAGACCTTTCCTTTCATACTTTATGTATTTTGATGAAAATGCAATGCTAATATCAGTTACGATAGCTTTGACATTCTTAAGCGGGTACTGGCCTCTGTTTTCAATGTCAAACATGAGGATGTAATATTCACCAAACCTTTCGTCGTTAATTTTTTTGCTTGCAATCAAAACTAAGAATGGAGTATGGCAATTAGCAATTGCCCGGTCGATTTATTCATAATTTCAACGTAGAGTGTGGTTAGTAAGTGTATGGTAATGTTGTTCAATATCGGTGAATTGTACCTGTAAATATATTTATTGTTTGCAATTGTTGCAGGTGGTATGATTTAATATCGGCTAAATTAATATTAGTGATGTTATTGTGAGTATGCAGACCACCCTTCATATATACACTAAATTAATTTCAACCTTTTGTCATTTCGCTTAACTTTGTGGGCATTCAAAAATTACCCCCTTTTTTTGAGGGCTTAATCTGATATACAATAATGGGCTACGTAAAAGACACCTTCAAGGCGAAGGCAGATGCACAGGCTGCGGAGATAAAGCAGCTGATCCAGGAGCACGGTGATAAAGTGCTGGACAAAGTAACAGTTGCGCAGGCATACCAGGGTATGCGTGGTATTCCCGGTTTAATTACGGAAACTTCCCTGCTGGACTCCAACGAGGGTATCCGTTTCCGCGGGTTCTCTATACCTGAGCTCCGCGAGCGCCTGCCAAAGATAGACGGTGGTAACGAACCCCTGCCGGAAGGACTTTTCTACCTCATGCTGGTAGGCGATGTACCCAGCAAGGAAGATGTGGAGCACATCTCCGCTACCTGGGCCCGCCGGTCACATGTGCCCAATCACGTGTTCAACGTAATAGAGGCGCTGCCCGCTTCCACACACCCCATGACGCAGTTCTGCGCCGCCATACTGGCCCTGCAGACTGAGTCGAAGTTTGCACAGGCATACAACGACGGTATCAGCAAAAAACAATACTGGGATTTCGTGTACGAAGACACGATGACCCTCATCGCGCGCCTGCCACGCGTAGCCGCTTACATCTATCGCCGTAAGTACAAAGACGGTAAGCACATTCAGCCCGATGGTATGCTGGACTGGAGCGCCAACTTCGCGCACATGATGGGTTACGACGACCCGGCCTTTGCCGAGCTCATGCGCCTTTACCTCACCATACACGCCGACCACGAAGGTGGTAACGTATCGGCGCACGCGACACACCTGGTAGGTTCTGCCCTTAGCGATCCGTACCTGTCGTTCGTAGCGGGTATGACCGGCCTCGCAGGTCCGCTGCACGGCCTGGCCAACCAGGAAGTGATCCGCTGGATAGAAGAAATGCAGAAAGAGCTGAACACCGAAGCCCCTACCAAAGAGCAGATAGCGGAATACATAAAGAAGACCCTCTCTGAAGGTAAGGTAGTACCGGGATACGGCCACGCCGTACTGCGCAAGACCGACCCGCGCTTCACCGCGCAGGCCGAGTTTGCCAAAGTGCATTGCCCGGAAGACCCCGTAGTGCAAACCGTTTGGAACGTGTACGAGGTAGCGCCGCCGATACTGGAAGGCACCGGGAAGATAAAGAACCCATGGCCCAACGTAGACGCGCACTCCGGCGCCCTGCTGAAGCACTACGGTATGGTGGAAGAAGATTTCTACACCGTGCTGTTTGGTGTTAGCCGCGCCCTGGGCGTACTCGCCAGCCTCTGCTGGGACAGGGCCTTAGGATTCCCTATCGAGCGTCCTAAGTCTATGACTACCGAGTGGGTGAAGAACTTTGTAGCTAAGGAAACGGTAGCGTAAACTCCCTCCGTCTCCCAAAAGGAGAACCGGGTGTAGCTACTAGAAAGTAAAATGATATAAAAAGCATGCAGGTAAAACTGCTTGCTTTTTAGTTTAGAAGAATAATGAAAAGTTAATCGCAAAGAAAACGCGCAAAGAAACGCGAAGCTGGTAGTTTGAAATACCTTTGCGTTTCTTTGCGATACCTTAGCGACCTTTGCGGTTAGTAAGTCAAAAAAATAAATTATCAATTTTCAATCTGAAATACAAAATGAACAAAGGGCCAATCTCTCAATTTATACAGCACCATTACCGCCACTTCAACGCAGCGGCGCTGGTAGACGCGGCAAAGGGTTATGAGACCCACCTGCTGGAAGGTGGTAAAATGATGGTAACCCTGGCCGGTGCCATGAGTACTGCGGAACTGGGCATCTCCTTGGCCGAGATGATCCGCCAGGATAAGATTGCGATTATCAGCTGCACGGGCGCCAACCTGGAAGAGGACATCATGAACCTGGTAGCGCATACCCACTACAAGAGGGTGCCCAACTACCGCGACCTCAGTCCGCAGGAAGAGTGGGAACTGCTGGAGCAGGGCTTCAACCGGGTAACCGATACGTGCATACCCGAAGAAGAAGCCTTCCGCCGCATACAGCGCCACATAGAAAAAATATGGAAAGACGCGGAAGCGAAAGGCGAGCGCTATTTTCCGCACGAGTATATGTACAAGCTGCTGCTGAGCGAAGTAATGAAGCCGGACTACGAGATAGACCCAAAGCACAGCTGGATGATTGCCGCGGCCGAAAAGAACCTGCCGATTATCGTTCCGGGTTGGGAAGACAGCACCATGGGCAACATCTTTGCTTCTTATTGCATCAAAGGCGAACTGAACGCCAGCACCATGAAGAGTGGTATCGAATACATGGTATGGCTGAGCGAGTGGTATCGCGCCAATTCATCAGGAAAGGGCGTAGGCTTCTTCCAGATAGGTGGTGGTATCGCGGGCGACTTCCCCATATGCGTGGTGCCTATGATGTACCAGGACCTGGAGTGGCACGATGTACCTTTCTGGAGCTACTTCTGCCAGATAAGCGATTCCACTACTTCTTACGGCTCGTACAGCGGTGCTGTACCCAATGAAAAGATTACCTGGGGAAAGCTGGATATCAACACACCCAAGTTTATAGTAGAAAGCGATGCAACCATAGTAGCGCCGCTGATATTTGCGTATCTGCTGGGATGGTAGAAACCCCAAGCCTCCGGGAGGAGCTTAATATATTCAGAAAAGAGCGGTAGGATACTATCGCTCTTTATGTTTTTAGTTTAGTAACTTTGGAATATGTTACGGCGGGAAGATATATTGGCTACGCTAGGTTCGCATAAAAGTGCGCTGGTTGAAAAATACAATGTAAAAACATTGGGCTTATTTGGCTCTTACAGTCGCAATGATGCCAGTGATAACAGCGATGTCGATTTATTGGTTGATTTTTCAGAACCGATAGGTATTGAGTTTGTCGACCTTGCGGATGAATTGGAAGACTTGCTACGTCACAAAGTTGACCTGGTATCAGTCAAAGCCGTTAAACAAAAATACCTGGAGCTGATACAAAAGGATATCATTTATGTCTAGCAGAAATGTAAATCTTCTGTTAGAGGATATTCTATCAGCTGCCAAAAAAAATTAAGAATTACACTATCGATTTGAAATACGAAACATTTTCTTTCGATGAGAAAACGGTTGACGCGGTAGTTCGGAATTTTGAAATTATTGGTGAAGGTGCCAGGCGTATTCCGGAAGAGTTCAAATTATTGCACCCTGAAATCGAATGGAGGAGAATTATAGGGTTTAGAAACCGGATAGTGCATGAGTACTTTGATATAGACTATTCAATAATGTGGGAGATTATCGAAGATTATTTGCCAGAATTAATTGAAAAGATAATCTTATTGTTAACCAGTAATGATTGAAAGAGCGGTAGGAGACTATCGCTCTTTTTTACTACCTTTAATAACATAATAAACTCCTATGAAATACCCTTTGTTGATTTTTGTTTGCGTCGTCGCATTGCAGTCTTGTCGTTCTGGGGACAATATGCCGGAACCTGGTTGTCTTACTTTGGTCGCACCCGCCCGGCAGGCTACTATAGATATGTATGGCACTACATTTAGGTGGTCGGGCTGTAGTGATAATTCTTACCGTTTGGTAGCCAGCTATAGCAGCGACTACAGTGCTCCCTTTATCGATGAGTCTGTATCTGCCGACTCGTTTGTATATGGAGGTGCCAGTGACGCCCATTTTTCGGGTGGAAGAACGGTCTATTGGAAAGTGATAAGCACACGTGGTGAAGCGCAGGGAGTTTTTAATACGCCGGATTACTCGGCATCTTTTGCCGGCGTATATGCGGTGGAAGTGAAAAAGTACAACTATGAATTTGGTCAGTATACGCTCGTGGGCACTTATACCGACTCCCTCAGCATAGTCGACCTGGCTGGAGACTCCATTCAGGTGATCAACCCGGTTATTAATACGCCGAACAAGGGGCAATACCTTAAGAACTGCAGTACGGAAGAAAAAGCAGGTTACCTGGGAGTGTGGGGAAACAATACAACGACAGTAAACTATCTTATAGCTCAGGATATTTTGTCCGTAAGCCACTATACAGGTGGCCTGGGTCACGGCAT
>JAEUVZ010000072.1 GCA_016786665.1 Flavipsychrobacter sp.
GGAGCCGATGGCAGCACTAACGCTTTTAATATACTTTACTGTGCCATATATGCCCCTGCGTTTCAGGTTGGTGCTGCCTACATTGTCAGTCCATACAATAATGGAGTCGCTGGGATTCGCTTTTACCGCTGAAAGCGAAAAGCTGTAAGGGCTGGCCGATGAGTTTTTGTCCCGGCTGTCGGTGGCCATTGAAAGGTCCAGGAAGCCGCGATTGTTACCAGTGTAAGAAGCCTCGCTAAGCGAGATGCCTGAAGAGCTGCCGCCTTCGGTGGTTTTGCTGAGGAGTATCTCATTGTAGGAGGTGGAGGTGTCTATGTAAGACCTGGCCACGAACACCCTGAAATCGGTAGCGTTCTCCCCGGCAACAATCATGTCGAAAGCCAGGTATTTAGAACTACCCGATAGCGAGCCTCCATCAAAGTTGGTGAATGTAGCGCCGTTATCTACCGATTTAAGTACCTGCCATTCCTGGAACAGGCTGTTGCCCTCTGAGCTAACCAGTCTGCCCACGTAAACGGTTCCATCATAAGCGACTGCAATCCTGGTATCGCGATACTTATAACCGCTAGTAGGATTAACTAGAATGTCAGTACCCCAGGCTGAGGCCTTCCCCGCACTGAAGAGTATTCCGCATAAGAGGATAATAATAAGCGTAAATTTTCCGTGTTTCATATGATTATTTTATGAGGTCAAAAGTACAATGAAATTTTGTTCATTGATAATGTGATAGGCGAACGTCGCTTTCAAATGGGTAAATGGTAACCCGGGTAGAGCGCGCAAACGATTTTATGAGCATATTAAGAAAAACTGAACGTTATTTGCAGTATCTTTCATTTTTGGCAGGCAAATTGCCTCTTTAAGATTATTCTGATAACAAGAAACAAATGAAGAAGTTCGCAAATGTATTTTTAGCTCTGCTGGTAGCATTTTTGGTTAATGTGAATAAGGCCGGGGCGCAGGAAGTGAAAAATGGCCTGACATGGTATAACGATGTGGAGAAGGTATATGAGCTATCGAAGAAGACCCAGAAGCCTGTTTTTGCTTTCTTTACCGGAAGTGATTGGTGTGGCTGGTGCCACAGGCTGGAAGCAAACGTATTCCACAAGCCTGGCTTTAAAGAGTGGGCCAAGAGCAATGTGATATTGCTGGAGCTGGATTTCCCCAGGAATAAGAAGTTACCTGAGAAGATAACGCAGCAGAATGCCGGCTTGCAACAGTTTTTCCAGGTGCAGGGTTATCCTACCATATGGATATTTGACCTTGAAAAAGATAAGTCCACTCAAAAATTCAGCATCAATGCACGTGGCCAGTTGGGTTATCCCAATGCTCCCCGGGGCCAGGAAGAAGCGGTATTTCTGCAAAATGCCAATTCGGTGCTAAAGAATCAGGCAAAAAATTAGCCCAAAGAAAAATGCTCCCGATAGGAGCATTTTTCTTTGGAGGTAGTTGATAATAGCCGGTTACTTGCTCGCCTTTGCAGCCCTGGGCTTTAGAACGGATATGACTTTTTTAGTGCCGGTATGGAATGCTTCGAAGAATTTGCCTTCTCTTAGCAGCGGGAAGAATACCGTATTCATGATCTCCTCCGCTTCCGGGTTAGGGAGCATTTTTTCCGTTTCTGTTCCTGTCGCTATCCGGAATTTGCCGTAGCCTTTACAAATGGCAATAACCATTCCGTTGTTTTTTTCTTTTTTGCCCACTCCCCACTTGTTGGATAGCTCATACACCAGGTTGTAAAAGCTATCGTTGGCTACCCGGGGTGTATCAAGGGTCAGTATCACAATTTCCATTGAGGTTTCTTTTTCAAAATCCTCAATAAGTGTGTTGAGTTTTTGTTCCTCTTCGGTTGTAAATACGCTGTCAAAATCGGCCACCCAGTTGTCAGGTTTGGGCGGGTTGTTTCTGAATTGGGAACGTAAATCCGGAGCGGCAACCTGGCTTATCAGAGTATCACTACCGTTTTCCTCTTCGGAGGATGAATCACAGCCTGAAGCAAAGAGTGCGACAGAAAATAGGCTGTATATAATTATCTTATAGTTCATTGGAGTTATTGAGGCGATGCCGGAGCTAAGTTACGGAGTGCCGCGATTTTTAGTTAACAGCGGCGGTATGTTTATTTTCGGGAGGCATGCTAGTGCTATAACGCAGCGAGGTTGAGAGGAACGAGTCATTGCCTGAAGTTCAGCCCTGCGTCTGTCAGCAGTTTATGAAGCTTGGGTATAGAAGATGGCCCCAGGCCGTGAAGCTGCAACAGCTCTTTACTGGTAAAGGTGGAAAGAGCTTTAAGCGAAGAAATGCCCTTGTTCTCCAGGGCGCGTCGCGCTGGGGCGGAAAGCCCGGAAAGGTAATCAGCTAGGGGAGCGCGTTGCCTTTCGCATACCGGACAGGTGGGACAGTCAGAACTTTTGGTGTAGTGATGCCCGTTTACACAGGTGCGTTGATTTGGTAATGCCATATGGTTCAAGTTAATGAATTTCGGTAATATCCTCAGTTATTACCGGCAGGCACCAACCATCATCAGGAGCAGGCTGAGGATGATCATCACCCAGGTTATCGTGTTTTTCATGGCTTATTGGGGCTGAAGAGCGCATCGCGTAGTTCTTTCCACTTTACCCGGAACACCAGGTAGGATATGATTTTATCGCTCAGGAGGGTACAGATAGGAACGATGTAGGCAGCTTTGTCTTCCAGTGAGTTGTTCTGGCAATAGACGCTGCTGATATAGCCAATAAAGCCACTGATGCCAACTGTGGAAATAGCTCCGGCAAAGGTGATTCGCTTCTTACGGCTCAGTTCCCAGCTGAATTTCCCCACTATGCCGATAAAAATATAAATGAGGTACACCCACCATTTGCTGAAGAATGTCACAATCTCTTCCAGGTATTTTTGCATAGTAGATGTTTTATGGTTGGGTTACAGCTTTCGTGATTAGTCGGTAGCAGGTGTCGTTTACCAACTCTTTCGATGTATTTAGCAATCGGATAGTATGCGTATAGTGTTCGTTCAGAACATTGGGGAGGTGAATTATTTCACCCTCAGAAACATCAATGTTCAGGCGTATCCAGGTGCCGCTGAATTCTATTTGCACCACCCATGTACCTGTGCAGTGCATTGATACTCCTAGTACATGGAACCGTCTGGTGCGCTCAGCCATACTTCCTGGGCGGTGTATCCCTCCGGCAGGTCTGCCTGCAGGTAGAGGCTGTCGTCTTGAACCGGGTCAAATGGTATGGAGTAGCAGTCGTCCAGGGCGCATTTCGCGGAGGCCCAGTCGCCGCCGCTGCCTTTAAGGTACCAGGTATTGTTAATATTGCCCATGGCAGGTAAGGGTTATGATAGGTAATTAATGTGGTGGAAAAATAGTGCTGGGAGCACAGGGCGGATGCCACGGTTGAACAATGTTCAGGTAATAAAGATAGCCGGTGAATATAAGTGGCTATCACAGTACAATATTACGAAACCAATTGCCTGCGGCGAAATTTTCATATCCACATTCGCTCCACTTTTCTGGTAACGGCCAACGCTTATTATTCCTGCCTGGCACGTTGCAGCGCGCGCTCGTCTGTGTAGGTGATGGTGATGCTCAGGTCGCGGTGTACTTCCATGCGTATGCTATACGCGCAGTTGTTGTGATCAGACCCCGGGGGAAAGAACCACAGGTCTTGAAGCGTAGCCTTGTACTCGTGGAAGGCTTTTTCGTGGTGCCCGTCTCCTTTCATATACGGTAGCTCAAATTCGTCTACGGTCATGCTGGGCGCGCCATATTGTTTCTTTAGTTCTTCTACTATGGTGGCGTAGGTTTCCAGTGTTTTCTTTTTCTCCGGTCGCACCATTGCGTCGGCTTGGTACACTTTGTCCTGGTGAAGGTAGAAGGCGGCGTATTTCACCCGGTACTGGCCCAGTTCCAGGTTGTTATACACCAGCGTCGATTTCAGTTTCCTGGGGAGTTGGTCGTGCTTTTTGATCATCAGCTGTATTACGCGGTCCTGCTTCGTCCCCAGCGCAATGTCCGCTATGGTCGTGAGTTCCTGCGCCAGGGTCGGGAGCGGTAGCGCAGCAAGTAGCAGTATTACAGGTGGTTTCACCCGGCCAAGTTACTGTTTTGCCGCTTTACGGGGTATAACCCCTGAGCTTTTTATACACATTTTTTGCCGGGTGCTTTTCTTTGCACTTTCTTTGTTTCTTCCTTATATTTATACTGCAACGATACAGCTATGAGAAACATCATTACCGCCATCGCTATCCTTTCCCTCGCCTCCTGCAAAAAGGACTACACCTGCGAGTGTGCCAAAAAGAATGGTGTTGTGTTTAATACAACAACTTGGAAGGGAAGTAAGAATGATAAGGGGGAATATATCGAGCGTTGCAATCAACAGACAATAGGATATAGTGTTCAGTTCCCTTTAGATACGCCAATGTGTAGTTTTAAGTGATCAATCTAAGTGTAATTTATCTCTCCAGTTAGTCTAATTTCACTACTTCCATAATCTAGAGTCACATTTCGTATAGCTCCTTTTTCTCCAGACGGTAGAATGATGTGATAGTCAAGATGAACTACTATTCCGTCGCCATACCCTGCATCATATACGGTTTTCCATAAGGTTTTACAACACAATTCTAGGCATATTTCCCATCGCTTATTTTTTAACCCATTTGATGTCGGATTGTCAATAGAGTGCAAAGAGAATAGATTATCAGCATAGCTAATGAAGTTCTCATTAAAGAATAATGGCCAATTGTAGATGTAATAGTTGTTGTTTGTACCTGAATGGTTGTATATCCAGTCATCTTGCCAATATTGCAGATTAAAATCATCTTCGTGCACCTTCACTACCCCTGCATCCTGCATCGGTGTAGCAGGGTCATAGCAAAGCAGCTTGCCCAGGGTCGTTTCGTCTTTCTCCATCAGTATGGCGTTGTTCGCCCATTCCAGTTCCTCGTGTAGCCAGCCAGTCTGGAAGGTAAAGGCCAGTTTCTGGTCTATGCCGTCAGTGGCAAACCGGGTCGTGCTGTAAAGCTCCGGTTTTATTTCCCGGATGCCTTCAAAGTTCCACTTGTCGGGCTCCGGCAATCCCGATGTCCAGTCCTTTGCGCCGTTGTACCGGTGCTTGGCTTCGTTGCCGGCCATATCCACTGCATCAGTTCCCCATTCAAATTTAGTCGAGGCAAACCGTTTGGGTACATCAGAGCTGTAGCAGACGGGTTTCAGCAGCAGTTCTTTATCCGCCCCGGAAAAATCAAACAATACCAGCGAAGGAAACGTGTCTTTCCGGTTGAAGTAGAATTTATTTCCTTCCAGCTTGAATTTCGCATTAAAGATGTCCTTCAGGGTATACGCATATTGAATGACGGTATGTATGGGCCGGTTGTCGTGTAGCCAGTCGCGTTTGTAGCCTATCACCTGGCTGTCTTCCAGCAGTCCTTTCTTGTGTGGCGCAAAGAGGTGTGCGGTATTATAGTATCGTCCGTAAGGGCCTTGTTCGTCATTAAATATATCGCTCACAAACTCTATGCGTTGCCCGGTGGCTGTTTTGCATTTGCTGCAGCCGTTGATAAAGTAGTTCCTTACAAAGGGCGCCGGGTGCATTCGGTTGCAACCCATCATCACCTGTACGAAGTTGATGACTTTCTCCTCTACGTCATCCTCCAGCGATTGCGCCCAGTCTACATTTTCCAGCGGGGTAAAGTTATTGATGATGTATTGCAGTATGTTCACTATAGAGAGCAATGGGAATACCAGCGTGGCGATGAGCATAATAACGCCATGGGTGAACGTAAAGATGAAGTTTTGCAGTGCCTGGGGTTTTATGTCATCACAATACCGGAACACCGGGTGAATGTACATAGGGTTGTTTACTTGGCCCACTTCATCCCATTTACCCCACGGTATTCCATCTTCAGGGAACCAGTTCCGGTGGTTGTCGGCTATCAGGGTATTTTGCAGGCAGTTCAGGGCGGGTTTGTATTCGTTTAGTGTGAATTTTATCCGGCACTCTCCGTCGTCGCACCACTGCAGGTTGCCCGATTTCAGTTCCCAGATGCCCAGGTATTGCCCGCAGAGCACATCGGTAAGGCGCACCTGCATGCTGTTTATCGCCGAGTTCAGGTGATCCACCAGCCAGAATTTGATGTCCTCGTATAGCTTCCCGTACGCCGTGAAGGTGCTGGAAACTGCCCGTTCTATTCCTGTACTGTCTATCATCGTTTGCTGATCATCATCTGTGCCAAACGTGAATGTAACATGGTCGGGCTCTTCTAGGTAGGCGGTTCGGTCGGTAAAGGTGCTGTTGTATCCGCTGGAGCCTTGCTGTGTCAGGTGTGCGAACTCATATCGTAGTCTGTATTCCATTATCTGAGTTTATTGATGCGGGTTTTATTTTTTACATGTTGGTCATATATAGCCACGAACCCGTTCTCGTTAATGGTGAGTTGCGTGCCTCCGTTGTTGCTGTAAGCTTCCAGTAGCTGGTCAAATTTTTGCTCCAGTCGGCGTAGGTCATAGTTGTTTTGTCGGGCTGCGTTATGGTGGTTTTGCAGCAGGCCGCGGTAGTTAACGCTTTGTAGGTTGCCACTCAGCGTATCCAGGGGTATCCGGCCATAGTGTATAGCTTCCAGGGTTTCTCTTCCATAGCGGCGCACGGTATCCTGGGGCATTACATATTCGCCTTTGTGTACTATGCCGGCTTCGTCATAGCGACCGCCATCCCCGGTATAGCCCCCTTCTGCATAGCCGGTCTTACTGTTTATGTCCGACAGGGCTACTGTTACTGAGGCTACTCCGGCTATTATAGCGGCCACGGCTGCTATCACGCGGGCGGGAAGGCTGTACGGGTCGCCCGGTGTCGCTGATAGTACGCCGGTTACGGCCTGGGTAATATTTACTGCCTGTTGAGAGGCGATGAGCAATGAGTTCAGTTGCCGCTGTTTATGCACATGCTCTCGCTGTTTCTTTTCCAGAGCCGCCAGTCGGTCTTCTTCTTGTTTCAGCACCTCGGCATTGCCGCCTTTGGTGATGGCCTTGGCGCGGTCCACTCTTTTTTGCTGCTCCTGTATCAGCACGGATGTTTTTGTTTTCTCCGCTTCAATAAAGGCGTCCAGCACGCTGCCGATCGCTCTCAGGCTTTTATCTATATTCCCGGTAGTAAAGTTTATTTCATCTCTTATTTTTTTCTGCTCCGTTTTGTCAGATTTTGATGTGCCGCCGTTTATGGAGTTGTTAGCTTTTTGATAGGCCGTATCTATCGCTTGTTGTATTTTGGTTACATCCAGCCCGTAGCTTTTCAGCAGTTCCACCTGCTCTTTCAGGTATTCCTGTATTTGCTGTTGTGTTTGTTGGGCAGTGTTCTTATCTACTCCGGCTACCAGTTCCTGGTACTGTTTCAGGGTTATGCGTTTGGCTTCCAGTTGTTCTTTCAGTATTCTTTTTTGCCGGTTTGCGCTCCGTTCTTCATTTTCTTCCAGGTTTTTCACCTGGGCTAGCGCCAGTTGCACTATTTCCTCGTCTTGCCGTTTTACAGCCTCTATCCGGTCCCTGTCCAGTTCTTCCAGCTTCCTTCTTAGTTCTTCTTCCTGCGCATATATCTGGTCGCGGGAGGCGGTAATCACTTCGGCGGTTTCCTCTTCTGTCAGCGCTCGTTTACGCGCCGATTCCATTGCGGCGATATTTTCTTTTTTTAGCTCTTCTATAGAGTGTGCGCTGCTCGCCTCTTCCTCGCTTTTCTTCCACTCATAGTACATTTGCAGTGCGCTGTGTCGCTCTTGTATAGTTCGCGTTTGGTCGTCACTGTCGCGTTTGCTCTTGTTGGCCAGTTCGGTGTAAGCAGCCATCTCGTTTTTATGTCGGGCTTGCTCTTGCCGGGCGGCTATCGTTTCAGTAGTTTTGGCTACGGCATTTTCTATCTGGTCTTCTTTGGTATTGCTCTTTCCGGGTGAGGGTTTCTCCATCCTTCCGATCCGCTTTTCCACATCCGACTTTTGCAGCAGCAGTTGGTCATATATATCGCCGAATTCACCGTCTTTATTCAGGTACTTTAGTTTTCGTTCTATTAGCTCCAGTTCTTTTTCCAGCCCGGCCACGCTCATCGGGTCCGGCTCAAATATACCCGATACATCACGCTGCAGCATCCAGATTTCGTCCTTCAGCTTCTTGATTTTCTCTTCTATGGGATGATAAAGGGTGTACAGCTCATCATAGGCGGCTTTTTTGGCGGTATAGTTCTTGCCGGCAGTTCCTATTTTGCCTATGTCACCTGTTTTGTCTGCGGTTGCTTTAGCCTCCCGGGCTTCGTTGGCTTCTTTTAGGGCATGGTCATAGCGCTCCTGGTATTCGTCTTTTTGTAGTTGGGCTTCGGTCAGTTCTTTTCGTTTACCATCTATTTTCGCGCGTGCGCTAAGGGCCTCATTGGTCTTGCGCACGGCAGCGTCCACCTTGCCTTCCATTATTTCCAGGGCGTTGTAACTGGCAAATATTGCTGGCCACTCCGATTGCATTTTTTTTGCCGCGGCCATTCGGTCATCGCCACTTAGGTGCCGGTCCCGGGCTCTGTTGTAGAGCCATTCTACGTCTGCTGTTTCTTCAAATAGGGTACGGGCTGTTTGTTTTTTTATCTGGGCTATACTGTCAGCATATTTTTTGTTCGACTCTGTCGCTGCTTTCGCCGACTCGCTTTCCTCCATTAGCTTGTCTGTCAGCAAGGTCACTGCCGTAACGGCAAGTTGTGCCAGGTTGCCTGAAGAAGCAAATGATTTACCGAGACTCACAAACATGTTGGCCATGCCGTTGGTTTCTTTTTTAGCAGCGCCAAGTCCATTAGTTAATCCGGGCAGTATACTCAGCAGTTCAAAGATGCCGGCCTTCACCTTGCTGGTGCCTTCGGGCGCCTCTCGTATGGCGGCGGCCAATGATGCCCAGTTGTTTTTTTGCTTTTGCAGAGAGGCTCCTGCCAGGTCCACCTCTTTGTAGCTGTTCTGCATCCGAGCCAGCAGGCTGTTGGTTTGTTCTATTTCCCGGTTTACCTGTTTTACCTGGTCGCCAAAGTTTTTCTGGCTGCTGGCTGCGGTGTTCAGTTGCTTAAGGCGTTCCTCTATGGTACGCAGTATGTTGCTTTCTTTTTCAAGCTGTTGATTGATTTCCTTCAGTACGGAATCATCGGTGGCAAATTGTATTTCTACCAGTACGTCAAGTGCGCCAGGCATAATAATATCTGTTAAGATGTTATTTTACCCTTTGGTTACGCAGGTAAAGATGGCGTACGGTATTAGTGGTCTTCGGGCGGCGGAAGATTGTTTATTCAGTAGTATAAGAAGAGGCAGGTCTTCGGGCTGCTGCTTTCTCAGGATATACATCTACATGCATATCTTTAGAAACAAGGTATTTAGCTTTCACGGTATCTACAGCGCCGCCATAGCTAAAGGCAAAGGATGTAGCTACTACGTAGCCGCCTGTCTGGCTGCTATCGGCGTTTTTTTGCTGTTCGGTAAGTGCCGTATATTGTTTTTTAAATTCAGCCAGGTACGATTTAGCTTTGGCTACGTTCTCCTTTGCGGTGTCCATTTGCCGGCCATATCCTCTTTTGGCTATAGTGTCATTCATTAGTTGGATAGCCACCTCATAGCTTTCCACTTCCTGTTCCCATTTTATCTGTATCTCTTCCCAGTCGCGTATTTCAGTTTCCAGTTCCATTGTCTTAAGCGCCAGAAACTGGTTCATGTTTATTTCATCTATCTGCAGCAATCTGAGGTCGCTAAGGGAGGCTCCCTCAATTTTTACTACGTCCACATTCAGGCTGTCCTGTATAGCGGTTTTTATACGTTCATCTCTTTGTTCCTCGGTTTCGGTGCAGGAGCAGAGGCTGGTAAGCAGCAGCAGCAGTAATAATATATGTCTCATCCCATAAATATACATATTCGGGCCTTATTTGTTAGTCCAGTACCACGGGCGGGGCATCTTGTTCACCCGCACAGGCGCAGGCATGTACTTTTTCCCGCTCGCATTTTGCCAGTTCTATGTCCAGCCGCATCATGCTCCTTCCGGCCACGTTTCTTTCGGCAAACATGCGTTCCCCCTGCAGCGTGTACTCAGTGTCATTCACAAATATCCGTTTACCGCTAAAGATACTTTCCAGTATGTCTGCCATGTAGCCCGGGTAGTCTACCGTGCCCTGCAGGCGGAATCGCTCTTGCAGGCTGCTCCGGTAGTTAAAGCACCGCAGGTTTCTGCTGGCGGTCACTTTGCTCGGCATTTGTTTCAGTTTAGCTTGTATGCGTAGGTTGTTCTTCGCTTCGGTAAGGTTGCCGGTCTGGGTGCCCGCCAGCCCCTCGGTGGAAAAGATGAATTCCCCGTAGATGTCTGTATTGGAGTGACAGTAGTCACTGGAAACCACTATAGTTGGCTCGCATTGCGGGCAATGAAAGGGTTCACTGGTCAGGGTGCCTGCAGGTAGGTGGTGTCCTGTGTATAGGGGTATTTCAAAGTAGAAGCAGGAAGGTGTGCTCCCCGCAGCGGATTCCTGGCAGGCTACATGGTTCGGCACTCGGAAGAGTAGTCGGTATAGTCCGGTCTTTTGTATTATTTTCCAGTCGGTTAGTGGCTTTATGTTTATATAGGGTACTCCGTCAAGTCCGCACAGCCATATGCCGTCTACATAGGTGTTTTCAGGCAGGTCAACTTGGAGGTAAAGCTCATCGCCGGCGCTGTCAAATGGAATAGAATAGCACTCGTCCAGCGAGCATTTGGTAGAGGCCCAGTCGCCGCCACTGTTTTTAAGGTACCATAGGTGGGAGATATTACCCATTTCGTCAGGTTTAATGATTGGTAATGAATCGGGAAGAATACTGAATTGGGTAGGCTACAGCTGCCAGGGAATAGAATGGCAAAGATAGCGAATACTAACTTCACAGGCGTATAAAGCTATCCACATTATGCGTGTTGAGTATTTTTCTGAAGCTCTTTTTTTACTCGCTCGCATCGGGCATTGTTAGCTGTTAGGAATGAGTAATACTCATCCACGCTAAATTGTTCAATAGCCAGTATCTCGCTGGGTTTTCCTTCAGCTATAGAGGCGTGCAGTTCGCCCATCTCTCGCAGGTAGTGGTTTACTTCTTCGGTAGGGTGGGTATGCTCTGCTCTCTTAATTCCGCCGCTTTGAAAGAGAGCATCATATCTTTTACGGACATGTTGGCCAAGCCATGTATTTTTTTGTACGCCCCGAGCAAAAAAAAATCCCGTGCATTTTCGTCGTTAGCCCATAGGTCCATCTTTTTAAGGTACCACCGGTCGCTGGGTACTACAGGTTCGTCTTCCAGCAGGTAGAATACGGAGGCAAATTGTTCATACATTTTATGGTGGGTCAGGTACCCAAGCCGTCCTTCCAGGTTGGCTCCTATTGTCAGCAGGTCTTGCCTTAGTTGTTCTGCGCTTCTACTGCCATCTACTGATAGCTTTTTGCACACGGCTATTATTTCTTCTATACCTGGCTGCGAGAACCCTAGCCGTATCATTTTTTCAGTTACCTGCGCATCCACATAGCGCTTGTAGGGCATAGAGGCGTCGTGTATAAATTCGTAATAGTGGTTTCCCCGGCTGTCAGTGTATACGTGGCGCAGTCTGTTGTCGCTGTGCTCTGGCGGTGGAGTAGTATTGCCTTTTGTGGGTTTAGATGATTTCTTTTGTTCGGTCATAGTATTAGGTTCTGTTTTTATCGTTCGGGTGGCGGGTTAGGTGTTCCTATGGGTATTCGGCGTCCAAAGTCTTTCAGGTGTGTCCATATCGCATACCGGAGGCAGTCCAGCAGGTTAAAGCCAAGAGTGCTGTTTCCGGGGCCTTTTAGTAATTGGTCTTCTTTGTTCGGGTCGTCAGTTTCTATGGGTCGTGCTGTCAGGCAATCGTTTATAAGGCTTTCACAGCCGGGGTCTATCAGGAACGAGGGATGTTCTTGCAACAGGTAGTTGCACAGGTAGCGGCTTTCCTTGTGCGATGCGTTGCGGGTAGGGGTCAGCATTTGGGCGGCTGATATGCCTAGTGTTCGTATCATTTGGGTCCAGATGGTTTCGTCGGCCTGGCTGTACCCGGCGTTTTTATTCCTTCCGGTGGCATCGCCGGTTACTGTCAGTACATGGTGCGGAAAGTGAGCTTTTATCAATTTCCCCGCCTGTACGGCGGTAGTGTTTTTAAGTTCAAATTCTTTAATTACGCGCACGTATGTTCCTTCGCCACGGTGCCGCGAATATTGGAAAGCGATACAGCACATAGGGTTTATGTTAAAGTCGAATGACAAGTGTACCGGGTTGTTAGGCAGCAGGTCCAGTGGTAGGGGCGAAACGTGCTTTTTCAATTCAAAGGAGTACAGCCAGGGATTGTCTACTTGCGCTACGCCCCATTCTCCCAGGGCGTAGATGCGGTATTGGTTGTAGTTGAATTGCTTTAAGTATGATATCTCCGTCCGGTCATGCTCGGTGAGGAATGGGTTGTTTTCAAAGGTGCTTTCCAGTTTGGCGGCGTTAGTCACTTCCTGTTCATAAAAGTGTTTTTTCAGCCAATGCCGCTCATCAATGGGGTTAAAGTTCAGGGTTATTTGAATTTTTTCCCTCCCGCGGGCTCGTCGGTTTAGTTCATAAAAGTCTTCTATTGTCAGTTCTGTCGCCTCTTCTATTAGTATGCGGTCTATACCTTCTATAGATTTCAGTTTCTCAGGGTCATCCAGCCCCCGAAATATGAAGGAGGCTCCTGTTAGAGCATGGATGAACGATCGCTCGCTTTTGTTTTCACGCATATATTCCTCCATGCCCAGTTCAGCTATCCTCGCCCGGAAGGAGGGTATTACACTGTCTTTCAGGGTGCTCGCTATCTTCCGGATAATTAAAGTCCTTTGGCCGTCACAGCACGATAGCAGAAGTTCCTTTTGTGCTGAGCTGAATGATTTGCCGCTGGCGGTTCCTCCTTTATTTACTACAAATCGCTGGCCCATTCGCCAAAGCCCGAAGAATACCTGGGTGAAGTGTTCGTCAGATATCGGTAGTTCAAGGTTTACTATGGTAGCATCTGTATCGTTCACTTTGCTGCTAAATGTTCGTAGGGTAATAAATTAGTCCGGTTTGCTATTATATTTGTACGCATGGCCAACAGGTTGTCAAAAAAGCACCCCATCTTCGTTACGTTTCTGCTAAGCGTGGCGGCGTATTACGTTTATTTTATCGGCACGACGGCTACCAGTATTCGGGAGCTGTCGCAGGCGGGCAGCAATGCTGCCTTAATATTAACGGCTACTTCGGCCTTAACGTTGATAATAATGCCGGTCATCCATCTTCTGTTAATGAAAAAGAGGAAGTTGGGATGGATGTTGTGTACTATCCAGCTGTTTATGTCCCTGTTCGGGAAGGTATTCGCACTATTTACTTTAGGCTTAGCGGGCTTCGATCCGCTTGCATTAATAGTGTTGGCTGTGCAGTTGCTGGCGGCATTTCTGCTGTTCAACAGCCAGGTAATTATGGTCTATGAGGTTTCTTCCCGCGATAAGGCGGCTGCTGTTGTCGGAGCGGCTACATTGAAGGTTCTTTTAGGAACGCTGATTTGGTTTTCCGGTTATTACTAGGGCTGTACCGCTTTGGGTATGCTATCAGCCGAAGTTGGCCACGGTGTTGCGTAGGTCAGGCAGGCGATATTACTCCTTATCGCAATGGTAATGCCAGCCTTCTACTCCTTGGCTGGGTTTGTATTGGGGGTATTTGTTAGATAATGTTATGTATTCACTCTGTGTCACGTTGCAGCGTGTTTCCAGCATTTCGGTCTTAGTGACTGCGCCGGTAGGGTCATAATAGTCGCGCTCGCACACATAGCAGTCCGTTCGCTCGCAAGAGGTTAAGAATACTACGGAAACAGCCAGGAGTAGAATACGTTTCATTTTTTGATTAAATTTAGTAAGGGCTTTCGGCCCCTCAGGGTTAAAAATAAAACTTTCGGCAATAATATAAAAGCCCCCGAAATACATTACTTTGCAAATAAGGAATATTATCGTTTTTATATGGTGAGAATAATTGCATGGGTCTTCATAGTGCTTTTGGTGGCTACTGATTCCATCGCTCAGGAAAAGTCTCTTTCTGATATCCGAAGGGAAGAATGTGCGCAAATGAGGCAAACGCCGCTTGGTAAGGCCCGCACAGAAGAGATCGTGCGAAATTGTCGTTTTTTTGTAGAGTGTGGTTTGGATACTTCCGATTACTATAATTGCGCGCGGGGAGCCGTAATTGGGTTGATATTATATGATTTGCAGAATGGTGGTGGCGGTTCGGATGACGACCAGGATTTAGGTGGTGACGATGATAATGGTTCCGCCGCCATTATGACGGGTAAGGGTGTGGTCAACTATGGCGATATTACCTACGGTGATTTGTATGATAAAATTGTAGCATACACGCAGTCGCCCAAGTACCAGGCTCAAAAGAAGTCGCAAAAGCAGCTCACAGTTATTCAGAACGAAACAGTCACAACAGAGAACTGGAATGATGCACAGAAGTATCTTACCGAGATGGGGTTTTCTACTCAGCAACTGTCAGAGTTGAAGGCTTTGTGGACAAGGTACAAGCATCAGGCCTGGACTTATGGCGAATTGCTTCAGCAGTATAATAGCGGCAACAGGGGTATTGAGTAATCAACTTTTTGTTGCCCATTTTTCTGTATCCTTCAGTTCTTTAGCTATACGCACGTTCCATAAGTGCTGTTCCGCTTTCCGAAGCGAGTGGCGGGTCTGTCGGTCGTATTTATTCTGGTAACGGTTAAGTTGGCTTACGTGTTTCCGGTACATTTTCCGGTACACACCGTGGTCATCATATGTAGCGTCGGGCCTGCGTCGGTATTCTTCTATAGCTTTGCGTAGCTTACGCGCATACAGCTCCGTTATGTCAAAGTGTGTTTGTTCATGTTTCAGCAGGTAAGGACGGAGTTTCGCGTGCATTTTCCACGACATGCGGCTGTCAAAGAGGCATTGTACTTCAGCGGTAAGTGAGCCATCGCTGCTATCTTTCCCATACGTCAGCACAACGCTTGATACTGTGGCGGCGGCAAATTTCGTTTTTCGGGGCTTTCTTCCTTTAAAGTCATCCCACGTCAGTTGCGTGCTGTCTTGCCAGGCAATTAGTTGGGCTCCACTTTCATGCGAAAGGAGTAGTAGTAACCATGCTAAAACATAATACTTCATAACCGGGGCTGGTAAGTTGGTAGGTGGATTAAAGATACATCATAATTATGGCCTGTATAGGGCATTTTGCTTCTGGACCAGGTAGCTCCGTTGCCGTTCCAGTTGACTCCATAGCCTTTTATAGCGTCGCTGCCAGCCGGGTGTGCGTTGTAGCCGGTTCATATTATGGTATATGTTGCGCGAGGTGGCGCAGGTATCTGCTACATTTCCGCACAGTAGTATGTCAGTTTCTAATTCCTGGGTAGTGCGCAGTAAATGTGCACGCCCGCCGTATGTCGCGTGTAGCTTGTCCATTTTGGCTATCAGGTTATACCCCCTGGGTTAGGATAATTCGTTTGTATATTGCCGAAGCCAGGTGTTCTCCTGTTTCTTGTTTTAGTTGCCCGTATTTCCGGAGCGTTGCTACGGCTTCATTTTGCGCTGGCTCTGCTCGTTCTGTCAGCATGTCTTCCAGGTATTGTTCCAGCAGCGCGCAGTGGGCCTCGCAGCGGCTTTGTTCGTTCCGGTGTACAAACAGTTGCAGGTGTTCCAGCACAGGTGAGTTGTTTATTTCGTCACCCTGTATCCAGTAGTCCGATATAGGTTCTTTTATTTCCACTTCTGTAAGTACATCGCCCAGGTGGTGGCTAAAGCCCATGTCTACTACGCCCGTTCCGCCCGTCAGCCAGTCTTCAAATTGTTCCCGGTTTATCAGGTAGTCGCAATCCGTTTTTCCGTCAGTTAGGGTCGCGGATATGGTTTCTTCTCCAAGCACGTAGCTGGTCACTAATAGTTTATTCATAGAGTTGGTTTTAGGTAGGCTTTTCTTTTGGGTGGGAAAAAAGAGGATGCATCAGGTTTACAGAAGACGTTGTCATACGCTTACAGACATGTAGCATCCTCTTTTGCCTTTGGGGAAATGGTAGATAGGTATAAAGGATTCAGTAGGATAGGGTAAGCCGGTTGTGCAGGCTGAGTTGTAGGCGCTGAATTCGGGAGGGAGGCGCCGTTTCTATTTGTTTATAGGGGCTGTTTTCTGTTATTAAGAGTTTATGGGTGTTTTTGTTATGTGGTGGTTAGTTATGACGGTAAGAAAAAGGACCGGGGTGAAACTTTCTGTTGCCCCGGTCCTTTGCATGAACATTTAAACGCGTTGTAGGTAGGTTGCTACAGCCGAAGGCTGTAGGGTTTGCGTTTTCTGTTTATGCACCGGGAATGGTGCTAGCCGTCATAGAAGGGAATGGTGATGTTCATGCAGATCTTTAGTTCTTTTATCGTTCGTTTTTATTTTTTATCTTGTTGTCAATCACAACACAAAGAAACGACAATTTTTGACAACTTGTCAAATTTATTGACAAGTTGTTGCGCACATTATATCCACAATGAAGAGCGATACTCTTGATAATGCCCGTTACGCTTGGCTTTTGGCTGAGATCAAAAGGCTGAAATTGGCCACCCCAGGTAAGGAAATTTCCAAAAAAACTGGATTTTCGGAAGGGGCCGTTTCTAATTGGTTGAATGGCAAGCGGGCTGTCACGGAGAATTTTGTGACAACTTTCTGTACGGCATTCAACTTGGATTACGCGAAAGCTGCAAGGGAAATAGAAAAGGCGGTGGCGAAAGAGGAAGCGCAGTTGACACAAGAGCTGGCGATCAGGCCGGCACGCCGCAAGGAGGTAATTATCCTCGGCAAAAATCCTAATCAGCGTCTTACTCCGGAGCAGTATGCACAAGCGTTTGGAGACTGGCCTGGCTTGCCTATGTACAACACGCCCATCACCGCTACTTTTGTGGAAACCTACAGGGACGAGAATATTTATCAGCCTCAGTATTACTTGCACGATCCTCGCTTTCGCGATTGCGATTTCGGGGCTATCATTACCGGAGATTCCATGCACTCTGAGATTCGCCATGGCGATTTTGTCGCTTGTAAGGAAATTACCGACAAGCGCTTTATCGTTTACGGTGATATTTACTATATAGTCGCTTCCAACGGCCTGGAAACGTGTAAGTATGTTAATATAGACCCATCTAATCCGGATAATCTTTTGTTGGTTCCCAGGAACGAAAAGCTGTCACCCTCGCCTTTACCCAAAGACATGTTGGTCCGCCTCTACAAGGTCCGGGGTATAGTCCGCGGTTATTAATTGTATTCTTTTACTAGGGTGTGCTTCAGGCTGGTTTTGCGGTGGGCACTGTCATCTGGGAACTTTTCTACTTCATAAAGCAGCAGGGTATCGCCGCTCATTTCATACACCAGTTGCTGTTGCGAGCTGTCCCCGATTAGTGTGATGTAATGGGGAATGCCTGTTTTTTCGCTTATACTTTCTGACAGCACGTACCGTTGCCAGTTGTGGCCAAGCCCCGACATATACCCATCACGTGTTAGTTGCACGGGCTGTGCTTTACCCGTGTCGTTAGTTTGATGGTAAGTGCCGCTAAGCTGGCGCATTAATGCATAGGTTATAGGGGAAGCTGCTGTCTGCGGAATTTTTATGAATCGTTGCCGGGTGGCGAGCACTCTGTCTTTAGTATAGCTGTTAAGGAACAGTAGGGTGTCTGCCCCTTTTATTTCATAGCTTATTTCTTGTCTGGTTTCCCGGTGCAGGCTGTCGGTTAATGCTGGTTGTAAGGTTACGGGATACGAAGTGGGTGTCAGCCCTCCCCGCGCAGATACGGTAAGGGTATAATTGGTGATGGTCGCAGGGGTCACTATTCTGGCTTTTCCGGTCAGAACTTCGGTTTCAGTAGATTGGCTTAGTATTATCTCCGTGAGGGCAAAAGCTGGTGTTTGGGTATCCGGTATTCCTGTCCCTGTCGTTTGAGGAAGCTCATTTAAGTACTCAGCGTTTATCCAGCCACCAGATAGTACGGTACGGAAGTTGGTGGAACGGTCATGCTCGCGGTACATTGGTTGTTCCTGGGGTGTGTGCTCACAGCTACTTAGCACTATTAGTATTGAAGTCGCCACTAGTACACGTTTCATATCGCTTGCTTCAGTTAAGGTGAATTTACCTTTTTTTAAAGCAGCTTACGTCAGCTTATCGTTTTTTCTTTCTGCTCGCTGTTTTTTTAGGTGGGGCTGGTTCGGGTGCCGAGGTAGGTACCCGGTACTGCACGATGCCATTTTTCGCAAGAGAGAAGTTTTCAGTGTTCCCGGTAAGCAGAAGGGAGTCATTGCCCCAGCTGGTATTGCTTTTTCGTGGTAGTACAATGGTTGGCTCGTCTGGAAAGTACAGTTCTGCCCGGCTCCCGTCATTGGCTAGCACCACCACCGCTACGGCCTCCCAGTCATTTTTTTGCTGTAGTTCCGTACCGCTTTCCCATAGTCGGATGCAACTGTCTTTTACTTCGCTCCATACATACCCTTCCCATGTTTTGCATCCATGATGGTCCACTACTTCTTTGCGTTTGGGTTTGTGAACTGTTTGTTCTTTTTGCGGAGTCTGTTTGCGTGCGGAATCGTTGTTGTTGCACCCGGTGAGCACTATTGGCAGGGTCAGTAAGGCAAGTAAGGCTGTATTGATTTGCATTGTTTGTCTGGTGGACTGTAAATAAACGAAATTCTAGGCATTTTATCCCCGCCCTTACTGTTCGGCGGTACATACTAGGCTATACCGGCGTCATTATTATGGATGCAGTTAAGACAACACCCCCAATATTCGCATATTTCTTTTACCTTTCCTTTTGGAAATCTGCATGGTACAGATAAGTATAGCTATGTATATCCCATATTTTTTTCTTAAAATATTCATACCGTATGCCAAATGTTATGCGCAATATTGTAGCAGTCCTTTCTATACTACTCATTGGTGCCTCCGCATCAGCACAGGGACGCAAGGTTTCCATTGATAAAAGTATTACCGGGTTCACGTTCGAGCACACCGAGGGTGATGGAACCATTATTTATACGCAGAAAGACTACAATTCCTACCAGGAGAACGAGAGTTTTGCCTGTATCTCTATTATGCCGTTCCCTCCAGGCCTTACAATTGAAGACGGAGTACTTGGGATAGAGGATGAGGTAGAGAAGTCAAGGTCCGAGGGGGCAATCATATCCGACTTTAAGAAGGAGGTAGTTTCCTTCGGAGGCTATTCAGCTACAGCCATTTCCATGCATGTGGAAGAGAATGGGGCTGCTTCCGCCGCATTTATCGCATTTATCGATGCGGGGGGAGAGTTCTATGTTTACATCGGTGAGGATGTAAAGAATGGTAATCACATGGATAAGATTAGGCAGACATTAAAGACTTTTAAGATTAATTAGCGCAGTTGTTATGAAGTATTTAGTTTTTTTATTGGCCTTTATGCTCCCCTCACTCGCCATCAATGCGCAGGTGATAAAGAATTATACGGTAGATATGTCCGCTACCGGCTTCAAGTTTGAGCAGGAAGTGCCGGACGGTTTTTTCTATACTCCGGTTAAGGTCGACTTCGATACCGACCCGGACATTGGTATAATGATGGTACCGCTCGGGGAGATTCCCGCCGCTAGTGTTGAGGCGATGAGAGATCAATACATTTTGGGTATGAGTTCCGATAAGGAGGCTATGATAGAGCCAAAGAAAGAAGATATGGTGTTTGGAGAGTACCGAGCAAGTATTGTTTTACACAGCACTATAAAGAACGGTAAAAAGGTCAATGCGTTGGTCGCATTCGTTTCTGGCAACAACAACGGGCTTATGTTTGTAGCCGTCGATGACGAGAAGTCCGCATATATGGACAAGTATAGGGCTACTCTTAAGACCATCAGGATGAAATAACGAAAGTTCGTGTCTGCTGATGCCGGTCATCAGCAGACACGAGTATGTTTTTTAGGCTCTGGGGTCACCCGAAAGGTATTTTCCGGTAGCTTTCTTTACGGCATCAGAGGTGTTTTTGCCCGCTTTCCCATCTTCTATTAGCTTAGGCTTTGCGCCTAGCTGGTTCAGCACTTTTTGCAGCTCGCGTGCATCTACTCTTACCAGGCTGGGTTTGTAGGTTACGGTGGTCAGCAGTTGTGCAAGCGTTTTCTTGTATTCTTTTTCCTGGGTCGCGGTGGCGCTGGCTACGGTGGCTTTTACTACTTCTCCGGTTGCTTCAGCTGTTGCTACCAGTGTTATGGTTCCGGTAGCTGCATCGGCTATGATACCGCGTTCATACATCCTTTTTATAATGCAGGCGGCCCCGCATTGTTTCGATACGGCATTCGCATCATACTTTCCGTCAGCCGTGTATTTGCCTTTCGTGTAGTGGTTGCTGTAGCTCCAAAGGTATGGGCTGTATATGCCTTTATTTCGGTAGCCGTAGCCGTTATAGCCTTCTAGTTTAAAGAGGATGCCCGCAATGCTCCAGTCGGTCCATTTATCCAGTTTCTGTAGTTTTAATGCGTCATTGGCGCTATACTCCCAGGTAAAAGGGGGGGTGCCGCTCAGGGGCCGTCCCTTAGGCACCTGCACTGTCCGGGCTGTAAGCGGGTCGCCGTTATGCAGGTGTTTTTTAAAGTTGCTTCCGCCTTCTAGGTGGTGGGTGATGCCCACAAAGTACCAGGGTATGCCTAGGGGTTGTGCTACCTGCTCATAGCGGGCTCTCGATGCGTTTATCTTATTGACGCTTAGGTCCACTTCGGCAACTTTTGGGGTATTTATTTTGATGCTGCCAAACAGTTGATTGTATTTTTCTTTCTCTGCTGCCGTGAATTGCATAGTTTTTTCAATTTTTAGATAATTGCATATCTAAATTTATATTATTTTTCTCCTAAATTCTAATTTTATGCATCGGTTTCTTATAGTCATAATATTGGCGTGCTTTGCCGTTTCTTGCTCGGAGGAAAGGCCGGTGGAGAGTTCAGGGGCGGATGAGGTAGCGTCAGGCGCGGAATACAGTTCATTTATTCCCGGGGGGCTGGTACTGCTCGATACCGCAGTAGGCCATCTCGACGGCGACAGCATACCAGACATGGTGCTGGTATTGAAAAGTCCTCAGGAAGATTCCACCTCAGACGTAGTGGACCATCCCGAGCCACGGCCACTGTTGATATTATTGGGCACTGCACCCGGAAAGTACCGGTTAGTCGCTCGGTGCGATAAGTCTGTTTTTTGTGTCAATTGTGGCGGAGCTATGGGAGACCCGTACCAGGGGATAATCATCAGGAAGGGTAGTTTTTCAATAGAGCATTACGGCGGTTCTGCCGAAAAGTGGGCTTATGCGGTCACTCATTCCTATTCCGGGCAGGATAAAGAGTGGTATCTTGATAAGTTGCAAACCATCAACTACACATTCGGGGAAGATTCTTTGGAGTCACAGGAGTCTGTAAAGTCCGTTTCTGATTTTGGAAAGATAAAGTCCGTTGACTTCGATATTTACAACATCAGGTAGCTTCGGTGAGATACTTTAACAATCACGTCTGCAATTTTAGTGGATATTTGTTGTTATACTATTTATTATGAGGCAAATAGCGCGCTTCGTCTTACTATTGCTGTCACTGATGTTGATGGCTCATGCCGCATCGGCCAATCATGGGGTCGATGCCATCGGGTCTGCTATAGTGGTGATACTTGCCTTTTCGGCATTGGCATTGGTGCTGTCTTTCATCAGTTGGGCTATCGCTTTTAGTAACCGCAAGCGATACAGCAAGACCAAGACGGTTGTGGCCATCCTGCTTGCTCTGCCGATGTTGGCTATGGGGCTGCTCATCCTGCCATTATTTCCTGCTGTTGGTTTGGGTGCTGTTGCAATATTTTTGGTGTCAGGGTGGTTAATATACAGTAGCACGGGCACTCGGCATGCGTAAGTTATTCAGATATGTCTTGGTACTATTGTCACTTACTTTGGTGGCAGGGGCGTTCGTATATTTTACGTATCGTGCTGATAGAACAGCGAAAAGCAAGAGAGTAGGTCTCTCCAATCGTTCTTTTCTGCTTAGCCTGCCTGCCAAAGAAGATTTTTCCGATATGCAGGGTGAACCCCTTTCCGGCAAGTTCAGCGATGTGCATACGGTTAAGATTGTTTTAGACATTAAGGAGAATAAGCTCTATTACATCAATTCTACCAGGTTTCGGTATCACTACGATTTTTGCAACGAGGTGCTGGGGGCCGGGTACGACATCAACACGTTCAATACTATTAATTACGGGTTAAGAGATCGCGACTTCTTGCTGGGTAATATTAATTACTATGCGCAGAGCGGAATGTACACACTGGAGTTGAGCACCGAGGATAGGATGAGTGCTGATTTTTTGCAGCGGTTATATGATGCGGTGCAAGCTACTTCCTTCCTTGGCAAGCATCTTAAGGTACAGCTCAGCTCAGACCATTTGGCGGGTTTATTTAGTTCAGGTGCTATTTCGGTACCTTCTGTTACACCCACTGAGGTGTATGGTAAGCAAACATATCAGCCGTTGCGCCAGGGCGAGGCTTATGGATATATCCGAATTGTAAACGATCTGCAGGAAGAGTATAGTAACATCGGACCAACTGATATAATAATCATCAAAGGAACGCCCGTTCGCATTCCTGTATGTGCGGGTATTATAACTAATTCACTTCAGACGCCGCTTTCCCATATCAACGTTCTGTGTCATAATCGCAATATTATATCAGCGGCCGATGTCAGGATTTTTGAGAAGGAATGGATTACTAATTTTAATGGCAAGCCCGTGGTGATTTCTGTCCGTGCCGATAGCATTTCCTTACGGGAAACTTCAGCAGAGGTTATTGCTGAGGTGCACAAGCGGGACAGTAATAGTAAACTGGTCAAATTGAAGTACAGCACCAAAATGTCTGGGTTGCTATCCATAGCTGATATCGGGGAGCGGGAAGCGCAGGCAGTGGGAAATAAAGCTGTCGGACTGGGGCATTTATACCGCATTTCAAGAAAAGGCAGAAGTAAGTTCTTCATTCCGGAAGGTTGTTTTGCTATCCCATTTTTTTACTATCAGCAGCACTTGAATCATCCTGGGGTAAAAAGGGAGTTGGATATTTTGCTTTCAGCACCCAGGCTTAGTGATGTACAGGTAAAAGAACAGCTAAAAAGGATTCGTCAGGCAATAAAGGCGGCTCCGCTGGACCCCGATTTGCTGAGTATGGTAGAGAAGCGAATGATAGCATACAAGGTCGGAAATGCCTATCGCTTTCGAAGCAGCAGTAATGCCGAAGACGCCAGGGGATTTAGTGGTGCGGGTCTTTACGATAGTAAAACAGGTGTCTTGAATGATACGGCAAAGAGTGTTGCAGATGCCATTCGCAAGGTTTGGGCCAGCGCATGGAACGAGGAAGCATACAGGGAAAGGGATTATTTTAATATAGATCAGCGCACCATTATGATGGGTATAGTGGCGCACAGGAGTTTTCCGGATGAAGTTGCCAACGGGGTTGTCGTAACGCGCAATCTCTACCGACAGGGCTTTCCAGGGTATTTGGTCAATGTTCAGTTAGGGGAGGTAAGTGTAGTGGCGCCCCCGGAAGGTGTTGTTTGTGAGCAGTATCTGTCAATGGACGCGGATGTGATAGATCCGCTTAATCCTAATGTTACGGCTGAGTATATTACACACAGCAGCATAGCTTCAGGTAAGCCGGTACTCACTATGGAGCAGGTTAGTTTATTGCACCAGCAGGTAAGGTTGATTCACCACGACATGTATTATCGAGCGGGCAACCATGGTCTTCCCGAGTTCGATGATTATGCCTTGGATATAGAATTCAAATTCTCTAGGGAGGGAAAATTATACATAAAGCAGGTCCGCCCGTATAAGTAATATTTTGCGAGTAACATTCTACGGATGTTCGTCAGTGGTTGTGGCGTTCCTGCCACAGGTTTGGGCTGGTGTCATCAATAACAACAAGAGCCATTCACATGCATGAATGGCTCTTGTTATGAAGTTTGCCGTAAGACCTACTTACAGGTTTCCGCCGCGGCGGTTCTCTTCAGTTTGGCCTTCCCGGTTTTGTCCTTGTTGGGTTGGCTGGTTTTGTTGTTGGCCTTGCTGAGTGCGAGCATTTTCTGTTGTAGACTCATTTTCATTCCGTTGCAGGCGCTCTTGCTCAGTGGCTCCTGATGTTTGCTCCAGGTTAGTGTTTTCCTGGCGCTCGCGGTTTTGTTGGTCTTGTTGCTGGCCACGGTTTCCTGTGTTGCCTTGGTTAGGCTGATTCTGCTGTTGATCTTTACGCTGTTCCATAGATAAAATTGGTTTTTGAAATTTCCTTACAACACTAAAATTCTATGCCAGCAAAAGCAGTCTGGGTAAGCACATCTATTGCACGATTTTTTACAAAGTTCATGTTACAAAAGTCAGTCGTAATGAATAACTTTTTCGACAGCGCTTTGCTGGATAAGGTGGGAGAAATACTTCACGCACGGAAGCAAACCATCGCCGTTGCGGAAAGCGCTACCGGCGGCTTTCTACAGGCCGCTTTTTCTTCTATAATGGAGGCTTCGCGTTTTTTTCAGGGGGGCATCACAGCTTACAATCTGGGACAGAAGTGTCGTCATTTACACGTCGAGCCTGTCTCCGCGCAGGACTGCAACTGTGTGTCCGAATCAGTAGCCGCTCAGATGGCTGCTTATACGTGTAATATGTTCAGCAGCCATTGGGGGCTGGGCATTACAGGCTATGCCTCCCCTGTACCGCAGTCTGGCGGTAGCATATTCGCTTATTACGCTATCGCCAGGCAAGGAGTCATTGTCGCTTTTGGAAGTGCTGGAGCAGTCAGCGATGATGCTATGGAGAATCAGTTGTCGTTTGTCAGGGATGTAGTAAAAGCCTTTCTGCAGGTTTTGGAGAAGGGGGAGTAGGTACGGTTTTACTGCATGTTGCTTTTTAAAATCAACCTTTTTTATGGCACGTAAATATTCCAAAGCCGCAGGTGAAAAGGTGAAGAAGGCGGTACACGAAATGAAAGAAGGCGAGCTTAGGACCTGCTCAGGAAAAAAGGTGACAAGCCGCAAACAGGCTATAGCCATTGGGCTCTCAGAAGCCAGGGACGAAGGGAAGAAAGTCCCGCAAAAGAAAATGGCAAAGAAATCGGGTAGCAAGAGTGGGCCGGCTAAGTAAAGTACTTTTTCTAGGTACTGGCATGATTTAGGTAATCCTGCTTAGCAATAAATACATCTCTATGGCAACCAAAACTGCAACAAAAAAATCAGCCACACGCGGTGGCGCAAGCAAAAAGAGCGCGTCTAAAAAGTCAGCGCCCGCGGCCCGAAAAGCTGCAACAAAAAAGTCCGCTCCTAAAAAGGCTCCGGCTCGTTCTGCTAACGAAGACACGTCGAAACTGGAAGAATTATTTGTGGATTCATTAAAAGACATTTATTGGGCGGAGAAGCATCTGTTAAAGGCGCTGCCTAAAATGCAGAAGGCGGCTACCTCCGACGAGCTTAAGATGGCTATCGAAGACCATATAGCGGTTACCGGTGAGCAGGCCGCACGGCTGGAACAGGTTTTTGAGATGATGGGCAAAAAGGCACAGGCCAAGAAGTGCGAAGCTATGGCGGGGCTCACGGAGGAAGCAAATTCCATTGTTTCAGAAACCGACAAAGGCACCTTTACAAGGGATGTGGGTATCATCATGGCTGCGCAGAAGGTCGAACACTACGAAATTGCCACTTACGGTAGCCTCGTTACGCTGGCACGCACTTTGGGCCAGGAGGATGTAGCTGAATTGCTCCAGGTATCTCTCGATGAAGAAAAGGAGACCGACCTTAATCTCTCAGCTATTGCCGAAGGCAACATCAACAAAATGGCTGCCGGTGAAGATGAAGAGGAAGAAGAGGAGGACGAAGACGAAGAATAGTTAAGAATTCAAATAAATATGAAAATGCCCGCTGTTAGGCGGGCATTTCGTTTTAATAACAACAAACAAAAACATTCTTGGGTTCGGCAGCAAACATAGCTCACTTTACCCGGCTATCCATTATTGTCGCCTGCCCTTAACGCGTCGTTTAGGCCTGCTTAACGGGTCTTTAACCGACAGGGTTAGCACCTGTAACTTTTTGCCCCCTTCTGCGATACATAGTTTGAACAGCCAATCAAACCCCTTTCAAGTATTATTAAACAAATGTCTTAATAACGGATTTTGGGTGATACTTTATATTATTTTTGCCCCTGCTTCGTTATAATATCACATTCAATAGGAATACCTCATATGATAAAAAAAACAATGATGAAAACCACCTGTGTTTTTGCTACAATAGTTCTTGCCACCACATTAATGATGACGGCATCTTGCAACGGGGATAAGAAGCCGGCGGCAAAGGAATCTTCTCCGGCACAAGCTGCTTCAGGTGAGCAGGGCGCCTCCTCCGGGCGCATGGCCTGGATGAATATTGATACGGTTAAGGCGCATTACGAGGTTTTTAAGAAGCAGCAGGAGGCGTTTGAGCGGAAGGCGAAGGCGATGGAAGCTGACTTGGAAAGCTCGGCGCGTAAGTTCCAGAAGGATTATGCTGATTTTATGCAGAAGGCGCAATCGGGTGGTTTTACCAGCCAGGCCGAAGGAGAAGCGGCTCAGAAGCGTTTGGAGCAGATGCAGCAAACCTTTGAACGCCAGAAGGAAACAAGAAGCGAAGAGCTGTTGAAGGAACAGGAAAGTTTCAATAAGGAAATAAAAGGCCGTCTGGATGCGTTCCTCGAGGAGTACAACAAAGAGAAGAAGTACGATTATATTTTTTCTTACAGCGAAGGGGTTTCCCAGATAATGTACAAGAACAAGGCGCTGGATATCACTTGGGACGTAATTAATGGAATGAACAAAAGCTATGGTCAGCCAATAGGTGCTACTGATAAAAAGTAGTATTTTTCTGCAAATCACTGCAATTTGGAAAACCAATCTTCGTTTCGCCGCTCGCTGACGCTATTAGATGGTGCCCTGTTGGTAATAGGCTCCATGATAGGCTCAGGCATTTTCATCGTTAGTGCCGATGTGGCCCGTTCAGTGGGCAGCGCAGGTTGGCTCATTGCCACCTGGGTTATTACAGGTATCATTACCCTCACAGCCGCCCTCAGCTATGGAGAGCTCAGCGGAATGTACCCCAAGGCTGGCGGTCAGTACGTATATCTGCGGGAGGCGTTCGGAAAAATGTTTGGGTTCCTCTATGGCTGGGCGTTTCTGGCCGTTATTCAAACGGGTACGATTGCTGCAGTTGGCGTTGGTTTTGGCAAGTTTTTGGGCTACCTGGTGCCCGCTTTGGGCGAGGAGAATGTCCTGTTGGGTCCTGTTCAGGTAACGGATACGTTCAGTTTCAGCATTCATGCCGCGCAGTTGGTAGGCATTGCCATCATCGTGCTGCTCACCCTCATCAATACTTCCGGTGTTAAGAGCGGCAAGTGGATACAGTTCTTTTTTACTTTTGCCAAGGTGGCCGCTATGGCCGGGCTCATCATTTTTGGCTTTACTACTTTCTCCGATGGCGCTATCTGGCAGGGCAACTGGAGTGGTCCCTGGCTCGCCCAGGAAATAAGCGTGGATAAGCTCTCCGGTGCCATCAGTAAGGTCGGTCTCGATACACAGGCGTTGGTCGCCGCCGTTTGTGTTGCGATGGTAGGCACTATCTTCTCCAGCGATGCATGGAACAATGTTACTTTCATTGCCGGTGAGATTAAAAAGCCGGAGCGGAATATCGGGTTAAGTCTTTTTATTGGTACTCTGGTAGTCACTTGTATCTATGTGGCTATGAACCTCATGTACCTGAATGTACTCAGTATTTCAGAAATAGCGCACGCCGAAAAGGATAGGGTAGCGCTGGCGGCCGCGTTAAAGATATTCGGTAGCAGCGGCACCAAAATTATTGCCATCATGATAATGGTCTCTACTTTCGGATGCAACAATGGCCTGATACTTTCAGGTGCCCGGGTATACTATACTATGGCTAAGGACAATCTCTTCTTTAAAAAGGCAGGAGTGCTGAACAAGAACGGGGTTCCGGGCTGGGCCCTTTGGATACAGTGTGCATGGGCCTCTATATTGTGCCTCAGCGGTCAGTATGGCAATTTGCTCGATTTTATCGTGTTCACGGCCTTGCTGTTTTACATTCTTACCATCGCGGGCATCTTCAAGCTCCGCAGAACACAACCCGGTATCCCTCGTCCATATAAGGCTTTTGGCTATCCGGTTATTCCGGCTTTGTATATCATCATGGCTGCTTTCATTTGCATTGTTTTGTTATACGCTAAGCCTATCTATACATGGCCGGGATTGGTCATAGTTATTTTGGGCATACCGGTTTATTATTACTTCCTCAAGAAAGAGTCCTCGGTTACTAATGAATAAAGAGCGGATAGAAACGGTGTTCGAAGACATGAAGCGCCTCCGGGTTTTGGTGGTGGGCGATGTGATGCTCGATAATTATTGGTGGGGCCACATAGACAGGATGTCTCCGGAAGCGCCCGTTCCCGTTGTCGCTCTTGATAGAAAGGACAGTCGCTTGGGTGGCGCGGCCAATGTTGCCGTCAATTGCATAGCTCTGGGCGCTCACGTTACGTTGGCCAGTGTCGTCGGCAGCGATGCGGAAGGGGAGTTTTTGCTCAATCTTGCACGCAATGGGCAGATAGATACCAGCCTGGTGTTGAAGAGTGTGATACGGCCCACTACCACCAAAAGCCGCATAATGAATGTTGATGCGCAGATGCTTCGCATAGATGCCGAGACTACAGACGATCTGGCCGCGGTAGACGAACATCCGTTTATTGACAGAGTACTCCGCCACATACAGATAGAGAAACCCGATGTCGTTATCCTGGAAGACTACAACAAAGGCGTCCTGAAAGAGAATGTTATTCAGCGCATCATCGCTCATTGTAGCGAACTGGGATGCGTGGTAGCCGTTGATCCTAAGCTGAAAAATTTCCTGGCCTACAAAGGCGTCACCATCTTCAAACCCAATCTCAAAGAGGTCCGCGAGGGCCTGAACCTACCGGTAGAAAAGGTGTCAGATGAAGAACTGCACGAGGTACACCAAAAACTCAAAGCCGAGCTCAGTCACCATATCACGTTCATTACTCTGTCCGACAAAGGCGTCTATTTTAATAACGGCCAGCCGGTACACATCCCCGCGCACTCCCGAAACATCGCAGATGTTTCCGGCGCGGGCGATACCGTCATCGCCACCGCGTCCCTCGTGTATGCCGCCACCAAAGATGCCGCACTCATGGCCCAAATCTCCAACATCGCCGGCGGCCTCGTCTGCGAGAAAGTAGGGGTGGTGCCCATAGATGCGGAATTGCTAAAACAGGAATGTTTAACGCTACTGGCGGAATAGGTTACTTTAAGTCAGTAAATAGAAATCATCTCTTCGTTAGGCACAGGCAATAGGATAATGGGGGTATCGGTTAGTCATCACGCCATTCCTCCAGCTCATTCTTGGCCCACAGTTTCCGGGCATATTCCTGTATAGGCTTGGGCGCTTTCTTAAAGGCTTCGTCGGGCGTATACGCCCCGCCATACACTTCCTTTTCCGATAGCTTCACTTTGTTGGTACCTCTTATCGCATGTTTCTTCCCTCCCTCATACATGATTATTTTCATATCGCAGGGGCTCACATCGCCGTGGCAACCGGTCTTATACATCAGCCATACTTCGGCTATGCCATCATGGTCCAGGTCTGTAATGTTAAAGCTGTTCTTTATAAAGTGTACTTGTATATCCAGCGGGCAGTCCACTATGCGGTCGGTCACTTTCCAGCTTGCTTCTACTTTTCCTCCTCTTATGTAGTAGTGGTAAGCAAATAGTTGCGCGCTGTATCCGTCCCCGGTCATCGATTTTTTGGTCTCATATTCCCCGGTTTCAGTGGTCACTACTATGTTTTCCCCTGTTTTGTCGGTCCAGCGTACGGCGTTTTTCACGTTGCCTTCATACAGTAGGCCTTTGGGTATCATGCCACGCTGCAGAGGGGTCACTTCCAGTGGCTTTATATGGGATTTGCTTGTAGTGGTTTTCTTAGGCTTAGCTGCAGGCTTTTTCTTCGGCTGGGCCTGCGCGGATACGCATACCATTAGTGCAAGAACGAGTAGTGTTTGATACATATGCCGGTATTCGTACTCTAAGGTACAAAACCCCGCGTTACTTACGCCGAACTGGCGCTCTTTATCCCGTTTTCAGACAGGTACTGCTCAAAGTTCGCCAGTTGCACACCTTTTAGCACCCTGGGGAATTTATTCATCCCTCCCTCTTTGCCTATGGAGCGCATGTAGTCGTAGAACACTTTGCTCGGTAGCACCTCTACAAATACTTCTTTCAGTGCCGATGTGCGCTCCACTTCATAGTCATCATTTATTTCACAGAGGGTATGGTCTATTACTTCCTTCATTTGGGCGGCATCGCAGGCGTCGTCACAGCCTACATACCATCTGTGGGCAAAAAGGTTATTGTGTTTAAAGCCGGCAACGGCAAATTCTCGTACCGTAATGCCTAGTTTTTGGGAGGCTACGTCTATCGCCTTGTTCATATTGTCTACCGACATATGCTCTCCACACAGGCTTAGGAATTGCTTGGTGCGGCCTACTATTATTATCTCGTGTTCCTGTGCGTTGGTAAACCGGACCACGTCTCCTATTATATACCGCCATGCCCCCGAGCAGGTGCTGATCATCACTGCATATTCTGTATGCTCATTTACTTCCCATATAGTCAGGGTTTTAGGGTTCGGTCGGGGATTGCCGTCTTCATCAAAGTTCGCTTCTGTAAAAGGAACAAATTCAAAGAAGATACCCACGTTCAGCACCAGTTTTATCCCTTCAGCGTTCGGGCGGGTCGTAAACCCGAACGAACCTTCTGATGCCATATATGTTTCAATAAAGGTAATTGGTTTGCCCAGCAGCCGTTTAAAACTGTCCCGGTACGGCTCAAAGGCAACGCCGCCATGTATATAGATACTGAGGTTAGGCCATATCTCGTGTATATGCTTTACTTTATGATATTTTATTATCTCTTCAAATACAATTTGCACCCAGGCGGGTACTCCGCATACTGTGGCAACATCCCATTCCGGTGCTTTACGTACTATTAGTTTTATGCGGTCCTCCCACTTCTGCCTTTTAGATATCTTCTGGCCAGGCTTATAAAACAGCGACGACATCCATTTCGGCATGTTCTTCGCGCTGATGCCGCTCATGTCTCCCTCGTAGTAGTCTCCTTTTTCAAATAGGGTAGTAGTCCCGCCCAGCATCAGTATACCCTTTTCAAAACTCCGGCTCGGTATGGGGAATTCCGTCATACTGTAGAGTTGTTTGAAGCCTACTTTCTTGATGCTTTTTATCATATCCTGGGTTACAGGTATATGTTTGCTGGCGCTTTCTGAGGTGCCCGAGCTTAGGGCGAAGTATTTCACTTTGCCGGGCCAGCTCACGTTTTCCTCGCCCTTTTGTGCGCGGTGCCACCATTGCTCATACATCTCGTTGTAGGTGAAGGCGGGCACGGCTTTTTGAAAGGCGGCTACCAGGTCTACTTCCTGGCTCAGCATATCGCCAAATCCATAATGTTTTCCGAAGGCGGTATATTGGCCTCGTTCCATCAGTTGGCGAAGGGTATGCCGTTGGTAGGTCTGAGGGCTGGCCACAGACAGTTTAAACTGTTTTCTTATTCGTAGAGAGCGTGCTATCAGGTTGCCCAGCAATGCCATTTCTTGGTCGTTCCTTTCGTTTTTCCGAGGTGAAAGAGTGCAAACCTACTCAAATTTCCCTATTCCGCTAGTATATGCCCCGCCGGCAAACTCATCCGCACCTAAATATTCCGGTTTTTTATCGTTTTCTGTAACTATTGGTCACTTATTCCGATATATCTTTGTCATTCCAAACTTTCTCAAACAAAAGAGTATGAAACGTAGTCTCCTCGCGCTGGCTATGCTCGGCAATGCTGTCGTGGCATTAGCCCAGTCCGCCAAACCCGAATTCGTCACTAAGGTCGAGAACATTAGTGAGTATCGCCTTCCGTCAAATGGATTAAAGATTTTGCTTATCCCCGACGCTACAGTCAATAATGTACTGGTAAATATCGTCTACAACGTAGGCTCTCGTCACGAGGGGTATGGCGAAACGGGTATGGCGCACTTGCTGGAGCACATGTTGTTCAAAGGCACGCAGCGTCTCACGGACATCAAGAAGATAATCGCCGATAAAGGAGCGATGGCCAATGGTACTACTTGGTACGACCGCACCAATTATTACGAGATTCTCCCTGCTTCCGATGAGAACCTTAAGTGGGCGCTAGATATGGAGGCCGACCGTATGGTAAATTCCCGCATCTCACAGGAAGACCTCAGCAAAGAGTTTTCTGTGGTAAGGAACGAGTTCGAGTCAGGCGAGAACGACCCGGGAGGAATTCTCCAGGAGCGTATTCTTTCTACCATGTACCTCTGGCACAATTACGGCAAGTCCACTATTGGCAGCAAAGAGGATATTGAAAAGGTACCAGCCGAAAGCCTGCGGGCATTCTACAAAAAGTATTACCAGCCCGATAATGCCACGCTCGTAATAGCTGGTAAGTTCGATAATGCGAAAACGCTGGAGTGGATAGGTCAGTATTTTAGCGCTATCCCCAAGCCTGCAAGGGTATTGGTGCCCGACTATACCGTTGAGCCGGCTCAGGACGGGGAGCGTTTCGTGGAGTTAAAGCGCAATGGCGACATCCAGTATATCGGTATGGGTTACCATACGCCTGCATTTGCGTCTGAAGACTATGTAGCCAACGATGCCCTTATCGAGATACTCACCAACGAGCCTTCTGGTGTTTTGTACAAGGCGCTTATTGAAACAAAGAAGGCAACCAAAGTATACGGATATGCCATGCCATTATACCATCCGGGTTTCACATATTTCAATTGCGAGGTTCCTAACGACAAAAGCCTGGCCGATGCTCGTGCTGCAATGACAGCTGAAATGGACAAGATTGGTTCCATGACTATCACGGAGGAGCAGCTGACGCGTGCGAAGAATTCGTTGAAGAAGGCGGTAGAAGACCAAAGCAACAATACAATTGGCTTTGCGGTAGGGCTTACCGAGATCATCGGTGGCGGTAATTATAGGTTATGGTTCATCTACCGCGATCGCCTGGAAAAGCTTTCACTGAAGGATGTGCAGGACGTTGCTAAGAGGTATTACAAAGCCAGCAATCGTACTGTGGGTATTTTCACGCCCGATAAGAACCCGGACAGGGCTATTGTAGCCAACACGCCCGATATAAATGCGCTCACTGCCAACTATAAGGGGAAAGAAGTAAAGGAGCAAACGGAGACTTTCGAGGTGTCTATTGCCAATATAAAAGCCAAAACTGTTTACGGCAGCCTGTCAAATGGCATGAAGTACGCACTGCTGAAAAAGCCCACCAAAAACGATAAGATACAGGGTACTTTCATGTTCAAAATGGGTGACGAACAGTCACTCTCCGGAAAGGACAATATCGCCTACCTCACATCCCGCATGCTGAAGTACGGTACCAAAACACGCAGCCGTCAGCAGATAGCGGATGAACTCGATAAAATAAAAACATCCATCAATTTCTATGGTGGAGCTACTACGCTCTATGCGTCTATTAGTACCGATAAAGAACATCTTGCCGCGGCGATGGCTATGTTGGAAGATATGTTGCTCAATCCGGTATTCGATGTAAAGGAGTTCGATAAGCTGCAGCTCGATGCCAAGGCGGACCTCGAAGCCTATATATCCGACCCCGGTAATGTTGCCAGCGAAACGCTCACAAGCAAGTTGAATCACTACCCTAAAAACCACCCGCTCTATTCACCTACGTCTGCAGAGCGTTTGGAAGACATCAAAAAAGTAACAGTTGCGGATATTAAGTCTTTCTACAACGATTTCTATGGTGCCAACAACGGTTATGTATCTTTCGTAGGCGCTATCGATGCCAACGAAATGAAGGCGTACTTCGATAAGTCTTTGGGCAAATGGAATTCTAAAAAGCCATACAAAGAGATAGCCGAAAAGTATTTCGACAACAAGGGCACTATCGAAACCGTACAGATTGACGATAAGGCCAATGCTACACTCATGGGAGGTATCAATATCAACCTCACCCAGAAAGACCCCGATTTTCTTCCGCTCATGATGGCGAACGAAATGTTGGGTGGCGGCGCGTTCCTTTCCTCGCGTATCCCCAATCGCCTGCGCGAAGCAGAAGGTATGAGCTATGGCGCGGGTTCTTATTACCAGGCTGACTACAAGTATCCATCAGGCGCTATTGGTGTCTACGCAATTTTCAATCCTCAGTTCAAGGATAAGCTGAATACGGCGCTCGATGAGGAGATTAAAAAAGCTATTGCTAACGGGTTTACCGAAGACGAGTGGAAATCATCTCTCCAAAGCTGGCTCACTACACGTAAGGCGAGCCTGGACAATAACGGGGCTATCATCAACATGCTCAATAGTTACATGTACGATGGCAAAGACCTGACTTATTACTCCGATATGGAAACCAAAGCCAAAGCCCTGAAACTGGCGGATATCAACGCTGCGCTCAAAAAGTATTTCGATACAGGTAAGTTGATTCTTATCTATGCGGGAGACTTCAACAAGAAAGG